>CAZXMW010000007.1:0-51336 GCA_964641415.1 uncultured Thermoanaerobaculia bacterium | reverse complement strand
GCGACCACGGTTGGGTCACTCGATTCTTCTCTGGCAAGGAACACCAAAAACGACAAAAGCCGCCGAATGGCGGCTTGTCGTTTTTGGTTGCGGGGGCGGGATTTGAACCCGCGACCTTTGGGTTATGAGCCCAACGAGCTACCGGACTGCTCCACCCCGCGTCAATCAGGGAGCGAGAGTATAGGCGTGGGAGTGGGCTCTGTCAAGGAAACCGGCAGTGGCGCCGGAGTCGGTGTCGCGAGGATGATCACGGACTCTCCGGGTCGGATGTAACGGAGCTCCTTGCGGGCCAGTGACTCCACGGCAGCAGGGTCGTTGTCGAGAGCGAAGAGGGTGTCCTCGAGGATCCCGATCTCGGTTTCGAGCCGCGCTTTCTCGGCCTCGAGCCTGTGGCGCTCGGCCTCGGCCCGGGTCATGTCCTCGAAACCCTGGGTGACGATGCTCGACAGCACGCCGAGGGCGACCACGGCAACGACGGCGACGAGGATCAGAGGCAGTCGTCTCACTCGCTGCCGACGATTCTACCGCTTGATCGAGGCGCGACCCCGAAATCTGGCGGTGTTCTCGAGCTCCTCCTCGATCCTGAGCAGCCGGTTGTACTTGGCGATGCGGTCGGTGCGGCTCGCCGACCCGGTCTTGATCTGGCCGGTGTTGAGCGCGACCGCGAGGTCCGCGATGGTCGTGTCCTCGGATTCGCCGGACCGGTGCGAGATGACCGTTGTGTACCCTGCCTTGTGCGACATCTCGACGGCGTCGATGGTTTCCGACAGCGTGCCGATCTGATTGAGCTTGACCAGCACCGAGTTGCACACACCGCGGTCGATGGCCTCGGCGATGATCTTCGGGTTGGTGACCAGCAGGTCGTCGCCGACAAGCTGGATCCGCGCGCCCAGGGCGTCGGTGAGACGCTTCCAGCCGCCCCAGTCGCTCTCGGCCAGGCCGTCCTCGATGGACAGGATGGGGAAGCTGTCGACGAGCTCGGTGTAGGTGGCGATGAGGTCGTCGGCGTCCAGGCCGGTGCGACCCTCGCCGGCCAGGTTGTAGAGGCCGTCGGTGAAAAACTCGGAAGCCGCCACGTCCAAGGCGAGACCGATCTGGTCGCCTGGGGCGTAGCCGGCGGTTTCGATCGCCTCCATGATGAGCTCGAGGGCAGCCCGGTTGGACTCGAGATTCGGCGCGAACCCTCCCTCGTCGCCGACCGCGGTCGCCAGACTGCGCCGGGCCAGCACCTTCTTGAGGGTGTGGAAGACCTCGACTCCGGCTCGCAAAGAGTCGGAGAAGGTCGAGAAGCCCACCGGCATGACCATGAACTCCTGGAAGTCCACCGAGTTGTCGGCGTGGGCGCCGCCGTTGACGATGTTCATCATCGGCACCGGCAGCTCGCGCGCGCCGACCCCGCCGAGGTACTGGTACAACGGCAGTCCGGCGGTGTTCGACGCGGCGTCGGCGACCGCGAGCGACACGGCGAGGATCGCGTTGGCGCCGAGAGCGCCCTTGTTGTCGGTGCCGTCTGCGTCGATCATCGCCTGGTCGACCCCGAGCTGGTCGCGAGCGTCGAGACCCTCGATGACCTCGGCGATTGGGCCGTTGATGTTCTCGACCGCGCGCAGCACCCCCTTGCCGAGGAACCGGTCGGTGTCTCCGTCACGCAACTCGAGGGCCTCGCGCGAGCCGGTCGAGGCGCCCGAGGGCACGATGGCGCGGCCCATGGCGCCGCTGGACAGCAAGACCTCGGCCTCGACTGTCGGGTTTCCGCGAGAGTCGAGAACCTCTCTGCCACTGACGAATTCGATGTCGAACATTCACAGCCTCCGGTCTGAGAAAAGTTGTCGAGCCAGATGCATGAGATGGCGCATCTCCTTGGAGCTGCGGCCCTCGGCATAGAGCCGGATCTTCGGCTCGGTGCCTGCCAGCCGAACCGCCAGCCAGCTGCCGCCCTCGAGGCTCAACTTGAGGCCGTCGCGGCGGTCGACGTCGACCACCTTCCGGCCGGTGATGGAGTTCCATTTCTGCCTGATGCGGCGGTCAAAGATCTGCCGCGTGCGGGACGTGAGCGGAATCTGGGTTCGGCGAAAGTAATGCGCTCCGACCCTCGCTTCCAGATCGGCAGTGAGCTCGGCAAGACTCCGGCCTTCGACCGCCATCATCTCGGCGGCGAGGAGGCAGGCGAGAACGCCGTCGCGCTCGGGCAGGTGCCGGGCCCATGTCAACCCGGCCGACTCCTCGCCGGCGAACTCGAGGCTGCCGTCAACGAACAGCGGTCCGAAGTGTTTGAAACCGACCGGCGTCTCGACGACCCGTAAACCGTGCTCGGACGCCACGGCATCGATCAGGGTTGGGGTGACCAGGGTCCGTCCGACGCTGCCGGTCAGTCCGCGGCGCCGGGCGAGATAGTCCAGGATCAGCGCGATTCCGGTCGACGAGTCGAGCATCCGGGCGCCCCGGTCGAGCAGACCGAAGCGGTCGCCGTCGCCGTCGGTCGCGAGGCCCAGGTCGGCGTCGTTCGACCGCATGACGTCGCGCAGCCGCGACAGGTTGACCGAGGTGCAGTCCGGAGCGTAGCCGCCGAAGTAGGGGTCGCGGGTGTTGTGAATGACAACCACCGGAACCTCGTTGTCGAGCAGCACGTGATCGAGGTACTCACGGGTCGTGCCGAAAAGGGGGTCGACCACGATCCCGAGCCCGCTGTCGCGAATCGCTTGCCAGTCGATGAGGTCCTGAAACCGGGCCAGATAGCTCGGGCGCGGGTCGAACTCGGTGATCAGATCCGGTCTCGGCAGGAAGGTGTCGTCGAACCCGGGCTCGAGTTCGGCGACCCGTCCCTCGACCCGATCGGTCAGGCCGGATGACGCGAGGATGCCGTCCCGGGTGTAGATTTTGAGGCCGTTGTACTCGGGTGGATTGTGGCTGCCGGTGAACACCATGCCGGCGGCGGCGCCGCGTTCGAGAACCGCCGCTGCGAGCACCGGCGACGGCACGTCGCGGCCGACCAGCGCCACCGGCACGTTCTCCGATGCCGCGATCTCTGCCGCAACCCGGGCGAACTTCTCGGACAGCATCCGGGTGTCGAAACCGATCGCGAGGCTGTTGAGCTCCGACGGTTCGGCACGCAGGGTGTCGATCAGAGCACGGGTCACCAGCCGCACGTTGCGGAAGGTCACCTCGCGGCCGATGATGCCGCGCCAACCGGAGGTTCCGAACTCGATCATCAGCGTGCAGGGTACCACGATGTCGAGTGCGTCTCAGTCGCCGTTGGCCGCTTTCCCATCGACCTCGTCGACCGTGCCCACAATGAGCTCGTCGGGTGTCGGTTCCACATCGGAGACCTCGAAGGCGGCGGCCAGTCGGTGCTCGAGCGCGGCCACGTCCAGCGGCCGGTCGTCGAGCTCGAGAGTGGCGAGGGGTTGGCCCCTCTCGACCCGGTCGCCGATCCGAACATGCACCGTCACCCCGCCTCCGAAGGCCAGCTCCTCGCCCCGCCGGCTCCGACCGGCGCCGGCGGCAGCGGCGATGCGCCCGAGAGCGTCGGCGGCGATTTCGACGACGAAGCCGTCCAAGGTCGCCACGACATCCCGAGTCTGCTGCGCCACGGGCAGATGACTCGGGTCCGGGTCACCGCCGTGCGCCTCGACCAGCCGTTGCCAGGCGTCGAGGGCCGCACCGGAGCCGAGGCTCGCCTCGAGACGGGACGCGGCGTCGGCGGGGTTCGAGCCGCGCAGCACCATGGCCTCCCGACACAGGCGCAGCGTGACCTCACGCAGCAGCGGATCGCCGCTGTTCGACAGCACAGCGAGCGCCGCCCGAACCTCGTTGGCGGTGCCGAGGGCCGGTCCGAGGGGCTGGTTCATGTCGGTGATCAGCGCCTGGCAGGCGACGCCGGCGTCGCGCGCCGCGCGGCGGAGGGCCGACGCCAGCTCGTGCGCCTGGGCGACGGAAGCGCGAAACGCGCCGCGACCCCATTTGACGTCAAGGACCAGAGTACGTGCCCCCAGCGCCAGCTTCTTGGACATGATCGAGCCGACGATGAGGGGCAGCGACGGCACGGTGGCGGTCACGTCGCGGAGCGCGTACAACGTGCGGTCGGCGGGCGCGATGTCGGCGGTCTGCGCGATGATCGCCGCGCCGGCTGTGTCGAGCAGACGCTCGAGGCCGGCGCGGTCGTGGTCACATGAGAAGCCGGGGATCGCCTCCAGCTTGTCGACCGTGCCCTGGGAGTGACCGAGGCCGCGGCCGGCCATCATGGCCACCGGAACGCCGACCGAAGCGAGCAGCGGCGCGAGGATCAGCGACACGGTGTCGCCGACGCCTCCGGTGGAGTGCTTGTCGACGATGTCGGGTCGGTCGTCGCCGAGCCGCCAGACCTCGCCGGAGCGCATCATGTCGACGGTCAGCCAGCCGGTCTCCTCGGCGGTCATGCCGCGGCAGCAGATCGCCATGAGCATGGCGGCGAGCTGCTCGACGGGCGCGTCGCCCCGGCTCGCTCCGGCGACGAAGGCGCGGACCTCGTCGCGCTCGAGCGCCAGCCCGTCGCGCTTGCGGGCGATCGCTTCGGTCAGGTTCATGGGACCCTCCGCTCGAGGTCGAGGCGGCTGTCCGAACGACGCAACGTCAGCCGAGCTCCATCAGGCGCTGCTGGGCGAGCGACAGGTAGGGCGACTCGGGGAACTCCTCGACGAGCTTGGTGAAGTACTCGCGGGCCTGCGACGGGTTCTTTTCTGCCAGGTAGAGCCGGCCGAGCTCGTACAGGGCCACATCGCGCGGCAGGCTGGTGTCCGAGCCGACGACCATGGCCTCGAGCTCGGCGGCGACCTCGGTCGCCTGGCCGGAGCTGATCCTCAGGTGGATGAGGTCGAGGGTTGCGAGCCGGCCGACGGCGTCGTCTTTGCGACGTTCCGTCAGCCTGACGAGGAGGTCGCGCGCGACGTCGGTTTCGCCTCGGTCCAGGTGAATCCGAGCCAGATACAGCCGTGCCATGTCGGCCTGGTCGGTCGAGCCGTAGTCGGAGATCACCTGCCGGAACTCCTCCTCGGCGGCTTCCGGGTTTCCGGACGGCACCAACTGGCCGACCGCGTTGTCGCCCTCGAAGGTCGTCACCGCCCGGCGCAGGGCGTCTGCGGCGTCCTCGCTGCGGGCCTCGTTCCACAGGGCGAACAGCCACCAGCCGAGCGCCACGACGCAACCGGCCGCAACCGCGGCAACGATCGGCCGCCAGTTGTCGCTCAACCAGTCGATGACGGTGTCGGCGGTGGAAACGAACTCGTCGCTCTGCTTGAGCTCTTTGCGCGTAATCCGGCGTGCCATTCGTCCTCCCGAGATCCGGTCGTGGTCGGTCGGTGCGCCGGACGCACGTCGACCCGGCCTTGACCGGGGGCATCACTCTAGCTCGGTTGCGGTTGACTGTCCACTTGCCGGCGGGTTCACGGCGCCGGGTCGACGGCGCCGAGCTCGAGCTGGGCGACGGTTGCGAGCGCACGGTAGGCGGTCTGATCGAGGCTCAGCGGCGTGATCGGAATCAGGCCGGCGGCGATCACCACGATGTCGGTCCCGTCCTCGGCGCCGTCCGGCGGCGACCAGCGGCTGGTGACGTAGCGCACCCCATCCTCGGTCCGGTCCACCGCATAGTGGCTGACGGCATCCGGCGCCAGGCCCATCCCGGCGATCCGGTAGCCGCTTGCCGCGGCGGTGTCGCGCGGAAAGTTGACGTTGAGCAGCACGTGCTCCGGCAGGCCATGGGCGCGCACGACGTCGATCACCGGTTTCGCGAGCCGGGCGGCGCTCGCCCAGTCCGGCTGTGGGTCGGTCCAGTCCAGCTCGAGCGACAGCGCGATGGCGGGGACGCCGCGCAGCACCGCTTCGCGGGCGGCGCCGATGGTGCCCGAGTACCAGGCCGCGCGGCCGACATTCTCGCCCTTGTTGATGCCGGACACCACCAGGTCCGGCGGATCCGCTTCGAGCACCACGGTGAGACCGACCGCGGTGACCGAGGCCGGGGTGGCGTCCACCGACCAGGCGGGGGCGCCGCCGACTGCCGGGTGGGCCACGATGGCGATCTCACGTCGGATGACCAGGGCGTGGCCGACGCCGCTCTGCTGCTCGACCGGAGCGACCACGGTGACGCGGTACCCCGGATCGTCGACCAGAACCGCCGCGACGGCCGCCAGCCCGGGCGAGTCGATGCCGTCGTCGTTGATGATCATGACGTGGAACGGCGTTTCGGCCACGGTCTCCGCCGCGCACCCGGAAAACAGGAACAGGACGAGCGGCAGCACTGCACATCGCTGCATCGGGCGACCTCCCTCGCGAGCCGTGGGAGTGTAGCAAATGGTTTTGAGTTCTCAGTTCTTGGGTTCGCGTTCTGGATTGTCCGTGCAGTCGAGGCTCTTGACGCGGGATCTGAGATGGAACTCAAAACTCAAAACTAAGAACTGAGAACTTTGGCTGGGTTTCGTTAGTTCCCATCCGGACACTCCGATGGGGACTGCGCAGTTCTCGATTCGGAAACGAGGGGTTTTTGTGCAAGGTCAAGGAAGATCAGAATTTACGCGGAGGCGTACTTCTGTACGCCGCACAAGGAAATTCGTAATCTGACGCCGAGATTGCCAAAAAGCGCCGTTTCCGGACGGGAACTCGTTAAGCTACCGGCATGGAACAGCACACCCTTTCGTTCGCGGGCCACCTCCTTTTGTGGGTCTTCCCGCTGGTGCTGACGGTCGTGGTGGTGGTGGATGCCGTCCGCGACCGGCGCCGGGGGCGCCTGTGACCGGGCTCGAGGCGTCGACGGTCACCACCGTCGCCGTCGTGATGGTGCTCTACCTCGGCGTGCTGCTGGCCATCGGCTGGCGGGCGTCGCAACGGACCCGCGGCGGCGAGGACTTCCACCTCGCGGGGCGGAGCCTCGGGCCGTGGGCGGCGGGAATTTCGTCGACGGCGAGCTCGGAGTCGGGCTGGGTCACCCTGGGCGCGGTCGGCATGACCTATGCCTACGGGGTGTCCGGGCTGTGGTTCGCTCCGGGGTGTCTGCTCGGCTATCTGGTCAACATCTACATCGTGGCGCCGCGGCTGCGCACCCTGTCGGCGGCCCACGGCTCGGTCACCCTGACCGACGTCATCACGCGCCGCTGGGGCGATCCCCGCAACGTGCTGAGGCTGACCGCGACGACCATCATCCTGATCTGCATGATGATCTACGTGGCGTCGCAGATGACCGCTGCGGGCAAGGCCTTTTCGAGCTCGCTCGGGCTCGACGCCGAGGGCCCCGGCTACATCCTGGGCGTCCTCATCGGCGCTGTGGTGATCACCGTGGTGACCGTGCTCGGCGGTTTCCGGGCGGTTGCCTGGACCGATCTCTTCCAGGGGCTGCTGGTCGCGGCTGCGCTCATCGCCCTGCCGCTTTGGGCGATCGCCCGGATCGGCGGCTTCGACGTCCTGTTCGCCGGGCTCGGCGCCATCGAGCCCGGATTTCTGACCGCCACCGGCGGCCGGATGGGGCCGGCGGCATGGGGCTTCATCATCGGCGAGCTCGGCATCGGTCTCGGCTACCCGGGGATGCCCCACGTGGTCACCCGCTACATGGCGACGCGCTCGGACCGCGATATCCAGCGGTTGCAGATCATCGCGATGCTGTGGGGTGTGGCGGTGTTCTACGGCGCCGGCCTGGTCGGGCTGGTGTCGCGCGTGTCGCTGCCGGACCTCGCCGACGGCGAGCGCGCCCTCATGGCTTTGGCCCTGACCTTCGCTCACCCGATCATCGCCGGCCTGCTGCTGGCGGCGGTGATCTCGGCGGTCCTGTCCACGGTCTCGTCGCAGCTGCTGGTCGCCGCCTCCGCGGTGTCCTACGACGTCGTCGAGCAGGGCCTGGGACGGGCCAGCGACGACCGGCGCAGCCTGGTGCTCGGCCGGATCACGGTGGCGGTGGTCGGGGTGCTCGGCGTGCTCATCGCCCTGCGCGGCGAGAGCGTTGTGTTCTGGTTCGTGCTCTTCGCGTGGTCGGGGCTGGGCGCCAGCTTCGCGCCGCTGACCCTGCTCGCGCTGCAGGACCGCTTCGTCAACCGCTACGGCGCCCTGGCATGCATGCTCACCGGCGCCGGTGTCACTGTCGTCTGGAAGCTCGGAATCCGGACCATGACCGACCCGACGACGGTGACGCTGATGCTGTTCGACCGGTTGTGGTGGGCGGTGATCGTGATCGCGGCGGCGATCCTGCTGCTCGGCCGGACGACCGGGGCGTTTCGGGTCGGCCACATCGCGGCGGTGCTCGCGGCCACCGGGCTGACCCTGCTCGGATGGTTCGCGGTCCCGCGCTGGGGGCTGTTGAACCTCTACGAGCTGGTCCCGGCGTTCGTTCTGGCCACCGTCGCCGCGTTCGCGGTCAGCGCGCTGTTCCCGGTCGAGAAGGACGCGAACCTCTCAGACGCAGAGCACGCCAAGCAACTCGAGAGGGGCAACGCGACGGTGCAACCATGATCGCAGTCGCGTTGCCCCACTCGGCGATGATCTTCGCGGTTAACGGTGATCCGTTGCCCGGCGGCGCCGAGGCGGCGGCGTCATCCCGAAACTGAGGCGCACGAAGTGCGAGGCATGGTCCTGGAACGCTCGGAGCTCTTCGTCGTCGCCGTTGAGGACGAGGTCGTGCTTGGCCAGGTTCCGGTTGTGGCAGAACCCGTCGAGCGGGACACCACCGATGCCGGTCTCGAGGTAGAAGCCGACGGTCGGTGACAGGCCTCGAGCGGCTGCGATGTCGTGACACCGGTCCGACAGGTGGACCGCGGCGTACATCGAGCCCTGCCAATCGAAGGTCACCGGATCGGGCAACACCGGCTGGTCGTCATGAAGCAGCTCGGCCCACTGGTCGAAGGCCTCCTCGAGCAGCAGCTTTCGGCGGCGTTGGAGGTGATGCCCGATCCGGATCTGGAGTCGAATCAGGTAGTCGGCAAGCTCCTCTTCGGCGGTGGCGTGAGGTCCGATGAGCCCGAGAGTGACCGCCTGCATGGTGTTCGACGGACCGGCCATCACGTTCTGGGCGTAGCGCAGCACGCCGTCGCGCAGCCGGTCGGATCGGGTCAACAGCGCGCCCGCCCGCAGGCCGGTGACGCCGTGCGACTTGGACAGGGAGTCGATGATGATGATCGACTCGGCGAAGCGCGGGTCGTCGTCGAACCAGCTCAGGATCTCGCGATATTGCGGGTGGAGCCGCACGTAGACCGAGTCGAGGACGATCCCGACGTGCGGCCAGCGGTCGAGCGCCGCTTCGATGAACGCCCGCAGCCGCGCCGGCGCCACCGTGCGCCCGGTCGGGTTGTTGATCGGCATGGCGTAGACGCCGTCGATGTCGACGCCGTCGGGTATCGCGTCGATGTCCTCCGGCCCAGGGTCCATTCCGGGGTCTGTGGGCGGCAGCATGTAGACCTGCATGCCCTGCAGCGCGATCTGGTCCATGGGGCAGGAGAAGGTCGGCAGCGGCACCAGAATGGTCGCGGGCGTGGCCGTGCCGACGCGGTTTCGGCGTGCCTCTGCGACGCCGATCAACGATGCCTGGAGCGCCTGGTTGCCGCCGTGGAACACGTAGACCTCCGGCGGGCCGGCGGTGCGGTTACGAAACTCGAGCCCGAGCTGATTCCGCCACAGGCCCGACCACGCCTCGACGACCGCCGGGTAGCCGAGCGAGTCGAGATTGTAGGCGAGAGGGCGGGCGGCGAGCTGATGCATCCAGCCGGCCATGTTGTCGAAGGCCTGGACCAACAAGGCCTCCCAGTCGTCGCGGAGGAACGGGTCGTCGCTGTCATCGGCCGGCACGGTCCGCCAGTCGAGGTCGCCGATCGCCGACGCCAGATCGCTGTAGCCCTTGGCCCGCATGGTGCTGACGGTTCTGCTCATGAGCCGGATCGGAGCGCTCGCGAAGATCTCCTTGTACGACTCGTACACCCGCATCCGGACTTCCTTCGCGTCAGTCTGGTCGATCTCAGCCATGTTGCACCCCCCGTCGCCGGTGCAGAGAATGGTACAACGGCAATCCGTCGATCGTGTGCCTCGGGATCCCGATGCGCGGCTTGGGTTCGTGATCCCGCTTGACAGTCAGCCACTGCAGGTGGAAACATGAATGACGGTTCATTCAACATGCCTGGTGCTCCATCCCCGGGCGTGGGAGGCCCCATGGCGAACAATCTGTCGTCGAGCCGTGTCAACGCACGTGAACTCAAACACGAGAAGATCCTCCGCGCCGCCACCGAGGTCTTCGCGAGCAAGGGTTACTTCGCCGCCAGGATGACCGATGTCGCCAAGACCGCCGAGGTCGCGGACGGCACCCTGTACCTCTATTTCGAGGGCAAGGAGCATCTCCTGCTGAGCATTTTCGACGACGTCCTCGGCCGGTTCATCGGACGGCTCGAGGAGAAGATCGCAACGCTCGTCGACCCCGTGGCGAAGCTCCGGATCATGGTGCGGCTGCACCTCGAGACCCTGGGCGAGGATCGGGCGCTGGCCCACGTTCTGCAGATCGAGACCCGTCACTCGCGCCGGTTCATGAGCCTGTTCACGCGTGGTAAACTCGGCGTGTATTTGAATCTGGTACGCGAGATCATCGAGGAGGGGCAGCGGGTCGGTGCGTTCCGTCGGGACATCAGCTCCGGTTTGGCGACCAACGTGGTGTTCGGAGCAGTTGACGAGCTCGTGATGAGCTGGATTCTCACCGATCAGCCAAGCGATCTGGTTCGCCATGCCGAGCCCCTGCTCGAGATCCTGATCCGGGGCATGGCGGCGCCCGGCGAGCGGGGGGAGACGCTGCATGACTGAGAACAACATCCTTCACGTGTATCGCAGAGAGTTCGACGCTCCTCGCGACGAGCACTACCTCCACGTCACGCCGCAAGGACGACGTGTGCTCAGCTCGGCGGCCTTCTTCGAGCAAACCTCGCGACTCGCCCGTGGACTGGAGAAGCTCGGTGTGGCCCGGGGCGACCGGGTGATGCTGCTGTCGGACAATCGGCCGGAATGGCACATGGTCGATCTCGCCGTGGTCGATCTCGGCGCCGTGGACGTGCCGGTGTACGGGACGCTCAACGCGTCCCAGGTCGCGTTCCAGGCCAAGGACTCCGGCGCCGTCGCAGCCGTCGTCGAAAACGCCGACCAGATGGCCAAGTTCCTCCAGGCCAAGCCGTCCTGCCCTGATCTCCGGCACCTGATTCAGGTCGAGGGCCCGACCTCGGCCGGGGTGATCCCGATGGACGAGATCGTCGACTCGGGCGGCGAGACGGACGCCGGCGACCTTTTCTGGCAGCGGGCCGAGTCGGTGGCGCCGGACGACGTGCTGACCCTGATCTACACCTCGGGCACGACGGGACGCCCGAAGGGTGTGACGCTGACCCACTACAACCTGGTCAGTAACGTGCTGGCGTCGTCCGATCGGGCGCCCGTCCGCGCCGACGATCTCGGGCTCGAGTTCCTGCCCTTGTGCCACGTCTTCGAGCGCATGATCGGCTATCTCTACATGTATCTGGCCGTGACCAAGGCCTACTGCTCGGTCTACCACGTCGGCGATCTCGTGGCCGACATCAAGCCGACGGTGTTTGCCGGTGTGCCGCGGTTTTACGAAAAGGTCTACGACAAGATCATGGACAAGGTGAGCCACGCGCCGGCGCTGCGGCAGGCGCTGTTCAACTGGGCGGTCGGCGCCGGTCGCAAGGCCTACCCGAAGGAATTGGCCGGCGACAAGCCGGACGGGCTCGCATACGGTCTCGCCGACAAGCTGGTGCTGTCCAAGGTGCGTGAAGGCCTGGGTGGCCGGGTCCGGTTCTGTATTTCGGGCGGAGCGCCGCTGCCGCCCTTCGTCAACGAGTTCTTCCACTCCATCGGTGTTCGGATCCTCGAAGGGTACGGCCTCACCGAGACCTCGCCGGTGATCGGCGTCAACGGCGCTGATCCGGGTATGACCCGGATCGGCACCATCGGCAAGGCGATCCGCGACGTCGAGGTCAAGATCGCCGACGACGGCGAGCTCTGCGTTCGCGGGCCCAACGTCATGACCGGCTACTGGAACCTGCCGGACAAGACCGCCGAGGTCTTCGACGGGGACGGTTTCTTCAAGACCGGCGACATCGCCGAGATCGACGCCGACGGCTTCATCAAGATCACCGACCGTAAGAAGGACATCATCGTCACCGCGGGCGGCAAGAACGTCGCACCCCAGCCGATCGAGAACGAGCTCAAGCGGTCGCCGTTGATCGACAACGCGGTTCTGATCGGCGACCGGCGGCCCTATATCGTCGCTCTGCTGTCGCCCAACCAGGAGGAGCTCGAGAGCTGGGCGCACGCAGAGGGAGTCAGCTACGACTCGGTGGAGGAACTCACGACGCACCCGACGCTGGCCAAGAGCTACGCCCGGGTCATCGACGAGACCAACGCCACCCTGGCCCGCTACGAGCAGATCAAGAAGTTCGTCGTCCTGCCGCTGATGCTGTCCATCGAGGGCGGCCACCTGACGCCGACCCTCAAGGTCAAGCGGCGGGTCGTCGAGAAGGACTACACGGAGCTCATCGAGGAGCTCTACGCCGAGTAGCGGCCGAGCCGGCCGACCCTCCGCCTCCGGCCCTGACGGCCGGCGGCTTTCGTCTTCGGTACTCGGGTCTTTCGAACGCGAGCGTTCGTCAGCCCCTGCGCTCGGAGCCGAGCCCCGCCCCTCCACCCGCCTGCCCTCAGAAATCCACGTGGGCCTCGCTGCGTTCGGCGCCCCGTGGATTTCTGAAGCGGTTGAACCGGCGCCGAGCCCAGCCGATGTCCATCGTGGGCGCGAACCGTGACGCTCTATCGTTCGTCGGGGTCGGGGTCGGGGTCGGGGTCGGGATGGGGAGCGGAAACCGACTCGGATACGGTTTCGGATGCGCGGTGACGGACGCCGGATCGCGGCTCCTCCGCCAGCCGCTCCACCACCACCAAGGTCGCGTCATCGTTGAGCGGCTGGCCGCGGGTGTGGGCCTCGACGGCGTCGAGCAGTGCCGTCGAGCACGTTGCAGCGGTCGCGCATCGGGCGCTCGCCACGACCCCGGCGACCCGCTCGATGCCGAACTCCTCCTCGTCGGGATCCTCGGCCTCGGTCAGCCCATCGGTATAGAGCACCAGCAGGTCGCCGGGTTCGAGGCGGGCGTGATGCACGTCGTAGCCGGCTTCGGCCATCATGCCGAGGGGAAACCCGCTCGAGGAGATCTCGTCCACCGAGCCGTCCGACCGGCGGATGAGCACCGGACAGTGTCCGGCGTTGACGGCGACCAGATCGCCGTCGGGTTCGAGGCGGACCATGGCGAAGGTGGCGAAACGGTTGTCCGCGGTGGCGCCGTGAAGGTAGGTGTTGACCCGCTGGGCGATCTCGGAGAGCCCGGTACCCTCGCCGGCGAGCAGGCGCAATGCGGCGTGAACCGCCGACGCGATCATGCCGGCGCCGACGCCCTTGCCCGAGACGTCGGTGATGGAGGCGACGAGAGCGTCGCCCTCGGTCAGCAGGTCGTAGGTGTCGCCGGCGACGTGGCGGCTCGGGGTCGCCTTGGCGACGAAACGATAGCCGGCGACCTCGGGCAACGCGTCCGGGTAGAGGTGGGATTGGATCGCCGCCGCGGTTTCGAGCTCGCCGCGCAGGCGCTCCCGCTCGAGGGATTCGAGGGTCAGCCGGACGTACTCCATGGCAACGGTGATCTGCACCGAGAACAGCTCGAGCAGCCGGACGTCGTTGGCGGCGAAGGGCTCGGTGCCGGCTCGCGCCTCTTTTTCCGCCGCCACGAGAACGCCCAGCGTTCCGTTCTCGGTGGTCAGCGGGACGGCGACGACATTCTCGGTGTAGAGACCGTTGCCCCAGGCGGCGGCGAGCTGCTCGCCCGTGACCACCTGGGGGCCGAAGCCGCCGATGGCCTCCGCGGCCGCCGGGTCGTCGCCGAGGTAGAGGTGAGCGCTGCGCACGCCGAGCAGGGCGATCAGATGGCTGATCAGCTCGTCGGCGACCCGCTCCCGATCGAGGATGCCGCCGATGCTGCCCGCGATCGCGCGGATCGCCTCGAGCTCCCAGAGGTGGAAGCGCTCGTCGAAGCGGGTCCGCTTGAGCTCCGCGCTCAGGCGCCAGGCCCGAAGGCAGAGCCGCGCCGCGCCGAGCACCGACTCGTCGAGGCGCTCGATCTGGAGCAGGCGCAGGGTCCAGCCGGAGATGTTGCCGAAAAACGGGATCTCGCTCCAGCCCTCGGTCGCCTCCTCGACCTGGCGCGAGGCGGCGCGCGGCCAGCGGGCGACGACATCGTCGTCGCACCGGAGCACGCCGGCCCGCGAGCCGGTCGCTTCGACCACCGCGCGCAGCAGCTGCTCCGCGAACTGTGGGTCGGGGTGGCTGACGAGCGCTTCGTCCGCCAGACGCAGCAGCTCAGTCAGGGGCATGGCCGGTGAGCGCCGCGTGGGCGGATTCCCGATCGGCGTAGATCGTCGCGTACTGGACCAGTCCCATGATCTCGAAGGTCTTGGAGATGGTCGGCGTCAGGTTGCAGAAGGCGAGCCGCCCCTTGTCATCGAGCAGCTTTTCCATGATCTCGAGCAGGATCGAAACTCCGATCGAGTTGATGATCCGAGTGCCGTCGAGATCGATGAGCAGGGTCGCGCAGCCCCTGTCGATGAGGTCGTGGGCGGCGTTGGCGATCGCCTGGCCGCCTTCGTTGTTGATATAGCCAGCTGCGGCGATGACGCCGAGCCCGTCGGTCACGACATCGGTCGACAGCTGCATCTGTTCGTCGTTCATGGTGCACTCTCCACGTACTTGCGCATTCTGACCAGGGTTCTGCCGGGGTGGGATCGGATCTGCACCTCGTCCATGAGCTCGCGGATGAGCGTCAGGCCCCAGCCCCGCTTGGTCGTGCACCCGTGAACGCGGGACGCGGTGGTGCGGGGGACCGTCGAGGGGTCGAACCCTCCACCCTGGTCCTCGACCTCGATGACCAGGCTCGGCGTCTCGTCCCGGTCGTCGGCCGCCATCCGGACCACCATCTGTCCGCCTCCGTGCTCCATGGCGTTGAGGCAGGCCTCGACGACAGCGACGCTGGCGGCTTCGACGCGGGTCCGGTGCATGCCGAGCGCGCTGCCAATGGTTTCCACGGCTTTCGCAGCGACCAGCTCGATGTTCGGCACCACAGGAAGGTGCAGCACGACCTCCATGATGAGTCTACAACTGTATCAGAACGCGAGTCAGGGTCCACGCGAGCCGCAGCTGCTGAGAGGGTATTTCGAAGCTGAGGTTCCCGAGCTGGGCGGCGACAGCGGCGGCAGCGACCGCCAGTATTACACCGGAAACCTTGACAAGTGCAAGGGACCTCATCGCACAACCTCCGCCGATCTGGATGGCAAGTTTCGTGCCAGCCTGTGCCGGCACGTGACGACAGAGCGATCGTTGCAAGACGCAACGTTTTCTCTGAATTCCTCTCTGGACTTCCGCCAAGTTGTTTTGAGAGAGAAGATTCAGTCGATGTTGCGTTTTGCATCAAAAGATGCAATTCGCCGCATCTTGCGATACAGCGTCGATCGGTCGATCCCCAGCACCCGGGCCGCGGCGGCCTGGTTTCCATCGACCGAATCGAGGACCCGCTCGATGTGCATTCGCTCCAGCGCCTCGAGCGACAGACTCCGGTCGGTGGTCGACTCGGCGGGAACCTCCGACCGGAGCCGGAGGTCTTCCTCGGTGATGACGTCGCTCGGAGCGAGGGCAATGGCGGACTGGAGGACGTTCTCGAGCTCCCGGACGTTGCCCGGAAACGGGTGAGCCATCAGCGCGGTCAGCGCCTCGCGAGACAGCTTGAGCCCGGGTCGCTTGAATCGTTCACCGTAGAGCTCGAGGAAATGTCGGACCAGCAGCGGGATGTCGGTCCGCCGGTCGCGCAACGGCGCGATGGGGATCACCACGACCCGAAGGCGGTAGTAGAGATCCTGCCTGAACGCGCCCTCCGCGACCATGGCCTCGAGATCGCGGTGGGTGGCGGTCACCAGATGCAGGTCGACCGGGATTCGCTCGCGGCCGCCGAGCCGTTCGAACTCGCGTTCCTGAACCACCCGCAGCAGCTTGGCCTGAAGGGCGGGTGTCAGATCGCCGACCTCATCGAGGAACAGGATGCCGCCGCCGGCGAGCTCGATTTTGCCGAGGCGACGCTGGACGCCGGTGGCGACGCCCTCCTCGATGCCGAACAGCTCGGCTTCGAGGAGGGTCTCGGGCAGGGCGGCACAATTGAGCGGCACGAAAACTCCGGCGGCCCGCTCGGAAAACGAGTGCAGCAACCTGGCGACCCGTTCCTTGCCGACGCCGGACTCGCCTCGAAGCATGACGTTGGCGCCGGTCGGGGCGACCCTCCGGACGGTCTCGAGCATCTCGCTCACCGGTGGCGCCTCGCCGACGAATCCCTCCCGGCGGGCGGTGTCGCGCAGCTCGCGGTTCTCGTCGGCCAGACGCTGCCGATCCCTCTCGATGGCGGCGATCCGGCGCGAGGTCGCCACGGCGATCGCGACCATGCTGCCCAGGGCGAGCAAAAACCGCGCGTCGCTGTCGGCGAACGCGATGCGGCCGGCCCGCGCCTCCTTGTCGCCCAACACCACCACCCCGAGGAGCTCGCGACCGGCGCGAAGCGGCGCCGCCAGCAGCTCGTACGGCGGCTCGCCGGCGTCTCTCTGGACGCGGACGAAGCGGCCGGCGGCGAGCTGCTCGAGGAGCTCCGGCGGGAACAGCGAGCGCACGGCTTCGAAGCTGGCCGGAAGCCCGTGGGAGCGGACCACCGCCTCGCGGCCGCCCGGGTGGAGGGTCGCGACCAGCCCCGATCCGCCATCGAGGGTGCCGACTGCGCGATTGAGGAGCTCCTCGGCGAGCTCCTCCTCCGGACGGACGCCGCCGATGGTGAGCGAAAAATCGACCAGGGTCTCGAGCTGGAGCTCGCGCCAGTTCCGGTCGAAGGTGCTCATCCGCACCCAGTGTAGCCGACGACGCAGGGGGGTCTGCCGGTCGTCCGGCGTGTCAGTGGACGATCGCCTTGCGCAGGGTTTCCAGCGCGATCGGTTTGGTGAAGATGCGGCCGAAGCCGTGCTCGTGTGCCAGGGTCTCGACCGTGCGCGACAGCTCGCCCGAAACCAGGATCAGACGCGCCGAGGGATTGAGCTCGCGCAGCATGGCGCCGAGTGTCAGACCGTCGGCGCCGGTCAGACAGTAGTCGAGGACGCAGACGTCGAAGCTCTCCGGCGTGATGACGGCCATCACCTCCTCGGCCGAGCCGAACGCGGTGACCTCGGCGTGGCACGACTCCTCGAGCCAGTGAGTCAGCACCTCGAGGACTGCCAGGTCGTCGTCGACCAACAGCACTCTCGGACGGGTCGTGTCGGTGCGGTTCGGGCGCTTCAGCATTGCCGCCTCCGGCCGAGGAAGTAGCAAGCCGGATGCCAGAATCGGGAGTGCAGATTCACCTGGACGCCGCGGCAGGCCCGTGTCACATCGAGATTCGGTGTTTCCGGACGGAGCACAACGGACTGTCGTCGAGCGCTGCATTCAGGGTCGGGGAGGCTGTAGAATGTCGGCCGTCGTGCGTAAGGGAGTGCTGCCGATGAGACTCGTGAGCCGCCCTGGATCGATCAACCGGATCGTTTCGACCCTTCTCGGAGCAGCCTGTTTCATCCCGACGCCCGGCGACGCGGCCGGGTCGCCGGATGCGGTGGTCATCATCTCGGTCGACGCCCTGCGCGCCGACCGCCTGTCGGGGTACGGTTACTCGCGAAACACCTCGCCGGCAATCGATGCCCTGCTCGACAGCGGATTCAGGTTCGACGCGGCACGCACTGTGGAGCCGCTCACCGGGCCCGCCCTGTGCTCGATGATCACCGGTATCGAGCCCCACGAGCACGGTGCGACGCGCAACGGTCTGCGGATGGGCGCCGACCTCGAGAGCCTGCCGCGGGTCCTCTCGGCACAGGGCTGGACCACTGCCGCCTTCGTCAGCAACTGGACGCTGAAGGACCGGCTGACCCGGCTCGGTGAGCACTTCGACATCTATCAGGAGGTCTTCACCAGGCGGCGCTGGTTCGGGCTGCTCAACCGCGAGGCGACGGCCGAGGACGTCACCGACGAGGCGCTCGACTGGGTTGACCGACTGTTCGCGACCGAGCCGCAGCCGCCGGTCTTCCTGTGGGTCCACTACGTCGAGCCCCACGCGCCCTACCGCTTTCACGACTTCTATGCCGAGCGCCTGGGCATCGAGGATCGCGACCCGTCCCGGAGCGATCGATACGACACCGAGGTGGCAGCGGTCGACCGGTCCGTCGGTCGGCTCGTCGACGGCCTGCGCAGCCACCTGGACCCCGAACGGATGGTCGTCATCTTCGTCGCAGACCACGGCGAGAGTCTGGGCGAGCACGATTACTGGGGACACGGGCGCTACCTGTACGAGCCGTCGCTGAGGATTCCGTTCGGGATGGTGTGGCAGGGAACGATCGTGCCGGGCGCCACCGCCCGCCAGGCGACCATCCTCGACATCGCGCCCACCGTGCTCGGTCTGCTCGGCCTCGAGGTTCCGACTCGCTTCGACGGCCTCAGCTGGTCGACGATCGCCGCCGGCGGCCCGCTGCCGGCCGAACGGGCCCTGTGCTATCAGGCGCACAAAGGGGCGGTCCACAGCGAGCGCGACGACGACCGGAAACGGTCCCGGGGGCTGCTCTCGGTGGCCGTCGTCGAGGGCGCGAGAAAGGAAATTCTCCGGCTCAAGAACAACCGGCACTCGCTCTTCGACCTCACCGTCGATCCGCAGGAGGAGCACGACCTGGTCGGTCCGGACCGCCGGCCGAGCTCGGATCTGCTTCATTGCGTAGGACTCATCTCCGAGGGGCTCGGATCGCTCGATCGCCTGGCCGATACCAAGCTTGACGCCGAGACCGTCGAACAGCTCAAGGCCCTCGGCTACATCCAGTGAGAATCGCTCAGCTGAGGCCCTTGTTCATTTGGTTGGGTTGGACCTTGCCGTGTCGGGACGCGAGCTCGCGTTCGACCGCGGCCGGCTCGATGTCGCTGCTCGGGCGCCGGCGCCCGAACCGGTTCGTTGAGCGCCGACCGTCGCGTCGGGGTCCGGCCGTGCTCACTCCAGCCCGCCGTCACCGGCCAAACGCGACCTGTCGGCCGCGGCGACGTTTTGAAAAAGCTGATCGAGGTTTTCCGGCGGGCCGGCCTCGGTGAGAAGCCGGACGAGTTTGAGGGTTCTTCCGAGCAGCGCCGTCTCGCTCCAGCCGCACGCGAGACCGGCGACGAGCGCCGCTGCCGCGGCATCCCGAATCGCCGGATGGCGGGATTCCAGGTCGTCCAGCGGCCTGTCGCCCCTGGACACGCCCCGGCTCGACACGACGGTCACCGGCAGCCCGTGCGCCTCGACGACCACACACGCCAGGGCGAAGGTCTGTTGCACCGATCGCGCCGCCGAGATCACCGGGTCGGCATTCCTGACGTCGTCGGGCAACGCTGAGCCGACCAGCTGACGCTCCTGGATCCGAAGCCACCTCACACCGAGCAGCACCGGACCGAGATCGTGCGGCTGCATCGACGCCAGGTCCAGGTCGAGATCGATGAAGAACGGCACACCGGTGGCGTTTCGGATCTCGCGCAGGGCCGATCGCGCACCGTCCGAGCTCGCTGCCGTCGTCGATTGAAAGGCGAGTGGTGGGGCGACGGCCTCGATTGCCCGGGCCGCCTCCTCGGGATCCAGGTGGTCCCACGCGCGATCGGATGCGGCGGCCTCGGCCGGTCCGTCTCCGGCGGTCCATGTCGGGGCCAACGGGTCGAGCTGCACGCCCGAGGTGTCTGCGCCCAGCCTCTCCAGGGCGTCGAGGACCCGCCGTCCGCCGGCATCGTCGCCGACCCGGGTCAGCAGCAGCGGTTCGATGCCGACGGCACGCATGTGCCGCACCACGTTCATGGCGCTTCCGCCGGGTACGCTCCGGCCGTCCGCGAGGCGTCTCGGCGTGATGTCGCCGACGATGACCGGCCGAATTCGGCGCGGGTGCCCGCAACCGTCGGTCACGGCCCGGGCGCTCGTGCCGTCGTCGAGCCGGAGGGCCCGGCCGTCGCGGAGACCGGAAGCAGCCACCGGCTCAGCTCTCCGCGGTGCTCGCCGCCGGAACCTGAACCGGAAGCATCTCCGAACCCGGGATCGTTCCGCCAGCGCCGCAGGCGACGGTCGCGGGGGCGGTGCCGAGCATGACCGGGTCGAAGGCGTGCACGAAACGCTCTCCGGGCTCAGTTGTTGCAGGCGAAATTGCTGCGGCAGAGTCCAGACTCAGGGCGAAACCAAACCATAGTGTTCAAACTATCTGAAAATCCGGACCTCGTCAAACTTCCCCGCCCACCCCCGGCCGCGTCGAGTGCCGGTGCGACGAACGGTCAACCGGCCCAGTCGGGGTGCGGAAACGGAGCCGGTTCCGTGCCGATCGGAGCTTCCGGCTGGGAACGGGCTAGAATGCGTCCGTGGAGGACGCCGACGTGCCCGTTCGACCGCCGACATCCAGCGATCCCCGGGCGCACACGACGCGCCAGGTCATGGCGGCTCTGCGCCGGATCATCCGCGCCATCGACCTGCACTCGCGCAGCCTGGTCCACCGCTACGGTCTCACCGGGCCGCAGCTCGTCGTGCTCAAGGAGCTCATCGACAGGGCGCCGATGCCGGTGAGCGAGCTCGCGGCGGCGGTCAGCTTGAGCCAGGCAACGGTGACCGGGATCCTCGACCGACTCGAGCGCAAGGCCATGGTGTGCCGGGTCCGCGACAGCGCCGACAAGAGGCGGGTGCTGGTGACGCCGACGGCCGCTGCCGAGGAGGTGCTCGCCGGAGCGCCGCCCCTGCTTCAGGAGCACTTCACGGTCGCCTTCGCACGGTTGCCCGACTGGGAGCAGAGCCAGATTCTGTCGTCGCTGCAGCGCATCGTGGCGCTCATGGAGGCGGGCGACGTCGAGGCTGGACCGATCCTGACCACCGGGCCCCTCGACGCGACGCCGGAGCGGACCGAGGCGTTCCTCGAGACCTCGCCCTCGACCGAGCCTGCCGAGTGACGATTTCCGGGGCGCGCGGGCTCGTTGATCGACCGAGTCGTCCGTGTTAATATTTTGAGTGCTATGGATTTTGGCGGTCTCGTCCCGATCTCGTTCGGATGCCGTGCTCACGACGGCGCTCGTCGCCCTGCCTGAGGCCGTTTCACCCTCCGAAAGGTGATTCCCCATGCCTGACAAACGACAAACCCATGCCACGACGACCGTGGCGCTTGACGAACTTTGGTACAAGGAGCGCTCGGCATGGCGCGACGTGCCCCTCGAACAGTGGCGCGACTGGCACTGGCAGATGCGTCACCGGATCCGGACGGCCGAGGAGCTCGGCCGGGTGATCCCGATGACGCCGCGGCAGCAGCGCACCATCGAGCGTGCTCTCGATCGTTTCCGGTTCGCTGTGCCGCCCTACTACGCCTCGCTGATCGATCCCGACGACCCGGCGTGCCCGATCCGGTTGCAGGCGGTTCCCGGCGAGGGCGAGCTCAAGGTCGGCGATTTCGACATCGAGGACCCGCTCAACGAGGACGGCGACTCGGTGGCGCCCGGGATGACCCACCGCTATCCCGATCGCGTGCTCTGGGTGGTCATGCACGAGTGCGCCATGCTGTGCCGCCACTGCACCCGCAAGCGCAAGGTCGGCGAGCGGCCGGCGCCGATCGACGACGTCGCGCTCGGCGCAGGCATCGACTATCTCAACGCCAATCCGGAGATCCGTGACGTCCTGCTCTCCGGCGGCGATCCGCTGCTCCTCGCCGACGACCGCCTCGAGCACATTTTGAAGCGGCTGCGGGAGGAGGCGCGGTCGGTCGAGATCATCCGCATCGGCAGTCGCACCCCGGTCACCATGCCGCAGCGGATCACCCCGGCTCTGGTCGACATGCTCAAGCGGTATCACCCGATCTGGCTCAACACCCACTTCAACGTGCCCAAGGAGTTCACCTCCGAGTCGGAGGCGGCGCTCCGGCTGATGGCCGACGGCGGCATTCCGCTCGGCAACCAGAGCGTCCTGCTGCGTGGCGTCAACGACTGCTGGGCGCTGATGCGCGCGCTCATGCACAAGCTCACCGCCAACCGGGTCCGGCCGTACTACATCTACCAGTGCGACCTCGCCGAGGGTCTCGAGCACTTCCGGACCACCGTCGCCAAGGGCATCGAGATCATGGAGCACCTGCGCGGCCACATCTCCGGCCTCGCGGTGCCGACCTTCGTCGTCGACGCGCCCGGCGGAGGCGGCAAGATCCCCGTGAACCCCAACTACGTCGTGTCCCAGCACGAGAACAAGGTCGTGCTGCGCAACTTCGAGGGGCGCATCGTCGCCTACGAAGAGCCCAGAGAGTACATCGGGATGTGCAACGAGGGCCATCCGTGCTCGTTCTGCCGCGAAATCTACCGCACCGGCGAGGAGTCGGTCGGCGTTGCCGGCCTGTTCGATGACGACCCGGGAAACATCGCGCTGGTGCCGTCCGGGGCGACCGAGGCGCCCACCGAGGCCGGGGACGACCTTCCCGCCGGGAGGTCGGCGTGACCGAAACCACGTCGACGGTCGGGTCCGAAGCCAACACCCTCGCCCGTCTCGAGGGTGACGGGTTCAACGCCAAGGTCTACTTCAGCCCCCTCAACGAGCGTCTCCAGGTGCTCTCCTACGAGGCACTCAAGCCCCGCACCATGGTCGAGAGTCTGAGCAAGGGCGCCCGCGAGGCCGGTTTCGGCAAGGTCTTCCTCAAGGCGCCGGTGCACCAACGCGCGGCCTTCGAGGACGCCGGCATGGAGGCCGAGGCCACCATCACCGGCTACTTTGCCGGTCAGCCGGCGGTCGTCATGTCGCTGTTCCTCGATCCGGTCCGGCGCGAGCGCCCGTTTCTCGACGAGCAGCAGGAGATCCTCGACGCCATCAGGTCGCGGCCGGCCGACCCATCGGTCCCCGAGCTGCCGGAGGGCTACCGGATGCTGCTCGCCCGACCCGCCGACGCCGACGAGCTCGCCGGGCTGTATCGAACGGTGTTCGCCAGCTACCCGTTCCCGATCACCGAGCCCGAGTACCTGGTGTCGACCATGCGCAGCCACGTGCTGTACCGCATCGTGCGCGACCATGACGGGACGGTTGTCGCCGCGGCCTCGGCCGAGACCGATCCCGAGCACCGCAACGCCGAGATGACCGATTTCGCGACCTTGGCGAATCAGCGGGGCCTGGGGCTCGCACAGCACATCCTGGCCGCGCTGGAGAGCGACATGGCCGAGCGCGACATCGCCAACCTCTACACCGTGGCCCGGGCCCGCTCGGCCGGCATGAGCCGCGTCTTCTACAACCGCGGATACGCCTGGACCGGGACGCTGGTCAACAACTGCCACATCGCTGGTCGTTTCGAGGACATGCACGTGTGGTGCCTGTCGCTCGAGGACTGACCTGCCCGCGAGCCGGCCGGCCGGCGGCGCCGCGGCCGGTTGTCGCCACCCGCAGGACGGGCCGCTCCACGCCGCCGGAATGGTCGAAACGACATGGCGTCGGATACAGTTCACGGGCCCGACTCGAGGAGGAAGCGGAAAATGGATGGCAGGAACGTCACCGGGAACGACGACCGTGCGTCCGGGCCGGCGGTGGGATCGCCCCGGCCGGTCATCGTCGGCGAGGTGCTGTTCGACGTCTTCTCCGACGGCGCCCGGGTGCTCGGCGGGGCGCCGTTCAACGTCGCGTGGCACCTCGAGGCCTTCGGGCTGCGACCCTTCGTGGTGACCCGAGTTGGTGACGACGAGCTCGGCAACCGGATCACCGCCGCGATGGACGACTGGGGCATGGACCGGAGCGGGGTCCAAGTCGACCCCGACATCGGCACCGGCCGCGTCCGCGTCGATCTCGACGGCGCCGGGCCGTCGTTCGAGATCCTGCCCGATCAGGCCTACGACCGGCTCGATCCTGGCGCCGCCGCCGCTGCCGTCGCCCCGGTCGACGCCGCGATCCTCTACCACGGCTCGTTGATCGCCCGGAGCGCGCCGGCGAGGGCCGCCCTCGACGCCGTCAGGGAGGCGATCGGCGCGCCGGTCTTCATCGACGTCAACCTTCGCGATCCCTGGTGGCAGCGCCCGACGGTGCTGTCGCTGCTCGATCGGGCGCACTGGGCGAAGCTCAACGACGACGAGCTCGCGCGGCTCGCGGACCCGCCGGACGATCCGTCGACGGCAGAGGATCTCGAGACGGCTGCCGAGGGTTTCGCCGACCGGCACGGGCTGACCCAGCTCGTCGTCACCTGCGGCGACCGTGGCGCGGTGGCGCTCGGCGACGGCAGACTGGTCGTCGGCCGGCCGCCGCCATCGGTCGAGGTGGTCGACACGGTGGGGGCCGGCGACGCCTTCAGCGCGGTCTGGATCGCCGGCGCGGTCCACGGCTGGCCCCTCGACCGGACCCTGGTCCGTGCCCTGGGCTTCGCGGCGGCGGTGTGCGGTCTGCGTGGCGCCACCACCGACGACCGCGGGCTCTACGACCAGATCCTCGCGACCTGGGAGGAGGACGCATGAGCGGCAATCGAGGTCTGTATGTCGCACTGATCAGCGTGCACGGTCTGATTCGCGGCACCGACCCGGAGCTCGGCCGCGACGCCGACACCGGTGGCCAGGTGCAGTACGTGCTCGATCTCTCCCGTGCGCTGTCCGACCGGCCCGAGATCGACCGCGTCGAGCTGATGACCCGCCAGATTCTGTCGGTCAACGTCGGCTACCAGTACGGCGAGCACGTCGAGCAGATCGCCGACAAGGCATGGATCGTCCGACTGCCGTGCGGTCCGGCCCGCTACCTCCACAAGGAGGTGCTCTGGCCGTACCTGCCGCAGTTCGTCGACAGCGCGCTCCAGCACTTTCGCCAGCTCAAGCGCGTGCCCGACGTCATCCACAGCCACTACGCGGACGCCGGCGACGTCGGGGTCCGGCTCAGCAAGCTGCTCGACACGGTGCTCGTCCACACCGGGCACTCCCTCGGCCGCAGCAAGCGGCAGCGCCTGCTCGACAAGGGCATGGCGCCCGATCGGATCGAGAGGCGCTTCAACATGAGGCGCCGGATCGCCGCCGAGGAGCGCGTGCTCGAGATGGCCGATCTGGTCGTCGCCAGCACGACCCAGGAGGTCGAGGATCAGTGGGGCCGGTACGACAGCTTCAAGTCCAGCAAGCTGACGGTGATTTCGCCCGGCGTCGACATCGAGCGGTTCCGGCCTCCCCGCCGCGGCGAGCGGCGGCCGTCCGTCGCCGACGACGTCGACCGCTTTCTCGCGGAACCCAAGAAGCCCATGGTGCTCGCCCTCCAGCGGCCGGACGAGCGCAAGAACCTGGCGACCCTGATTCGGGCCTACGCCGAGCACGACGAGCTGCGCGAGCTCGCCAATCTGGTGCTCGTGATCGGCAATCGAGATGACATCGCGGATCTGCCCAGGGTCCAGCGCAGGATCCTGACCGAGATGCTGCTGCTCGTCGACCGCTTCGATCTTCACGGTCGGGCCGCCTACCCGAAGCACCATCGGCCCGAGGACGTGCCCGATTTGTACCGGCTCGCTGCCAAGCGCCGCGGCGTCTTCGTCAACCCGGCGCTCACCGAACCCTTCGGCCTGACCCTCATCGAGGCAGCGGCCAGTGGGCTGCCCATCGTCGCTACCGACGACGGCGGGCCGCAGGTGATCGTCGAGCAGTGCCGGAACGGGCTGCTGGTCGACGCCCTCGACCCAAAGGCGATCGCCGCGGCCCTGGTCGAGGTTCTGTCGGACCGGCAGTCGTGGCGCCGACAGTCCCGGGCGGGGGTCCGCGGCGCCCAGCGATTCTCCTGGCCCGGCCACGTCGAGCGCTACCTCACGGCGGTTCGGCGCATCCTGCGGAAGCGCGAGCGCCAGGCCCGGCCGGTGATTCCGCACCAACCCCTGGTGCTCAGCGATCACCTCATCGTGTGCGACATCGACAACACCCTGACCGGCGACCGCGACGCCCTCGCCCGGCTCCTGGAGTGGCTCGACGTCCACCGCAACGACGTCGCCTTCGGCGTTGCCACCGGCCGGGTTCTCAAGAGCACGCTCAAGGCGCTCAAGCAGTGGCAGATCCCCCAGCCTGACGTCCTGATCACGGCGGTCGGCAGCGAAATCTACTACGGCAGGAACAGCCTCGTCGAGGACGTCGGCTGGCGCCGGATCGTCAACCACCGATGGGACCGCGACGCCCTGGCCGATGTCATGAGTGGCCTGCCCGGTGTTCGAATTCAGCCCAGGGTCGACCAGCGGCCGTTCAAGCTGAGCTACTTCATCGAACCGGACGAGGCGCCGTCGATCAGGGAGATCCGGGGCCGGATCAAGGCGGCCGGTCTCCAGGCGAGCGTCATCTACTCCCACGAGGCCTACCTCGACCTCCTGCCGTCCCGGGCCTCGAAGGGCGGCGCGCTGCGCTATCTGGCCCATCGCTGGGGGCTGCCGCTGGACCGGCTCCTGGTCGCCGGCGACTCCGGCAACGATGCCGAGATGCTGACCGTGGGTGCGCGCGCCGTGGTGGTCGGCAACCGCAGCCCCGAGCTCGAACCCCTGCGCGACCGGCCCGGCGTTTACTTCGCCGAGTCCGACTACGCGGCCGGTGTGCTCGAGGGCATCGAGCACCACGCTTTCCACGACCTCGTGCAGTCGTCGGAAGGCCCCGGGGACGAGACCGGCGACGACTGATTCGCTCAGTCCGGCATGGCCTTCGCCCGCGGCCGGAACTGGAGCGCGTAGAGCATTTCCAGGTAGCGCCGGGCCTCGGCGTGCTCGAGGTTGGTGACGTACTTCCAAAAGCCGTAGATTCGGGCCAGGGTCATCATCCGTTCGGCGTACAGCCGCCAGGTGTAGCGGCTCATGACGCGCTCGATCCCGCCCTGGGAGATCATCTTCCAGTGGTCCTGGTCCACAGCCGAGCCCTCGAAGAACTCGGCCATGAGATCGGCTGCCTGGTCGCCGTGGTTGGGGTCGATGTGGTAGCCGCTGGCGCCGTGCTCGATGATCTCGAGCGGCCCGCCGAAACAGGTCGCGAAGGTCGGCAGCCCGCACACCATGGCCTCGATCACGGTCAGACCGAAGGCTTCGAACTTGGCCGGCTGGACGAAGGCCCCGCCGCGGTCGGCGACGAGCCGGTAAAGCTCGCCGCCGGGCACCCGGTCGATGTGCTGGACCCAGCGCATCTCGCTGTCGAGCTCGTAGCGGTCCATGATCTCGTGCATCCGCTCGATCTCGGCGATCTCCTCGCCGTCGTCCGACGCCGCAGGGTCGACGAAGCCGGCGACCAGGAACAGGTTCGCCGCCGCCCGCAATCGTCGGCTGGCGCCGAACCACTCGGCGAGCCCGGTCAGGTTCTTGACCGGGTCGAGGCGGGCCATGGAGAACAGCACCGGTTTGTCGGTGTCAATCAGCTCGCCCCGAGCCGAGGATGACCGCTTTCCGAAGATCAGGTCGTCGAGCTCCGGGTGCAGCCCGGTCAGGCGTCGTTCGGCGTCGGTGTGCGGGAAGTAGATCTCCGGATCGGCCCCGGGCGACACGATGTTGAACCGGGGGTCGAAAACGTCGATCCCGTCGACCACCCGATGCAGGCCGGGCATGGTGTAGGCCTTGTAGCTCTCGTACTGGCCGGCGCTGTCCTCGGTGCCGGCGATCTCCTGGAAGGTGCTCGTGATGATGAAGTCGGCGGTGTTCATGGCGATCAGGTCGGCGGTGAACTGACAGGAGAAGTGGTAGCGCTGCTCGTTGTCAAGCCAGTACAGATCCGACAGCAGGTACTTGGTCTTTTCGAGCGCGTGAGCGATGGTGCACTTGGTGACGTGGAGCCGCTCGCCGATGATCGCGGCGGCCAGGTTGCCGTCGGAGTAGTTGCCGACAACCAGATCCGGTCGACCGCCGAGCTCGGCCAGGATCTCCCGCTCGGCCTCGAGCGAGAAGCGTTCGATATACGGCCAGACTTCGAAGCGCGAGACCCACTGGGGCACGACCTGGCCCGACACCGAGCGGAAGGGCACCCGCAGGATCCGCGCGTTTCGGGTGCCCGAGATCGACTCGGTGCGCTGGTTGCACGTCGTGCCGGCAGCCTCGGGAATGAGCCGGGTGACGACCAGGATCTGCGGCTCGTAGTCGACGCCCTGCTTGACCAGCCGGGCCCGAATCTCCCTCTCGAGGGCGCGCACCTGGTCGAGGATGTAGACGACCTGGCCCCCGGTGTCGGGCAGGCCCATCACGTTGGACTGGGCGAAGTAACCGTGCGGCGACAGGATCGCGACGTTGAACATCATTGGGATGCGCGCCAGAAAGCGCTCGAGGGTGACCGGATCGGGGGCCTCCAGCAGGTCCTGAAGCAGCTCGAGGGTCTCCCGGGTGCGGGCCACCGTGTCCCCCCAGCCGGGCTCGAAGCCGAGCCCGCGGAGACTGGTGGAGATCTCGGACCAGGGCGCGTCGCCAGCGAGGCCCTCGACCAGCTTGAGCGCCTCACGCAGGGCCCGACGGGCGGTCGTTGCATCACCCACGGAGGGGTCGAGCATGAGCTGACCGCCGTCGCAGGTGTGGAGCGACAGAAAGCGCACCAACCGTTGCGCCCCGCCATCGGCCTCGGCGAGCAGCTTGCCGGCGAGGTAGCGGTTGAGGTACTCGAGACCGCGGCCGATCGAGCGAACCTCCTTGAGCCGGGGGAACGGGTGGCCGAAGGGCTCGAGGTCGATCTCCAGCGGCCAGCCGTCCCCCGCGTCGGGGCCGTCGACGAGGGACTCCTTGAAGCGCAGGAACTGGGACACCGAGACCTCGTCGACGGCCATCGTTTCGGCGTGGATCCTCAGATACAGCCACGAGCCGATCTCGGGTCGGACCGCGAAGTAGACCCAGGGCGCACGGATGGCGGCCTCCTGAGACAGCCGCACCGCGCGCTCGACCGGGCTGTCCGCGATGTCCCGCCCTTCGGGGCTCGCGATGAACCGGTCGAGCATGCCGGTCAGATCCGACCGAAGCAGGAACGGGCGCCCGACGCCGAACAGTCCGTGCAGCATGAGATAGATCGGACCCCGGCGGGAGTCCACGAATCGTTGCAGGGAGCGGATATCAATCGACATGCGGTCCATTGTACGTGCGACGGTTCGCCGGAACCGACGACGCCGACCGGACCACCTGATCCGCCAGCGACTTCACCGGTGCCGGGACCCTCCTGACCATGAACGGCGGGCCGGATCGCATCGCGGTCCCTGCCGGTCATCGGTTGTTTTAGGGACTGAGTCCGGATCCCAATCCGTAGCCGCGGCCGAACCCGAGACCGAAGCCGCGGCCGAACCCGAGACCGAAACCGAGACCGAAACCGCCCTCGGGGCCCCTCATCCGGAGGCGGGTCGTTCACGACCTGCCACCACACCGCAGTCGGGTCACGGGGCCTGAAGGCGCCGCCGTGGAACGAAACAAGCGCCCGATGAGGGCGCTCGAGGAATGAAATGGCGGGGCCGACGAGACTCGAACTCGCGACCTCCGGCGTGACAGGCCGGCGTTCTAACCAGCTGAACTACGACCCCGCACTTGCGGGCTCAGGGGCGATGGTGGGAGGTGGGGGATTTGAACCCACGACCCCCTGCGTGTAAGGCAGGTGCTCTACCCCTGAGCTAACCTCCCGACGGAAAACCGTTGGGACGGTCATACTAGATGTCAACCGATTTCCTGTCAAGCCCGTGCGCGGTCTCGGATCGATCTCGGCCCGGGTCCAGGTCCCCTTTGGCGTCTCTCCGTCCAAGTCGTTCATTTGGAACACATGGAAACCGTCTTCACGTGGTGTTTTCGCTTTACAACAGAACCGGCGATGATCTAAGCTCGCGCAATGCAGGATGCGAAGCGAATTTGGCAGTTCGGGCGCTGGATCGCCCGTCGCGAGCCGGGGACAGCCGGTCTCTCCTGGACCGGAGGCGAGATGGCGCTCGGCATCCGGGACGGCCGGATCCACACTGTGGGCGGACTCGACCCGGCCGAGCTGGCCGACCGTCTCGGCTGTGCCGGCGTCGACGACGACGACCTCCTCAGCGCGGCTCGTGAGCTCGGCCGCCGACACGGCATCCCCGAGACCCAGGCCATGGGTGCGGCCAAGGAGATTCTCCAACGGGCGTTGCACCAATGGCTGATGGATCCCGAGCGGGGACTGACCATCGACGAAGATGCTCCGCCGGCGGTGGACGGGACCACGATCTCGATCACCCACGCGCTGGTCGAGCTCGTGCTGGCCGACACCGAGGACAACGTGGCCCGAAGCATCCTGCCGAGTCGCGACACGGTTCTCCAGCGGTCGTCCGGCTTCCTCAAGCTGTACCCGCCGCTGCGCCTGTCCGAGGAGGCCGACCTCATCGTCGCCGGCATCACCGGCAGCGCCACCGCGGACGAGATTGCCGCCGGATCGAGCCACGATCGCAACGAGGTTCTCCGCCTGGAGGCCGCCCTGGTCGCGACCGGCATCCTCGAGGCGTCGGAGCCGGTCATTCCGGATGACGACCTCGAGTGGCCGGCGGTGGATGTCGATGACGACGGCGCCACTCGGCGCAGGATTCCGCTCTGGATGATCGCGGCCGTGGCGGTCGCGCTGCTCCTGGCGATCGTGCTTGCGGCGCTCGTCCTGCTGCGCGGTGACGGCGCCGCTGCGACCGCGGTCGACGGTTCGGGCGACTGGGGTGTGGTGGTCGAAATGGGGTGCGAGCCGATGGATCTCCAGCGCATGCTGCGCAAGCGCAACCTCGAGCGCAAGGCGCTGCGCACGGTGAAGGCCGATCCCGCCAGCGGCGACACCTGTTTCCGGCTGATCTGGGGCAGCTTCCCGTCGCGCGAGGCGGCCCAGGCCGCGATCATCGAGGTGCCTTCGAACCTGATCGAGGACGGCTTCGAGCCCCACATCATCGAGATCGACGACGGCGACGCGGCGTCGGCCGGCGAGCTCGGGAGCGGCGAGTGACCGAGGTCTCGGTCGGCTCGGACGCGCCCCAGCCGCTGCCATCGCGGATGGCCCGCCTCGCCGGCGGCCAGGCGACCGGCACCCTGGTCGTCGCCACCGACCGGGCTCGGCGGGAGATCTTCTTCGTCAACGGCGAGATCCGCGCCGCGAGGTCGGATCTCGAGCCCGAGATGATCGGCAAATGGCTGGTGGCTCGCGGCCGGATCAGCGAGGACGAGCGCGCGCTGACCCTGCTCGCTCAGGGCGCTGACGAGGTCGGCACCCTCGGCAACATCCTGGTGGCGCGTGGTTGCATCACCCTCGCCGAGCTCGAGAAGGAGCTCCAGGAGCTGACCCTCGAGATCATCCGACGGGCGGCGGCCGAGGACGGCTCCCGCTTCGGTTTCATGAGCGGACAGGGCGATCCCCAGCCCGATACCCTGCCCAACATCACCACGTCGCAGATCATCCTGATCGCGGCGCGCCAGTGCACCGACCAGGTCGCCATGTGGAACCTGCTCGGCTCCTTCGACCGCAAGGTGCGACTCAAGCTGAGCCTCGAGAGCGTGCTCGGCCAGCTCGACCTGTCGCCGAGCGAGGGCTTCATCCTGTCGAGACTCGACGCCGCCAAGGACCTGTCGAGCCTCAAGAAGCTGTCGACACTGCCTGAGCGTGAGGTGATCTCGAGCCTGTACGCGCTCGTCGTCGCCGGTGTCGTCGACATGGACGGCGGCGGCACCGGCCCGGACGACCCGACGCTGGTGTCGCCGGCCGAGGTCGAAGAGGCTGCCGGCATCCAGGTCGAGTCGGCGATCGACGACAGCGTCTTCGAGGAGCGGCAGCGGGACGAGCGACGGCGCATCATTCAGCTCGCCGAGAAGGTCACGCGCATCGACCACTACCGTGCCCTCGGTCTCAAACCCGGGGCGACCGGCGACCAGGTCGAGAAGGCCTTCGCGGTGATCCGCAAACGCTATTCGCCGAAGCGGATCGACGAGCCGCACCTGGTCGACCAGCGAGCCAACCTGACGGCCATCGTCGACCGCGCGCGCGACGCCTACGAGCTGCTGTCCGATCCCAAGGCGCGCCGGCGGTACGACAGGGTTCTGGCAAGCGTCGCCGAGAGCCAGCTTGAGGCGGCGACGGTCAGGCCGCGCACCGACCCCAAGGCCCGGAAGGACATGGTCAGGGCCAACGTCGCCCGTGCCGACCAGCTTATCGCCACCGGCGAGACCTATCTCGCCATCCAGCTGCTCGAGCAGGCGTGCGCCCTCGACCCGCAACCGGCCCAGCTGCTCAAGCTGGCCCGGCTCCAGATGAAGAACCCGCTGTGGATCGGACGGGCCCTGGAGCGGCTCAGGATTGCCGTCGAGGTCGACCCGACCTTCGTCGACGGGTGGCTCGAGATCGCCAACTTCTGGAAGGCACGCAGCCACACCGAGCGCCAGCGCAAAGCGCTCGAGCGGGCAGTGGGCGCCGACCCGTGGAACGAGACCGCCGCCGAGATGTACAAGAAGCTCGTCGGCTCGCGCGAGCTCGAGCGGCTGCTCCGACGGGTCCGCTGAACCGCCGCGGACGCGACCGCCATGCCCATCGTCATCGACGGCAACAACCTGCTGCATCGGCTTCCTGCCGCAGATCGGAGCCGAACCGCGGTTCGTCGAGAGGTCCTCGACGCGACCCGACACGAGACGATTTCGGTCACCGTTGTTTTTGACGGGCCGCCGCCCCAGGGCGCGCCGGCGCGCGAGTCGCTCGGAACGGTGACCGTCGTGTACTCGGGCGCACGCTCCGCCGACGATGTCATCGTCGGGTTGTTGCCGTCGGGCGGACCGGCCCGACAGTGGTCGGTGGTCACCGACGACCGCGGCCTCGCCGACCGGGTCCGCGCCGTCGGGGCGAGCACCCGCAGTCTCGCCGAGTGGCAGCGCCGCCGCAGGCTGCGCCGGCCCAACAGGCCCCGGGTCGAATCCAAGCTGTCGAGCCGTGAGATCGCCGAGTGGCAGGCCTTCTTCGCTGACGGCTCAGAGATCGCCGGAGAAGAAGAGGACTGACGTCCGTCCGGCCCGCAGGCCGGACGGACTCTGCAGCTCGTTGTCGTGACCAGACCGTCGATCAGTCGATGTCGAAGCTGACCCCCTGGGCGAGCGGCAGCTCGGTGGACCAGTTGATGGTGCAGGTCTGGCGTCGCATGTAGGCCTTCCAGGCGTCCGAACCCGCCTCGCGGCCGCCGCCGGTCTCCTTCTCGCCGCCGAAGGCGCCGCCGATCTCGGCGCCCGAGGTGCCGATGTTGACGTTGGCGATGCCGCAGTCCGACCCCTCGTGGGACAGGAAGCGCTCGGCCGAGTACATCGACGACGTGAAGACGGCGGACGACAGCCCCTGGTCGACCGTGTTGTGCATCCGGATCGCCTCGTCGAGGTCGTCGTAGGCGAGCACGTAGAGGATCGGCGCGAAGGTCTCCTCGCAGGCGATGGGGATCTGCTCGGGCAGCCGGACGATGGTCGGCTCGACGAAGTGGCCCGAACGATCGAGTCGGTTGCCGCCGTAGAGCACCTCGCCGCCCTGCTCGCGGACCTTGACGAGAGCGTTGTCGTAGTCGTCCATGGCGTTGGTGTTGACCAGCGGACCCATCAGGATGCCGTCGGAAAGCGGGTCGCCGATGGTGATGCTGCCGTACGCCTTGACCAACTTGCCGACCATCTCGTCGGCGACGGAGGAGTGGAGGAAGAGCCGGCGCAGACTCGTGCAGCGCTGGCCCGCCGTGCCCACCGCCGCGAACAGGATCGCGCGCAGCGCGAGGTCGAGATTGGCGTCGGCCTCGACGATGATGGCGTTGTTTCCGCCGAGCTCGAGGATCGAGCGGCCGAAACGCTTGGCACAGGCCTCCGAGACGTGGCGGCCCATCCGGGTCGATCCGGTGAACGAGACCAGCGGCACCCGCGGGTCGTTGATGAGCCGCTCACCGACCACCGAGCCCGGGCCGACGGCGAGGTTGAAGATGCCCTGGAGCCCGTGCCTGTCCATCACGGAGTTGCAGATGTTCTGAACCGCGATGGCGGTCAGCGGCGTCGACGACGACGGCTTCCAGACCATGGTGTCGCCGCACACCGCGGCGAGCGCGGCGTTCCACGACCACACCGCGACGGGGAAGTTGAAGGCCGAGATGATGCCGACCACGCCGAGCGGGTGCCACTGCTCGTACATCCGGTGGCGCGGCCGCTCCGACATCATGGTCGGGCCGTAGAGCTGGCGCGACAGCCCGACCGCGAAGTCGCACATGTCGATCATCTCCTGGACCTCGCCGAGCCCCTCGGACAGGATCTTCCCCATCTCGAGGGTGACCAGCCGACCGAGCGGGTCCTTGAACTTCCTCAGCTCGTTGCCGAGATCTCGGACGACCTCGCCGCGCGCCGGGGCGGGCCGCATCCGCCAGTCGGCGAAGCTCTCGGCGGCGGTCGCCACGACGGTTTCATACGCCGCGTCGTCGGCCTGGACGACCGTCGCGATGGGCTCGCCGGTGGTCGGGTTGACGCTGACCAGCTCGCGCCCTCCGGCGGGCGAGATCCAGTCGCCGGTGCAGGCGCCGGGGTTGGTGGCTTCGAGCCCGAGATCGTCGAGAATTCGCTGCACGTCGCTCATGGTTTCCTCCTGCAGCCGGCTGCTGCGCCCGGGATTCTACTGGCTGCGGGCCGATCTGTGAACTGGTTCAGGGATCCGGCTGGTAGGATGTCGGCATGGAAGGCCGAGTTCTCATCATCGACGACGATGCCGGCGTGCGGAAGGTTCTCGATCGCATCCTCACCGGCGAGGGCTACGAGGTCGAGCAGGCGTCCGACGCGTTCCAGGCGCTCGATCTGCTCGATGCGCTGCAGCCCGACGCCGCCTTGCTCGACATCAAGATGCCGGGCATGGACGGCTTCGGGCTGCTCGACAACCTCGAGCAGCGGGGCCTCGAAATCCCAGTCGTCATTCTCACCGGCCACGGCGATCAGTTCACCGCCCAGCAGTGTCTCGACGCCGGCGCCTCCGCCTACCTGACCAAGCCGCCCGATCGCGCCGACCTGGTGCTCGCGGTCCGGGGCGCGGTCGCCCAGGGCCGGCTGGCGCGAGAGCTCGAGGGCGCCGACGAGCCGCCGCCGCTGCTCGGTGACAGCGCCGCCATGAGCCGGCTGCGGGAGGAGATCGCGCGGGTCGCGCCGACCCACGCCACGGTGCTCGTTCTCGGCGAGTCCGGGACCGGCAAGGAGCTTGTCGCCCGGCGGCTGCACCACCTGTCCGGTCGTGCCCGCAAGCCCTTCGTCCGGGTCAACTGTGCGGCCATTCCGGAGGAGCTCATCGAGTCCGAGCTGTTCGGCCACGAGAAGGGATCGTTCACCGGCGCCCACCGGCGCCAGGTCGGCAAGTTCGTTCAGGCCGACCGCGGAACGATCTTCCTCGACGAGGTCGGCGACATGAGCCTCAAAACCCAGGCCAAGGTGCTGCGGGTGCTCCAGGACGGCGACGTCGAGCCGGTCGGCGCGGAACGGCCTTTCACGGTCGATGTGAGGGTCATCGCGGCGACCAACAAGGACCTCGCCTCCGAGGTCGCCGACGGCGTGTTCCGGGAGGATCTCTATTTTCGGCTCGCCGTCGTCATGCTGCGCACGCCGCCGCTGCGCGAGCATCCGGAGGACATTCCGCCCCTGGTCGGGCACTTGACCGAGCACTACTGCCGTGAGTACAACCGACGGCCCAAGACCTGGAGCAGAACGGCCCTCGACCGTCTCGCCCGCCACACCTGGCCGGGCAACGTCCGCGAGCTCAGAAACGTTGTCGAGCGGGCGGTGATCATGGAGATCGACGACACCATCGACGGCGTTGATCTGCTCGAGGTCGCGGCCGGCGGCGACGAGCTGCACCGGCTGCTCAGCGCACCGACGCTGGCGGACTTCCAGCGCGCCTCCGAGATCGCCTTTCTGCGCTTCAACCTGGACAAGAACGGCTGGAACGTCGCCGCCACGGCTCGGGCCGTCGAGACGCCGCGGTCGAACCTGTACAAGAAGATGCAGGCCTACGGCATCACCAGGGAGGACCAGTGACCCGCGCCTTCACGCTCGACGAGCTGACCGCCTGCGGCGCCCACCAGCAGGGCCATTTCCTGCTGTCGTCGGGGCTCCACTCGGGCGACTACCTGCAGTGCGCCCTGTACCTCGCCGAGCCGCGCCGGGCCGAGCGCGCCGGGGCCCTGCTCGCGGGCGAGATCGAAGCCGCGGTCGAGAGAGTCGACCTGGTGGTGGCGCCGGCCATGGGCGGGCTGATCATCGGTCACGAGACCGCGCGCTCTCTCGGCGTCGGTTTCGTGTTCACCGAGCGCGCCGACGGCCGTATGGTGCTGCGGCGCGGCTTCGCGGTCAGCCCCGGCCAACGGGTCGTCATCGTCGAGGACGTCGTGACCACGGGCAGGTCGACCCGCGAGGTCGTCGAGGTGCTGGAGCGCGACGGCGCCGAGGTTGTCGGGCTCGCGTCGCTGGTCAACCGGTCGGGCGCTGCCAGCGTGTTCGAGCCGAGGCCCTACCGCGCCCTGCTCGAGGTCGCGTTTTCGACCTGGACCGCCGACGAGTGTCCGCTCTGCGCTGCCGGCGTTGCCATCGCGAAGCCCGGCTCCCGCCCGATCGCGACGACGTAGCTCGAGGGCGTCGGTCTTGACCGCGAAGACGCGAAGATCGCAAGGCCATGGCAGAGAACGTCTCGTCTTGGCGCCTTGGCGCCTCCTGGATCGACCGTCAGAGCTCGAACGGCGTGCTGGAGATCAAGGCGTCGGGGTCGGCGGCGCGGGCGTCGGCGGCGAGCTCCGCGAGGGTGCGGCCGAGCAGCGGGTGGAGCCAGTCGGGAGCGGCCTCGGCGGCGGGGATGAGGGCGAAGGCGCGCTCGTGCAGCCGCGGGTGGGGCAGCTCGAGCTCGGGCGATCGCCAGACGAGGTCGTGCGCGATGAGGAGGTCGAGGTCGAGGGCTCGGGGCCCCCAGCGCGCCTCGGTGGCCCGGTCGCGTCCGGCCTGCGCCTCGAGCTCGAGACAGCGCGCCAGCAGGAAACGCGCGCTGCCCGGCCAGTGCAGCAGGGCGGCGGCGTTGTCGTAGTCCGGCTGGTCGGGACCGACCGGGCGGGTGCGCCACAGCCTGGACACCGCGACCACCTCGCCGACGACGGCCAGAACGCGCAGCGCCGCGGCGAAGGCGTCCGGCGGCCGGCCCAGATTGCCGCCGAGCCCGACAACCACATCAACCATGGTCGAGGATGATACAGATCACCGTCGTGCGCGTCGCCGCCGCCTATCATGAAATGGAGGGCAAGGTACCAAAGGAGCTGACGATGCGACACCACGACCGAGAGATCCTTGTCCTCGTTCTCGCCATCGCGATCAGCTGTTCGGTTTGGCCCGTCGTTGCGGGCGACAGCCCGCCGGGGACCGGGTGGATCGAGGGGACGCTGCTCGTCGCCTGGGCCACCCCCGCGACGGTGGCGGACGCCCCGCCGACGGCGATGGCGACGGTGCTCCGGACGCCGGACGGTTTTTTCGTCGATCTCGATCTGTCGCCGGGTCAGCTCGCCGAGCTCGGCGGCCCGGTGTGGGCCGGCGGATCCGCGGTCCGGCTGCTGGTTCCCCTTGACGCGGGCGAGCGGCTTCGCCCCCTCGCCGTCGAACGGCTCGACGGTAAGCGTGCCGGTGACGCCTCGGGCTCGTACCCCTACGTGTCGATCATGTGCAAGTTCTCGGACAAACCGGAGCAGCCTGCGGATCTCGGCTACTTCCTCGGGATGTACGCCGGTGTGTGGCCGGGTCTCGACCACTACTGGCGCCAACAGTCGTACCATCAGATCGACCTGGTCGGGTCCACCGCGGCCGGGTGGTTCACCCTGCCCCATACCCAGCAGTACTACGTCGACCTGAGCGCCGGCAACAACTGGGGCGCCATGCTGACCGCGCTTTACGACGACTGCACGGGAGCCGCCGCGGGCAGCGTCAACGTGAACGACTTCGACGGCGTCAACCTCATGTTCAACGAGACCTTTGGCCCCTACGCCTGGGGCGGGTGGGGAGGCGTGACCTGGGAACCGCCGTGGGGCTGGCAGCACATCGGGGTGATCGCCCACGAGATGGGCCACGCCTTCGGGCTGCCGCACTCCAACAACGCCGACGGCGACGGCGACCCGTACGACAACCCGTGGGACGTCATGAGCGACGCCCACAACTTCGTGATCTACGACTCGACCTACGGGAGGCTCGGCAAGCACACAATCTCGTACCACAAGGACTCCCTCGGCTGGATCGGGCCCACCGAGAAGGCGGAGGTCTCCTCCGCCGGGGTGTACGAGTTCACCGTCGACCACCTGACCCTGCAGACCACGAGTAATCTTCGGCTCGTCAAGGTGCCGATCGCCGGCACCAACCGCTTCTACACCGTCGAGGTGCGCGACCTCGTCGGCTATGACGGCAATCTGCCCGGCTTCGCGGTGATCCTCCACGAGGTCGATCCGTGGCGCAGCGAGCCGGCCTGGTTGGTCGACCTCGAGAATCCGTCCAATGGCGCCGACGCCGGCGCCATGTGGCTGCCCGGCGAGTGCTTCGACGACCTCGCCAATGAGATTCGGATCTGCGTCGAGAGCGTGACCACCGAAGGTTACCGGGTCGAGGTCGCGTACGGCGATTGGTTCGGCATCTTCGACGACGGCTTCGAGTCCGGCAGCACGTCCGCCTGGGGCGCATCGCACCAGTAGCGGCCGCAGGCCCGAGAGGCCGCGGTACCGCCCCGTCGTCGTCTCACTGCGACCACAGCTCCTCTGCTACCCTACGATCATGCGGGAGAAGGTCCTGACGCTGCTCCGGTACGTCGCGCTGGCCGTCGCTGCCGGTGCCGTCTCGGGCGGCCTCGCCGGCTGGATCGTGGCCCAGTTTCTCCGCGTCCCCCAGGTCGATGCGCTGTCGACCTTCCGGCCGGCGACCGCGTCCCACGTCTTCGACGCCGACGGCAACGAGATCGCCTCGTGGGCGGTCGAACGGCGGGTCGAGTTGGCGCCCGATCAGATTCCCGAGCACCTCAAGCTCGCCATCGTCGCCATCGAGGACGCCGACTTCTACGACCACGGCGGGATCGACCCACAGGCCATCCTGCGCGCGGCCTTCGTGATGACCAAGAACTGGGTCAAAGGTCGCGACCGCATCGTCACCCAGGGCGGCTCCACCTTGACCCAGCAGCTCGCCCTCAACCTGTTTCTCGAGCGCGAGAAGAAGTTGACCCGGAAGGTGAAGGAGGCGCTGCTCGCCATCGACATCGAAAAGCGCTACTCCAAGGACCAGATCCTGACCATGTACGCCAACCAGGTCTTTTTCGGCCACGGCGCGTACGGCGTCGAGGCGGCCTCGCAGCTCTACTTCAACAAGCCGGCCGTCGAGATGACCCTGGCCGAAGCGGCCCTGCTCGCCGGGATGATTCCGAGCGCCAACAACCGGTACAACCCGATCAAGCGGCCGGACAGCGCCCTGGCGCGGCGCGACAAGGTGCTCGACCGCATGCTTGAGCTCGATTTCATCGACGCCGAGGTCCACACCGCTGCCGTCGCCGAGTCGCTCGGCGTCGCGCTGCACCGTGAGCGCGTCGAGTCCGGCGCCTACTTTCTCGAGATGGTGCGCAAGGACGTCGAGCAGCGCTACGGCACCGACGCGCTGTACACCGCTGGCCTCCAGGTTCATCTGACCATGGACCCGGACCTCCAGCTGCTGGCCGAGCGGGTGCTCCGCGACGGCCTGGTCGAGCTCGAGATGACCTCCATCGGCTTCCGGCGACCGCCCAATGTGGTCGAGTCGGATGACGAAGCGTCGATCGAGGCCTTCGCCGATCCGTCGTGGCGGAATCTGGAGCTCGAGCCGGGCGCCATGGTCCGGGCGGTGGTCACCGAGGTCGGCCGGCGCGAGGCGGTCCTCAGGGTCGCCGACCGTCGGGCGCGGCTCGACATGGCTGCGGTCAAGTGGACCGGAACGTCGTCCATGCGGCGGCTGCTCGAGGTCGGCGACCTGGTGCTCGTGAGGCTGCCCGACGAGCTTCCCGAGGAGGCCGAGGCCGAGATCCCGGTGGCGCTGCTCCAGGAGCCCGAGATCGAGGGTGCGCTCATCGCCATGGACAATCAGTCCGGCGCCATCCTGGCGCTGGTCGGCGGATTCGACTTTGCGAGATCCGAGTTCAACCGGGCGGTTCAGTCGAGTCTGCAGTGCGGTTCGGCGTTCAAGCCGTTCGTCTTCCTGACCGCGTTCCAGCAGGGATATTCGCCGGCCGACACGATCTTCGACGGGCCCTTCCTGCTGCCCGACGGCGCCGGCGAGCTCACCTACTGCCCGAAGAACTACTACAACATGTACTACGGCATCACGACCCTGCGGCGGGCACTCGAGCTGAGCTACAACGCGTCGACGGTCAAGCTCCAGCAGCTGGTCGGCTCCGAGCAGGTGGTCGAGACCGCCCGACGCTTCGGGATCTCCACCGAGCTCCACCCCTACCCCTCGCTCGCCCTCGGGTCGCTCGGGGTCAAGCTCATCGACCTGGTCCGCGCCTACTCCACCATCGCCAATCTCGGTGAGCGGCCCGAGCCTTTTGCCATCGCCGAGGTTCTCGACCGCGACGGTCGGCAGCTCGAGCGCTTCTACCCGCGCCTCGAACCGGTCATGTCGGCGCCGGTGACCTATCTCGCGCTCCACGTGCTGCGCGGCGTCGTCGAGCGAGGCACCGGGGTTTCAGCACGCGGCCTCGACGCCAGTCTCGCCGGCAAGACGGGCACCACCGACGACTACTCGGATGCCTGGTTCGTCGGTTTTTCACCGCGGATCACGGTCGGCGTCTGGGTCGGCCGCGACCGCAAGGAACCGATCGCCAAGAAGATGACCGGCGCCAAGGCGGCGCAGCCGATCTGGAACGCGTTCATGGCCGGTTATCTCGACACGCTGGACGAGGCGACCCGGGCCGAGGACTTCTCGGTTCCGGCCGGGGTCGTGTTCACGCCGGTCGACCACTCGACCGGCGAGCGGGCGGTGCCGCCGTGCAGCCAGCAGACCCAGGTCATCCTCGAGGCCTTCCTCGACGGTACCGAGCCGACCGAGCCGTGCACCGAACAAAAGGTGCCGCTCAAGGATCTGCCGTGGCCCTTCCAACTCGCCTTCTACGAGCCCAGACCCGGCGAGCCCATGCCCGACGACATGGCCCTCGAGGTCGCCGACGAGCGCCTCGAGCCGACCCCGACCCCAGAGGAGGCCGCCGCCATGGCCGCCGCCGAGGCCGCCGGACGCGCCGGGGCGCGGTAGCGGTTCGGTCGACCCGCGACAGCAGTCCCTGTCGCTGCCGCTCTCAACGGGAACGGGATCGGGATCTGGATTCGGACTACCGCCGCAGCTTGGTCATCTCCACCATTCGCTGGTCCTGCCGCACCTTGACCAGGGTCCCGGCCGGGTAGTAGCCGCCGCGCAGGCTGGCGTTGGGGTAGGTCACCGAGCCGGGACCCATGAGCACGCCCGGGTTGAGAACGGTGTTGCAGCCGGTCTTGACCTCGTCGCCGAGGATGGCGCCGAACTTTCGCAGGCCGGTGTGAAAGACCTCGTCGCCGGCGCGGAAGGTGACGTCCGAACCGATGTTCTTGACGTTGGAGCAAATCGTCCCGGCGCCCAGATTGACGTCGCGGCCGAGGATCGAGTCGCCGACGTAGGCCTGATGCGGCGCCTTGGCCCCTGGCAGCAGCACCGAGCCCTTGACCTCGCTGTGGGCGCCGACCAGCGATCCGTCGCCGAGGATGACGTTCTGGCGAACATACGCTCCGGTGCGGATCGACACGCCGGCGCCGATGATCGCGGGCCCGACGATCACCGCCCCCGGCTCGACCGCACAGCCGGGTGCCATGAAGATCCGATCGCCGAGCAGGTGGACGCCGGCGGGCAGGTCGGTCGCCACCGTCCAGTCCGACCACGCCGAGAGGTAGTCGACGAGGCGGGCGCCGAGGGCGGTCCACACCGGCTCGCCGTCGGTGAACAGCCGTCGGTGGGCAAAGCCGCCGAGATCGAAGAAGACGTCGGGGTTGAAGTCGATCATGCCGGGCTCTCCTCGACATCGGCGAGGCGGCGTTTGACGACCACGACGGTCTGGTCGTCGGCGGGCGGGGATGTCGATGCGTGGGCGCCGACATCGGCGAAGATCCGGTCGACCAGCGCCGCCGGGTCGAGGTGGCGCGCGGAGCGAACGGCGCGGATCAGCCGGTCGACGCCGTACTCCTCGTCATTGCCGTCGGCGGCCTCGACGACGCCGTCGGTGAACATCACCAGCGCGTCGCCCGGCCCCATGCACTGGATCCCGACCGAGTACGACGCGCTCGGGATCGGTCCGAGGATCGGGCCGCCCATGTCGAGCCGCTCCACCGAGCCGTCGACCCGCACCAGGATCGGCCGCGGATGGCCGGCGTTGCAGTAGATCAGGGTCCCTTTGATGTCGAACTCGACGAGCACCAGCGACACGAACTTGGTTGCCAGCCGGCTCTGGTGGATGATGCCGTTGAGCCTCTGGATCGTGCGCGAGATTTTGAAGTCGCGCAGCAGCGCCATCCTCAGCCCGGTGAACACGTCGCGCACCTGCAGCGCCGCCGGCAGCCCGTGGCCGGTAGCGTCGGCGATGACCACGTTGAACACCTCGTCGTCGAGGACGATGACGTCGTAGAAATCGCCGCCGACGATTTCGGCGGCGACGGCGCGGGCGGCAATGCCGTAGTCGCCGGGCTTGGGCAGGTGGCGCGGCAGAATCGAGTTCTGGATCTGCCGGGCGTCCTCCATGATCGCCACCATCCGCTCCTCGCGCAGCTTCTGGTTGACTGCGAGCCGGATGATGTTGAGCGTGCCGAGCAGCTCCTCGACGTCGTCGGCCGCCGACTCGACGTCGAATGACAGGGCGTACTGGCCGTCCGCTACGGCGATGGCGGCGAACTGGTCGCGGGTGCCGAGCTCCCGCTCGAGGTGCTGGTCAAGGCCTTCGTCGTCGCGCTTCATGACCACCAGGCCGGTGTCGAGAAGCTGCTCGAAGGGCGGGTAGGTGCGCCAGACGCGGAGCCCGATGGGCGCCTCGGTGGCGGCGCCGAAACCGCGGACGAGCTCGTAGCTGCCGTCGGTGAGAACGTAGATCCGGCCGCCGGTGATACCGAGGTCGTCGGCGAAGTTGGCGGCCAGGAACTCGGCGGTGTCGTGCACGATCTCGAGAGGCGTCGAGCCCAAGGCGATGGTCTCGAGGGCGTTTTCGATGCGGTGGAACAGCGGAATCGTACTGTGCGGCATGGCCTGATCATGTCATTGTGCAAAATGGTGTGCAAGTGGCTGTGACCGGTCGGCGGCACTCGGCACACTGTATGGCCATAGAGTGATAAAATCGCGGAGTTGGGAGGCACCGTGGACCACCGAGAGAAGACCGGGACACCGAGTGTTGTCGTTGTGCTCGCCACGATCATGTTGACCGCGTGCGGCGCAGGTCCGGACGACGGCACGGTGGATCCCCCGGGCATCGAGGCGGTCTCGACCCATGAGACCACGCGGCTCGACTGGGAGCAGAGCTGGGAGCGCGCCTTCGACCGGGCCCGGGACGAGGGCAAGCCCGTGCTGGTCAGCTTCGAGGCCGAGTGGTGCGTGTGGTGCAAGAAGCTCGAGTCGACCACTTACCGCGACGCCAGGGTCGCGTCGCTGATCGCCGGCGCGCTGGTGCCCCTGACTCTCGATGTCGACGGCCCGGAGAGCGGCCTGTCCGAGCGCCACCGGGTCGAGAGCCTGCCGACGGTCCTGGTGCTGTCGCCGACCGGTGAGGAGCGCGGCCGGATCAACGGCTATCTGCCGCCCCAGCAGTTCTTCGACGCGGTCAGCGAGATTCTCCAGAAGAGCTGACGCCGGCAAGATCCGGTGGCGATGCTCGCGGGGATCGAGGCTGCCGCGGTCCGGTTCGAAGCCGTGTTTCGGCGGCAGCCCGCGACCGCCATCGCACTTCGTCCGACGAATTGCTTATACTGTCGCGAATGACCACCACGCTGACCCCCCGCACGCTCGCTCGTTGGGACGGCCTTCACCTGGTGCTCGATCTGGTGCTCGTCGAGGAGCATCTGGGGCGCTGGCTTGCCGGTGTCGATCGGATCGACGGCCTGGCCCTCGCCGCCGCCGGCGACGCGGTGGAGGTGTCTGCGACCTTGAGGTGGAAGGGGGTGCGGTCACGGGTGGCGGTGGAGCTCGCCGAGCTGCGCCTGCGCCACCGACACCTCGGCTTCAGGATGCGCAAGCTGCGGGTCTACGGCGGGCTGCCGGTACCGCGGGCGGCGGTCGAGGCGATCCTCGCCGGCATCGACCACGACATCGTCACGGTGTTCCGCGGCCGGGGGATCGTGGTCGTCGACCTGAGGCGGTGGCTGCCGCCCGAACTCGACCTCAAGATCGTCACCGTCCAGTCCACCAAGGGCTCGCTTCATCTGTGGTTCGGCGCCGGCGGTTTGCGGGATCTGCCCGGCCGTGACCGGCCGGCCCTCGCCGCCGGCCGGCCGTCGTCCCAGGCGCTCGAGATCGAGGCCGGAAAGCGCTCGGAATCCGCTTGACAGCCACGACCCTCTCGGCTAGAGTCTTGCTCCCTTGCGCCCGCAAGGACAAGGAACCGCAGAAAAGGACGCATGCGATGCAGAGCTACGTTCCAAAACCGGAAGAGATCCGCCGCGAGTGGGTGGTGATGGACGCCGACGGACAGATTCTCGGCCGGCTCGCCACCGAGGTGGCGCGGCTCCTGCGCGGCAAGCACCGGCCGGATTACACACCGTTCCTCGACACCGGTGATTTCGTGGTCGTGGTCAATGCGAAGAAAATCCGCATGACCGGAAACAAGATCGAGGACAAGACCTACTACCGGCACTCGGGCCGCCCGGGGGCGCTGAAGAGCGAGACCGCTCGGGAGCGTTTGGAGAAGTATCCGGAACGGGTCATCCAGGCCGCGGTGTGGGGCATGCTGCCCAAGAATCGCCTCGGCCGCAAGCTGCTGCGCAAGCTCAAGGTGTACAGCGGTCCGGAGCATCCGCACCAGGCGCAGCAGCCGAAGAACTACGTCTTCTAGGAAGAGGGGGAGTCGTGGCTGAGATCCAGTACTACGGAACCGGGCGCCGCAAGACCGCGGTGGCCCGCGTCTACCTGCGGCCGGGCAAGGGCGACATCATGGTCAACCGCCGGACCTTCGACGAGTATTTTCCGAATCGCGTGCTCAAGATGATCATTCGTCAGCCGCTCATGCTGACCGAGACCAACGACAAGTTCGACATTCTCATCAACGTCGACGGGGGCGGCCCGACCGGTCAGGCGGGCGCCATCCGGCACGGCATCTCTCGCGCGTTGCTCGAGTACAACGCGGAGCTGCGGCCCCGCCTCAAGGCAGCCGGATTTCTCACCCGCGACGCGCGCAAGGTCGAGCGCAAGAAGTACGGTCAGCCCAAGGCCCGCAAGCGCTTCCAGTTCTCGAAGAGGTAAGGGAGAGGAACTCCGTGGCTACGATTCAGATGAAGGAGCTGCTCGAGGCTGGTGTTCACTTCGGGCACCAGACCCGGCGGTGGAATCCGAAGATGAAGCCGTTCATCTTCGGCAAACGCAATGGAATTCACATCGTCGACCTGCAGAAGACGCTGCAGCACTTCGACGAGGCGGCCGGTTTCATCCGCGATCTCGCGGCCAACGGACACAACGTGCTGTTCGTCGGCACCAAGCGCCAGGCGCAGGATGCAATCCGCGAGGAAGCCGTGCGGTGCGGCATGTTCTACATGAACCACCGTTGGCTCGGCGGCACCATGACCAACTTCCGCACCATTCGCAAGTCCATCGATCGCTTCAAGGAGATCGAGTCAACGCTGGCCGCGGAGGACTCGCATCTGACCAAGAAGGAGCGCATCCGGCTCGAGCGCGAGCGGCGCAAGATGGAGCGGGCCCTGGGCGGCATCAAGGACATGGAGGGTCTGCCCGAGGCGCTGTTCGTCATCGACACGGTGCACGAGCACATCGCGGTCAAAGAAGCAAATCGGCTCGGCATCCCGGTGATCGCGGTGGTCGACACCAACTGCGACCCCGAAGAGGTCGACTATCCGATTCCCGGCAACGACGATGCCATTCGCGCCATCAGGCTGTTCACCTCCCGCATCGCCGACAGCGTGCTCGAGGGCCTCAACCTGGCGGACGAGCGCTTCGTTGGTCCCGACGGCCAGACCGAGGCGAAGGAAGAGGACGAGATTGCCGTCGAGCCCGAGGCCGTCGCCGCGACTGGTGCCGAGACTCCGGCGAAGACCGAGACCGATGAACCCGCAGCGGCCGACCCGGCACCTGCCGGCGACGAAGATGCGAAGGCCGCCGACGCCACCGACGCTGCCGTCGGCGAGGCCGACGCCACCGCGGGCGACGCCTCGGACGCCGAGGATGACAAGGACTCCGCCAAGGCCTGAACCGAAATCCGAACTGATGGATCGGCGGGGCCAGGGGCACGAGCACCTGGCCCCTCGTGCACGAAGGGAAGAACAATGGCAATCACAGCAGCTGCGGTCAAGGAGCTCCGGCAGCGCACCGGCGCCGGCATGATGGACTGCAAGAGGGCGCTCACCGAAACCGACGGCAACCTGGACGATGCGGTTAAGGTCCTGCGGACCAAGGGGCTGGCAGCGGCGGCCAAGAAGGCCCATCGGACGGCCTCGGAAGGCGTTGTCGTCATCACCGGCGACGCTCAGCGCATGGCGATGCTCGAGCTCAACTGCGAGACCGACTTCGTTGCCCGCAACGATGACTTTCAGGCCTTCGCCATCGCCCTCGCCGAGCAGACGCTGTCAGAGTCGGTGACCGACGTCGAGGTGTTCAAAGCGATGCCGTTCGCCGGGGATCCGGGACACTCCATCGATCAGATGATCTCGCAGAAGGTCGCGACGATCGGCGAGAACATCGTGCTCAACCGGGTCGCCCTGGTCGAGGCCGGAGACGGCAATCAGCTCGCGTCCTACGTTCACGGCGGCGGCAAGATCGGCGTCGTGGTCGAGGGCTCCGCGACCGCCGGCGACGAGGCATTGCACGACGTCGCGCTCCACGTCGCAGCATCTGAGCCGCGCTTCACCAGCCGCGGCGAGGTGACCGACGACATTCTCGCCACCGAGAAGGAGATCGCGCTCAAGCAGGCGATGGACCAGGGCAAGCCCGAGCACATCGCCGAGAAGATCGTCGCCGGCAAGATGGAGAAGTTCTTCGAGTCCGAGGTGCTGCTCGAGCAGCCGTTCGCCAAGGACACGTCGATCTCTGTCGCCCGGCATGTCGCCAGCGCGGGCGGAGACGACGCCACCGTGGTAGGGTTTGTCCGATTCAAGCTCGGTGAGGAGAGCGGCGGAGAAAGCTGACATGAACGAGCGGGTTCGATACCGGAGAATCACGATCAAGCTCTCCGGTGAGGCTCTCATGGGGAGCCAACCGTTCGGCATCGACCCCAAGATCGTCGAGTCGATCGCCGCGGAGCTCGCCGCGGTCGTGCGCCACTCGGTGCAGGTCGCGGTCGTGGTCGGCGGCGGCAACATCATCCGCGGCGTGTCGGCCCAGGAGCAGGGCATCGACCGCGTGACCGGCGACTCCATGGGCATGTTGGCCACGGTCATCAACGCGCTGGCGCTGTCGTCCGCTCTGGAGCAGATCGGCGTCGAGACCCGGGTCCAGACCGCCATCGAGATGCACCAGGTCGCCGAGCCGTTCATCCGGCGCAGGGCGATCCGTCACCTCGAGAAGGGCCGGCTGGTGGTCTTCGCTGCCGGCACCGGCAATCCCTTCTTCACCACCGACTCGGCGGCGGCGCTGCGTGCAAACGAAATCGGCGCCGAGGTCCTGATGAAGGCGACCAAGGTCGATGGTGTCTACACTGCAGACCCGGTGATCGACTCCGAAGCAGAGCTGATCCCGTACCTCGATTACCACGAGGTGCTCAAGCGCGGCCTCCGGGTCATGGACGCCGCGGCGATCTCGCTGTGCATGGAGAACCGGGTTCCGATTCAGATCTTCAACATCCACAAACCGGGGATTCTCGAACGGGTGGTCCTCGGCGACGACATGGGGTCTTTGATCGGACCCGGGGAGGATGCATGAGCGACGCCGTGTTGCAGGAGATCGAAAGTCGGATGAGCGGCGCTGTCGAGGCCTTCAAGAGTTCGCTTGCCAAGCTGCGGACCGGGCGTGCGTCGCTGGCGATCGTCGACGGCGTCCACGTCGACTACTATGGCAGCTCGACGCCGCTCAATCAGGTTGCCTCGTTGTCGGTTCCTGACCCCACGACCATCACCATCGCGCCGTGGGAGCCCGGAGTCCTCGGCAACATCGAGAAGGCGATTCTCAAGTCCAACCTCGGGCTGACGCCGAACAACGACGGCAAGGTGATCCGCCTGAACATTCCGCCGCTGACCGAGGATCGGCGCCGAGATCTGGTCAAGATCGCCCAGCAGGACGCCGAAACCGCGCGCAACCAGGTCCGGCAGATCCGCCGGGACGGCAACGACAGCTTCAAGTCCATGGAGAAGTCCAAGGAAATCTCCGAGGACCAGATGCACGATGGCCAGGAGGCGGTCCAGAAGCTCACCGATTCATACGTCGGCAAGATCAACGACATCCTCAAGGCCAAGGAAGCCGAGGTCCTCGAAGTCTGACGCCTCCGGCGCCGGACCAAGGCTCTGAGCGCCTGCAACGAGTGTCATCCCGCTGATGTCCCAACCACCGGAACTCGAAGGGCAGCGCCTCGCGATCATCGTTGCCGCAGCCGGCTCGAGCCGTCGGTTCGGCGCCGACAAGCTCGCGGCCAGGCTCGGCGGTCGCACGGTGCTCGAGCACGCGGTGGCCAGACTGCGCGAGGCGATTCCGGACGCGCCCCTGGTGGTCGTCGTGGCTGCAGATCAGCTCGACCACTGGCGGGCGACCCTCGCGCGATCGGACCCCGACATCGAGCTCCGCGTCGGCGGCGCCCGCCGCCAGGACTCGGTGCGGCTCGGCGTCGGGCACGTCGCCCACCGTCGACCGGAGCTGATCGCGGTGCACGACGCCGCACGACCGCTGGTTCACCCCGACGACGTTCGTTCGGTCGTCGCCGCGGTGGCCGAAGCCGATGCTGCGATGCTCTGCGCCGAGGTGTTCGACACCGTCAAGCAGGTCGATGACGGCGGGCGAGTCGCTGCGACGATCGACCGCCGCTCACTGCGGCTCGCACAGACACCTCAGATCGTGCGCGCCGCGGCGCTCGAACGCGCCTGGCTGCGGCAGGGTCTCATCCGGGAGTGGACCGATGAGGCCATGCTCGTCGAGGCCGACGGCGGCGAGGTTCGAGCCGTCGTCGGTCGGCACCCGAACCCGAAGCTCAACACCCCCGGCGACCTCGAGTGGTTTCAGGCCGCGATCGGTGGCGGGTCGTGAGCCGCGTCCGCATCGGCCAGGGGTTCGACGCCCACCGCTTCGGCAGTGGACGAGGGCTGACGCTGTGCGGGATCGTGATCGAGGATGCGCCCGCGCTCGACGGACACTCGGACGCCGACGTCGCTCTGCACGCCGTTGCCGACGCTCTGCTCGGCTCGATCGCCGACGGAGATCTCGGCGAGCACTTCCCGAGCTCTGACCCGCGGTGGCGCGGCGCACCGTCGACCGTGTTCGTCACCCACGCGCTCGCCCGGGTCGACGGCGCCGGATATCGGCTCGTCAACTGTGATCTGACGATCATCGGCGAACGACCGCGAATCGCGCTTCACCGGGAGCTCATGCGCGGCCGGCTCGCCGAGCTGCTCGGCGCGGATCCGGGGTCGGTTTCGGTCAAGGCGACGACCACTGACGGACTCGGTTTCGCCGGTCGGGGCGAGGGATTGGCAGCAACGGTCGTGGTGCTCGTCGAATCGGAGGACGATGATGGCTGAGAACGGCTGGGTGATCGGGTTTCACGCCGTGCTCTCCGCGCTCGAGGCCGATCGGCCGGTCGAGCAGCTGTGGCTTCAGGACGGCCGGCGCGACGGCCGGCTCGGACGGCTGGAGGCAGCGGCCCGCAGACGCGGCGTCCCCGTCCGGAGGGTCCCTAGGCCACGACTCGACGAGGTCGCCGCCGGTCAGCCTCACAACGGGTGCGCGCTGCGCGCGGCGCCGGTTCGGCTGTTGACCGTCGATCGCCTGATTCGCCCCGCCGGCGACCCGGCGCGACTGGTGCTGCTCGACACCGTCGATGACCCGCACAACCTCGGGGCGGTCATCCGTTCAGCGGCGGCCTTTTCAATCGACGGCGTGATCGTCGCCGGTCCGTCTGCGCCACCGCTCGGCGGCGCGGTTGCCAAAGTGGCTGCGGGCCACATTGAACGGGTGCCGGTGGCGAGAGTCAACGTTGCGGCCGACGCGCTGCGGACGTTGCGCGACGCCGGGTACTGGGCGGTCGGCGCCGACACAAAAGGCACCCCGAGCTCGGAGATCGATCCCACCGACCGCTGGGTGCTCTGCATCGGCTCGGAGCAGCGGGGTCTCAGGGTCAAGACCCGGACGATGATCGACGAGCTCGTCACCATTCCCATGGCCGAGGGGGTCGAGAGCCTCAACCTGTCGGTTGCGGCGGGGCTGTTGATGTATGAGTTGACCGCCGGCCGGGCCCGGTGAACGGGATGCGATGAGGTTGCGACGAGCCCGCCGGGCACAACAAAAAATCCCCCGGAACATCCCTTGCATCTCCGCTGGGCCTGTGCTACTGTCCCCTTCCCTCTGCGTGAGGCGGAGGTGTGTTCTTTTCAAAGTTTTTCGAGGAGTCGGGATCGACCTCGTGCTGGCGTAGCTCAACGGCAGAGCAGCTGATTTGTAATCAGCAGGTTGCGGGTTCGAATCCCATCGCCAGCTCCACAATCGCAGACCTGAATCGAGGCGCAGGCGTGGCCGAGTGGTTAAAGGCGGCAGACTGTAAATCTGTTGGCAATTGCCTACGGTGGTTCGAATCCATCCGCCTGCACCATTTCACTCCGAGGGTTCGAGCAGAGGCGGGAGTAACTCAGTGGTAGAGTCTCGGCCTTCCAAGCCGTTGGTCGCGGGTTCGAGTCCCGTCTCCCGCTCCAGTGCGACGAAGCAGGACGCCGGCCCACGTAGCTCAGTGGTAGAGCACGTCCTTGGTAAGGACGGGGTCACCAGTTCAAGTCTGGTCGTGGGCTCCAATTCGAATGACCGTTAATCAGGGCGAGTCCGTCACCTCGCGGACTGACAGTGCCCGTTGACCAAAGAGGGAGGCAGGGATGGCCAAGGAGAAGTTCGAGCGGACGAAGCCGCACGTCAACATCGGGACGATCG
>CAZXMW010000006.1:137573-138867 GCA_964641415.1 uncultured Thermoanaerobaculia bacterium | reverse complement strand
ACCTCCATTTATGGCTGAATTATACCATGACCTTAAGCAACCGGAGACGCAGGATTCATTCAAAACTCATAATTCATACTTCTTCGCCCGTCTTCGTCGCCCCGGTACAATCTTCCAATGCCGTTCGACATCGGTCGCTGGCTGCCCGAGTTTCCGATCCGGGAGAGCTGTCTCTACCTCGACCACGCCGCGGTGTGCCCCCTGCCCTTCCCGGTCGCCGACGCCATGCGGCAGCGGGTCACGGCCCAGGAGCAGACCGGCTACGAGAGCTACGAGGACTTCCGCAATGCCACTCTCGCCTGCCGCCACCTGGGCAGCAGGATCCTCGGCTGCAACCCCGACGACGTGACCATCATCGGCTCGACCTCCGAGGGGCTGTCCCTCGTCGCCGAAGGGCTGGGCTGGCGGCCCGGCGACGAGGTACTCATCGGTGAAGAGGAGTTCGCAGCAAACGTCGCTCCATGGCTCAACCTGGTCAGCCGGGGCGTCCGCGTCATCCGCTACGCACAACCCGACGGGCGGATCTCGCCGGCGGCGGTGGCCGGCGCGATCACCGACCGCACCCGCGTACTGGCGGTGTCCTGGGTCGCCTTTCACACCGGCTGGATCGCCCCCCTCGCCCAGCTCGCCGGGCTGTGCCGCGAGCACGACGTGCTGTTGGTGGTCGATGCCATTCAGGGTCTCGGCGTCCTGCCCATGAACATGCACACCCTCGGCGCCGACGCGATCGTCGCCGACGGCCACAAGTGGCTGCTCGGCCCCGAGGGCGCCGGGCTCATGGCGACAACCGAGACGCTGCGCAGCCGGCTTCGACCGGCGATTTCGGGTTGGCGCAACATCCAACGTGAACCCGGCAGCTTCTTCCTCCACCGCCTCGAACACCTGTCGGACGGTCGCCGTTTCGAGCCGGGCACAACCAACGGCATCGGAATTGCCGGCCTCGCCGCCGCTCTCGATCTGCTGTCCAGCGTCGGCCACGACGAGATCCAGGCCAGGGTCGAGATGCTGGTGCGGCACCTGACGCGCATCCTGCTCGCCCACGGCTGGGACGTCTTCTCGCCCGGTTCCGGCCAGCCGGTCGCCGGCATCGTCGCCGCCCGGCCGAAGAACCTGACCCCGAAGCAGACGGTTGCCCGCCTGCGCGAGCGCAGGGTCGTGTGCTCCCATCGTCAAGGCTGCGTGCGCTTCTCTCCACACTTCTACACCACCAAAGGCGAGCTCGAGGCCCTCGATCGAATCTTGGAGAAGGTAGGTCTGTGATCAGCTGGCCCGATTGAGCCGCCGCCGTCCTCAA
>CAZXMW010000006.1:0-137473 GCA_964641415.1 uncultured Thermoanaerobaculia bacterium | reverse complement strand
TTCTGAGCTCTGGTTTCCCATCGACGTCGAAACCCGGATCGCGCGCCCGACTCGAACGCTCTTCCGATCTCAACCGAGGCGGGGAAATGTGAACGACTGATTGATCCGACCTGCAGCCATCCTCAATTCTGAGCTCTGGTTTCCCATCGACGTCGAAACCCGGATCGCGCGCCCGACTCGAGCGCTCTTCCGATCTCAACCGGGGCGGAGAAACCAGTCCTCAGAATTGAGATGAGACACGATTCAAGTGAGCATGACCATGGCTTTGGCGATCAGCCGGATCCGCCGTTCCAGGGACAGCAGGCTCACGAATTCGTCGCGCGTGTGCATCCCTTCGCCGACCGGACCGAGACCGTCGAGCACCGGGACCGACGCCGGGTCGGGAAGGAAGTTGGGGAACGAAACCCCGCCCCGGTCGGGCTCGAGCTCGAGGGTCCAGCCGTCCTCCGCCGCCACCGCCACGAGCTGCCCGGCGAGCGCCGCCCCGGCCGATGACGGCGGAACCGGGAGAATCTCCTCGATCTCCCGGAAAGCCATCTCGACCCCCCAGCGCCGCGCCGAAAGATCCGCGAGCCGGCTCATCTCGGTCAGCACCCGATCGCGATCCTCCAGCGTCAGGTACCGGGCCTCGCCCTCGGCGAGACAGCGGTCGGCGACCACGTTGAGGCGCTGGCTCGTGCCGATGAACCGGTGCTCCTCGCCGAGCTCGCGGACGAACTCGCTGTCGCCCCCGACGATCCGTCCGACGTTGACGATGGGTCCCGCCGCGTCCTCAGACAGCCCCTGAACGGCCGCCGCCCACTCGGCCGCCGCGGCCAACGCCGACCGGCCGTCGACGTAGGCCAACCCCGAATGCGCCGCTCTGCCGTGCGCCTCGAGCCGCCACACCGTCAAGCCCCGCCGCCCGGTCACGATGGTCTCGGCGTCGCCCACGGCGCGCCCGGGTTCGAGCACCAGCACCGCTCTTGCGGCGGCGCCCCAGCTCCGCATGGCGTTCTCGGAGATCGGGCCCCCGACCTCCTCGTCGGGCACTGCGACGAGAACGAGGTCGCCGGGGAGAGCCAGACCGCTCGCCTCGAGAAGTGCGAAGGCGCCGATGAGCGCGGCGAAGCCGCCCTTCATGTCGAGCGCTCCCGTGCCCTCCAACCGGTCTTCGAAACGGTTCGGCACGATCGCCGGCAGGACCGTGTCCAGATGCCCGACCAGCAGAACGACCTGGTTCCTGATCTCGCCCCTTCTCGCCACCAGCACGGGCTGGGCGCGGCCGGTCAACCCGGACTCGTTCTCGATGGTTGCCGTGAAACCGAAGGTCTCGAGCTCGCCGGCAAGCCGCTCGGCGCACCGACGGATCCCGTCGGCATCGCCGCTCGCCGACGACAGTCCGCACAGGTCTTCGAGCACCGTCACGGCCCGCTCGACCGCCGAGCCCTCGGTAGTTTCTGCAGTCGTCATCGCCGGCTGCCGCCCCGCACCCGGGTGGTCAAGGGCTCGGCCGGGTCGAAGACTTCGCCCGGCAACAGGATGTGGGTGGTCATCGAGTGGACACCGAGGTCGTTCCGGCCTCCCGGGCCGTCGCGTCGGGTCACCACGGCGCCGCGCGCGTCGTAGATGACGACCCAGCCCTCGCCGAGAACCTGGAAGGCGCCGTCGGGCCGGACCCAGACCGCGGTCGCCTCGTCGACACCGACACCGATGAGCTCCGGGTGCTCGAGCACAACCGACATGAGGCGGTTGTGTCGGCTCCGGGCGACGAAGTGCTGGTCGACGATGACGCCTTCGAACAGCCCGAGGCCGCCCCACAGCTCGACGTTGTCGGCGGCGACGATCGTGAAGTCGCCGTCGCCGGTGATCATGAGCCCGCTCTGGCACGCGGTTCCCGCCGAGGTGCCCCCGACGACGGCGCCACCTGAGAAGGCGTCCCGCACGGCGTTGCCCACCGGCGTGCCGATGAGCGCCGCGGTGATCCGCCGCTGGTCGCCGCCGGCGAAGAAGATTCCGCCTGCGGTTCGCACGCGGCCCGCGATCACCGGGTCCTGGGCATCCTGGGCGTCCAGGACATCCGCGACAAAGACGTCGGTGCAGCCGTAGTCGTCGGCGAACAGATCCAGGTAGTACTGGCCGGTGTCCGGCAGCTCCGACGCGGTCGGGAACACCGCAATGGCGGCATCGGGTCCACCGGCGAGTTCGACGAACTTCGCCATGACCACACGCGGCTTGGAGCCGCCGCCGTTGAGCACCAGGTGGCCGCGGGTCTCGTCGGCCTGGCACGTCGCAGCACCCGCCCCGATCAGCACGACAAAAGAAATCGTGAGCCAGGGCGAAAAGCTGCCTCGAGGCCGAACCCTTGGCCGAGTGGTCATCCGATCTCCTCTGAGTTCGCGGTGGTGCAGGTCGCTCCCCTCGGACCGGCACTCCCGACGAGTCGCTCCCGATCGAGGGGCCGAAGCCCGAGACAACCGGAGCGGCCCGGAGGCCGCCCCGGATTTCGATACCGTGCTACCAGGAGAACTTGGCGCCGATGCGGATCTCCCGCGGGGTCTGGATCGAGATCGGAGTCCCGTAGGTCGAGCTCTCGACCCACTCGTTGAACCCGGGGTCCGTCGGGTCGATGTAGTCGTAGAAGTAGTCGCCCCAGCGCTGCGCGACCGCGGTGACCGTATCCGAGTCGAGGACATTGAAGGCGTCGACGAACAGCGACAGCGCCATGGCGCCGCCGAGGTTGAAGGTCTTGTCCAGGCGCAGATCGAGCATCGAACGGTCATCGTACTGCTCGGAGCCGCGCGGGGTCATGAAGGCGGTCGTCCGGTCGTTGTAGAACAGCCCGCGAAGGCGAACATACGGTGTCCAGTACTCGCCGCTGCGCCACTGGTAGAAGCCCGACAGGGTCATGGTCCAGGGCAGATCGACCGACGCACTCGCCTTGAACACCCACTCCGAGTTGAAGGGCAGCTTGCCCTGGGCGTTGGTGAACCCGTTGAGGTCGTCGAAACCCGTGCCGTAGCCGGCGAAGGCGTAGTCCGCCGTCCCGGCGGAGTCGGACCAGACCAGCGAGCTGTCGAGGGACCAGCCGTTGGAGTAGCGCTTGCGGGCCCGCAGCGCCACCGACTCGTACTCGCGGGTCGCGAAGTCAGGGTTCGTGATGAGGAACTCCTGCGGCGCGATGAGCTCGAAGAACGGCAGGGTGTCGCCGGCGAGCGGGCTGTCGGACGGGCTCGGGAGGGTCGTGTATGCGTCGTAGTCGCCGACGTTCGACACGACCATTGCATTGATGTCCTTGTATGAGCGGTCGATGTAGTCGATCCCGACGACCATGTCGTCGAGCAGCTGGTACTCGACGGTGGCGACGAGCTGCTCCACCGACGGGTGCTCGATTCCCGGATTCATGTCCGCGGAGGCCTCGATGACCTCGTCGTAGAAGACCCAGTCGCCCTCGCCGAAGTCCCAGTCCCAGTACTCGGTGTTGGACAGAGCGTCGCCGGAGGCCTCGCGGTCGAACATGGTCACCGTCATGCCTTCGTAGTAGATCCCGTAGTGGCTCTTGAACACCAGCTTGCTGGTGCCGAGGATGTCCCACACGAAACCGACCCGCGGCGACCACATGTCGACGTCGTAGACGTCGGAGCCGCCCGATGTCGGTTCAAAGACCGGGTCGGCGAAGTTGCCGACGTACTTGGAGTAGCGGACGCCGAGGTTGACGGCGACGTTGCCGTACTGCCACTCGTCCTGGACATACGCGTGGGCGCCCTCCATCTCGGTGCGCAGGTTCCACTCACCCTCACGGTCCGACGAGAAGAGCGCGCAGCTCGGATCGGCGAAGTAGGCCGCGATGGAGTCGCAGTAGTAGGTGTCGTCGACGTAGGTGAAGCCGCCGTTGCGGCGGGTCACGTAGTCGGAGTTCGAGCGCTCGACGTTGACCCCGAACTTGAAATTGTGGGAGTCGTTCTCCGCCAGCAGGCCGTCGGCGAACAGGCTCCACGCGAGGTCGAGGGCGACCCGGTCCACGTCCTTGTACGACGTCTGGTCGAGGTTGACCCACTCGAATCCCGTGTCCAGGTCGTACCGGCCGGGGGTGTCCTGGCCGCCGTACGGCAGGCGGTCGTCGCCGCCGGTGTAGCCGGTGATTTTAGCGGTGAGGAAGTTGCTGTCGTTGACCAGCGACTCCCAGCTCAGGTTGTAGACGTAGTTGGGAGACTCCTGGCGCTCAGACGCGCTCGCCAGGGTGAGGTCGCCGACCGCGCGGTAGTCGTGGACCACGTCGTCCCAGTCGATCATGCCCATGAGCCGGTTGGAGCTGTTGAGCTGCCAGGTGAGCTTGCCCAGCACCCGGGTCTCGGTGCGGTCGCTGTCCTCGCGGTCATCCAGGGGGGCGCCCTCCGTGTAGAACGGCTCCACCTGCCGCTCACGCAGGTTGCCGGACACGAAGTACCAGAGAGCGTCTTTGATCACCGGTCCTCCGACGCTGAGGCTCGCGTCGACGTCCGAGGACACGCTGTTGACGCCCTCGGCGCCCTCGGGGGCGTTCTCCGAGTTGAGGTCGCCGCCCGAGTAGTAGATCCGGGCGTCGCCGTGGAACTCGTTGCCGCCGGACTTGGTGACCAGATTGACGACGGCGCCGGTGAAACCGCCGTACTCGGCGTCGGCGCCGAGGCCGGCGACCTGGACCTCCTCGACCCAGTCCATGCTCGGCAGCACCCACTGGGAGCCGAGCTCGGGGTCGGAGACATCGACGCCATCGACGTTGTAGGCGTTCTGATAGGTCGACGGCGCGCCGTAGGCCTGGTCGTTCTGGATGCCCGGCGCGTAGTTCATGAGGTCGGTGGGATCACGCGCGATGGGCAGCCGCTCGATGAAGTCGCCGCCCAGGTTGAAGCCGACGTTGTTGTCCACCGTCGACACCTGAACCGCATCGGCGACGACCACGATCTCCTCGCTGACGGTGACGTCGCCGAGCTGGAGGTCGATGCTCAGGCTCTGGCCGAGACCGACCACCACGTTCTCCTGCCGCACCGGCTGGAAGCCGGGAAGGCTCGCTTCGAGGACGTAGGTTCCGACCGGCAATGACGGGAACCGATACACCCCGCTGCCGCTGGTGATCGCCGCCTGCTGGCCTGCGACCAGCGCGTCCGAGAGAGCGCGCACGGTGGCTCCCGGCAGAACACCACCCTGCGGGTCGGTCACCGTGCCGCGGATACTGCCGGTGGTGGATCCCTGGGCCTCGGCGGAACCGGCTGCAAGCACTGCCACCGCAACCGAGGCACACAACGCGAATTTCACGAACCTGGTCATGGGTCCTCCCCTCAGGAATGAAAAATTCGTTTCGTTAAATTGATGAAATGAAAATTTCACGATCATGCTGGTAAGATAGGCTCAGGGTCGCGATCTGTCAAGCGATCCGTGCATGCCGTCGGGATTCAGCGGAGCACGGCAGCGGGAGGATCAGAACCATGCAAGACCAAGCAGCTGCCGTCGGGGTGCGTGAGCGGATCCTCGAGCACGTGGAGGACCTGCCGCCCCAGCAGCGATCCATCGCCAGCTACCTGCTCGAGCACCTCGACACGGTGCCCTTTCTTTCGGTTCCCGAGCTCGCCCGCCGGTGCGGCGTTTCCGAGGCGACCGTCGTCCGCTTCGGCCAGCGAATCGGGTTTTCCGGTTTCGCCGAGCTCAAAATGGCCCTCGTCGAGCTGCTCCAGAATCGTCTCGGGGTCGAGGACGAGACCGCGATCGACGAGCTCCGGGAGGGCGACCTGCTCGAATCGGTGGCCCTGCACGAGGGGCGCAACATCCGGCGAACCGTCGAGAACATCGACCGGGAGGTCTTTGCCGCCATCGCCGAGGATCTGTTCGAGGCCGAGCACGTCTACACCTTCGGCATGGGGATCTCGGCCCATCTCGCCGAGCTGGCGGCCTACGCGCTGGTCCAGATCGGAATCGCAGCCCACTCCCTGTCCACCGGCTACTCCTCTCCCCTCGAACAGATCGTCATGACGACCGAGCGGGACCTGGTACTCGTGATCTCGCTGCCGCCGTACTCGCGCCAGAGCATCGAGCTGGTGACCGCGGCTGCCGAAGCCGGCGCCTCGACCGTTGCGCTCTGCGACCGCCTGCTCGCCCCGCCCGCCCGTCGGGCCGGGCTGTCGCTCGCGGTGCGCAGCGACAACCTGACCTTCACCAACGCGGTGGCGGCCATGACGGTGGTGATCAATGCCCTGGCCACCGCCGTCGCCACCCGCCATCCGGACCAGGCCATCGACGCCTTCGCCAGGATCAGCCGGGTGCTCACCGACGATCCGGACGTCGGTCCGGAAGGAAGCTGAAGCGGATGCGGAACTATGGGTTATGAATCATGAGTTTTTAGTTGTTAGTTTTTAGTTTTTAGTTTCATCGCAAGTGGCGAGGACCGCGGCCGAACCGAGAGCATTCAGCCCAGACCTCCCGACCCGGTGCCTTCTGTGACGGAACTAAGAACTCAAAACTAAAAACTAAAAACTGATAGATTCCGCTTGAGGAGAGCCGTGAAGTTCAAGATTCCGCATGTGTTCGCGCTGCTGACCGGGGTCGTGTTCGCGTGCAGCCTGCTGACCTGGATCGTACCGTCGGGCGAGTTCGCGCGTGAGGACCGGGTCGTTGGCGGGACCGAGCGCACCATGGTGGTGCCGGACACCTTCGAGACGGTCCCCAAGCACCTGTCGCCGGCGGGCGTGCTGTTCGAGCAGCGGGTGGCGGAGATGGCGACCCCCACCAGCCTCGAGGGCTTCCTGAGCGCGATCCCGCGCGGCATGATCGCCGCCGCCGACATCATCTTCTTCATCTTCATCATCGGCGGCGTGTTCGGCATTCTGCAGGCCACCGGCACGATTCCGGCGGTGCTCCATGCCGTGCTCGAGCGATTGCGCCACCGGTGGAAGCTCCTCACCGTCGTGCTCATGCTGCTCATGGGGATCGGCGGCTCGACCCTCGGTATGGGCGAGGAGTTCATCCCGCTGGTGCCGATTTTTCTCATCGTCGCCCGCGAGATTCGCTGCGACCGGATCTACGGTACGGCCCTGGTCTACGTCGCCGGCGCCGTCGGCTTCGCCGCCGCCACCACCAATCCGTTCACCGTCAACATCGCCCAGAGCATCGCCGGGCTGCCGCTCAACAGCGCCATCGGCTTCCGCCTCGCCTTCTTCGCCTGCTGCATGACCGTGACCATCGTCTACATGCTGCGCTACGGCGCCCGGGTCCGGCGCGACCCGAGCGCATCCTACGTCGCCGGAGTCGACGCCGAGATCGACCACGACGTCGAGCCGCCGCAGCTGACCGGGGCCCACGTGGTCACGGTGGTCGCGTGCGTCGGGATCTTCGGCTTCATTCTGTGGGCGGTGCAGGCGCGTGGCTGGTGGCTGCCCGAGATGGCCGGCGGCTTCATCCTCATGGGGCTGGTGGCCGTCGTGGTCTCCCGCATGCCGGTCCCCGACGCGACCCGCGCCGTCGTCAGGGGCATGGAGGAGATGACCGTCGCCGCGCTCGTGGTCGGCTTCGCCCGCGCGGTCACTGTGGTCATGGAGGACGCCCTCATCCTCGACACCCTGATCCAGTCGGCGTCCGTCGTCCTGCTCAGCGTGCCGCGTCTGGTCGCCGCCGAGGGAATGCTCCTCTTCCAGGCGACCCTCAACTTCTTCATCCCGTCGGGCTCGGGCCAGGCGGCGGTCACCATGCCCCTCATGGCGCCGCTCGCCGACGTCCTCGGGCTGACCCGCCAGACCGCGGTCTTCGCCTTCACGTGCGGCGACGGTTTCTCCAACACCGTAATCCCGACCTCGGGCATCCTCATGGCGTCCCTCGGCCTCGCCGGTGTTCCCTACGAGCGGTGGCTCCGTTTCATGGTGCCGCTGTTGGCTCAGCTGCTGCTCGTCGCGGTCGTGTTCATGGCCGCTGCGGTGGTGCTGGGACTTCAATGATCTGCAGGTTCAAATCTGACCGCCGGCTCTCGGGAGAGCCGGCGGTCAGATTTGAAAATGGGAACCGATGATCGTGCTACGCTAAGCCTGTGGAAGGTCTGCATCTACTGGGGTTGTGCAGCAGGTGACGCGCGCAGTCACATTCGTCCTCAACACCGACGTGGTCACCTTCGAGGTGCCGACGGGGCGGCCGCTGCTCGACGTCATCCGGGACGCCGCGGGGCTCAAGGGGACCAAGGCCGCGTGCCGCGAGGGCGACTGCGGCTCGTGCGTCGTGCTCGTCGGGGAACCGAGCGAGTTCGGCGTTCGCTACCGGGCCGTGACCTCGTGCCTGGTCCCCGTCGGGTCGGTGGTGGGCCGCCACGTCATCACCGTCGAGGGTCTCGATCCGGGCCACGTGACAGAGCTCCACCAGCCGTTCATCGACGAGGGCGCGTCCCAGTGCGGATTCTGCACGCCCGGGTTTCTGGTCGCACTCGCCGGTCATCTGCTCGGCTGCTCGTCCTGGGATCTTGGGCCGGCGCTCAACTCCATGGCCGGCAACATCTGCCGCTGCACCGGCTACGCGTCGATTCAACGGGCGACCGAGACGATTCTCGGCCGACTGCGCGACCGGGTCGCCATCGACGAGCCGCGCTTCGCCGCCCTCGTCCGCGAGGGGCTGCTGCCCGAGGCTCTGCGCGACGCCCGGTCGAAGACCCAGCGGCTCGAACCGATCTGGCGCGACGAAGGGCGCGACCGGCCGGTGGCGGGCGGGACCGATCTCTATGTCCAGCGACCCGAAGACTTCGCCCACGTCAACGTCGAGTTGGTGCCCACCCGGCGCGACGGAATCAGGCTCGACGGCAACGAGATCGTCTTCTCCGGCGCCGCCACCGCCGAGGACCTGAAACGGTCGACGGAGCTCGCCGACTGGCTCGGCGACATCGCGGGCCCGATGGACCTCATGGGCTCGTGGCCGATCCGCGAACGGGCGACGCTGGCCGGCAATCTCGTCAACGCCTCCCCCATCGGGGACATGACCGCCATGCTCATGGCCCTCGACGCCCGGCTCGTGCTGGTCCGCAACGACGACCGACGCACGGTGCCGCTGCGCTCGTTCTACCGCGGCTACAAGACCACGGACCTCGCACCCGGAGAGCTCGTCGACGAGATCCGCGTCCTTCGGCGGCCGGGCATCCGGTTCAACTTCGAGAAGGTCTCCAAGCGCCGGTATCTCGACATCGCCAGCGTCAATACCGCGGCCTCCTTCTGGCTCGACGGCGGTGTCATCGTCGCCGCCGGTTTCTCGGCCGGCGGCGTGGCGCCGGTGCCGCTGGCCTTGACCGCCGCCGAGGAGTCCGTCATCGGACGACCGCCGGACGCCGCGACGGCGTGGTCCGCGGCCACGGCGGCCGAGGGGGAGATCTCGCCGATTTCCGACGTCCGGGGCTCTGCCGCCTACAAGCGGTTGCTGCTCCGTCAGCTCGTGCTCGCACACTTCCAACGCCTGTTCGGCCTGTCAGCCGAGCTGGTCGGGATTCCAGCGTGACCTCGCCCGAGATCATCGCCCACGTCCGCGGGACGTCCCGCTACATCGACGACCTGCCCGACCCCGCGGGGCTGCTGCACGCCGCTGTGGTGACCTCGCCGGTTCCCCACGCCCGCCTGCTCGGGATCGACACCGCGGCGGCGCGCGAGATCGAGGGCGTCGCCACGGTCCTCACCGCCGCCGACATCCCCGGCGCCAACCAGATCGGCGGGATCGTCCAGGACGAGACCCTGCTCGCCGAAGACGCGGTCCACTTCGTCGGCCAACCGGTGGCGGTGGTCGTCGCCGAGACCCCGCACCAGGCCCGGGCAGGCGTCCGCGCGGTCACCCTCGACCTCGAGGAGCTGCCGGCGATCTTCGACCCGCGGGAGGCGGCCGCGGCGGGCGAGCTCATCAACGCGTCGCGGACGCTCGAGACCGGCGACGTCGACGCCGCCTGGGACGACTGCGACATCGTCGTCTCCGGCCGGGCCGACTCGGCGGGCCAGGAGCACCTCTACCTCGAGACCCAGGCGGCGCTGGCGCTGCCCGCCTCGGGCGGTCGGATCAAGCTCTTTTCGTCGACCCAGGCGCCGACCATCGTCCAGCGGATCACCGCCCGGGTCCTGGACCTGCCCATGAACGCCGTCGAGGTCGAGGTCGAGCGGCTCGGCGGCGCCTTCGGCGGCAAGGAGGACCAGGCGACGCCGTGGGCGGTGATGGCAGCGCTCGGCGTCCACGTCACCGGCCGGCCGGTCAAGCTGGTGCTCAGTCGGCACGAGGACATGCGCTTCACCGGCAAGCGCCACCCCTACTCGTCCGACTTCAAGCTCGGGCTCACCCGCGATGGCACCATCGTCGCCTACGAGGTCTGGCTCTGGCAGAACGCCGGCGCCGCCGCCGACCTGTCTCCGGCCATCCTCGAGCGATCGCTGTTCCACGCCACCAACGCCTACCTGGCGCCCAACGCGCGCATCCATGCTGCGAGCTGCCGGACCAACCTGCCGCCGTTCACAGCCTTCCGCGGCTTCGGTGCGCCCCAGGCCATGTTCGTCCTCGAGGCCGCCCTCGCCCGGGCCGCTGAAGCCCTGTCGATGCCGGCCTGGAGGCTGCAGCAGAAGAACCTGCTCGACGAGGGCGACCCGTTCCCCTACGGCATGCGGACCGAGCGGTCCCAGGCCCGGCGCAGCTTCGCAGACGCCGTCGAGCGCTTCGACGTCGAGGCGCTGGAGACCGAGATCGCGGCCCACAACGCGTCCGAATCTCTCGTCAAGCGCGGCTTCGCGCTGATGCCGGTGTGCTTCGGCATTTCGTTCACGAACACCACCCTCAACCAGGCCGGCGCGCTGGTTCACGTCTACACCGACGGCTCGGTCAGCGTGTCCACCGGCGCCATCGAGATGGGCCAGGGCGTCAACGCCAAGCTCCTCGCGGTCGCCTCCGCCGCCCTCGGTCTTCCGCGCGACCGGATCCGCATCGAGACCACGACGACGCGCACCGTGGCCAACACCTCCCCCACTGCCGCTTCGTCCGGCGCCGACATGAACGGCCGCGCCACCGAGCTCGCGTGCCGCGCGGTGGTCCACCGGCTGCTGTCGGTGGCGGCCGAGATCCTCGACCGCCCCTTCGACGCGCTCGACCTGGCCGACGGCATCGTCACTGTCGATGGCGCTCCGACCGAGCTCGCCTGGAACCAGCTGGTCGCGGCCGCCTACATCCGACGAATCAACCTGTCCGCACAGGCTCACTACGCGACGCCCGGTATCTGGTACGACCGCGAGCTCGAGCAGGGCGAGCCCTTCGCCTACCACGTCTTCGGCACCGCCGTGGTCGAAGCGACGGTGGACTGCCTGCGCGGCATCACCACCGTCGACCGCGTGCGCGTGGTGCACGACGGCGGCCGCAGCCTGGACGAGATCACCGACCGCGGCCAGCTCGAGGGCGGCGTGATTCAGGGCCTCGGCTGGATGACCATGGAGGAGCTGGTCTTCTCCGACGGCCGGAACCTGTCCGACACCCTGTCGACGTACAAGATCCCCGATCTGCCGAGCACCCCGGTGCTCGAGGGCCACTTCCTGCCCGACGCCGACAACCCCAAGGCCGTCATGCGGTCCAAGGCCATCGGCGAACCGCCCTTCATGTACGGCATCGGCGGCTACTTCGCGATCCTCAGTGCCCTGCGCGCCTTCCGCCCCGACCGTACCGGCTTCTACGACGCCCCGCTCACCCCCGAGAAGGCGCTGCTGTTTCTCCACGGCGACCGCGCCGACGCCCGCAGCGAGCCGGTCGAGGCGCCCGCCGCCTCCGTCAGTTCCACCGGCTGAGTCAGCCTCACGATCGCAGGGCTCAGCCCCGGAACGCAAACCAGACCAGGAACACCCCGAGGACGAGCAGCACGGAAAGCACCACGTCGCGCCGGCGCCACACAGGATCGGAGACCAGGCGCTCGTCGGGCTCCTCGGCTGCGAGGGTCGCGGTGGCGAAGGTCAGTCCGGCCAGCTTCGCGGCCGGTTCCGCTCGTGTCACCAGGCTGACACCGACCAGCACGGCGGTACAGATCGCGAACAGCAAGACGGCGAAGTGGAGGAAATTGATGTCCGCATACCAGTACAGAATGCCGCTCGTCGAGCTCTTGGCGAGCTCGAGGCCGAGGCGTGCGGCACCGAGCACGAAGCCGGTCGCAAGCGAGGCGATGGCGCCCGCGCTGTTCACCCGTTTCCAAAACACTCCGAGCAGGAAGACGGCGGCGATCGGCGGCGAGATGTAGGCCTGGACGCTCTGCAGGTAGACGTAGAGCTGACCGGAGATGACCTTCATGAACGGAATCCACGCCAGGCCGAAGCCGACCAGAAACACCGTGGCGACCTTGCCGACGATGACGAGCTGGCGTTCGGATGCTTTTGGCCGCAGCTTGCGGTAGACATCCCACGTGATCAACGTCGAGCACGAGTTGAACACCGCGGCGAGCGAGCTCATCAGTGCCGCGAGGAAGCCGGCCATCACAAGGCCCCGAATCCCGACCGGCAGCAGCGTGCGGATCATCTCCGGCAAGGCGTGATCGGCGCGCGCCAGCTCGAGCTGCCCGGTGCCGACCAGCGCCGCCGCAACGACGCCCGGCAAAACGAAGATGAACAGCGGCAGGAGCTTGAGGAAGCCACCGAAGATCGTTCCCCGGCGCGCGTCGTCGATCCCCTTGGCCGACAGCACGCGCTGGACGATGAACTGATCCGTGCACCAGTACCAGACGCCGAGGATCGGCGCCCCGAACAGAATCCCGGTCCAGGGAAACGAGGGGTGGCTCATCGGCTGCCACATGTCGAAATAGCTGGGATCGGTGGCCGCACGAAGCGCGGTCCATCCGCCGAGCTTGACCATCCCGACGGCGGTGACGAGGATCGCGCCGCCGATCAGGACAATCGTCTGGACCATCTCGGTGTAGAGGACGGCCCGCAGCCCACCGAGCACCGTGTACAGACCGGTGGCGATGACGATGATCAGCGCGCCGGTCCAGAAGCTGCCCCCGAGCAGGACCTCGTAGACGATGCCGCCCGCGTAGAGGGTGACCGAGATCTTGGTCAGCACGTAGCCGACGATCGAGATGACGGCCAGGTACCACCTGGCGGCGGGAGAGTATCGCCGCTCGAGGAACTCGGGCATCGTGTAGACGCCGCTCTTGAGGTAGAACGGCACGAACAGCCAACCCAGGATCAGCAGGATGAGCGAGGCCAGGACCTCGAACTGGCCGACCGCGATACCGCTGTCATACCCGGTCCCCGCGAGCCCGACGAGGTGTTCTGAGCCGATGTTCGACGCGAACAGCGCAGTGCCCACGACGAACCAACCCACGTTGCGTCCCGCCAGGAAGTAGCCGGCCGAAGACTCGTGGGTGGACTTCTTCCGGCCGGCCACCCACCACGCCACCGCGAAGATCGATGCAAAGTAGAGCGCGATCACGGTCCAGTCGAGAATGCCGAGGGTGTTCATGTCGAGTTGCATTCCTTGGAGACGTCGTGGGCATCAAGCCCGTGAACGATGCCGGTGGTGGCCATCTTCGACCGCGTGCCGCTCATCATCGTCGAATCACCCGCACACGCCGGATGCGCCGCGGCGTTGCTCGAGCTTGCGGCGAATCTCGTTCGCCCGCTGCTCGGTGATCTCGTACCCCCACATGACCCACATCGCGAGCAGGGTGCCCGTGATCGGCACGACGGTGTAGGCGACTCTGATCCCGGTGACGGCGCCGGATGGTTGGACCGCGGCGTCCGGGGCGAACCCGACGAGGCTCATGATCAGCCCGCTCATTCCACCCGCGACCGCCATCCCGAACTTGACCATCCACCAGTAGATGGCGCCGAACGCCCCTTCCCGTCTCGAGCCGGTGTTCAGCTCGTCCAGGTCACAGACGTCGGCGGTCATTGACGTCATGAGGGTGAACAGCCCTCCGATGCCGAAGGCGAACAGCGGCACCGGCGCCAGCATCAGCTTCGGATACCCGGGACGGAAACACCACCAGAACAGGGCGTAGCCGGCGATGGACACCGCCTGGGCAAGGAGAAACGTCGTCCTTTTGCCGAGACGGTGAGAGACCCACGTGATGACCGGAATGACCAGGAAGCAGGTGCACAGCGCGCTGATCGCGCCGAACCAGGCGGGCCAGGTGCCCGCCGCGCCGGCATCGCCCGCGAACAGGTGGTAGACGATGATGAAGAACGAGAAGGCGGCGACCGTGTTGAAGGCGTTGAAGACCAGGAAGGTCGCCGCGCACAGCTTCCTAAACGGCGCGCATTCGAAGACGGCTCTGAAGCCGGTGAAAAACGAGGCGAGGTTCTGCTTGAGGTTCTTCGGGCTCAGGTCCTGGAGGCTCTCCGCATCGGTGGTCGGCGTGCTCCGGCAGAACAGCGCGGGAACCAGCGCGAGGCCCATGCACCCCAGCCCGACCCACACGGCGAGGCTTCTGGCGCCCGCCGCCGCCGAGGGATACAGCTCGGGATCGTAGATCAGCACCCAGAACCACGGGCAGATCACCCACGCCCACTGGCCGATCCACTGGGCCACGGCCATGAGGCGAGTGCGCTCGTGGTAGTCGCTGCTCATCTCGTAGCCCATGGCGACGTACGGCGTGGCGAACACCGTCAAGCCCAGGTAGAAGATCAGGGAAAAGCCCAGGAAGTAGGAGAAGTTGAACAGCAGGCTGTTCTCTTCATACAGCTGCCACATGACCACGAACGACAGGCCGGTGACGATCGCGCCGACGAAGATGTACGGTCGCCGCCGGCCCCAGCGGGATCTGGTGTTGTCGGTGATGAAGCCCATGACCGGGTCGGTGATCGCGTCGAGAATCCTCGGCACGAAGAACAGGATGCCCCACAGCAGCGGCGGAAAGCCCAGGCCCTTGACGAGCACCACCATGAAGATGCCGAGGGCGGCGGGGAACATCTGGTTGCCCAGCATGCCGACGCCGTAGGCGACTTTCTGGCCCAGCGGCACCATGGCGCCGTAGGTCGGTACCGGAACGGGCTCGTCGTGCATGCGACCCCTCTGACCGTCCTCCGGCCGCTCCCGGATCGGCCGACTCATGATCTCAGTGCGCGGCCGAGGTGCACGTCGATGCGCACGACGTTGCCTGACCGCGTGAAGATCTCGTGGCTCGTGTTCCGATCGAGCACCGTGCCGTCCAGCTCGCGCGTCGTGCCGTCAAGGTGGCGCACGATGATCGTGTCGCACTGTGCGAGCCGGTAGACGATCGGTACCCGGCAGTAGGTGAAGACGAGGGTGCCGGAGTCGAGCTCGATCCTCTGCCGTTGTCCATCGAGGTTCGTGTACTCGAACACCTCCGGCGAGCTCAGAAGCTCGGATCCGCGGAGAAGGACGGGGTCGAAGACGATCCGGCCGTCCCGAACGAACAGGCCGAGCTCGCCGAGCCGCGTGATCAGCTGCTCCTTGACCTGGCCGGTCATCCCCGGCTGCCTCGCGCCGGCGAAACCCGGGGTGTGCGAGTAGGCGTCCGTCGGGAAGGCGCCGTACTCCTGCGGCGTCTTGTTGAAACCGAGACCCGCCCGAATGTCGTCGTAGCGCATCGCCAGCTCTTCGAAGGCATCGTCCCCGTCATCTGCGGCCGCCAGGCAGCACTCCTGGACCGCGAGCTGGAGCTTGCTGACCATGTGCCAGTAGATGCAGCCGAGGCCCTCGTAGCCGTAGAAGGCCCCGGAACGGCCGGTGAAGCTCGTGTGATCGAAGACCGACTCGAAGATCTCACGGACCAGCCCTCGCTCCTCGTCGACCAGGCGCCGATATCCGCGGTGTTCGAGCTCGTCGAGAGTCGCGTCGACGTCGCGGACGTTTTTGAACAGCGAGTTGAAGTGCAGCTGACCGTCGACGTCCATCTCGACCAGGTCGGTGTTCCCGTCGGCGACCAGCGTGCTGAACAGATGAGACCGCTCGGATTGGGATGGAGGAATCGTGTTCTTGTCGAGAAAGCTCGGCAGCTTCCTGTCCGGATAGAGCAGGTACGAGTGCTGGTCGCGCCGGTACAGCTCGCTGCGTCGGAGGGCGTCCAGCACCGACAGTGCCTCCCGGGAACCGAGTGTGCCCGAGCTGAGAACTGCCACCTGGCCCTCGAGCATCGGGCCCAGGTGGCGGATGGAGATTTTCGACGCACCGATTCCGAGGACGTTGTACGAGTGGTAGAGGCCGTCGTCCCTCCTGTTGAGCCGGATCGTCTGGTCGAAGTACCCGCGCGCGAGCTCGAGGAATGCCACCACCTCGCGAACCGGCTTGCGCACGGTCCCGCCGTGCAGTCCCGACGTGTAGATCCGAAACCGGGTACCGTCGCCGACGCGGGCAAGGTCGTCGAGCAGCGACTTTCGATCCGCATCACCGATCTCGTCGGCCTCCAGGACGTGTCCATGGTCCTCGAGGGCCCCGAACAACCCTTCGAGCCAGCGGGCGACCTCCGTGTGCAGCTCGAGGTCCTGCTCCTCGAGGCCGGCGAGCAGCTCGAGGCAGAACGAGACGTAGCGTCGCGCGTAGCACAGGGTCACCACCGACGCGCCGTAGCCGGCGAGAGCGTTGTTCGCGTCGTTCCACTCCGGGCGCTGCGTGTTGAGCCAGAACCCGGCGCCCGGCACGAAGGTGCAGGTCTTGGCCAGCAGCGGCACCAGCAACTTCTCCGCCAGGTTCGCTCGACAGATGACGCCGGTCGGGTCGGTGAGATACCTGCCGTCGAAACCGATCGCCTCGACTCTCGCCGCGATCCGCTCCTCCCGGTCGACGTTGTAGGCGATCGAGTTCCGCGGGTCGGCCAGCAGCTCCTGGTACGGCTTGATGTCGTACGGGACGTCGGCGTAGACGAAGATCCGGTCGGCAAGCAGCTGTTCGAGCTGCCCCGGCCGATGCGATCGGGACATCTCGAGGAACTTGAGCAGGTAGATGAGCTGGTGATCACCCCAGTAGCCGAAATGGGCCCACGACTCGCCGGGACTGGGAGCTTCCCATTCGTAGCCGGACTTCGCGATGCGGTACGGGTTGTGGCCGTCGGCGGTCGACGTGTTGACGAACTTGCTGATCACTCCGTCCAGGTAGCCGGGGAAGGACAGGCAGAGCGCCTCCCAGTTCTGAAAAATGTCACGCCAGTTGCCCTCGTAGTCGAGCAGCCGGGTCCCGTTGCGGTGCTTCACGTTGACCGAAAAGCGATTCCACGGACGGCTGGGGTCTCCGTGCCGGCGGCTGAACGAGAGCGGCAGGTACTCGCTGACGAGCCGCACCAGCTCCGGATCGTCCACGGCCCGCACCTGCTCGAGCAGTCGATGCCGCTCGCACTCGTCTCCCGGGGCATCCAGGAGGTCCTCGTGGCGCTCGAAAGTGTTCACGTTGAAGGATTGAATGAAGGTCTTCAGGTCGTCCATCGGAATCGCGTAACCGGACTCGAAGAGACCGCCCCGCATCACGTTGAACAGCACGTTCGAGAAGTGGTGGTGCGACGCGAGGGTGTCGCCGGTCAGCTGCAGTCCGTCGGCGCAAGCGACGAGGTTCGTCAGACGCCGCGTGCCGTCGCTCACGTCGTCGAGCACGACGCCCTTGACGTCCTTCACGGTGCTGAGCGTGCGCTTGAGAGCGGCGATCTCCGACGCTCCGTATCCGACGTCGGCGACGATCAACCAGTCCTGCTGTCCTCCCGCGCCGACGTCGATTCGCCGGTGCACGAAGTACGCTCCCCGACGGCCGCACACGCGCTGCTCCTGCCGAACCTCGTCGCCGAGCCTGAAGCTGTCGAGCTGGACGGAGGACACGAGCCGGGAGTGTGTCGGAGAACAGGTGGACCAGCTCACCGTCGCCCGCAGCGCCTCGGCGGGCTCGGCACTGTCGCCCGGAATCGAGCTCAGGGCGAAGGTCGCGAGACCGGTCTCGGGCTCGAGCTCGTTCTGCTTGTAGGCGTCCGCGAGACAGCTGAACTGGGTCTGAAACGCCTCCTCGACGCCCCACGGGAGGATGTTCTCGATCCCGTCCAGGAGCTCCACCGTCGCGGACTCGCCGGCGGTGTTTTCGAGCTCGGATCGCTTGACGAACCCGAACCTGTCCGACGACATCCAGGTGGTGCGGAAGACGAGCTCGAGGTCGTGGTTGACCTCCTCGAACATCACCTGGTTGCCGCTCACGCTCTTGGAGAGGGTCCGGGACACGGCGTACAGCGACCCGCAGCGACGGCTGAACGGCTCCCACACGGACAGTCTGCCGTTCTTGGCGACTCGCAGGATCGTTCGGGTGCCGGTGTGGTCGCTGCCGTCGTGGATCCTGTCCTCGGTGGTGTACGGGAACAACGCGTGATCCGAGTTCTGCCGGCCCGCCGTCAGTCCGCCATGACTCGAGAGGAACATCCAGTGGTCGGAGGAGGAGACGACGCTGATGAAAAACGGCTCCATCCGATCGTAATTGGCGATCCGATAGAAGCGCTGCGAGCCGAGCGAAACGAAGTCGCCGCGAACGGGCCCCGACGAGGATCTGACCGGCGCGGCCCCGTGGAACATCGGCCGAACGCTCACGAGCGCAACCATTTTCGGGCCGCCGCGACCCGATCGTGCGAGGTGCCGACCCGAGCCTCCAGCGGTGGCGCAGACAGCGCTCCCGACCTCGAGATTGGATCAGCTGTCACGGAGAAAACGGGATCGCGCACAATCGGCCCCCAACTCACTCGAAACGGATGTTGTCGATGAGGACATCGCCGGCGACATACTCCCCCCACGCGTTCTTCGGATGCCAGAAGCCGATGATGACCACCTCGCTCAGGTTCGGTTTGTTGAACTTCGACAGAGGAATCGAGACGTCGATCCAGCCGTTCGACAGCGTTTCCGCGGCGAAGCGACAAAGGCTGAGCCCCTCCCCTCGACCCCCGAGGCTTTCCAGCTTGATCTCCAGGTCGACGACGGCGGGCGGCAGCTTCAGGCTGACCATCAGCCGGTCGGAGGACGAGGCGTCGAGGGGCGCGTCGAGGAACAGGAAAACCCCACCCCAGTCGGCGCCGTTATGGCTCATCTTGAGCGACGTGTCGCCGGACACCGCGTCGTCGCTCACCGAGGCCGTGACCACGTCGTCCCGACCCGCCGCCACGTTGACGCCGCCGTCTCCGACCGATGCGGCGAACTCCTCGTTGAACGCGATCCGCATGGGCGGGCCGGCGGGCAGGTCCGCCGCCGAGTAGGCGGGGCTCGTCAACTCGTCGGTGACCAGCTCCGGGTACCACTCGTGCATGGCGAGCTTGGGCCTCCGGTGGACGTCGAACAACCCCCAGTGACCTTCCGTGCCGTCGCCCTTCCAGGGCTCGTCGAACGCCTCGAACCAGAAGACGGGGATGCCCTCCTGCCGACCCCAGGCCGTCAGCTCCTCGAGGTAGCGGCGCTGTTTCTCTTCGTCTCCCGCCCGCGCGACGTGCTGATTGCCCACCGTGTACGTGGCCCAACCGGCCTCGCCGATGACGATGGTCTTCCCGGGAAGTGCGCGCCGGACCTCGTCCACGTTCCGGACGGTGTAGCTCAGGCCCTCGTCGATGTCCTTCTTCTCCCAGATCGGGTAGGTGTGGACGGTGACGAAGTCGACCAGCTCGGCCATCTCACCGCCGTGGTCGCGCCAGTAGACGTAGTTGTCCGCCACGGTCACCGGAACCGACACACCCTCCCGGACCCGGCGCACGTACTCCCGCACGCGCTCCTCCGGGACCGGCGAGAACGACCAGTCGATGAGGGCCTCGTTGCCGACGTTGACGGCGACGACCACGTCCGGGTAGGCGTTCGCCAGGTCGATACAGTCCTCGATCTGGCGAAGGTTCTCCGCCTCGCCGCCGGGCTCCTCGGCGAAGTAGGCGCCGAGCATCACCTTGAGCTGGATCTGTTCGCGGCGGATCACTTCGAGCACGTCGCGGCTGTGTTGGTCGGCGGCATAGGTCCGGATCAGCGACCAGCGCTGTTCCAGGATCCGGAGATCCTCCAGAATCTCGGACCGGCTCGGGTAGATCCCGTCGCGCGGGCTCTGACCCTGGCGATACCCCGAGTAGGAGATGGCGTTTCCCTGCCACTCGGGTCCGGTCAGCTCGATCTCGGGACGGGGCGGCGCCGACGCGCAGGCCACCAGGCACAGACACGCGACCAGAGCCGCCGCCGTCTGCTGGCGACGGTGCGTCCGCACGGCCCGGTTACGCGGGGTCATGGTCGCCGTTTCCTTTCTGCGTTGGTTCGGAGTCGCGGCGGGCCTCCAGCTCCTGCTGCATCCTGTCGCAGGTCGGGGCGTCGAGCCGGTAGAACGCGAGAAACGCCGCGCACGACATGTACAGCAGGCCGGGGAACACCGACACCATCAGGCGGATCCCGGTGATCGCCTCGGCGCTCTGCACGGCGCTCTGCTCAGCATAGCCGAACGAGGCCAGCAGCCAACCGGCCAGGGCGCCGCCGATGCCCCAACCGCCCTTCTGGGCGAAGGTGGAGGCCGAGAAGAACAGACCCGTCGCCCGCCGGCCCGTGGTCCACTCCGAGAAGTCGGCGGTGTCGGCGAGCATGGTCCACAGCAGCGGCACCGCGGGGGCGTAGCTCATCTTGGCGAGGATGTTGAAGAGGTAGAACATGCCGACGTCGTCCGCGCCGGGCACGATCAGGAGACAGAAGAACAGCCCCGACAGCAGCGAGCTGCCGATGAACACGTTGCGCTTGCCGAACCGCTTCGCCAGCGGCTTGGACGCGGGGAGGGCGGCGATCAGGGCGACGCTGCCGACCACGTTGAACAGCTGCACGTTCTCCTGGTTGCCGACGAAGTACTTGAAGTAATACGCGATCGAGGCGTTCTGCAGGGCGAACATGACGAACGAGATTAGGCCGACCAGCGACAGAATGATCCAGGGGGTGTTGGCGAAAAGCGCCCTGAAATCCTTCCTGAGCGAGGAACGCTGCCCGGGCGGAGGCTGGATCCTCTCCCTGGTGGTCGCGAAGGTGGTCAGGAAGAGCAGCAGGCTGATCAGGCCGAAGACCACCAAGGTCAGCTGGTAGCCCCTGGCGTCGTCACCGCCTCCGAGCCGCCTGGCCATGGTCAACGCGAGGCCGCTGACCAGAAGCTGGCCGGCGAAGGCACAGATGAAGCGGTAGGTGTTGAGGCTGGTTCGCTCGATTCCATCCGACGTCATCACGGCGCCGAGCGAGGAGTAGGGCAGGTTGATGGCGGTGTAGGCGGTCATCAACAGCAGGTAGGTGACGGCCGCGTACGCCACCTTTCCGCTCGGTCCGAGGTCGGGCGTCGAGAACGCGAGCACGGCGAGCACCGCGTACGCCGGCGCGACCCACAAAAGGTACGGTCGGAACTTGCCCCAGCGAGTGCTCGTCCGGTCGGCGATGACCCCCATGAGGGGGTCGCTGACCATGTCCCAGACCCGGGCGACGAGCATGATGGTGCCGGCGGCGGCGGCCGAAATGCCGAAGGTGTCGGTGTAGAAGATCAGGATCCAGAAACCGACCATGTCCCAGACGAAGTGCGACGCCGTGTCGCCGAGCCCGTAGCCGAGCTTCTCTCTGATCGCGAGGCTGGGAGAGGATGAGGTCACGGCGTCAATCCGGTTGGCTCGAGCGAGGTGGCACGTTCGGCGCCGGCTCGGGGCCCATCTTCCAGATCCGCACCCAGTCCACGCGCATGGTCTGGGGGAAGGGGGTGTCCTCGTCCGGCGGCCCGGGCCAGTGTCCGCCGACGGCCAGGTTGAGGACCAGGTGGAAGGGCTGGTCGAAGGGCGCCCGGGGGTTGTCGGGATCGGCGGTGGAGGTCCAGGCGTCGCTCGAGATGGCATGGAACATCTCACCGTCCACGTACCAGCGGATCTCGTCCGGGGTCCACTCCACGCCGTAGACGTGGAACGCTTCCGACAGCTCTTTGTCCGCGAATGGGCGGTGGCCGCCCGCGAAGGTGTTGTCGGGCCACTCACCGCCGAAGTGCAGGGTGCCGTGAACGGCGTCGGCGTGGCCGACGATCTCCATGATGTCGATCTCGCCGCACGCGGCCCACCCGCCGTAGGGCGAATCGGCGGGCATCATCCAGAAGGCGGACCACATTCCGTCGGCGGCCGGAATCTCGATGCGGGCCTCGATCCGGCCGTACAGAACGTCCCGCCGATGCATGGTCCTCAGGCGCGCAGAAGTGAAGGCGCCGGCTTCGCTGCGCCGGGCGACGATGTGCAGGACGCCGTCGGCGACGAAGCTCGAGCGGTCGCTGTCGGTGTAGTGCTGGAGCTCCTCGTTGCCCCACCCCGACGGCAGACCGTACCCGGTGCCGTCCCCGACCTGTCGTTGCCACACGGTGGTGTCGAGTCGTGCTCCGTCGAACTCGTCCGACCAGACCAGCGTGTCGGCGGCGGCGGGCAGCGACCAGGCGAGAAGAACGAGGGTTATCCACCAACGCCGGCGGCGGCGTGTGGCCTCTCCGGCGCTGCTGCGGGCACGGCTCCGGATGATCGCCGCGGCTGTCATCGCGATTCTTCCGAACTTCCGGTGAGCTGCAGCCGTGCCGTGCTCAGGTTGGCCGAGCTTGAACCGACGAAGATGACGAAGTCACCGGGCTCCGCCTCCCACCGTTCCCGTCTGCTGTAGAAGGCCAGGTCGTCGGCAGTCAGGGTGAAGACGACCGTTTCGGCCGCGCCCGGCTCGAGCTCGACCCGTTTGAAGCCCTTGAGCTCCTTGACGGGACGGGTGACGCTGCCGACGAGGTCCCGGACGTACAGCTGCACGATCTCGGTGCCGGCCCGTTCGCCGGTGTTCTTCACCGTCGTCGTCACCGTCAGCTCGTCGTCCATGGCCATCGTCGCGCTGCCCAGCTCGGGCGGGGAGATCTCGAAGGTCGTGTAGCTGAGCCCGAAGCCGAACAGGTACAGGGGCTCGTTCGGGGAGTCGCTGTAGTGAGACCAGAAGACGTCACCCTCGGTCTCGGGACGCCCGGTGTTCTTGTGGTTGTAGTACAGGGGCTTCTGCCCGACGTGCCTCGGGAAGGAGATCGGCAGCTTCCCCGAGGGATTGAAGTCGCCGAACAGCACGTCGGCGATCGCATGACCCGCCTCGGAGCCGAGGTGCCAGCACTGAAGGATGGCGGGGACGTGGTCGGCCATCCAGGTGAGCACCAGGGGACGGCCGCTCATCACGACCACGACCACGTTCTCGTTCGCGTCGTGAACCGCCTTCACGAGGTCCTCCTGGACCCCCTTGAGCCGCAGGTCGACCACTGACCGAGCCTCGCCGGACTGGAACGCCTCCTCCCCGACGGCGATGACCACGACGTCGGCATCCCGTGCCGCGGCGACCGCCTCGGGGAAACCCGAGCGGTCGTCGTGGTTGAGCTCGAGCTCCTTCACGAAGCTCCGCTCGCCGACGACGAGGGGCGCGCCTTCGGCATAGGTGATCCTCACATCCTCGGCCACCGCTGCGCGGATGCCGTCGAGCAGCGACACGGCGGAACCGGGAACGGCCCGGCCACGCCAGCTGCCGAGGGGGCTGTCGGTGTCGGCCGCGAGGCTGCCGATGACCGCGATGGAACCGCCCGCCTTCGACAACGGCAGCAGTGCCTCGTCGTTCTTCAGCAGCACGATGGACTTCCGCGCCACCTCGCGGGCCGCCGCCAGATGGGACGGGCTGAGAAGGGTCGCCTTCTCGCGCTTCGCATCGCAGGTGCGGTACGGGTTGTCGAACAGGCCGAGCCGGAGCTTGAGCTCGAGCACGCGGCGCACCGCATCGTCGACCAGCGACTCGTCGACCACGCCGTCGGTGACCAGCGCGGCCAGGTGCTCGATGTAGGCCGACGACTCCATGTCCATGTCGCTGCCGGCGGTGATGGCCAGCGCGGACGCCTGCCGCTCGTCGGCGGCGACACCGTGGAAGGTCATCTCGCCGATCGAGTCCCAGTCGGAGACCACGAAACCCTCGAAGCCCCACTCGCCCTTGAGAATCTCGCGCTGCAGGTGCACGCTGGCGGTGGCCGGGATGCCGCCGATCTCGCTGAACGAGTTCATCACCGTGGCCACCCCGGCGTCCACCGCGGCCTTGAAGGGCGGCAGGACCACGTTGCGCATGGTGTGCTCGGTAAGCTCGACTGTGTTGTATTCGCGGCCGGCCTCGACGAAGCCGTAGCCCGCGAGATGCTTGGCGCAGGCGGCGATGGTGTCGGAGGCGAGCAGGTCGTCACCCTGGAAACCGCGCACCCGCGCCGCCGCCACGGCGGCGCCCAGGAACGGGTCCTCCCCGGCGCCCTCCATCACCCGGCCCCAACGGGAGTCGCGCGCGATGTCGACCATCGGCGCGAAGGTCCAATGCAGACCCGCCGCGGCTGCCTCGGTGGCGGCAATCCGAGCCGACCGTTCGATGGCCTCCAGGTCCCAGCTCGCAGCCTCGGCCAGGGGGATCGGGAACATCGTCTGATAGCCGTGGACGACGTCGAAGCCGAACAGTATCGGAATCCCGAGCCTCGAGTGCTCGACCGCGAGCCGCTGCGCCGTACAGGTCGCCTCGACGCCGGTGACGTTGAGCATCGCCCCGACCTGTCCGCTGCGGATCATCCGGTAGCGCCGGTTGCCCCCGTCGTCGGTGGGCGCCGGCCCGGTGACGTCGAAGGTGTGGCTGAACTGGTTGAGCTGGCCGACCTTCTCCTCGAGCGTCATCCGTTCGAGAAGGGCGTCGATGCGGGCGTCGAGGGAGAGCTGATCGGCCGCCCCGATGTCTGCCGGAGCGCCGATGAGCGAAAGGGCGACGATCAGGACCGAGAGACTGCGCATGGGAACTCCCTCTGATGGCCACGCGAACACATCATCGCGGCCAACCTGCGTCAGACGATACCAGCCGGCGCCGCTCGCGGATGAGCGGCGCCGGCGATGATCGAGCGCCTAGAAGTTGTACCCGATCCGGATGCCGTAGGTCTTCGGCATGTTGAAGCTGCCCTTGGCCACCCCTTCCGCGGCGCCGCCCCAGTACTGGATGACCTCGTCGGTCAGGTTGTAACCGTAGAGTTCGAACTGCCACCTCTTGACGAAGTAGCGCAGGCCGGCGGCGAGGGTGAAGTAGGACTGACGCCGGTCGTCGGTGTACTTGATGTCCTCGTCCGGAATGACGAACTCCATGTCATCGGTGTGCTTGTCGACGTTCCAGATGGTCAGATAGGCGTCGTCCTCCCAGTGGAGCGTCGCCCACGGCTGCAGCGATCCCGCGTTGCCGAAATTGAAGGTCTGCTCGGCAACCATGTGGAACCTGAACGGCGGCGAGACCGCCAGCTCGTTGCCCTCGAGATTGACCTCGAGCAGGGGATTCTCGGGATCGATGGACGACTCGTAGTCAATCCCGAAGTAGGCCACCGCGTCGTAGTTCCACTTGGTGATCCAGTCGTCGGTGATCTCGGTGTCGAGCCAGGAGGCGTAGCCGAAGAGGCGTCCTCCCTTCCAGGGGCTCCAGTCGTACTCGAGCTCGATGCCCTGGATCTGAGCACCCGGGACGTTCTGTGTGAAGTACGCGATGATCGGGGCGGTCACCCAGCCGAAGACGGGCTCGCCGTTCGGGTCGAGGATCGGCTGACCATCGTCGTCCAGCAGGGCCTCCCACCGGTCGGTGAAGGCGATGGCGCCGACCGAGGCGTACTGCATGTCTTCGTAGTCGGTGTAGAAGTAGGCGCCCCTCAGACTGAGCCTGTCGTTGAAGAGCCTGCTCTTGAAGCCGAGCTCCCAGGTCAGAACCTCTTCGGGCTCGAACGAGGTCTGGACGTTGATCTCCTCACCGGTCCGCGGGTTGGTCTCGTGGAAGACGTCGCCGATGCCGCCGGCCTTGAACCCGGTCGCCAGATAGGTGTAGAGCAGGTGGTTCTGGTTGAGGTCGAAATCTACGCCGAGTCGCCAGTCGTCGTGGTCCCAGGAGCCCTTGTTGTCGTTGGCGCTGAACTCGGGGTAGACGTCGCGGTTGTGAAAGTAGTCGGCCGGCAGGGAGTTGAGGGTTTCCCGCATCCACCAGCCGGGTGCGCAGCCGTTGTCGTTGGTGCAGGTGTAGGTTCGTCCACCTTGGTCTTCCTTGGTCTCGTCGCTGTGGCGATAGCCGAGGGTGAGGTGCCACTGGTCGGTGAACGAGTAGGTGCCCTGGGCGAACAACGCCCACGCGTCGGTCGAACGGTCCGGCTGATCCCACATCGCCTTGTCGTTGATCGGATTGTCGTAGTAGCCGAGTGTCGTGGTCTTCTCGTGGAAGATATTGGCGCCGGCCAGCCAGTTGAACTTCTCGTTGCCGTACGACTGGAGGTGGATCTCGTGGGACCAGGATTTCGATCCGGTACCCGGCAGGAAGAACATCGCTCCGTCCCAGGCGTTGAGGCTCTGCTCCATGTCCTGGGCGGACTCGCGCTCCTGGTCCTCGGCGCCGCCGTAGTAGACGAAATTGAGGTTCTTGGCGAGCTCCCAGTCGAGCTTTGCCCGGAAGTACTGGATGTCGAGGAACAGCCTGCCCGGCACGTTCACCACCGCGGTGTAGGTGTCGTCCCTCGGCAGGAAGGTGGAGCAATCATCGGTACCGGTGATGTTCCCGTCGTCGTCCCGGGTCGGTCGTCCGCGGAGCTTCTCGCAATTGACCAGGTCGACGCCGCCGGCGCTGTCGTTGCGATAGTGCTGGTAGCTCAGGTCGATCGAGAGATTGTCAACCGGCTGCCACAGAGCGCTGATCCGGTAGGCCCACTCATCGGCGTTGAAGTAGAAGTCGCTCGGGTCCGCCTTGACCAGCTCGCGGATGTCGTATCCGGTCCAACCGTTGTCGGCGCCGACCCAGTCGATCCACCAGTTGGAGTGCTGCGTGCGCGTGTAGCACCTCGGGTCGGTGCACTCGCCGAAGGAACCGGGGGCGATGACCTCGGCGCCGTCGACGAGATGCGCGATGTGCCGCTGGTCGTACTGGTTGGGGTCATAGTAGCCGTTGACGAACGAGTCCCGCTCGTAGATGCGGCCGGCGAACCTCATCGCGAACTTGTCCGAGAACGGGAGGTTGAACATGCCCTGGAACTCGCGGGCGTCGAAGTTCCCGACCAGCAGGTCGGCCTTCCCGTAGACGCCGCTGAAGTCCGGCTTGGCGGTGACGATGTTGATCGTCCCGACGGTCGAGTTCCGGCCGAACAGGGTGCCCTGCGGGCCGCGCAGCACCTCGACCCTCTCGTTGTCGAACATCAGGGCGAGGACGCCCTGCATGCGGGGAGAGTACACGCCGTCCAGGTGGACGCCGACCGCAGGGTCGCCGAGCTCGGTCTCGTTGGTCGAGCGCACGCCGCGCATGGAGATGATCGGTGTCGACTGGCCGTTGATGGTCGAGATGTCCATGTTGGGGACGAAGTTCGCGAGGTCGTCCACGTTCCTGACCTGCTGCTGCTCGAGCGTGTCCGAGCTCAGCACGCTGACCGAGATCGGCGTCTTCATCAGGTCGGTCTCGACGCGGGCGGCGGTCACGGTGACCTCGCCGGTGAAGGTGCTCTCCTTCAACAGCTGTTCCAGGGCGCGCTCCTCCTCGGTGGCCGCCTGTTCCTGTTCGGAGGCTGCGTCGGCCTCCTCTGCCGTCTGCGCGAGAGCGAGGCCGGGAGCGAGCCCCAGTGCCGCGATCAAGCCGAGAAACGCGAGCAGATGTGAATATCTCATGCAACTCCTCCTTCAAAATCCGACCATTGTCAAACCGTGACTGTTTCGAAACACACAGCGACGCAAGATCTTCGTCGAGGATCGGCGCGCCGCTGGTGGTCGTGAAGACGGTGATCGGTACCGGTGGGTGTCCGGCGACGTCCCGCGAGAGAGTCGGATATCGATCGGCCGCTCGAATGCTCTGGGTCCTCGGTCAGAGGTCCCGTCCGTCCCGGCTCGTGCATCGGTCGATCCACGTCGACCCGCCGTGCATCGCTTGATGGCGGTGGGAAAGCCGCCCCTCGCGCCGCGATGAGCCGGGCGAATACCGCACCGGTCGAATCTCCGGCTTCGTGTCGTGGTCGGTCGGGGGGAGTCGGTCGCGGACTGCCGGCGTGCGAGGCTCACTCGGGAGGAACGCTGCATCAGAACTTCGGAGATGTCCGATTTCGATTCGAGCATGCTGGCCTCCTCGCCACTCGCGCCAGCTTTGCTTGACCTTAACGCAAGGTTGACAGCGCTGTCAATAGTTTGCGAAAATTTTCTCATGGCCGGAAATTCCGAACGCCACGGGCCGCGCGGGCACCGCCGAGATCAGGGCGACGACGACCGGGCCGCCCTCACCGAAGCCGCATTCGCCGCGCCACGCCGGGCAGAGGGTCGTGACGCATCTCTTTCGGGTTTGTACAATCGCACCGCGCGGCGCTCGGCAGCGAGCGGAAGCCGACGCGGGTCATGCGATGCTCCGCGACGCCCGGGCCGCCCTTGGGGGACAGACCAGTGAATGAGAAGCGACCGACCATCGACGATGTCGCACGGCTTGCCGGCGTGTCGATCAAGACCGTGTCGCGGGTCGTCAACAACGAGCCAAATGTGCGACCGTCGACCCGCGACAAGGTTCTCGGCGCCGCGGCCGAGGTCAACTACCGTCCCAACCTCTCCGCCCGCCGCCTGGCCGCCAACCGGTCCTTCGTCATCGGCATGCTTTACGACAACCCGAAGGCCCCCGATTACGTGGCCGAGGTTCAGGACGGCGTCCTCCGCGTCTGTCGCACGCGCAACTACGACCTGCTCATCCACCCCTGCGACTCGCGGTCTTCCTCGGTGATCGACGAGGTCGTCGATCTCCACCACCAGGCCACGATCGACGGCCTGATCGTCCTCCAGCCGGTGTCCGACAACGAGAAGCTCATCCGAACCCTCCTCGATGAGGGCATCCTCGCCGTCCGTCTGTCTCAACGAGCCTTCCCCGGACTCCCCCGGATCTCGGTCGCCGACGAGGAAGCGGCGACCGAGATGACGGAACATCTCATCAGGTTGGGCCACCGCCGGATCGGTTTCATCATGGGCCACCCCGATCACGGCTCGAGTCATGATCGACTCGCGGGGTATCACACCGCTCTCGCGCGGCACGGCATCGTGTACGACGACGCGCTGGTGGAGCAGGGCCTGTACGATTTCGATTCGGGCTACGCGTGCGCGAGTCGCCTGCTCGCGCTGCGGCGCCGTCCGTCCGCGATCTTCGCCAGCAACGATCACATGGCCATGGCGACCCTGACCGTCGCCCACCAGCGGCAGCTCGACATCCCCGATGATCTCTCGGTCGCCGGTTTCGACGATACGTCGTTCGCCGGCTTCGCCTGGCCGCCGCTGACGACGGTGCGCCAACCCGTCGTCGAGCTCGCGCAGCTTGCGGCCGAGGTCCTGCTCGATCGGCTCCAGGGGCGAGCACTGGAGATCTCCGATCACCAGCTGCGCGCGGAGGTCGTCCTCCGGGCATCGATCGGACCGTTCGCCAAGGCTGTACAAGAGACCGATTGAACTCCTTTGTGGAACCTCTGTGGCCCTTCGTGGCGTGTGTGTTTCACGACTCAACCGCAGACCTCCAAAAGCGCGAAGTGTCGAGCTTCAAGCGCCCAGCCAGCTTTCACATGCGATGCTCCGCGGCGCCTTCGCGCGCTTCGCGTCGCCGCGATCGACCCTCCAACCCCCGTCGCCCGGCGCGCCGTACAATAAGGACATGAAATCCCAACCGACACCATCGATCGAACCGTGGCGGTATGCGCTCGAGACGCTCGACGCCGACGAGCCGGTCACGCTGGTCACGGTGGTCGAGCACTCGGGCTCGGTGCCCGGCATCACCGGGACGTTTGTCGTGGTCACCCGGTCGGGTCAGTCGGGGACCATCGGCGGCGGGGTCGCCGAGCGCGCCCTGGTCGACCGGGCGCGCAAGGGGGGCGACGCCGAGCTGGTCGAATTCCTCCACAACGACGAGGCGGGTGGGACCTTGTGCAGCGGGAGGCAGCTCTTTTCGTTCCTCCCGCTTGCGCGGTCGTCACGAAAAGAGATTGAACAGGTCGCTGCAACGCTGCAGGAGCACGGAACCGGGACGCTGGTGCTCTCGAACAGCGGCATGGAGTTTCGTCGGGGCCCGATCGGCAAACCGAGCTTCGTGCGCGACGGTAAGGAGTGGACGTTCAGGTTGCCGATCGGATTGCTCGACACGCTGACCATCATCGGCGGCGGCCACGTCGCGCTGGCGCTGTCGCGGGTCATGGCCACCCTACCCTTCCGAATCGCGGTTCTCGACAACCGCGCCGGTCTGCCGACCATGGCCGACAATCCCTTCGCCCACGAGCTCAGGGTGGTGCACTGGGACCGGGTCGCAGACGCGGTTCCCGAGGGCGAGCACTCATGGGTCGTGATCATGACCTACGGCCACCACCACGACCGTAAGGTTCTCGAGCGGCTGCTGGGACACGAGCTGAGATACCTGGGCTTGATGGGCAGCGCCGCGAAGGTGCGCAAGCTCTTCGCCGACATGGAACGCGGCGGGGCCGACCCGGCCGCTCTGGCCCGGGTGCGGGCGCCGATCGGCGTCGCCATCGGCAGCCACACCCCCGAGGAGATCGCGGTATCGGTCGCCGCCGAGCTCATCGCCATCCGAAACGGCGTTCAGCGCTGATGCCGTCGGTCTCTTTCACGCTCGACGGCCGAAAGGTCACGACCGATTTCGAGGACGGCGAGCACCTGCTCGAGGTGCTCCGCGAGCGTCTCGGCGTGACCACGGTCAAGGACGGCTGCTCCCCCCAGGGAGTGTGCGGCTGCTGCACCATCCTGCTCGACGGCCGTCCGACCCTGTCCTGTCTGCTCGACCCGGCGCGGGTCGCCGGTCGCGAGGTCACCACCCTTGAAGGCCTTCCCGAGCGGCAGCGACAGCTGCTCGCCTCGAGCTTCGTCGAGACCGGCGCCGTGCAGTGCGGGTTCTGCACCCCCGGAATCGCGCTTCGGGCCGCCCACCTGATCGACCACGGGCTCTCCGCCGACCGGAGCCGCATCCGGCGGGCCCTCGCCGGCCACCTGTGCAGGTGCACCGGCTACCACCGGATCGTCGACGCCATCGAGCTCGCCGGCGGCGGCGGTCCGCCCGCGAAACCGGCCGACCAGGGTACCGGCATCGGCGCGTCGGTCCCGCGCTACCGGGGCGCCGAGCGGGTCCTCGGAGCAATACCCTTCGTCGCCGACCTCCGCGTCGACGGCCTGCTGCACGGCGCCATGGTCCTTTCAGACCACCCACGGGCCCGGATCGTCCGGATCGACGCCTCTGCCGCCGGGGCGGCGCAGGGCGTGGTCCGGGTGCTCACCGCCGCGGACGTGCCCGGCGAGCGCTGCCACGGGCTCGTGGCCCGGGACTGGCCGCTGCTTGTCGCCGAGGGCGAGATCACGCGCTACATCGGCGACGTGCTCGCGGTCGTGGTGGCCGACAGCCGTCTCATGGCGCGGTCTGCGGCGGAGCTGGTCAGCGTCGAGGTCGAGGCGCTCGAGCCCGTGGTTGATCCGGAACAGGCACTGGCGTCCGGCGCGCCTGCCGTCCACGACGGCGGCAACCTGCTCGAGGTCTGCGCCTTTCGCAGGGGGGACGCAGAGGAGGCGCTCGCCGCCTCGGCCCACACCGTCGAGGCGACCTTCCATACCCAGCGCATCGAGCACGCCTTCCTTGAACCCGAGGCGTCCCTTGCCATGCCCGACGGCGGGCGCCTCATGGTCTACAGTCAGGGCCAGGGCGTCCACGACGATCAGCGCCAGATCGCCGCGATCCTCGGCATCGACACCGATCGGGTGACGGTCGAGCTGGTCTCGAACGGCGGTGCCTTCGGCGGCAAGGAGGACCTGTCGGTGCAGGGCCACGCCGCGCTCGCTGCGCACCTCCTCGGCCGGCCGGTCAAGATCGAGCTGACCCGAGAGCAGAGTCTGCGGATCCACCCCAAGCGGCACCCCCTGACCCTGCACTACCGCGCCGGGTGTGACGCCGATGGCCGGCTGACCGCGGTCAGGGCGCGCATCCTCGGCGACACCGGGGCCTACGCCTCGGTCGGAACCAAGGTCCTCGAGCGCGCCGCCGGCCACAGCTGCGGGCCCTATCGCGTCCCCAATGTCGACGTCGAGGCGCGAACGGTGCTGACCAACAACCCACCGTGCGGCGCCATGCGGGGCTTCGGCGCGAACCAGGCCGCCTTCGCCATCGAGGGCGTCCTCGACCGCCTCGCCGAGAAGGTCGGCCTCGACGGCTACGACATCCGAGAGCGCAATGTCCTCGACCCGGGCGACCGCTTCGCCACCGGACAGCGGATGACCGGCAGTTGCGGAATTCGACGTACCCTCGAGGCGGTGCGGGAGGTCTACAAGAGCGCCCGCACGGCAGGCATCGCGTGCGGCATCAAGAACAGCGGCATCGGCAACGGGATGGACGACACCGGGCGGGTGCTCATCGAGGTCGGAACCGGCGGCGAGATCGGGATTCTGACCGGGTACACCGAGATGGGCCAGGGGCTGCACACCATCCTGCGCCAGGTGGTGAGCGAGGAGACCGGGATCGATCCGGGCTGCATGGCGGTCGGCACGGTCAGCGATCCCCGCGTCGAGTGCGGGATGACCACCGCATCCCGCGCCACGGCGCTGTGCACCGCCTCCGGACGGAAGGCCGCGGTCGCCCTGGCCGACGCCCTCGACGGCGCGACGCTCGCCGAGCTCGCCGGACGGAGCTTTCTCGGCGAGCACATCGTCGACTTCACAACGCCGCCCGGGTCCGACGCCGTCGAACCGGTCACCCACATGGCCTTCGGCTACGCCACCCAGGTCGTCATTCTGGACAACGGGGGCCGTATCGCGAAGGTGGTCGCGGCGCACGACGTCGGTCGTGCAATCAACCCCCGGGCCTGCGCCGGCCAGATCGAGGGCGGGGTCCACATGGGGCTCGGCTCCGCCCTGTCCGAGGACTTTCCGTGCACCGGCGGCGTGCCGGACTCGCTGCTGCTGCGCGATCTCGGCATCCTGAGAGCGGCCGACACACCGCCCATCGAGATCATCCTGGTCGAGGTGCCCGACGAGGTCGGCGGCTACGGGTCGAAGGGCGTCGGCGAGATCGGACTCGTGCCCACCGCCGGCGCGGTTGCCGCCGCGCTGCACGCCCACGACGGCCGCTGGCGCGACACGCTGCCCATGGCTCGCGGCCGGGATCGTCCGTAGTTCGACCGCGAAGACACGAAGATCGCGAACCCGGTTCGACGTCATTGCGATCTCCGAGTCTTCGCGGTTCAACCTCCGCCGTCACCGCACCGTTATACTCACTCGGTGATTCGCGTCGAAGGCCTCAAAAAGAGCTACAGAAACGCCGAGCGCGAGGTGCTCCGGGGCGTCGAGCTCGAGATCGCAGACGGCGACGTGGTGTCGCTGGTCGGTCGCTCGGGCTGCGGCAAGACCACTCTGCTCAACATCATCGGCGGGCTGGACAGCAACTATGATGGGCTCGTCGAGGTCGGCGGCACGCGGCTGTCGACCCTTTCGGACCGGCAGCTCGCTCGGTACCGACAGCGCGACGTCGGCTTCGTCTTCCAGGCCTACCACCTCCTCGAGCACCTGAGCTGCAACGAAAACGTCTCCCTCCCCGCCCGATTCGGCCGTCCCGGCGGCAACGAGCGCTCGCGGGCGCTCGAGGTCCTCGACATGGTCGGGCTCGCCGGCGCCGCCGACCACCGGCCGACCCGCCTGTCCGGCGGCGAACGCCAGCGGGTGGCGGTGGCGCGGGCGCTGTTCAACCGCCCGCGACTGCTGCTCCTCGACGAGCCCACCGGCAACCTCGACACCGACACCGGCGCCGAGCTGCTCGAGCTTCTCTCCGTCCTCCGAACCGAGCTCGGACTGACTCTTCTCGCCGCAACCCACGACGCCGCCATCGAGAGCGCCGGACGGCGAGTGATGCGGATGGCTGACGGTGTACTGGTCGGTGAAACGGAAGTGACGGGATGACCCTCGGCGGTCTGCGCCGCTCGGTGTTCGACGATCTCCGCCGCCATTGGCGCGACATGGCCGCCGGCGGCCTCGGGATCGCAGTCAGCATCGCCGCGCTGGTCTTCTTTCTCGCCCTCGGGCTCGGGTTGCGGTCGGTGCTCCTCGGCGAGGTTTTCTCGCTCGACCGCATCGAGGTCGTGCCCGAGAGCACCGACGTCGGCCTGTTCGCGATCGCCATCGAGCTCGGCAGCGACACCCTCGACAAAGACGACATCCGTGAGCTCGGCGAGCTCGAAGGCGTCGCCGCGGTCTATCCGAAGATGCGGTTGCTCGTCCCGGCGCTCGCATCCGGCGGCGAGTCGATTCTCGGCGCCGGAATGCAGACAGAGCTGGTGGCCGACGGCATTGCCCCCGCGCTGGTTGCCACCGAGGTCGGCGAGGCTTTTCACGAGCCTCGACTCGATCCCGCCTCGTCCGGCCGTCCGTGCGGCGGCGCAATGGACTGCCCGGACGGCGCGGTCTGTACCGGCACCACGATCGCGGGTCCCGGCGAGTGCCGCGAGGTCATTCCGGTGATCGTCTCCGAGCACATGGTCGAGCTCTACAACGGCGCTTTCCGGCGCGCATACCGGCTGCCCAAGGTCAACCCCGAGAAGCTCTTCGGGCTCGGCGCCGACATCCGGTTCGGCGCCTCGAGCCTGCGGCCGTCAAGCCGGCGGGTGATCCACCACCGGGCCGAGCTGGTCGGGATCTCGGACGCCGCCATTGCCCTCGGGATCACCATGCCGCTCGGTTTCATTCGCCAGCTCAACCGCGAGCTCGGCCCACGCGGCGCCGACGAGGGCTTTCACTCGGCGGTGCTCCAGCTCGCCGCGGACGGCGCCGCCGGCGCCGTCATCGAGGCCGTCGAGGCCATGGGGCTCGAGGTCCGTGATCGCGGCGCCCGGCGCGCGGCGTACCTGACCGCGCTCCTGCTCGCCGCCGTGGCGGTGGTCGGCGCCCTGGTGCTCGCGATCTCGGCGCTGCACGTCATGCACGTTTTCGCGCTGCTCGCCATGGTCCGTCGTCGGGAGCTCGGCGTGCTGCGCGCCGTCGGGGCGAGCCGATCCGACGTGCGGTTGCTCATTCTCGTCGAGAGTGCGGTGGTCGGTCTGATCGCGGGAGTGATCGGCGTCGCCGCCGCCGCGGCGGCGGCGCGACTGGCCGACAGCGCGCTCGCGTCGACGCTCCCCGCATTTCCATTCAAGCCGGACACCTTCTTCGCAATGCCGCCGTGGCTGATGGCGGCGGCCGTGGCGCTCGCCACGACGGCCTGCGTCGTCGGCGCCCTCGGCCCCGCCCTGCGCGCCACCGCCACCGATCCCGCCGCGATCCTCAGCGGCGACTAGCGTTCGAGGAAACCGCGGGCAGGAATATCCGATCATCAGCCGGAATTACGTGGCGCATGGATCAGGAAAAAACCTACAGCTTCGTCTACGACCGCGCCGCCGCCGCCGAGGTCTTCCAGGAGATCGGGACCCAGGGTCTGCTCATGGCCATACTCGCCAGGATCGTGCCCGAGCCCGGCTGGGAGGGCTGTCTGGTCTACAAGGGCGCGGCGCCCGAGGACAGCGTCCGGATGGTCTGCATCGGCATGACCGGGCCGTCGGCCATGCAGGTTCAGGAGAAGGTGATTCAGGTCTTCGAGGAGACCGGGATCCCCGTTCCGGCGATCTACGAGGGCGGACCCGAACCCCAGCTCGAGCTGGCCAGAGTCGCCGACGGCAAATGGTCGAGCCCATAGCTTGACCGCAATGAAAACGATCCGTCTGTACAGCTGGAACGTCAACGGCCTGCGCGCGTGCGGCCGCAAGGGCTTCCGTCAGTGGCTCGACGCCGAGCAGCCCGACGTTCTCGGTCTCCAGGAGACGCGCGCGCTGCCCGAACAGCTCGACCCCGAGCTGCGCGAGCCCGGCGGCTACCACACCTGGTTCCACCCGGCCGAGAAGAAGGGCTACTCCGGGGTCGCTCTGTACTCGAAGGTCGCGCCGGAGTCGGTCACCCTGGGAGGTCTCGGCGAGGACCGCTTCGACTCCGAGGGGCGACTCATCATCGCCGATTTCGGGTCGTTTCTGTTCTACACCGGGTACTTCCCCAACGGCGGCCACGACCTCAGCCGGGTACCGTACAAGCTCGAGTTCTCAGAGGCCGTGCTCCAACACGCCGAAGCCCAGCGCGCCGCCGGCAGGTCGATCGTGATCTGCGGCGACGTCAACACCGCCCATGCGGAGATCGACCTCGCCAACCCGGCCTCGAACAAGAAAAACACCGGGTTCCTGCCCGAGGAGAGGGCCTGGGTCAGCCGCCTCGTCGAGCACGGCTACGTCGACATCTTTCGCCAATTGAACCCGGATGCCTCCGGCGCCTACACCTGGTGGTCGAACCGGCCCGGCGTCCGCGAGCGCAACGTCGGCTGGCGGATCGACTCTTTCTTCATCTCCGACGACATGGTCGACCGGGTCGTCAACACTCGGATCCACACCGAGGTCATGGGCTCGGACCACTGCCCGATCTCGCTGACGATCGAATCAGAGTGAAGAGTGAAGAGTGAAGAGTGAGCAGGTCTGCATTTCATCGCAGAATGCTGCTCAACCCGGACCAAGCCCCGCGATGTCATTCCTCTTTTCATCATTCCTCATTCCTCATTCCTCATTCCTCATTCATTCATCGGCGCTGGATCCCTGCGGCGCACGTGCATTGCTGGCGTCGTTGCGGTTGATTCCACCCAACCCGCTATGATGGCGCGATGCCTGAGCTGCCCGAGGTCGAGACGGTACGACGAGCGCTCGAGATCGGTCTGGCCGATCGATCGGTAACGCGAGTCCGAGGCCGGCCGGTGATGATGCGCCGCCCGCTCGACGTCGCGCTCATCGCTTCGCGTCTCGAGGGCCGCGCCTTCACAGGCGCGCGCCGGCGCGGCAAATTCCTGCTCCTCGACGTCGAGGGCGGCGGTGCGCTCATGATCCACCTCGGGATGTCGGGCCGGCTGCTGCTCGGCGGTGGGTCGGCGATCGAGCTCGACCACACGCACCTCGTGCTCACGCTCGACGACTGCCGCGAGCTCCGCTTCGTCGACCCGCGCCGCTTCGGCCTCGCGGTCTGGCTCGAGCCGGGCGACGAGGCTCGCGACCCCTCTCTTTCGGCCCTGGGAGTCGAGCCCCTCGACCCGGGTCTGGAGGACGTCCTGCCTCCCCTGCTCCGCGCTCGCCGGTCGCCGGTCAAGTCGCTCATCCTCGACCAGCACCTGGTCGCCGGCATCGGCAACATCTACGCCGCCGAGGCGCTGTGGCGGGCCGGGATCCGACCGAGCCGTCGCGGCTGCCGGACGGCGCTGCCCCGTCTCCGCCGACTCGCCTCAGAGGTCCGGTCGGTGCTCGCCGAAGCCGTCGAGCAGGGCGGGACGACGATTCGCGACTACTCCACGCCGGACGGCAACTTCGGCCTCTTCGCCGTTTCCCTGCAGGTCTACGGCAAGGCCGGCACGCCCTGCCCGCGGTGCAAAACCACCCTCGAGGACACCCGCATCGCCAACCGCTCCACCGTCTGGTGCCGCTCCTGCCAGCGATAGGATTGACCGCAAACAGGCAAAGGCCGCCGAGCAATGCCGGTTCAACACCTGCGACCCTTCGCGCTCTTCGCGTCTTGGCGGTTGATGCTCCGACCGCTCACCGTTTCGAACGGCGGGCGGCGTCACGGCGAGCCTGGACGATGTGCTCCGGCGGTTCGAGCTTGCCGTGGTCGACGTACTCCTTGGTCCAGCCTTTGACGACGCCCGTGAGCAGAAGGATCGAGATCAGGTTTGGCACGGTCATGAGCCCGAGCGCCATGTCGCCGAAGGCCCACACGAGCTCGAGCGAGTACACCGCGCCGAGAAAGTGCGCGATGCAGAACACCACGCGGTACGGTACAACCCACCTCGGGCCGACCAGGTACAGGATCGATCGGTCGCCGTAGTACGACCAGCTGATGGCGGTCGACAGCCCGAACAGGAATACCGCCATGGTGATCAGGAGGTGGCCCTGGCCGCCGGCCAGCTTGCCCAGTCCGCGCTGGAACGCCCACGCGGTGAGCGGGGAGCCATTCTGCATGGCCTCGCCGCGCAGCACCAGGGTGCCGGCCACGGCCGCTCCGGCGCGGTCTCTCAAGGAAGCGAGCTCGAGCTCGCCCCCGGCGTCGGCGCCGAGCACCAGCGTACCGTCGAACGGTCTGAGGTCGGTCGTGAGCACCGCGCCGGCGGTCACCAGCAGTTGCGGGTTGTCGACCAGCGAGTGGTTCCGGATCAGCTGGAAGTCCACCGGCCGGCCGTCGTCGACCAGGAGCTCGCCGACCGCGAGATCAGCAGCGGCGAGCTCGCCGTTGACCCCGACCCGAGCGGTGTCGGCCACCGCGAGGACCGCCGACTGCTCGTTGACGACGACCTGTTGCTCCTGCTTGTCGTGCCAGACGCCGGAGGTCAGGATCACGAGCCCGGTCATGGTGCAGATGAGCAGGGTGTCGATGAACGGCCCGAGCATGGCGACAACGCCCTCGCGGATCGGTTCATCGGTTTTGGCCGCGGCGTGGGCGATCGGCGCCGAGCCCTGCCCGGATTCATTGGAGAACAGCCCGCGCTTGATTCCCCAGGTCAGCATGAAGATGAAGGTGCCGCCGGCGAAGCCGCCGATCTGGGCCGCCGGCTGGAAGGCCGAGGTCAGGATCAACCACAGGGTCTCCGGCACCTCGCCGATGTTGAGCGCGAGCACCACCATGGCGGTGCCGACATAGACCGCCGCCATGAACGGCACCAGCTTCGAAGTCACCCGGCCGATCCGGCGGATGCCGCCCAGGATCACGGCCGCGACCAGGCTCGCCATGACCAGCCCGGTGATCCAGGTCGGAACCCCGAGGTCCTGGCGAAACTGGTCGGCCACCGTGAACGACTGGACGGCATTGCCCGACCCGAAGGAGGAGATCACCGCGAAACCGGCGAAGGCCACGGCCAGGGGCTTCCACGACTTCCCGAGCCCGCGCTCGATGGAGTACATCGGTCCGCCGGCCGCTGCGCCGCCGGGCAGTATGATCCGGAACTTCATGGACAGGGTGCACTCGGTGTACTTCAGCGCCATCCCGAAGACCGCGGTCACCCACATCCAGAACAGCGCGCCGGGGCCACCGTAGTGGATCGCCGTCGCCACCCCGGCGATGTTGCCGATGCCGACGGTCGCCGACAGCGCGGTGGACAGCGCCTGGAAGTGTGAAAGGTCTCCCTCGTGCTCGGGATCGTCGTACTCGCCGCGAATCACCCGGACTCCGTGTCGGAAGTAGCGGACCTGAATCCAGCTCAGCCGCACCGTCGTGATGAGACCGGTGCCGACCAGCAGCACGACGATGAGCGGCAGCTGCTCGGGCCAGCCCCAGACATAACCCGACACGGTTGTGATGACGGTGCTGACGAGCTCGTACAGGCGATCCATGGTCCTCCCCGACGCTCGGCTCGGTAACGGGTCCGACAATGCTAGCCGCACGGACGGGCCCGGGCAAGCACCGGCGCCGGTGTCGGAGCTCCGCGGCGGCACGTCGCCGAGAAATTTCGCCTGACGAACCGGTGCGGACATCGCCGAAGGGGGCGGGTATACTCCGCCGCTGGAGGACGACCATGCGCCACTCGTTGCTCATCCTGACCGTCATCAGTCTCGTCACCGCCGGTTGCGGGGACGTCACCCGACCGACAGCCGATGACATCGACACCGCCTCCGCGCACGCGGGCCCGCCGGCCGAAGCCGTCGCCGCCATGCCCGATGACGACGTTCACGCGAAGGCCATGGACGATTCGATGCACGCCGACGACGGGATCAACGCCGAGGTCACCCTCGACCCTGGGATCGCCGCCGACTGGCGGGCGATCCGCGTCCGTCTGGTCAATCTGGAGACCGGAGACGAGGCGGTCCATGACGTCGAGGTGGGCGGCAGGACGACGCTCGGCGACAGCGGCCTGACCGTCCAGGCCGAGACCTTCATCCCGGATTTCATGATGAACGAGAGCGGCATCACCAGCCGCTCGGCCGACCCGCTCAACCCGGCCGCCAGGGTCGTCATCAGCGAGGACGGCAAGGAGGACTACACCGGCTGGCTGTTCAGCGCCATGCCCAAGATCCACGCCTACCCGCACCCGGACTACCGCGTGTTCCTGGTCGAGGGGATCCCGTCGGAGTGAAGCCTTCGGCTCTCAGTGGTCAGCTCTGAGCCCACCGCACGACGTTCGCGAGCCATCGCAGACGGGGACGCCTACGCCACGAAGGTCCCCGGTCGCTTGTCGAAGCGCTCGCGCCACCGCGGGCGCACCCTCTATGAAAAATCCCTTGGTCTCGAATCCTGCAGCAGACCGAGCCGGAAGCTGACGGCTGACAGATCCGCTCTACAGCAGCTTCCGGAGGTTCTTCGCCAGCGTGGTCTTCCGGACGCGCTCGGAGAACCGACGGGTCGACGCGAGGTCCTTGAGGTGCGCGTACTTGCCCATCCCCTGGGTGTAGAGGAACGGCATCGCGGCGCCGATGAACCGGCCGAAGTCCTCGTCGTAGGGGTAGTGCCAGGGCGCGGCGGCGTCGCTGCCGGGTTCGGTGAAGATGTACTTGACGTTGACCAGCTCGTGCAGCCCGAAGGGTCCGTGGGACCGGCCGATGCCGCTCTCGCCGAGCCCGCCCCAGCTCGCGGTGACCTCGCCAGCGGCGACGATCCCGTGCTCGTTGATACCGACCGCACCGGCGGCAAGCTCGCGCTGAAGCCGCTCGGCGGTGTCCCGCGACGTCGTGAACCCCGACGCAGTGAGCCCGAAGCGCGAGTCGTTGGCCTTCGCGACGGCCTCGTCGAGGTCCGCGACCCGCATGATGGGCATGATCGGGCCGAAGGTCTCCTCGTGCATCATGACCATGTCGTCGGTGACGTCGGCCAGAACCGTCGGCGGGTAGAACCAGCCCGGCCCGTCCGGCAGCTCGCCGCCGGTCAGCACCTTCGCTCCCTTGGCCACCGCGTCGGCGACGTGCTCGACGACGATATCGCGCTGGCTACGGGTGGTCAGCGGCCCGAGGTCGGTGTCCCTCCGGCTCGGATCGCCGACGACAAGCTCGTCGGTCAGACGGACGATGCGACGCACCAGTGCATCGTGCACCTCGTCGACGACGAAGACCCGCTCCACCGAGGCGCACGACTGCCCGGAGTTCATGAACGCCGCCCAGACCAATGCGCGGGCGGTGCGCTCCAGTGGCGCATCGGCAGCGACCACCGCGGCGTCGTTGCCGCCGAGTTCGAGCTGAACCGGGACGATCCGTTCGGCGCAGCGCCGGGCGACGTGGCGGCCGATGTCCACCGAGCCGGTGAACAGCACCTTTTTGACGTCGGGATGGTCGACCAGAGCGTCGGTGGCCGAACCCGGCAGGGAAACGCCGTTGAGCACGCCGGCAGGCAGCCCGGCACGGCGGGCCTGGTCGACGAGAGCCAATCCAGTGAGTACGGTGGCCGACGCCGGCTTGAACACCATGGTGTTGCCCGCCACCAACGCCGGCACGATCTCCCACATGGGGATCGCCACCGGGTAGTTCCACGGCGTGATGGCCGCCAGCACGCCGAGGGGGTCGAAGCGGTAGCCGGCGACCCGCCAGTGGGCGAACAGCAGCTGGTCGGGCGGCGCCGGCCGGAAGGCGAGCTGCTCCGCCGCCGTCCTCGCCCAGTACTCGAGGGTTGCGCAGGCCGGCACGATATCGACCAGCAGCGCCTCGGAGATCGGCTTGCCGTTCTCGGCCGACATCAGGGCCGCCAGCTCCTCACCCTCGTCGATGAAGATCTCGAGCCAACGCCAGAGGAGCTCCTGGCGCTCCTCGACCGGAGTCGCAGCCCAGCCGGAGAAAGCCTCTCGGGCGGCGCCGACCGCGAGCTCGACGCCGTCGGCCCCGATGGCGGAAGCGCGGCCGATCTCGGCTTCGGTGGCGGGATTGACCGAGGTGATGGTGCGAGGTCCCTCGACCTCGCGATTGCCGATCATGGAGTGCTGAGGCAGGTTCATCGGCCGATTGTAGCCGATCGACGCAGTGCGGCAGAGAAGCGATCACTCGGGGGTGCGACGGACGATCTCCTCCTTGATCCCGGCCACCCGCTCCACGGGCAGGACGAAAACCACGCCGTTGCCGTGCTCGTCGAGTCGGTCAGCGACGATCGAGAGCCGCCAGGAGGCGGTCCGAGCCCGCCCCGACGACCACCTGCCCGCCGTCCGTTCGAGATCTCCCGATGGCGCGGCGCATGTCCTCGCGCCCGAGCTCGATCGTGCGCCCGATGGTCGGCCAGTCCATGGTCCAGCGACCGGCGGGGAGATCGGCGCCGGGTGTCACCACGACCAGCCGCTCGCGCCGCCGGTTCCCGGCAAGCGTTCGCTCGAGCTCGGCGGTCCCGCTCGGCGAGCAGACCGCGATCCAGAGCTCGTCAAAGCTGTCCTCCGGCACCATCCCCAGGGGCGTCCGGTTGACCAGCCCGCCGTCCATGTAGCGTTCGCCGTCGATCTCGACCGCGCTCCTGCACCCGTTGATCCAGGGCACGAAGCCCGTCGCCCGGAGCATTCGGCCGAAGTGGTCGCGGTCGCGAGCCGTCCGGTTGCCGAGCACTTCGAGATCGAAGCGTGGCAGCGGAAAACCGGACCGGACGATCCGGGCGGCGGCGATCCGGACCTCGATCGCCGACGTCCGCGCCGCCTCGACATCCATGGTCTTCAGGGTGATGTCCCGGATCAGGCGATCGACGGTCCGCCACCGGCCGGCGCTGAGCCACGGGTGGACGGCCACCCGATAGGGGTCCGCCTGCCGCCACGAGTCGATGAGCGTCTCCTCGTCGCCGGCGGCGAACCAGGCCGCGGCGATGCCGCCGGCGGACACTCCTGCAATGAGCTCGAAGCCGATACCGGCCTCCTGCAGGGGCCCGAGCAGACCGGCGTACCAGGCGCCCCGGTTCGCGCCGGTGGCCATGAACAGGGCGCGGCGGGTCATGACTTCCGGTGGACGTGGACCGACGACGCCTGGGCGGACGGCATCAGGACCATCTCGCGGACGTTTGCGTGGGGCGGCCGCGTGGCGCAGTAGAGTACGGCGTCGGCAACGTCGCGGCCGGTCAGGGGATCGAGTCCCTCGTAGACGATATCAGCCCGCTTCTGGTCACCGTGGAAGCGGACCACCGAGAACTCGGTCTCCACCAGTCCCGGATCGACCGAGCTCACCCGGACGCCGGTTCCCAGGGTGTCGATGTTGAGTGCCCGCCCGATCGCCGTCACCGCGTGCTTGGACGCGCAGTAGACGTTGCCGCCCGGGTAGGTCTCGTGGCCGGCGATGGAGCCGATGTTGATGACGTGGCCGCTGCCGCGCTCGACCATGCCGGGCAGCACCGCGCGCGTGACCCAGAGCAGCCCCTTGACGTTGGTGTCGATCATCTGCTCCCAGTCGGCGACCTCGCCCTCGTGCAGCGGGGCGAGGCCGCGTGCGAGCCCGGCGTTGTTGACGAGAATATCGATGTCGGACCACGCCGGTTCGAAACCGCCGACGAATGCGTCGACCGCCTTCCGGTCGCGGACGTCAAGGGCCGAGGCCGACACCTCGGTTCGTGTCTCGGCTCGAAGACGCGCAGCCAGCTCGTCGAGCCGGTCGCGCCGGCGTGCCGCGAGGATCAGCCGGCATCCGGCTTCGGCGAAGATCTCTGCGCAGGCTTGACCGATTCCGCTCGACGCACCGGTCACGAGCACGGTTCTGCCGGTCAGATCAACTGCCATGGCTCACCTCCACGCGCAACGACCCCGGTCCCACCGGGGTCATTGTACAAAGCGTCCCATGAAGGTCAGGCGGAGAGCTCGGCGTCCTCGCCGTCCGGTCCCACCCAGTCGGGTTGCCAGGCGCCCTCGTACATGGATCGCATGTGGGGATCGAAGAAGAACTCGCGCTCGCCGAAGGCCGGGCTGAGGTCGTCGAGCCAGGTCGCGGTGGAGTCGAAATGGGCGAAAAACACGCGGTTGGTCCACTCCGGGTCGCGGCCCTGGATGATCTTGAGCACGAAGACGCGCTCGTTGTTGATTTCAGTGATGCCGTCGACCTGGACCTTGCCGGGCGTTGCCGACATGGACGGTCCACGGGCTGTCCTCGCGAGACCCGAGACCTGAGCCAGCGCGCGGCTGTAGATCCTGAGCGCCCGCGCCAGAGGAACCTCGAAGTAGCGCTTGGGGCCGGTGTCGCGCTCGACGAACATATAGTACGGAACCGCGCCGAGACGGACCTGGTGGCGCCACATTTCGGCCCACGCGTCGCCGTCGTCGTTGACGTGGCGGATGAGCGGCGCCTGGCTTCGGATGATCGTGCCTGTGTCGATGATTCGGCGCATGGCTATGCGCGCCTCGCGGGGTTGGAGCTCCCGGGGGTGTGAAAAGTGCGCCATGAGCGCGATCTGCTTGCCGGCGGCGCGGACCTGCTCGAACAGGCGAAGCACGTCCTCCGCATCGCGGTCGGTCGTGAATCGGTGCGGCCAGTACGAAAGCGCCTTGGTGCCGATGCGGATCGAACGGATGTGCTCGAGCTCGGGGGCCAGGAAGGGCTCGATGCTCTTGCGCAGCGCCGAGCTCGACATGATCATCGGGTCACCGCCGGTGAACAGGACGTCGGAGACCTCTTTGTGCTCGGACAGGTAGTTCGCCAGCGACTCGGCCTCGTGGCTCGCGAACTTCAGCCTGTCGATACCGACGAACTGCGCCCACCGGAAGCAGTAGGTGCAGTACGCATGGCAGGTCTGGCCGCGGGACGGGAAGAACAGGACGGTCTCGCGGTACTTGTGCTGACAGCCGGGAAGCGGCTCTCCGTCAACCATGGGAACGTTGAGGTCGAGCTGTCCGGAGGGATGCGGGTTCATGCGCATCTGGACCGCGCGCGCCGCGCGCGCGGTTTCCTCCTCCGAGGCGTTTGAGACCACCAGCTGCTCGAGCCTTTTGTAGTCGTCGAACGCGAGCATTCCCACCTGCGGAAAAACCAGCTGGTAGATCGGGTCGGACGGGATGTTCGTCCAATCGATCAGCTCGTCGAGAACGTAGTCGTTGACCCGGAACGGCAGCACGGCGGAAACGGTCTTCAATGCGATCACCTGCTCCGGGGTCAGCTGTTTCAGAGCCGGGAGACGGTCGATGTGCTTCCTGCCGTAGGCGCGAAACCGGGGTGTGGAGAGAGTTCGATCCTGCTTCATTCCACCCCCTTTGGTTGGATGTGGTTTCCGATTCGGGAGCGATCACCGAGCGGGCGCGCATCCCGAAGGCGAAAATGGCAGCTTCATCCTAACAGGTCCGCCGACGCGGTGCAGGACACCCGCCGGCCGCTCACCCTGAGCGAGCCCACGGATCCCTGTCACTCTGAGCGAGCCCACGGATCCCTGTCACCCTGAGCGAGCCCCTCCGAGGGGCGAGTCGAAGGGTCCCCTCCGGGTCCAGAGACCGTCCCTCCTCACGTCGTCTCGCCGAGACGTGGAGCGTTCCGCCTCTCCAGTGGGGATTCTTCGACTCGCTCGCCCAGAGTCACGAGGACCAGTGAACGCCCGTTACCGATGACCGCGGCCAGGCGCGTGGAACCTCCGCTCCCAACGATCGACGAACTGCTGCCAGGTCATCTTCGACGAGGTGTCCCAGACCTTCCGGAAATAGGGGCTGGTGAGACCGGCGGCCTGGATCCCGGCCGGCGAGTCCGTTCGGACATCAGCGCTCTGCACCCCGCGACGCAACGATCTACGGTTTCGACTGCGGCTCATGGCCGATCCATTCCCGTCCCCCGCAGCCAGTTCTCACACGAGTCTACGGCCCTCCTCACGTCAGTGTCATCGGCGTAGTGATACCATTGTGGAGGGGACGTGTGCGGAGCCGGCACTACAGTGCCTTGACCGCCATGCTGCGAGCATGATCGACATCTTGCATGACGAAGTTGACGACGCCGCGCCGAGGGTCTGGGCCATCGGCGGCGGCAAGGGGGGTGTCGGCAAATCCGTGCTGGCAGTCAACCTGGGTGTGGTCCTGGCCAAACAGCGTCACCGGGTTGTCGTTGTCGACGCCGATCTCGGCGGCGCCAACCTCCACACCCTGTTCGGCATCCCCGACCCCGATCTGACCCTCACCGACTATCTCGAGCGGCGGGTGGCGAGCCTGCAGGATGTCGTCATCGGCACCGGGATTCCCGGCATCGGTCTGGTCAGCGGCGCAAATGCCCTGATCGAGATGGCGAACCCGAAGTACGAGCAGAAGCGGCGGATCTTGCGCCACATTCTGGACCTCGAAGCCGACCACGTCATCCTCGACCTGGGCGCGGGCACGGCCTTCAACGTGCTCGACTTCTACCTGGTCTCCCACCGCGGCATCCTGGTCGTGGTGCCCGAACCGACCTCGGTCGAGAACGCCTACCACTTCATCAAGGCGGCGTTTGCCCGAAAGCTCAGGCAAACCGAACCGCGGGCGAAGGTGGCGGAGGCCATGGCGTTGATTTCCTCGAGGAGCCGCGATCGCAGCCCGTTGTCTGCTCGCGATCTGGTATTGGAGGTGATGGCGATCGACCCGGAGGCCGGCGCAGCGGTGCTCGGCGCTGCAGCGACCTTCTCGGCGTCCATCGTCGTCAACCGCGCGGTGAGCGCCGGTCACGAACGGCTCGCCGTCGAAATGAGCATGGCCTGTCGCGAGTACTACGGCATCGCCGTCGAGGCTCTCGGGACGCTCCCCAGAGACCCGATGGTCGCGCGATCGGTGGTCGACCGCGAGCCGGTCGCCGCGGTTCGGCCCGACAGTCCGTTCGCCATCGCGGTCCGGCGACTCGCCGCGAATCTGAAGGGAGGGCCGGAGTGACCAGCGAGATCCGTCGAGAGGACTGGGAGGTGCTCGGCGTCGAGCCCGGCGCAAACCTCGAGAGGGTCCACCGCGCGTACCACACGCGGCGCAATCTGTTCTCGGAGAGCTCGCTGGCCACGTACTCCCTCATCGGCACGACCGAGCGGCGCGAGCTGCTCGCCCGCATCGACGAGGCCTTCATGCGGATCTCCAACGCCGCCGCAGACCTCACCGCAACCGGTGGGCGCGACGATGATGAGGACAACATGGACGCCTCACTCGCCGGTCTGAGGACCCCGACCGACCTGGTCGGCGACCCAGGCGCCTTTCTGCGTCACCACCGGCTGGTGTCGGGTCTGACCCTCGAGCAGGTCTCGGTCGAGACCAAGGTGCGGCCGTACGTGCTTGCTGCCATCGAGAAGGAGGAGTGGGGCAAGCTCCCGGCGCCGGTCTTCGTGCGCGGTTTCGTGCTCCAGGTTGCCAGGCTGCTCCACATGGACGACCCGGAGGGACTGGCCGCCGCCTTCATCGAGAAGATGCGGTTCGAGCGCGGCGAAGAGAGAGGCTAGCGGCCCTCACGCACCGTTGATGGGGAATACGCCCATGAACTCCGGATCACCGAGCAGTCGATGCATCGAAGGGATGAGCATCGGCAGATAGGGATCTCCGAAGCCCATCTCGAAGGCCTTCCGGGTGTTGTCGATGGCGCACTCGCGTCGGCCGAGCATGGCGCACGAGCGCGCGAGCTCGAACTGGGAGTCGGCGTCGTCGACCTCCATGGACATGGCGGCCGCGAGCTCTGCCTCGGCGTCCTCGATCCGTCCGTCCGCGGCGTAAAGCTGGCACAGAAAGGCATGGTCGTCGAGGGTCAGCGGCCGGGTTCCGCGCATCTCGGCGAGTCGCTTCTCACCGTCCTCGACCAACTTTGCGACCTCGGACCGATTGCCCGCGACTGCCAAACTCACGATGAGGTCGAGGATGGCGCCCGGCTCGTTGTGGTTCTCGTCCAATCGACGGATCCGCGCCAGGTTGCGGCGGAAGTGCAACGCCGCCGACTCGGGGTTGCCCATCGCGAGAAGCACATACCCGAGATTGGGCAGCGCGTAAGGGTGGTCGGGCTCGATCTCGACCGCCCGTTCGAAGATTTTCCGCGCCTCGCCGTAGCGACCCTGAACCGCAACCGCCCAACCCAGCAGGCTGAGGTAGTTGGCGGCCTCGTCGTCGACGGCGACGAGGGCCCGGGCAGCTCGTTCCGAAGCCGGCGGATCGGGCAGCACGGAGATGTGCATGAGCGCCAGATTGACCAGCGGAACGGTCCCCTGCGGGTCGATCTCCGACGACTTCCGGAACATCGCCGCCGCCTCCTCGAAGCGGCCGAGCTGGAGCAGGGTCCGGCCCATGTTGTTGCGGGCCGCACCGTGCCGCGGGTACAGCTCGGTGATGAGCTCGTACTCCTCGAGCGCGCCCTCGAGGTCGCGGTCGCCGAAATGGCGGTTGGCCGCCCGCAGCATGAGGTACTCGTCACGCGGCAATGTCTCGCCGTCGACGAGCGCCCGGCGGAGTTCCTCAGCGCCGCGCTCCGGCTCGCCGGTGAACTGGATGAGCAGCAGCCCGAGCGAGCCGCGGCATGTGGCAAACTCGGGATCGAGGTCGAGCGCCAGCTCATAGAGCCGGATTGCCTCGCCGAAGTCGCCCCGGCCCCAACGGAGATTGGCGGTGGCGAAGTAGTGCAGCGCCTCCCACGACGACGTCGTGACGTCGGCGATCGGAAAGTCGTTCTTCTCGATCGAATCGAGGCTCTCGCCGAGCCGTGTCCGCAGCTCGCGGGTCAGCCTGTCGATGGCGTCGGTCAGAACCTCCTTCCGCGTATCGGCGAACACCGCGATGCGCTCGACGCGGCGGCCCGTATGGGGATCGACCAAGGTTGCCTCGAGCTCGTACCCTTCGCCGAGGGCAACGATCCTCGGCAGAATGAGAGCGCGGCTCCCGGAGAACCGACAAATGTCGCGGCCCAGCTTCTCGTCGATGAAGGTGTCCGGCGCCTTGCGCATCTGTCGCAGGGTCTCGTCGACCTGGTGTCGCCGATACAGCGTGGCGTAGGGCGACTGCTTGAGATCGGTCTCGACCGCGGCCCGAAGCGCCAGGTCGAACGCCTCGTCGCCGGTCGTGTTCTCGACATCCGCGACGACGATGCGGTCGTGGTCGGTGAAAGCGAACGAGGGCCGGCTCCATTGCCAGATCAGCACCGCGGCCGCGACAAGGGCAACGAGCCCGGTGATGCCACCGACCACGATCCGCAATCGCCGCCCACGGCTGAATCCGGCGTCAATCTCCGGCTCGCCTTTCACAAGCTCGCGAAGCTCGTCTGCGAGGTCGGCCGAGGTCGCCGTCCGGGCCTCGCGCTCCTTGGCCATGGCCCGCCGGAGCACGTTGTCGAGCCCGAGCGGGATCCCCTTCCCCGAGCTGGAGATCGACGGCGGCTCCTCGGTGAGCAACCGCCGCAGAGTCTCGGGCACCGTGCCCGAGTGGAACGGCGACCGGCCGGTGACCAGCTCGTAGAGCACGCAGCCGGCCGAGAACAGGTCGGTCCGCTCGTCCACCTTCATCCCGGAGGCCTGTTCGGGCGACATATAGGCCGGCGTCCCGACGACCATGCCCTCCTGGGTCTGATCCACCTTTCGCGCTTCGTCGAAGCCCTCTCCGACTTCAGCTGAATCGCCCTCCGAGCTGACGAGACGGGCCAGGCCGAAGTCGAGCACCTTGATTCTGTCATCGGGCGTGATCATCAGGTTCGACGGTTTGATGTCCCGGTGGATCGCGCCCTTCGCGTGCGCGGCAGCCAGAGCTTCGGCGAGCTGGATGCCGATCTCGATGACGCGGTCAGGAGGCAATGCGCCTCGGGCGACGACGTCCTCGAGGGTCTCGCCCTCGACGAGCTCGGACGCGAGGTAGAGCCGCTCGTCCCCGGTCTCTCCGGCCTCGTAGATCGTTGCGACACCGGGGTGATTGATGGTTGCCGCCGCCCGGCACTCACGGAGGAAGCGCGACCGGTTCCGCTCCTCGCCCGCACGCTCGGGCTTGATGAGCTTGAGCGCCACGTCGCGATCGAGCACCGGGTCGTGTGCGCGGTACACAACCCCCATCGCGCCTTCACCGAGAACCTCACGGATCTCGAAACGCGAGATGCGTTCCGGATGGCCCCCCGTGCCTGAGACGAACTCGTCCATAGCTTTGCATCGAGTCTACCCCACCCGCGCTTCCCGGGTCCGGGTCCGCGTCCCCGTCCGCAGCAAACAGCGGCCAGAGCAACCACCATTGGACCCGGACGGCACATTGTTCGATTGAGCCTCTCCCGTCGCAGAGCGTCGAGCACCGGTGCGCCCTTCCGAGCCGGATCGATCCCGATCCCGTTCCCGATCCCGTTTCCGAAGCACCCGCTCCCACCCGCAACCCCAACATCATCAGCCAGAATGGCTGCCGCCACGCCTCTTCCCGGCCGCCGTGGAGAGGCCGGCATCCCTGCCTGCGCATCGGGCGCGGGAGATTGCCTTGCTAGAATCGACCTGTTCCACCCTCGGGAGGGATCTATGACAACCTCTGCGCCGAATCCGACCACGCACAAGGTCCGCTTCGTCACCGCCGCCTCGCTGTTCGACGGCCACGACGCGGCCATCAACATCATGCGCCGAATCCTCCAGGCGCAGGGCGCCGAGGTCATCCACCTCGGGCACAACCGCTCGGTTCGTGAGATCGTCGACGCCGCCGTCCAGGAGGACGCGCAGGGCATCGCAGTGAGCTCCTACCAGGGCGGCCATATCGAGTTCTTCAAGTACATGGTTGACTTGCTCAGAGAACGGGGCGCTGACCATGTGAAGCTCTTCGGCGGCGGCGGCGGGGTCATCGTCCCACGCGAAATCGCCGAGCTCGAGACCTACGGCGTGACCAAGATCTTCTCCCCCGACGACGGCCGCACCATGGGCCTCGACGGCATGATCGCCTCGATGATCGAGGCCGCCGACTTCTCGCCCGCCGAGATCGGCTCTCCGGGTCCGCTCGGGGCGGACGCCGACCGCTGGCTCGCCGTGGCCCGGGCCATCACCCGCGCCGAGGAGGGCCTCGAAGTCGAGGTCTCTCCGCGCCAGAAGCCCGCTCCAGTCATCGGCACCACCGGGACCGGCGGCGCCGGCAAGTCCTCGCTCACCGACGAGCTGGTGCTGCGCTTCCTCGCCGACAATCCGGAGACCACCATCGCCATCCTGTCGGTCGACCCGACCAAGCGGCGCACCGGCGGCGCCCTGCTCGGCGACCGCATCCGGTTGAACTCTCTCAGCTCCGACCGCGTCTTCATGCGCTCGCTTGCCACCCGCCAGGCCCACCGCGCCCTGAGCCGCAACATCGGGCAGTCGATCGCCATCTGCCAGGCCGCCGGCTTCGACCTCATCATCGTCGAGAGCTCCGGCATCGGCCAGGCCGACACCGAGATCGTCGACATCTCGGACCTCTCGCTCTACGTCATGACCCCCGAGTACGGTGCGGCCATGCAGCTCGAGAAGATCGACATGCTCGACTACGCAGACTTCGTCGCCATCAACAAGTTCGACCGGCCCAAGGCGCTCGACGCGCTGCGCGATGTGCGCAAGCAGTACCGGCGCTGTCACACGCTCTTCGACGGCCCCGAGGACTCCGAGCTCCCGGTCTTCGCCACAGTCGCCAGCCAGTTCCACGACCACGGCGTCAACGCCCTCTACCAGGGCCTCGTCCGTGCCCTCGCGGAGAAGTTCGGATCACCCTGGACCCTCGACGGCACCGCCGCCGAGCCCGCCGGCTCACCCCAGCGCCACCCGGTGATCCCCGGCGACCGCGCCGGCTACCTGCGCGACATCGCGCGGACCGCCCGAGACTACCGGAAGTGGGCGGAGGAGCAGATCAGGATCGCCGACCAGCTCTACCAGCTCGTCGGCGCTCGCGCGATCCTGTGCGCCCGCGAAGGCGACGGCAATCCCGAGGAGCTGTGGCCGCTCTTCGAGGAGATCACTGCCGCCGAGGCGACCGGTGGGAAGCAGCTCGCCGACCTCGACGCCGAGATCCGCCGCCTCGCCCATGCCCTCCATGACGATGCGCGCCAGCTGCTCGCGATCTGGCCGAAGATCCGCAGCGACTACGACCGCGACGAATTCACCTACACCGTCCGCGGTCGAGAGATCAGGGTCCCGTTGACCAGCGAGTCCCTCGCCGGAACCCACGTCCCGAAGGTCCAGCTGCCGCGCAGGCAGACCTGGCCCGGCATCCTGCGCTACCTCTTCCTCGAGAACCTGCCCGGCGCCTTCCCCTACACCGCCGGCGTCTTCCCGCTCAAGCGCACACAGGAGCTGCCGACCCGGATGTTCGCGGGCGAGGGCGGCCCCGAGCGCACCAACAGGCGCTTCCACCTGCTCGCCGAGGGCCAGCCGGCCACCCGGCTCAGCACCGCCTTCGACTCGGTCACTCTGTACGGTGAAAATCCCGGCAAGCGCCCCGACGTCTGGGGCAAGGTCGGTGAGTCCGGCGTCTCGATCTGCACCGTCGAGGACATGGAGCGGCTCTACGCCGGCTTCGACCTGTGTGCCGCCACCACCTCGGTGTCCATGACCATCAACGGCCCGGCGCCGATGATCCTCGCCATGTTCTTCAACGCCGCGGCCCGCCAGCAGGCCCGCAGGAAGCTCATCGAGTCCGGCCGCCTCGATGCCCCGCCCGAAGCCGCCTTCCAGCCGGTCGTCGACGGCAGGGACTGGGAGGCCCTCGAGCCGCTGCTCGAAGGCGGCGAGTGGGACGAGATCCTGAGGTCCACGATGGCCGTGGTCCGCGGCACCGTCCAGGCCGACATCCTCAAGGAGGACCAGGCCCAGAACACCTGCATCTTCTCCACCGAGTTCGCGCTCAAGATGATGGGCGACATCCAGCAGCTGTTCTGCGACTGGAAGGTCGACAACTTCTACTCGGTGTCGATCTCGGGCTACCACATCGCCGAGGCCGGCGCCAACCCCATCACCCAGCTCGCCTTCACCCTGGCCAACGGCTTCACCTACGTCGAGACCTACCTCGGCCGCGGGATGCACATCGACGACTTCGCCCACAACCTGAGCTTCTTCTTCAGCAACGGGATGGACCCCGAGTACACCGTCATCGGCCGCGTCGCCCGCCGGATCTGGTCGGTGGCGATCCGGAACCGCTACGGCGGCAACGAGCGGTCGCAGAAGCTCAAGTACCACATCCAGACCTCGGGGCGGTCGCTGCACGCCCAGGAGATCTCGTTCAACGACATCCGCACCACTCTCCAGGGCCTGCTCGCCATGGCCGACAACTGCAACTCGCTGCACACCAACGCCTACGACGAGGCCATCACCACCCCCACCGAGGAGTCGGTGCGCCGCGCCGTCGCCATCCAGCTCATCAACGCCATGGAGTTCGGCCTGCTCAAGAACGAGAACCCGCTTCAGGGCTCCAACATCGTCGGCTGGCTCACCGACACCGTCGAGGAGGCCGTCCTCACCGAGTTCGAGCGCCTGTCCGAGCGCGGCGACGTCCTCGGCGCCATGGAGTCGATGTACCAGCGCGGCAAGATCCAGGAGGAGTCGCTCCACTACGAGCGGCTCAAGCACACCGGCGACCACCCGCTGGTCGGCGTCAACACCTTCGTCGCCGAGGACGGCGAGGACGCCCCCGAGCCCCCGCTGACCCGCGCCACCTCCGACGAGAAGGACGCCCGCCTCGCCCACCTCGCCGACTTCCACAAGCGGCAATTGCAGCGAGCGCCTGCGGCCCTCGCTGAATTGCAGTCCGTCGCTCGCGACAAAGGCAACATCTTCGAGGAGCTCCTGCGGACGGTCCGATCATGCTCCCTGGGTCAAATCAGCAACGCCCTGTACGAAGTCGGCGGTCAATACCGACGCAGTATGTAAGGCACGGGCGGAGCGACGTGCCTCCGACCTGGCGCGCCCGGCGCGCCATCGCGATTCGTCCGACCAATTGCCGAGCCCAGGAAGTTGTACCCTTGAGCAGCGAAACGGGCATGAAGCACCTTCAACAGAAACACACACTGCTCATTCTGCTGGCAGCGGCGACAGTCGTCCTGGCTCTGCTGGGCGTACTCGTCCGGAAAGCCCCGCTGAGTCGAGCCGAGACCGAAGCTCCGGGCTCTCAACGGCCCCGCACCATGATCGCGGTGCTGCCGTTTGAAAACCTCGGCCCGCCGGGCGACGAGTACTTCGCCGACGGCATCACCGAGGAGATCAGCGGTCGCCTCACCACCGTTCCGGAGCTCGGTGTCATCTCCCGCACCAGCACACGCCGGTACAAGGGCTCCGGTATGCCCGCCAAAGAGATCGCTCGCGAGCTCGGCGTCGACTACGTGCTCGAGGGCACGGTGCGGTGGGATCGCTCGGCAGGGATCGACCGCGTCCTCATCACTCCTCAGCTGATCCGTGCGGCCGACGACATCTACGTCTGGTCCGATCACTACGACCAGCTGCTCGGCGACCTGTTCCGCGCGCAATCGGAGATTGCCACACGCGTCATCGAACAACTCAACCTCACCCTCCTCGCCGACGCACGGGAGCGCGTGGAGTCCCATCCCACCGAGAGCTTCGAGGCGTACCAGGCGTACCTGCGCGGCCTCGAGTCGAACCGCACCGCCGACTATGACGAGGACTCCTGGCGCCTCGGCCTGTCGATGTTCGAGCGAGCCGTCAATCTCGATCCCGACTTCGCGCACGCTCATGCCGAGATGTCCCGCCTTCACTCACGTGCCTACCACCTGGGGTTCGACCGGACCGTCGAGCGCCTGGCACTCGCCGAGGCCGCGGCGAATCGGGCCGCCGAGCTCGACCCGGACCTGAACCAGACTCGGCTCGCGATGGCCTACTGCCACTACTGGGGCCACAAAGACTACACACGCGCCATCGCCGAGCTCGACGTCGTCGAGCGCACGACAAGGAACAACCCTCACTTCCTCGAAGCGCGCGGCTACATCCTCCGGCGTCAGGGCGACTTCGAGCGCGCCGCCGAGAGCCTGACCCGTGCTCTCGAGCTGAGCCCGCGCGACCCGGGACTCGCCGTCGAGATCGCCAACACGCACCTCGGGATGTGGCAGTTCGAGCGGGCCCGCGAGCTCTACGATCTCGCGATCTCGATGGCCCCCGACCACACCGGCCCCTACACCCTCAAGGTCCGCAACCAGTATCTGTGGGACGGCGATCTCGAGACGGCCCGACGGATCCTGGACGAGATTCCGCCCCGGCACAGCACTCGCACGATCTGGTTCCGGGCCTTTCACGAGCTCCTCGCCGGCAGGCCCGAGCTGACCATCGAGCAGCTCGAACCCCACCGGGGCGACACCTATCAGACCCACGCCCAAACCATCCCTCTCGCCATGGTCATCGCCTGGGCGCACGAAGCCCTGGGCAACACCCGGTTGGCGCAACAGGCCTACCGCGAGGCGCTGGCTGCCCTCGAACAGGCGCTCGAGAGTCGTCCGGCCGACTTCCGCATCCGGATGGCTCTGGGCCTCGCGCACGCCGGTCTCGACGACCGCGAGCAGGCGATCCGTTTCGCCGACGAGGCCGTGCGGCTCTACCCGATCTCGAAGGATGCCTGGGCCGGTCCCATCGTCGCCCGCAACCGGGTGCTCGTTCTGACCCGGGTCGGTGAGCTCGACGCCGCTCTGGAGCAGGTCGCGGAGCTGCTCTCCTCCCCGAACCCAGGCGCCAGCCCGGCGCTGTTCCGCATCGATCCGAGGTTGGCCGAGCTGCACCGTCACCCGAGATTCGAGGAGGTGATGGCCCGGACAGCCAACGCCGCCTTGTGATCGCCGCCTTTTTCAGGTTCCTGTGTCGACGGCGTGCCTCTCGAGCAGCTCATCGAACTTCCGATCGCTTCGCAGCGGGTCCCACAGCGGATCCCGTTCGAGCCAGGACGCCGAGAAGATCGACTGGATGGAGAGCACCCGCTCGAGCTGCTCGATGGCCGCATCCGCGTCGCCCACGATCGTGTAGATGAGGGCGAGATCGATGATCAACCCGGGCGCCTCGAGGGCATCCCTCGACACCGGATACAGCTCCACCGCCCGGAGGCCGTGGCGGATCGCCTCCCCGGATCGACCGAGACTCGCGTAGGTCAGACCGAGGGCGCTGTGGGTGCGGTGGTCGGACGCGTCCCTCGCGAGCCGCTCCTCGAGGATCACCCGCGATCGTTCGAAGGCCGCGCGCGCCCGGTCCGGCTCGTCCATGAGCTCGAGGGTCATGCCCTCGAGCAGCGCCGTCGGGATGGAGAAGATGCCCGCCTGCAGAACCGGCTGGGGACACCCCTCCAGGCGGTCGAGCGCCGCCTCGTAGCGCCGGTCGAGAAGCTCCGCGAGGAAACCCACGCGGCAGCCCTCGGTGCTGTTCACCGGGGGCATCTCGTCCAGCACCGACCGGGCGGCCGCGCTGTCTCCCCGCCATCGCAGGTACAGGAGCGCGAGCTCGGTGTACGGGTAGGGGTCTTCGGGCGCCAGCGCGATACCGCGCTTGAACGCCTTCTCCGCCTCGGGATATCGGCGCAGGGTTCCCAGCGTTTCACCGAGCCCGACGGTGGCGTTGGGATCGAGGGGGCTCAGCTCGGAGTCTCGCTCGAAAAGCTTGATGGCCGCTTCGAAATCTCCCTGGCGCCGCTTCACATAGGCCTTGGTGAGCCAGACCTCGCTGTTGCTCGGCGCGAGCTCCTCGGCGGAATGCAGCGCGTCGAGCGCGGCCGCGTAGTCGCGCTCACACCAGTAGTGATACTGGCCGAGGGCGAGGTGGGCCTCGGCCAGGTCCGGCTGCAGCTCGAGCGCGCGTCGGACGGTCTGCCTCGCCAGCTCGAGACGTTGATCGGTGCGGTCGAAACCGTAGTGGTACATGCGCGAGTGCATCGACGAGAGCCGCGCGTAGGAAAGCGCGAAGCCCGGGTCGAGGGTGACCGCCCGCTCGAACATCTGCACCCCGAGCGTGAAGGCCTCGCGGCCGAATCCAGGCGAGACCAGCTGCTTCATCCCGCGCAGATAGGCCTGGTAGGCATCGATACTGTCCGTCGGTCTGGCGGTCAGAGCCTCGCGTTCTTTGGCCACCAGCGTCACGTCGAGCGCCGCGGCGATCTGCTCGGCGATGTCCGTCTGCACGGAGAAGATCTGCATGATCTCGCGCTCGTAGGTGTCCGACCAGAGCTGGGTGTCGTCGGTCACCTGGATCAACCGGGGCGTGATCCGCACCCGGTCCGGTTCGCCGCTGCGATCCCAGCGGATCGTGCCCTCGAGAATGAAGTTCGCTCCCAGCTCCTCGCCGATCTCGGAGGCGGGCTTGCGCGTGCCCTTGTAGATCCGGGCGCTGGTGCGCGAGATGACCGAGAGGCCCTTGATCACCGCCAGGCGCGAGGTGATCTCGTCCGTGATGCCGTCCGCGAAGTACTCGTCATCCTCGCTCCCGAGGTTTTCGAACGGCAGCACCGCCACCACTCGACGTTCCAAACGGCCGTCCGGGAGTGTCTCGCGGTCCCATGAGCCGAAGACGACGACCAGCACTGCCGCGATCGCGACCACCGCCGACACCGCCGCGAACATCCGCATTCTCGTCGCCCGCCCGGGCACCCTGCCCGGCGCGCCGGTCCGGCTGATCGGCGCGCGGGCGAAACCCGAGGTCACCTCGAGCTGCAGCTCCCGCAGCTCGTCGACCACATCGCGGGCGGTCTGGTAGCGGTCGTCCGGGTCCTTGGCGAGACAGCGCCGAATCACCCGGGTCAGGTGGATCGGCAGATCGGGACGAATCTCCGTCACCTGCGGCGGTTCGTCCTTGAGCACCGCGGACAGCAGCTCGACCGAGTTGGCGCCCTTGAACGGGCGCTGCCCGGTCGCCATCTCGAACAGCATCACTCCGAAGGCGAAGATGTCCGAGCGCGCGTCGGCCTCCTGCCCGCGCGCCTGCTCGGGGGACATGTAGAAGGGCGTGCCGATGACCAGGCCCCCGCCCGCGACGGACAGTGTTTCCACGCCGCTCAGCTCGCCGTCGGCCGTCGCCGCGATCGGCTTGGCGAGGCCGAAGTCGAGTACCTTCACCCGGCCGTCCTCGTCCGTGACCATCACGTTGCCGGGCTTCAGATCGCGATGCACCACACCCCTGGCGTGCGCGCCCGCCACCGCGTCGATGATCGGGATGGCCAGCTCGAGCACGCGTTCCAGCGAGAAGCCGTCCGGCGGCGTCAGCTCGCCGAGCGTCTTCCCCTCGACCAGCTCCATGGTCAGAAAGTGCAGACCGTCCGCCTCGTCCACCGAGTGCAGCGTGACGATGTTCGGGTGATTCAGGCCGGCGACGATCCTCGCCTCGCGTCTGAAGCGGGACAGACGGTCCTCGTCCGAGGCCATCTCTTCCGGCAGCACCTTCAGCGCCACCGACCGGCCCAGCTTCGAGTCCTCCGCTCGGTAGACCTCTCCCATCCCGCCCGAGCCCAGCTTGGCGGTAATCCTGTAGTGGGAAAGCTTACGGTCGATCATCCTCAATCCGGACAAGAGTAGCCCATCCTCCCGACGGTGATCCGGCTCCGCTCTGTCCGCGACAACGCCATCGCGGTATGACAACCTTCATGGCGTTGAATTTCGAAAGGAACCCCGAGCCCGGCGAGTGGCTCTCCGGGGGCAGCGTCCTGCCGCTTGTCCAGCGACTCTTCGCCCATGGCCGCCATGACGACCACCGACGAGAAGACCTGCTGGCCTGCGACCATGGTGGCGGAGGCGGCGACGATCCCGACCCCTCGAGCGTACCCGTGCGGGAGCGTCATCCCACCGTCCGGCGCACTGGTCAGGAGGTCGCGGCCCGCGAGGACGACCAACACCACCACCATGGAACCCAGCACGATGTTGAGCGCCTGTGCGGTCGCCGGACCGGTGCCGAAAACGACCATGGGAAGTGCTGCCAGAATCGGAAAGCCGCTCGGCCAGAAGAACTCGGGAATCGACCACTGGCGACCGGACACGCGGGCCGCGATCTCCTTCGCCTGGTCGAGCGGGACCCCGGTCGGACCGAGTTCAGAGGGCTGGCTGCCGAGCCCGGTAGGTCAGAAGGAGTAGGCCAGACCGACGAGGCCGAACAGCTCCGAGCTCTGATCGACGATCGGGCTCGACTCGATCTCGTCGTCGAAGAAGTCCACGGAGACCAGCGTCGTCAGCCCCCACCGGTGGGTGAACCGGTAGACGAACAGCACCGAGGCCCGCGGGTTGAAGACGGCCGCTCCCCGATAGGCCGGACGTCCCGGCAGCGCCTCCTCGGGCCGGACGCCGTAGTAGTAGTCCACCTGGTCCGAGCTCTGGTAGACCATGCCGACCGCCGGCAGCAGGATCATCTTGCCGGGACCGAACACCCGTCGCCAGCCGAGGTCGATGGAGGTCTCGAAGCCGTCGCTGCGCCCGAGCACGTCGGCGAACGCCCGCAGCTCCAGCTCGAATGCGCCCCTCAGCGCGCGGGCGAACTCCCAGTCGAGACCGAGCCCGGCCTCGACGGTCTGGCGCCGCTCCTCCATCCCCTCGAGAAAGGGCGAGTCGTCCGGATCGAGTCCGGAAAACCTGATCCGCGCACCGACGTTGAAGTCGATGGACCGGGTGTCCACGAACCGGTAGCCCGCGCGGATGCCCTGGACGAACCAGCGCCCGGAGTAGAATTCGATGATCGGGATCGGCTGGATCTCGGCGTCGGCGCCGACGTACGGCCGCGGCGCGACAATCACGCCCGCTCCCAGGGACCACCGGATGCCGCCGCCGCCTGCAGGCTGGCCTGCCCGGGTCGTGCCGGGTGGAGGATCGGCGGTCTGTGCCAGGGCCGCAGGGGACGCGAGCGAGCCGACGACCAGCACCACGGCGAGGTTCAGTCCACGCCATGCCGTGCCAAGGTGCGAATCAGCCGGACGGCGCCTGTTCGAGTGAATGGGACCTTCCTTTTGCTCGCCCCGAAGGTACCAGAACGCAGCCGGATCTCAAACCCGGCTCTGGAATCGACGGGTCGTCGGATGCGGAGAGATCACGAGCCATTCGAAGCCACCACACGGACCGTCCCCGCGATGGGTCCGACTGTGATGCAACCCGGGCGCCCGATACGGTGCCGCGAATCATCCGACACACCGCCCGTCATCAGTCACCTTCCCGGAGCCCAGGCCTTGACAAAAACGCCGATTAACGTATTTTGTAAGTGAACACTAACGAAAGGCGGTCACCGATCGATGCCCCGGACCGATCGCAGCGCCCAGCGCCGTGCCAAGCTGCTGCCGATCATCGCCGGCACCTTCGCCGAGCTCGGGTACCGGCGGGCCACGACCGCGGAGCTCGCCCACCGATGCGCAGTCCAGGAAACGATCCTCTATCGCCTGTGGCCCGACAAGAAGGCCATGTTCCTGGCGGCCATCGGCCACGTCTTCGAGATCTCGATGGCGATCTGGACGGACATCACCGCCGCGTCGGACGACGCCAGCCCCGCCGAGCAGGTGCTGGCCTACGAGGCCGAGCACCACGGCGAGCTCGGTCTGTACCGGATCCTGGTCGCGGGGCTCAACGAGTTCGACGACCCGGAGATCCGCGAGGCCCTTCGCTCCACCTACCGGCGGTTTCAGAAGTGGATCGAGGAGCGGGTCGTGGAGCACCGCCGGCGGGAGCCTTCGGCCGAGCCGTACCCGGTTCTGCCCGGCGACGCGGCCTGGGCCACGGTCGCCCTCGGGACGATGATCAACATCGGCCGGGATCTCGATCTGCTCAGCTCGTCGGACCGTACCCGGCTGCTCGACCGCGTGGGCCGTCTTCTTCTCGATCCGATCCCGTCGACGAAAGGGTGTCAATGATGGAAGAGCTGCTCGTCTTCCTGGTCGTGGTCGTCATCCCCGCCCTCATTCTCTCGGGGGTGATCCTCGGCATCGTCGCGCTGTTGAAGCAGCGCTCGCTCAGGCTTCGAATCGACGACCTGGAGCGCTCCGTCGGCGCCGGTTCCGATCATCCGCTGGCGAGACGGCTCGGCGATCTCGAGCGGCGGATCGGCGGGCTCGAGACCGCCGGGCTCCCGGAGGCCACGGCGCCGACGCCCCCCGCAGGAGCCCGACCCCGCCCAGCAGATGCAACCGCGCCGCCCAGGACAACGGGGACGGCCCACGTTCCGCCGCTGCACGAGCCGGAGGCCGCTCAGCCGCCGACCGGACCGCCGGCGGCCACGCCCTCGCTCCCCGAACCTCCGATCACCGAACCGGAACCGGGACCCGGGCCCGTCCCGACCCGACCGACGGCTTCCCCACCCCCTCCTTCCAGCCCAGCCGTCGAGCCGCGCGCAACCATCGACTGGGAGCGGTGGATCGGGGTCCGGGGAGCGGCGGCGGCCGGTGGGATCGTTCTCGCCCTGGCCTCGCTGCTCTTCTTCCAGTACTCGATCGAGCACGGGCTCATCTCGCCCACCATGCGGGTCGTTCTCGGCGTCATCGCCGGGATCGTCTGCCTCGTGGGGTCGGAGTGGCTCGTCAAGCGCGACCAGCCGGCGGCCGGCAACGCCCTCGCCGGCGCCGGAGTGGTCATCCTGTACGGCGCGACCTGGGCCGCCCAGAACCTCTACGGCCTGATCGGCACCGTGCCGGCCTTCGCGTTGATGGTCCTGATCACGGCGGTGTGCGTCGCCCTTGCGGTCGCTCGTCGTGCGCTCTTCATCGCGGTGCTCGGCCTGGTCGGCGGCTTCGCCACCCCGGTCCTGGTCGCCTCGGAGATGGACAGCCCGGCGGCCCTCTTCGGCTACATCCTCCTGCTCGATCTCGGGCTGCTCTGGCTGGCGCGAGCTCGAGCGTGGCCGGTGCTCGCGGTCCTCAGCCTGGCCGGTACGGCCGTCCACCAGGCGATCTGGATCTTCGCCTCGATGGACGCCGAGCAGTCGCTCACCGGCATCGCCGTGCTCGGCGTCTTCGGCCTCGCTTTTCTCTTGGTCTCCGGCGGCGACCGGGAGTCCTCGACCCTGTGGCGAGCGACCCGCGCCGGCGGGGTCGCGATCCCCTTCGCGTTCGCGCTCCACTTCGCCGCCACCGCCGAGCTCGCCGACAATCCCTGGCCGCTGGGCGCCCTGCTGCTGACTCTCAGCGCCGGCGCGATCTGGCTCGAGCGCCGCGGCGGACACAGTGGCGCAGCCGTGGCCGCCGCGGCCGCCGACATCGCCGTCATGGGGCTGTGGTTCCTCGGCCACCGGATGCCGCCGTCGCTCGCCTGGCTGGTGCTGGGCCTGTGCGTCGCCATGGCCGCCCTCTTCACCGCCGCCGCCGAGCTGTGGCGCGACCGCGAACGCTCACGCGGCCTCGACCTGGCCGCGCTCGTCTCCGCGCTCGGCTTCTCGGCGCTGTCGATCCTGGCGGTGCCGCGGTGCGACGGGTTCGAGCTGTGGCCGTGGACCGCCGCCTGGATCGCCCTCGGCGGTCTCCTCGTCCTTGGCTCCCGACGACCCGGGAGGGTGTGGGTGCAGCTCGCGGCGGGCATCGTTCCGGCGATCGGCCTGGCCGTCGCCGTCGGCGAGCACGGCCGGGACGCCGGCGCCCCAGAGGGCTGGGTCTGGATCGGGCTGATGATCGGCTTCGCTGTGGCGTTCCAGGCGCTTGCCCTGCTGACGTCTGACGGGACGCGCCGGCTGTGGGCCGAGCGGGCCGCAGCGACGACCGCGCTTTCGATGATGGTGGGCGTCGCCTCGCTGCCCTCGATCTACCGTGCCGACAACATCGCCCACCTCGGCGCCGTTCTCGTCCTCGGGGTGCTCGCAGCTCTCGCGGCAACGAGGATGCGTTCCGGGGTCTGGCTGCTCGCCTCAACCGTGGCCGCGGCGTTCCTCCAGGCCGTCGTCTGCTTCGGCGGATGGCCGAACGAAGCGCTTGGGCCGGCGCTCGTCGCGCTCGCGCTCTCTGCGACCTTCTTCACCGTCTGGCCGGCTCTCGTCCCGACCGCGTTCCGATCCGGTCGCGCCGGTTGGTGGGGCGCCGCGCTCGCCGGACCGCTCTGGTTTTTCCCGCTGTGGGCCGTCTGGCACGACCACTTCGGCAATGAGGGCATCGGACTGCTGCCGGTGGGTCTCGCGGCGGTCGCACTGGCGACCGCGCTCCGGACCCGGACCAGGCTGTCCACTTCCGACGCCGGCAGGCGGACGATGATCGTGTGGTACCTGGCGGTTGCCCTCAGCCTGGTTTCCGTGGCGATCCCGCTCCAGCTCGACAATGAGTGGATCACCATCGGTTGGGCGGTCAACGGGCTGGCCATCCTCGCTCTCTGGGTCCGGCTCGACCACCCGGGCCTCAAGTACTTCGGTCTCGCCCTGCTCGGGGCGGCCACCGTCCGCCTGGTCGCCAACCCATGGGTGCTGAGCTACCACGTGCGGTCGGGAGCCTCGGTGCTCAACTGGCTGACCTACACCTACCTCGTCCCCGCCGCTGCGATGATCTCGTCACATCTCCTGCTGCGCCGCCGCGAGATCGACCGGCTCACGCGCTGGGAGCGGCGGATCTACCCGGTCGAGAAACCGATCTGGGCCTCGTGCTGCGGTCTCGCCGCGGTGGCTGTGGTCTTCGCCTGGATCAATCTGGCCATCGCCGACGCCTTCGCCACCGGGCCCAATCTCGAGCTCAGCTTCGAGCGGATGCCGGCGCGCGACGCCGCCACCTCGGTGGCATGGGCGGTCTACGCCCTCGTTCTGCTCGCCATCGGCGTCAGGTCGAAGAGCGGCTCGCTGCGCTGGCTCAGCCTGGGAATGCTCGTCCTGACCCTGGGCAAGGTCTTTCTCCACGATCTCGGCCGGCTCGAGGACCTCTACCGCGTGGCCTCCTTGGTGGGTCTTGCGCTGTCGCTGATCATCGTGTCGCTGATCTACCAACGATTCGTCTTCAGGACGAACCCGGACCCCGGATGAGCGATTCCGACTGGCGATCTGCACCAATCTCTCGCGCCCGGGACGGTCGCGAAAACACTCGACATACCGAACCGAATACCTCCGTTTTTCGCAACCACCGGCACATCATGATCCTGGCCCATCTCACCCAGCGGAGACCCTCATCTCAGGTCGGAGGATGACCCATGAAACGGCTCGCCCTCATCATCGTCATTGCGCTGCCTGCCGTCGCCCTGGCCGAACCCGGGACGCTGGCCATCCTGTTTCCTCTCAGAGCGCCGATCGCGGCCGACGGCACCGGGCTGACCCGGCTCGAGCTGCCCCCCGAGGTCGTCGGCAACTGTCGGCCGGACCTCGCGGACCTTCGGATTCTCACCGCCGACGGCGCCGAAATTCCCTACCTCGTCGACAGCCCTGACCCGCCGGGCGTCGCGACCCGGGTGCGGCACAGCTTCTCGCCCGAGATCGCCGAAGCCCGACGGTCGCGCGAAGTGGTGGACCGTGTCGACATTCACCGCGAGTCGTTCGTCTTCGAGGTCCCGAAGCTTCCGTCCGACGTCCCGGCCTGGGAGCTCGTCCTCGACGTCGCGACGCGGGAGTTCGTCGCCAGGCTCGACATCACCGCCGTCGGCGCGGACGGCGCCCGCACGCCCGTGATCGATCGGGGCGCGGTCTTCCGGCTGCCGTCGTCGGCCGCGGAGAAGCTCCGCTTCACCCTCCCCACCACCGGGGCCGTCCGCCTCGAAGTAGCCGTCGAGAGCCGGGACCTCGGCTATCTGGAGCCCCGCTTCTCACTCGAGGCGAGCAGCCTATTGCCCGCGACCGGGTCGTCCGCGGTCGGACTTCCCCTGGTCGAGATCCGCAAGCTCGGAGGGTCGACCGAGGTCGTCGTCCAGCGGCCCCGGGGCATCGTGCCGCGACGCCTGGTCATCGCGACCGCCACCGACACCTTCCACCGGTCGGTGACGGTGTGGGACGAGGGTCCGGGCGCGGACCCGGAGCCGCTGGGCGCCAACTCGGTGTTCCGCATCGCCGCCATCGCGCCGGTGGAGACCCTCGAGATCCCGCTTCGGTCGCCTCGAGGCGACCGACTGCGGCTCGTCGTCGATGACGGAGACAGCCCGCCGCTCGAGGACGTCGAGGTCACGGCGACGATGCCCCGACCGGTGCTCGTCTTCTCGATGCCCGGAAAGCCGGTGTCGCTTTACTACGGCGGCGGCCGCGCCCACCGCCCACGATACGACCTCGCCTCGCTCGATCCCGACCGCCTGACTGCGGCGACCGGGGCGGCGGCGCGAACGGCCCGTGCCATGCTCGACCCGGCGCGGGCGACGATCGCCACCCTCGGGGACCCGATCCGCAACCCGAGCTACGATCCCGCCCCGGTGCTCGCTTTCGCCATCCACCCCGGCGCCGAGCTCGACCCACGGCCCTACTCTCACCGCCGCCGGCTCGAGGTGGTCCCGTCGGCCGAGGGTCTGGCCAGACTGCGGCTCGGGCCCGCCGACCTCGCCGTTGCCCGATCCGATCTCGCTGACCTGAGGATCGTCGACGCCGAAGGCCGACAGTGGGCCTACCTGCGTCAGGATGCGGCGGCTTCGATTCCGATTCCAGTGGAGATCGAGGAACACCGGGTCGACACCCGGGTCTCGAGCTACACGATCGGGATCGAGGATGGCCCGCTCAGCCTTCACCGGCTCGACCTCGAGGTGAAAGCGCCGTATGTCGACCGGGACTTCCGCCTGACCGCGGAGCTCCCCGGCGACGGCGAGAGGGTGCTCGCCCGGGGCCGCCTCGTTCGCCGCGTCGGCGACCCCAGGCCGGTGACCATCGCCATTCCCCCGACCCGCGTGACCGGGCTTCGGCTCGAGGTCACCGACGGCGACGACGCGCCGCTCGGGTTCGGCGCTGTCGAGGTGCACACGATGGTACCCGACCTCTACATGGCCGCCGAGCGGGGCGAGTACCGGCTGCTGCTCGGCCACCCGGACGACCGGACGCCGGTCTACGAGCTCGAACGTGTGCGCTCGGCGATCCTCGCCGTTCCGGTCGCCGAGATCGGCAGCCTCGAGCTCGAGCCGAACCCCGACTTCAGCGTCGCGAGCCGAATCTCCGGTTCCGCGGCCACCCAGAAGCTGCTTCTCTGGCTCGCCCTCGGCACCGCCGTCGTCGTGCTCGTCGCCATCACCCTCCGCGCCGCCCGCCAGGAGGTCTCGAGTTGACCCACGGCGGCCACCATTCGACGAACGAGCCCCAGGGTCACAGTTTCGACACATGGGTTCAGAGAGTCACCTCCGAGCTGATCACGGATGCCGGTCCCCTGTCCACGGCGTCAGCTTCACCGAAGTGGTGAACCAGATCCTGAGGCGAGGGCTCGTGGCCGCAGACGGCGCATCCGAGGTATCCGAGCCCTTCCGGGTGGTCCCCAAGATCTGCGACAATGAGCGTGGATCGACTCCCGGCAGCGGTGGAGGTGCGGCATGGCAGACAGGGGCGACGGCAATCTCGCGGCGGCCGGGCTTCTGATCGCGATCGGCCTCGCGGTCGCCGGCTACTTCGTGGGCCATGGGCTGCTCGAGGCGCGGGCCTCGGACCGCTACGTGACCGTGCGCGGGCTCGCCGAGCGCGAGGCCCCGGCCGACCTGGTCGTCTGGCCCATCACCTACTCGGTGACCGCCGACGATCTGGCAACCCTGCAGCGCCGCACCGAGGAGAACGCCGCCAAGATCCGGGCCTTCCTTGCCGAGGGCTTCAGCGACGACGAGATCAGCGCCTCCCAGGCCCGGGTCACCGACCGCCAGGCCCAGGGGGTCATGGACCAGACCGGCCGGCTCGAACGCTACGTCGCGGAATCCACCGTGACCATCCGTTCGACCCGCATCGAAGCGGTCCGTGCGGCCATGGAGCGCAGCGGCGAGCTGGTCGGTCAGGGCGTGGCGCTGGTCCGCTCCTACGACGCCACCACCGAGTACTTCTTCACCGGCCTCGACGAGGTCAAGCCCGACATGATCCGCGAGGCGACCCGCGACGCCCGGCGCGCCGCCCAGCAGTTCGCCGAGGACTCGGGCGCCCGGGTGGGCGGGATCCGGAACGCCCAGCAGGGCTACTTCTCGATCCAGGACCGGGACCGCTTCTCACCCGAGCACAAGAAGATCCGCGTCGTCACCACGGTCCAGTTCTTCCTGATCGACGACTGAGCGGCCGAGTCTGCATCGGGTCGTCCCCGTCACCACGGTGCTGCGGTCGGACGGGTTCAAGCAGGCACGGGGCGCCGACGTTTCCGCACCCGACACCTTCGGCACCACGGCCTTGACGAACGCCGCCCAGAACGGACGGACCGCGACGGTGCGAATCCTGCACGACGGCAAAGCTGCGGTCGATCGCCTTCTCCCCTCCTTCTCGGACGCGCTGCTCGCCGAAGTCGAGCCGCATCAGCACGGGGACCAGCCGGCTCGGGTCATCCGGGTCCATCATGCGCAGCTTCGAGTCCTGGACGTAGCGGACCAGGCGGCCGCTGTCGAACTCGAAGCGGTCGCGGGTCGAACCGTAGTCGCCGTGCGACAGGTTGCGGTCGACGGCGACAATCTCGTCCCCCTCGAGCTCGACGACGAGCGGCCCGGCGGAGTCCCCCTGCTGCCACCAGCCCTCGACGCGCGTCGTCTCGACCGGCGCGGAGGCGTCGGATGGCGCCTCGACCGACGCTGGGGCGTCGCTCTCGGAACCGCTCCCGGAACAGCCGATGAGCACGGTCGACAGGGCAAGGGCGAGCAGAACCGAGAAGGCTTTGAACATGGTCGAGACTCGAGCCCGGACTTCTCACCAAGGTCCGTAGCGAAAGGTGCAAGACGCCTTGATATTCGGCGCTCTCGCAAGATGAGGGAGCGCAGTCGTACTTGCGGTACGTCGAGCGAGCGAATCGAGAAAGCGTCGAAGATCATGGTGTACTGCGCCTTGCAGCCGGAGATTGGTGAGAAGGCCGGGCTAGCACCCTCCGGCCGGAACTCTGTCGGACCCGAGCGTCAGATGCCGGCTACACGCTCGCGGCGATCCGGATCAGCATGACCGCCACGACGGCCAGCCCGGCGGCGAAGACCAGGAAACGGTGCAGGACGCTGTTGTAGGTGATGTGGATCGCCGAGTGGACCAGCCTCGAACCGGTGAAGACCCACGCCAGGGCGACCGTGGTCTGATCCGTCACGCCCGCCGCGAAGGCCGTCAGACACAGGGCGTAGAAGATCACCGGCAGCTCGAAGAGGTTGGCGACGTTGCGCCTGATGGCCAGCAGGCCCTCGGTCTCCCCGGGCTCGCTGAACGACTTGAACACCTTGATCTGCACGCGCCCGGACAGGATGGCGACATTCCGAAAGACACCCAACGTCAGGATCATCACCATCGTGAAGGCCATGAGCGTGAACATCGGGATGAGGATCGCAGTCGGCTCCATGGTGTCGTCTCCTTTTCGTTGCGCCCCATTGTCGCATTCCGCCGTCGGAGGCATCGTTGCGATGACTCGACCGGCTGTCGAACAAGGTGGAGCTCGCCGCGCCGGGCCTGCCGCCTGCTACCGAATCACGCTGCTCCACCCGCTCGTGTCGCCGGTCTCGAAACCGTCGGCGAAAAATGGCGGTTCAGAGCTGTCCAGACCCCAGATCTCGACATCGTCGATGTTCCACCCGGAGTACCGCCACCCACCGTCGGTCGTGCCCATGGTCCAGCGCACGTAAACCGAGGGTTGACGGTCGGCGACGCTCGACAGGTCGACATCCATCTGGGTCCATTCCGAATCGGTCACCTCGCCACCGTTCTCCCAGACGTCGGTCCACGTCGAACCGTCGGTGCTCACCCGCAGACAAGCGTGGTCGTAGGCGGGTTGTTCGACGTTGAGGTGGCGCCAGAACTTCACCGCGACCCGGTCGAGGTTGCTGCAGTCGATGGGCGGCGTCGTGAGGTGCACCTCAGGGAGGTTGTTGGCGTAGTCGCCGTCGAGGTCGTAGCCGTAGACGTACTCTCCAGTGTATCCGCTCGTGGGATCGGGGTTGCCGTACTCGCCTCCGAGCCCGGCCGGAGCGCCGTAGGCCCAAAGCCCCTCGGTGGTCCAACCCGGGTCACTGCTCATGTCCCACGTCTGCTGCACCGTCGCGACACCGACCTGGAGATTCACCGCCCGGATGGTGTCGCCGTCGTGGTTGGTGGTGTTGGTGAAGCTGACGAGATCCGAGTAGATCCCGTTCGCCAGCGCCGCCGCCGCGGGGTTGATGGAGACGGCGACCGTGTCCGAACCGCCCGCCGGCAGCTGACCTCCGGTTGCGGAGAGATCGATCCAGGGCTGCGTCTTGCTGACCGTGAAATCGAGGGCCGTGTCGTCCATGTTCTCGATCGTGTAGAGCCTGCTCGCTGGGCTGAACGGGCCGCCGCTCATTCCCTCGGTGTCGAACGAGCCGCTCGGGCTGACCTTCATCCCGGTCACCTCAGCGCCCTGAATGACCACGGATGGGTCGCCGAAGAGGTTGAGCTCGTAGGCGCACCAGCGCATGGCGGGCTCGTTGACGCGATAGAGATTGTCTTCCTTGGAGTCCTGATTCGCTTTGCCGATCTCGGGCATCGCCTCGCCGAAGACGGCGTCCCAGAACTCCCGGTTGAAGCGCTGGGAGGGCCCGTCGGTGCTGTCGTACTCGCCCCACCCGTAACGGGCGTTCATCACCAGGGCGAACGCGCCGCGGTCGGTCTTGACGTTCATGGTCTCGGCCCAGCAGTCGGTCCCGTCGAGGTGGCCGGCGAGGCAGGTCTGCGAGTACATGAAAAGCAGCTCGGTGTTGCTCAACTCGGACATCACGTCGGAGTTGTAGAGCTTCATCGCGTAGTCCGGATTGCCGTGGCCGAGGTGGTTGAGGACGTGCAGACCGCTGTTGATCGACGCGGCGAGGTCGCCCTGGGACCAGTACCCGTCCCGCTCGAACATCTCGGTGATTGTGTACTCGGCTGTCGGGATGCCGACCGTGGTGTAGCCGTGTGCGCTCGATCCGTCCTCGAGCTCCTCGAGGGTCGCGGCGGCGTACTCCGAAACCCCGCCGAAGCCGAGGTGCTCACCCACGAGCAGGACCTTGTCGGGCATGCTGTGCGAGCCGCTCAGGTACCAGATGGTCTTGGTCACGAAACGGTCGACCTCGGCGGCGCTGCCCGCAGAGCAGCGCCCGACGAAAACCTCGGCGAGCATGTCCACGTCGCCGCCGCCCTCGCCGTCGTTCGGCTCGCCGAATCGCGAGTCACCATCGCCGTTCCAGCTGCCGTCGAGGCAGCCGACGTAGATGTCGCCCGGCATGTCGGACTCGACGTAGCCGTAGAGCGAGTCGACGTAGAGATCCTGTGCCGGGATGATGTCGTCGTCGCCGCCGATGAGCACGAAGTCGATGCCGTCGTTGAGGTAGGCATCGCGGATGAAGTCGCGGACCGCCGCCGGATCACTGCTCCCGACGTCGGCGAGGGTGCGGATCTCGGTCGCCAGGCCCTGGCTGTCATGGTAGGTCTTCAGCGGCGCGAAGGCTCCGGCGAGCGCGTCGGTGGTGAGAATCATCATGTCGAAGGCGCGTGGGCCGCGGGTTTCGGCCGCACGGTAGCTGTCCACGAGGTCCGGGTTGTCGACCCGGCTGCGGGCCTCGGAGGCGTCACCGTCATACCCTCGGAACATCGGCGGGACAGCTTCGGTCGCCTCCGTTTTCACCACGACCGTCAGCTCGGGGCTGTAGAAGAGCTCTCCCGAAACCGGAATGTACTCCACAGGCTGGAGCCGCAGGACCAGGATCCGATAGCCCCGGAACGACTGGAGACCGATGTCCTCGAAGTCTGACGCGGGGAACCGATCCTCGGAGCCATAGACAGCCGGATCGGGCGTCGGCAGGCCGACCGAGTCGGGACCGTCCATCAGGCGGAAGGGCGGTCCGACCGGCTCGACCAGGTAACCGGCGCCGAGGGACACCCGTTGACTGGCGACCACGTCGACGCTGACCACTCGCGCACCGAGGGGAATCAGGATCCGCGCCCCGCTCGCCGGCAGCGCCGGGCTGCCGACCGGGCCGCCGTTGGTGGTGCCGTCGATGGTGACCCGGTGGTAGGCGGCATCGCCGATCCGAACCGGGGTGATCTGCGGACGATCGAAGGTGTAGCTCACGGCCACCTGCTCGGCCGTGGCGACCGAACCGACCATCAGGGCGAGAAAGAAACCGATCAGCAGACGCAGTGGACTCGAGGGACGCATCGGGCCTCCGGAAGTTGAACTGACGGACCGTTCTGGAGTCCCGACCGGGCGCCAGAGGAAATCAGGGATCTCTCATCCCCCGGTCCAGCACCCTCGAATGTAACACGCCAGGGCTCGAGATCGAATACCTGATCATGTGTTGTGTCTCACAATCAACTCTGATTTCAAAGGGAACCGAACGGTCGAGCGCGACCGCCCCGAAGCTGGAAACGCCCGTCCACGTCCGACAGTCAAGGCGTCGAAACCCGGGGATCGGCTTCGGCACGGCCGGGCTCTGGAGTCAACCGCCCCCACAACCGGTCAGCGGTTTGTCCGACGTATCCCGGCAGCCCACGATCGGCGTCCTGTTGGTCGCTGAGGCCATGAGCTGGCGTTCAAACCCATGAGCTGGTCCCGGGGACGATGGGTTGGTCAGAGTGGTGAACAACGTTCACGATTGACGTTGTCCGGTTTTGTCGTTCTTTTGGATTCGGCCGCATGGGTGCTCGCTCGTTCCCATCCGGAAACCCCGATGGGGACTGCGCAGTTCTCGATTCGGAAACGAGGGATTTTTGTGCAAGGTCAAGGAAGATCAGAGTTTACGCGGAGGCGTACTTCTGTACGCCGCACAAGGAAATTCGTCATCTGACGCCGAGATTGCCAAAAAGCGCCGTTTCCGGACGGGAACTAGCTACGCTTTGACCGCCGCCGGTCCCCGCAGCAGCCTCGCGGGCATGGTCAGGATCGCGTGCAGCAGCTTCAAGACGGCGTCGACGGTGATCCCGAGGAGCCGGAAGGGCAGCAGCAGCAACCACACCAGGGGGTACAGCACCAGGGCGAGCAGGGCCAGGGGCCAGCTCACAACCAGAAGAATCAGCCACAGGATGAATGTCCACATCGTCTCTCACCTCCATTGGGAAGTACGTAACTTCGCAAGAGGCGGTTCGCTCAGGGCACGACTGGAACCAGCTGCCGAATCTCGCCGGTTTCGGGATCCCACAGGAAAACGATGCCATCGTCGTCGACGAGGAGCCGGCTCGCAGTCGAGCCCACCGCCCATGAGCCCATCGATGTCGAGACACCCCATCTCCCGAGGACCGGAATCATGCCATCGGCCAGCTCACGCCAGGATCCGGTCGCGAGGTCGAGCCCGAGAGTACGGTACCTCACTGTCCGCTCCGCGGCATCGCTCTCGAAACCGATGACACCCAGCAACATGAGATTCGGTGCGCCGATCAGGCCGGCGAAGATCTCCCCGGCCTCGGGGAGGTCGGCGGTCCAGACCAGCTCGCCGGTCGCCCTGAAAAGCTCCGCGCGGTTGTCCTCGTCGCGGTCCCGGACGACAAAGACGCCACCATCCTCCAGGGGACGGACGTTCCACACGCTCCGAACCTCGAGGTCTCGAAGAAGCTCCCCGGAATCTGTGTCGCGGATAGCGACGTGGGTGGTGTCGCCGTGGCGAACCCGGGTCAGCGAATGATCGGCTCGACCGTCACGCGACCGCCGGCCCCAGCGCCACGGCAAGTCGATCTCGACCCGATCGCCGAGGCGTCGATCCGCCACCTCGAGCCACAGCAGCCACCACCTCGTGTCGCCGATCGGGCCTTCCTGTCGGCTGGAAGCGAGAACTCTGACGCGATCTCGATCGTCGAAGAGAATCGCGAGCGGGTTGAGCTCTTCCTCGATGCGCACGGCTGTCAGTTGCTCGGCAGGCTGCCCCTGGTAGACGGCGAGGGTCCTGCCCTCGAGCACGGCGAAGCGGGTGCCGTCCGGGGCGATTGCGACGTCTTCCCACTCTTCACCGATCGTGACTCCCGTCGGACGCGCCACCGGGTGCTCTGCGGCCAGATCGGCCGTCATGACGGCCCAGCTCAGGAACCCCTCCGGCTCGAGCCAGAGCGCGGCTGAACCGCCCTCGGCGAGCTTGGCATCCTGTCCGGACCAGTTAAAGCTCGGCCCGATCGGAAGCGTTCGACCGTCGACGACGTGGACCAGAAACCTCGGGTAGTAGTCGAGCCGCCCCCACGAGGTCCCACCCACGACAATCCAGTCGGCCGAACCCGTCGCCACCACGAAGGGCCTGTCGAGATCGTCGATGTCCGCCGAGCGGACCCAAAGGGACCACGCGAGGAGAGCGCTCACGCTGACGGTGAGAACGCCCCACAACGTCGCCGACAAGACGCGGTGGCACCGCGCCGGATCGACCCGACCCGACGCCGCCTGGACCGCGCCCGCCGCCGTGAGCGCGACCAGGAGCCATGCAAACAGCCAGTGCCCGCAGGCGATCATCAACGTCGGCGCCACCAGCGGAAGGAAGGGCGAGATTGCCAGCCATCCGACACCGGTCACACCGATGAGCGCGAGGGCATCGACGATCAGCCAGGCCGAACGCGCCCGCCAGATGATGCCGACGCCGTGGGCAACGAGGACGACCGCCGCCGCCGCAACGTAGGAAAGGACCGGGGCCAACCACTTGGGAACGGCGGAGTCGAACACGTTCGGAAGCACCAAGAACCGAAGTGGATCGGACGCCAACGATGCCGTGGGCAGCACGATGATCACCTCGACGGCCCAGACGAGGAGCAGGACGGCACCGAGCTTCCCGAACCAGATCGCCGGCCCGGACAGGGGCTGGGCGTAGTAGAAGCCCAGCCGGCCCTCGGCGAGGTCGCGGCCGATGAAGCTGACCCCGAGCAGGAGCGCAAACAACGGCACCAGGCCGCCGACCATCACCCAGAGCACCGCCTCCCGGATGTCCTCGGCGGGATTGGAACCGGTGGCGGGCAGCAGAGGCGCGAGCAAAGGCAGAAGCGACGCGACCAGAGCAGCGGCGAGCAGGGCCTTGCGCTGGTTGATCTCGTGGACGACGAGGGCGGCAAGAGCACGCATCACGCACCCCCTTCGCCGGCGCCGCACAGGGCGACGAAGATTTTCTCGAGGGACAGGGGCTCGACCTCGACCTGGGACACCGCGATCTCGTGCACCGCTGCGACGGCCGCGCCGCCGGCCCGGCCCACCACCGCGTCGACCCGCTGGCCGACCAGGCGGAGCGCCGCCGGCTCCATCGGCTCGAGGGCCGTCCTCACTGCGCCGTCGCAGGCATCCTGGCGGCGCACGAAGCGCAGACGGCGGAAGCGCGCCTTGACGGCGTCGAGGGGCTCGTCGAGCACCAGCCGGCCCCCGGTCATGATTCCCACCCGGTCGGCGATGCCCTCGACGCCGGCCAGGTCATGGGTGGTCACCAGCACGGTGCTGCCGCGGTCGGCGAGCTCGCCAACGAGCTCGGCCAGCAGCGTCCGGCGGACCACCGCGTCGAGGCCCAGGGTCGGGTCGTCGAGGATCAGCACCTCGGGTGAGGCGGCGAGCACCGCCGCCAGGGCGAGCTGGCGGCGCTGGCCCTTGGACAGCTTCTGCACCGGCAGCTTCGGCGGCACGCCCACCCGCTCGATCCGCGCCGCGTAGTCGGCGGCGTTCCACCGCCTTCGAACCCGGCCGAGGAAGCGGCCGAGCTCGACGGCGGTGGAGCCCGGCGGCAGGTCGGGGGTCTCGGGGACGATCCCGACCCGCTCCATGACCAGGCGCCGCCGGCGCCAGGCGTCGAGGCCGAGGAGTCGGCAGCTGCCGCGAACGGCCCGGCGTTGGCCGGCCAGGCAGGCGATGGTCGAGGACTTGCCGGCGCCGTTGCGGCCGAGCAGGGCGTAGACCTGGCCCTCCCCGACCGAGAAGCTGACGCCGTCGACGGCAACGGTGCGGCCGTAGCGGACGGTGAGCCCGTCGACGACCAGGGGTTGGCTGGCGGTTGTCATCCATCTCCTCCGTCGGCGGCGCCGTCGATTCCCCTCCACGCCGCCGAGATCGCAGCGATCGCGTCCCTCCTCGTGACCCCCATGCCGCGGGCAGCCGCGGTGAATCGCCCGGCCGCCTCCTCGAGCAGCCGCTCGCGCTCCACCTCGAGCGCCGCCGGCGACCGCTCGGCGACGAAGGTGCCCTCGCCGCGCCGCACCTCGAGGGCGCCGTCGGCGACCAGCAACTGGTAGGCCTTCGACACCGTCGCCGGGTTGACCCGCAGCTCGCGGGCCAGGTCGCGCACGGAGGGCACCGCGGTGCCGGCCGGCAGGGCGCCGGAGGCGACCAGCCGCCGCATCCCCTCCTCGATCTGGCGCCAGATCGGTGCGGCCGCGGCGGGGTCGATGTCGAGAAGTCCGAGCACGGGCGACTCCAAGTGTACTACTGAACTAATACAGTAAATCACGAGCCGCAGATTGTCAAGAGGCGAAGTCCGTCGCGATCTTTGCGTCTTTGCGGTTCAACCAAAGCCCGACGCTGTCGTGCCAGCGTGACGGCAAGAGGTGCGTACGGGTGCCTACGGGTGCCGGGTCAGACGATTCAGACGATCTTGATTCGTTCACGACAGGCTTCCGACGGCTTTGCGTTCAACTCGTCGAGGAGTTCGGCAAACTCTGGATTCGTCGATCTCCTGTCCGTGTTTGATCGTGCCCAGCGACTGACGACGTCCGGATGTTTGCCGAGAGCTTTCCCGAGGAATCCGGATCGCTACTCCCACCGTTCGATTCCAAAGGTAGCCACCATCTGACGCAGCTTCGTCGTTTTCCGGTCCTTGAGGTTTCCGGACAGTGTGTCCGGGGAGATCCCGAGGCGTATGGGTACCAGGTCCGCAGTTCCGTAGTTGTTTGTCGTAACTGCGGTTCTGCGGACCTCGCCGGGGCGTGTCAACGACTTTGAGACACCGCGGGCTTGCATTTACTGTAGATCCTCCTGTGTGTGGCGGTGGGTTTCTGGCGGGTTGATCCAGACAGCTGAAGGGACAACAGGTGGAGCCGGCGCCCCTTTCACGAAACGCTCGGGATTTGCGGAGAAGGCTTGCTGAAGGGCGTGGTTTCGTCTCGCAGTGATGACCTCGGCCAAGCCGAAATGAACGGCAGCGGGAGTGAGGTAGCCGATGCCGCCGTGGCGGTGTTCGAAGTTGTACCAGTCGAAGAAATCGTGGCCGAAAACCCGGGCGTCCTGAACACAGCCGAACTGGCCTGGGAACGCGGGGCAATATTTCATGGTTCTGAACTGGCTTTCAGAGAACGGGTTGTCGTTGGAGGTGTAAGGGCGGCTGTGGCTTTTCGTAACACCGAGATCGGCCATCAAATGTGCCACGGTTTTTGAGGTCATCGATGGTCCTCGGTCGGCGTGAATTACCAGCTGACCGGGTTCAATTGCTTCCTTGGTGCAGGTGTCGTCGATGAGGCGCTGTGCGAGCGCAGCGCTCTCGCGTTCGGCGACCATCCAACCGACCGTGTACCGACTGAAGATGTCCATCATCACGTAGAGGTAGAAGTAGGTCCACCTGGCCGGACCGAGCAGTTTGGTGATATCGCACGACCAGACCTGATTGGGGGCGATCGCGAGCAGCTGCGGTTTCTTGTAATTCGGATGGCGGAGCTGGTTTCTGCGTTCCCGGACTTCCTGATGAGCCTCCAGGACTCGATACATGGTCCGCACCGAGCAGAGGTAGGTTTCCTCGTCAAGCAGCGTGGCCCACGCCTCCGCGGGGGACCTGTCGACGAAGCGCTCACTGTGCAGCACATCAAGGACCGTGGTTCGCTCCTCTCGACTCAGCGCCCGTGGCGGCGTCTTCCGCGGTGCAGGGCAGCCTCGCGGCTGCTGCGCCCGGTAGAAGGTCGAGCGGGGCACGTCGAGGGCTCCGCATGCAGCCCGAACACCCACCTCAGGTGCGACCTCACAGATGGCGTTCATTCGTTCTCGCTTTCGGGCTCGTCGTTCAGCGGAATCCCCAGGATCTGAGAGACTTTTTTTTGGACATCAATGATGGTCTCCGCCTGCTTCAGCCGACGCTTGAGACGCTCGTTCTCCCGCTCGAGCTCCGCGACTCTTTTCGACAGCGGATTCACTGCTTTGGTCCTTCGACCCCGTTTGCGTGGCGCCAGACCTTGGAGGGTGCCGTCGTCCCGTTGTTGCCGCCAAAGGCCCAGATGCGAGGAGTACAAACCTTCCCGACGGAGCAAAGCACCGATCTCGCCCGGTTCCGAGCAGGCATCCGCTTCTCGAAGAACGCGCAACTTGTACTCGGCGCTGAATTGCCGCCTCCTGGCTTTCTCGGAAACCTCAGGGTCGGCCACGACGACCACCGGGGGGACCAGCGGCGCGCCGGATCCTGTCCCCTTCGCTCCTCCGGAGCCGGTGCTCTCGCTACGCTCGATCACCGCCTCCTCCGTCGCTCCGGGGACAGGATCCGGGGCCGGGCCTACTTGCTTGATCATGCTTCCTCTCTGACTCCACCCTCTACACTAATTCTTCGAGGGGTCAGTGTCTCATCCACGTTGGCACAGAGGGTACGGCTACGGCCACCCGGCTTCGCTTCCAGCTCCGCCGTGGCAGGCGGAACCGGATACGGAAACGGATGCGGCTTCGGCAACGGATACGGATACGGATACGGATACGGATACGGATTCGGAAACGGTTCTACGCCACCGGCCTTCTGGTCCGCCCTCGCCTGCTGGCGGGATCTGTGCACGGGGATCGGCGCTCGGGCTCGGCGGTTGCCCGGTATCGGCATTGTGCGGACGGCGCTCCTGGCCGGGATGTGATGCGAGCACAATGCCGTACCCGGCACGCCCGCCGGCGGCGATTGAACTCGCGGGGATCGAGGATCTCGCGGGCCGGTACTGCATACGGGTGCCGGGTCAGACGATTCAGACGATCTTGATTCGTTCACGACAGGCTTCCGACGGCTTTGCGTTCAACTCGTCGAGGAGCAATCAAAAGAGGGCCTCCTTGACCTCCTCGATGCCGATGCGGTCGACGAATCTCGCCATCCGCTCGCCGGGCCTGGCGTTGGCCTTGTAGTACTCCAGTGTCTTTTTGATGAGTGGAATGACGTCCGCTTCCGAGACCTTCTCGCCGATCAGGTCGCCGACGCGGACCCGCCGGGCGGAGGTGCCACCCACCACCAGGCTCCAGCCGGACTTCTTGCCGAAGACACCGATATCCCGAACGAAGCTCTCGGCACAACACAGGGGACAGCCGGAGACGCCGATCTTCACCTTGGCGGGCAGCTCCATGTCGAGAAAGAACTCCTCGATCTGCATGCCGAGCCCGAGCGAGTCCTGTTGGCCGTACTTGCACACCGTCGTGCCGGGACATGCCTGGACGTAGTGCATGCACAGTTCGACGGCGCGGCCGATGTCCATGCCGAGGTCCTTCCAGACCTGCTCGAGGTCCTCGGGGCGGATGCCGACGAGAGCGAAGCGCTGGCCGGAGGTGATCTTGATCACGGGGACCTGGTACTTGCGCGCGACGGCCGCGATGTTCTCGAGATGCTCCGGCGTCACGAGTCCCACGGGCGTGCGGGGGACGATGGCGTAGGTGGCCTCATCGCGCTGCAGGATGGCGCCGTAGAGGTTTTCTTCCATGATGGTCTCCTCCGTCGGTTCGCGTCCTCGGGTTCGTCAGTTGGGGATGGCGAGACGTTGCCACGGCTCCTCGGGGCCCGTGAGGCCCGCGCCCGCGGCGAGCGCCTTCACGTCGGGAATCTCTCCGGAGGCCCTCGCACCGAGAACGTAGCGCACCAGCACCGACGCCTCTGCCAGCGAGGGAGCCGCCAGGATCACGTCCGCGCCCCAGGCTCCGATAGGAATTTCCTTTCACCCAGCCCGAAGGTACCACGCCCATAGCCGCTTGTTTCGCATCGCGATGGAAGGGGATGCCAGGCACACAACTTTGTTCGCGGCGTACAAAGTTGGAGCCCGGCACCCACGCGGGCGCAACCGGTTTTTCTCTCCGTCGCGGCCGACCGCTTCGCCGCGCACGACGGGCACAGCTCCCGGGTCTTGCCCGAGCACTCACCGTCGGCAGCGGCACGTGGCCGTGGCCGAGGGGGTCGCAGGGAGGGCGGAGCCCGACCGGAGAAGGGGAAGGACGGCCTACGGCCACCCGCTGGCGGCGTGTGAGTCGCCGCGCGCAGGGCGCGCGAGCAACGAGCAGGTACTCCTCGGCGAGGTTCCGTTCGCCGGAACCTACGAGAAGGACGATCACGGGATGGAGAGGATCCACGGGACGTTCAAAGGCGTCGTCCACCGCTCACCGACCGGGGACAGCGGGCTGTGGGGCTGCCCTGACGGGACCCTGTTCCAGTCAGTCGAGATGGACCTTTCCCGTCGACGAGTGAACTAGAACGGCGAGATTGGCGTGAAACCGCCGCACGTGAGCCTGATCAATCGTCTCCGCTGCCGATGTTGTACGCGATCAGCTTCCAGTCCTCGTTCTCACGCACCAGCTTGAAGGAGCAGGGAACCTTCGTTCCACTCCTGAGGGTCACGGTCCCCTCGAACTCGGCTCCGGCCATGTCCACGGACCGGTTGGTGAACGAGGTGTCGGCGACGTCGAACAGGTGCTTGTTCGCGTTGACCCCGGCAGCGAACCGGTCGTAGGGCTGCACCTCCTTGAGCGGCGCCGAGAAGCAGTCGTGCGCGGCCTCGAGGTTGCCGGCGGCGGCCTCGGTGAGGAAGGTCTGCACCACCTCCTCGGGCGCGGCGGTGGCCTGCTTGACGAACAACAGGATCACGACCACCAGGATCGCCAGCAGGGCGACTGCACCTCCGCATCCGAGAAGCACCCAACGCAGCCAGGGGCGTCTCGTCTCGGGTTGCACGCTTGACGGATCCGTGTACGCCGAGCCCGTCGTATCACTCATGACGTCTCCTTTCGCTCAGTCACCGTTCCGTTGCGTTCTGAGGTGGTGGGGTTCCGTTGTCAAGGTCACGGCGTGGCTCCGGCCCCCTCGAGCAGCTTCACCACGTCCTGTTGACCGGTCTGCTGCGCCACCGCGAGGGCGGAGGCTCCCTGCTCGGTGAGCGCGTTGACATCCGCCCCGTGGGCGAGCAACACCTCGACGACGGGGAGGTGGCCCGCCTGGGCCGCGACCATTAGGGCTGTTCGATCGTCGCTCGTGGCGAGATCGACATTCGCGTCGCGAGCGATCAGCAGCTCGAGACACTCGAGATGGCCGTTCTGCGCGGCGAGCATCAGCGCTGTCCACCCGGCCTTGATCCTCGGGCTCGCAGAGGCACCCTCGTCCAGCAGGACCTGCACGATGTCGGTGAACCCGCCCTGTGCCGCCAGTGCCAGAGCCGTGGCACCCTCCGGTGTCTCGGAGTCGGCCTCGGCACCCCGGGAAAGCACTTCGAGCACCGTGCTCGTTTCGCCCCTGAGGGCCGCGTTTCGGAGCTCGTAGCCGAGATCCTCCGTACTCGCGATCAGCGGAGCTGCTGCGACGAAGGCGACCAGGATGATCCGCGCGGCCAGCGATGCTCCGGTCATGACGATCCCCTCAGAAGGCGTGTCTCGCAGGTTTCTGTCGTTTGTGAATCGACTCTCAATATAGGGTTCTTGAACAGCGGTGACAAGGGGCGCTGCGCCTCGAGTTGCGGCCTTGGATAGGACGCCGGTCCCGGGGATCATCACCGGGTCACGAAGCACACCCTGAGCTGTAGGCCGAAATGAGGCGCTGCGCTCTCATCCTGATGATCTCAATACGGGTGCCGGGTCAGACGATTCAGACGATCTTGGTTCATTCATAACAGGCTTCCGACAGTTTTGCGTCCAACTCGTCGAGGAGTTCGGCGAACTCTGAATCTACGGGTATACGGGCGCCAGTACGTTCGCGGCAGGGGTCAATGTACCGTCGCCGACCACCCGGTGAGTCCCCCGGACTCGAAGTCGTCGGCGAAGAGCAAGCCGGCCCCGGGACCGTCGAAGATGACTTGATAGGTCGCGGAGATCTCGGTCCACGCCATCACCGCATCGACGCTCGGCGGAACCGACTGAAGCACTGCGATCGAAGGGCGCGGGTGGAATCCGGCGCCGCTGACGTTGGCGGTGTTGTCGACAATCACCGGCATGCTCCAAATATCCGGCATCGCGACGTGAGCCCAGCTGTAGTGGATGTGGCCAAGAGCCGGACTCGGCTCATCCTTGCGGTAGGCCGCGTGGAAGCGCCCTCCCGCCGACCGGCTGGCGGCGAGATCGACGTTGTCCTCCTGATCGTAGGTCCACCCGGGCATCGAAACTGGGCTTGACCAGGTCGCTCCGCCGTCGGTCGAGAACGTTCTTTCGACATCGTTGTCGCTCGCGCTGTACTCAGACGTGAAGCTCACGACGATCGTCGCGGCGTCCCACGCGGCTGCGATCGAGGGATGATGGTCGGGACGGGGCGACGACGTCACCTGAACCGGAGCTTGCCACGAGCCCGCTGCTCCGCAGTTTCCACTCTTCGTGACCCAGACCTGCTGCTCCCAGGCACTGCCGGTCCACCCCGGTTTGTTGAATGCGATGTAGACATCGTCGTCATATGCGCAGTACGTGATTTCCGGCTTCGATTCGAAGCCGGTGATATCGGAACCCCCGCTGACTTCCTCCGGGGTGCTCCAGGTCGCTCCCTGATCGGTGCTCCGGGTGAAGAAGACCGGATAGTGTTCGATCGACGGAGTGGCGTAGGTCACGTAAAAATAAGGCGAGGGCCAATCGAGGTAGTCCGTTGTGATCTGCGGGTGGAGCTCGGTCGATGCGTTCAGCCACGAGATGTCGATTTCGATGGGGACGGTCATCCAGTTCCCGGTGTCGTCCGGATCGAAACGGAACGCGTACAACGATCGTGAAGCATCCGAGAGCACGAGCTCGTAGACGAAGACGAGCCACTTCTGGCCGGAAATCTCGGCATATGCCAGCGCCGGGTTCCGGGTCAGCGGCCCGTGCGCGTACACTACGAGCGGCGACCACGTCACGCCGTAGTCCGTCGAATGATAGATGTAAATCGCCGCCGTCCCTCTCTCATCCACGGCGGCGAACAGCCGGCCGTCCGGAGCCGTGGCAATCGACGGCTCGACCATCTCGAGCGTCGGGGCCGATATCACCGCCTGGGAGTGCAGCCATTTGAGGTTCGGCGCGGAGGGCGGTTCTTCCTCCATGATGACGCCGTCAAGCGAACCGGTGATCGGTGTCTGTTCCGTGGCCATCGACAACGCGTCGGCTGCCCTCCTTGCGGCCTCGACTCCGTTCTCGGGCTCGACGGCGAGGGCGCTGACGCCGCTTCCCGCCATCGCCACCACGGCCAGTGCGGCCATCCATCGTCCTGTCATGTGTCGCCTCCACTGCCTTTTGACGATTGAACGATACCCCGAAACCCGTGTCGCTTCGGGACGACGGTCGTGATAGAACCTTGGCGCGCGCGGCGTTAGGTCAAGGCTTGGCTGTGTCGGCCTTTCGGCGGTCCGTGCCCGTGCAGCTCCAACCATGGTCCACGTCTCCATGGGCCCCGCTACGATCCCGGACGGTCGGATTTTCCGAGTCCGGTTCTGACCCTGGCTTGTATCCTTGGATGCTCGGGCCCCCGTCGCAGCGGTCTGCGGGGTGCACTCGCCCGTTTCTTCCCCCGCATCATCGGCCGTCCCCGTCCTATCACAGGTCGGCTCCCCCGCGAATACCCACTCCAGCAACTTCACAGTGGAAGGGAATTTCGCAACTGCAGCAATTCCATGATGTTCGGGCCTCCAAGTTTGCCTGCCACCCAGGTCGCTCCCACCTCCGCGAATTCCAACCGCAGGGCGGCCGTGGCGTTTACGTCCGAGCAGAACATGCATCGTTACCGGTGTATGCATCGGATATGCTAGCCCTCCGAACCGGGCAATTGAGGGCGCGGGGACTTCCACCCCGCAAGACTCGCGACCTTGTCGGCCGCTCCGATAGGAATTTCCTTTCACCTGCCTCGAAGGTACCACGCCCCTAGGCGCTTGTTTTCCGCATCGCGATGGAAGGGGATGCCAGGCACGCAACTTTGTTCGCGGCGTACAAAGTTGGAGCCCGGCACCCACGCGGGCGCAACCGGTTTTTCTCTCCGTCGCGGCCGACCGCTTCGCCGCGCACGACGGGCACAGTGGAGTCAACCGCCCCCACAACCGGTTACACTTCACAGGAATCATGCGATCCGGAGTTCTCGTTGTCGGCGTCGGCAACCGGCTCAGGCGCGACGATGGCGTCGGCCCCGCCGTTGCCCGTGAGGTGGCGTCGATGGTCGAGGCCGAGGTGCTCGAGGTGCACCAGCTGCTGCCGGAGCACATCGAGGCGGCCGCCCGTGCTCAGCGCGTGGTGCTCGTGGACGCCGCCGTCGATCTGGCGCCCGGAGAGATCCGCCGAACCCCGATCCGACCGACCGACACCGGCTGGCAGCCTGCCGCCGCGCACCTGCTCGGTCCCCAGGAGCTCGTCAACGGGGCGTACGCTCTCTTCGAGGGCCGCCCCGAGGTCTGGCTCGTCAGCGTCGGCGCCGGCAACCTCGAGCTCGGTGAAGCGCTCTCACCTGCGGTCGAGGCGGCCCTCCCCGAGGCCGTCGCCGCAGTTGTCGCGCTCGTCGAGACTGCCTGAGCTATTTGTCGTCGCGCACCAAACGGTCGAGTTCTCGGCCGCGCACGTCGACGAGCCGGAGCTCAAGCGGCATCTTCCCCACGGCGTGGGTCGAGCACGACAGGCAGGGGTCGAAGGCGCGGATCACCGCTTCGACCCGGTTGAGGATACCGTCGTCGAGGCGTCCATCCCGGATGAAGCGCTTCGCGACCTGGTAGACCCCGCGGTTCATGGCCAGGTTGTTGTGTCCGGTGGCGATGATGAGGTTGGCGTCCTCGACCAGCCCCTGGCGATCGACCCGGTAGTGGTGGATGAGCAGCCCGCGCGGCGCCTCCGCCACGCCGATTCCCTCGGACGAGTTGGCGTCGGCGTGGGCCCGGACCCGCGGGTCGAGGACGCCGTCGTCGGCGAGAATCTGCTGCATCCGCTCGAGGCAGAAGAGAATCTCGATGAGTCGCGCGTAGTGGAAGTAGAACGACGAGTGAACCGCGCCGTGACCGAGCCCGCGAAACTCGGCGAGCTCCTGATCGGCCCACGGTGTCCCGCAGGAGTCGACGACGTTGAGCCGCGCCAGAGGCCCGACCCGATACATGCCGTCGGGGTAGCCCTTCGACAGCAGGTAGGGGAACTTGAGGTAGGTCCACGGTTCGACGGCCTCGCCGATGAGCCCCTCGTACCGTGTCGGGTCGACGTCGTCGACCGTCGTTTCGCCGGCGGCGTCGACGACCCGGAGCCGGCCGTCGTAGTGCTCGAGCCCGCCGTCGTCGTCGACGAGCGCCATGAAGGCCGACGGGAAGTTGGCGAACGACCGGATCTCCTCCGCGAACCCTTCGAGCAGGCTCTTGAACCAGTCGAGGGTGCGCTGCACGACCCGGATCTGGCTCGGGATCCGCTCGGCGATGGCGTCCCGCTGGTCGCTTTCCAGCGGCGCGGCAACGCCGCCGGGCACGATCCAGGCCGGGTGGATGCGGCGGCCCCCGAGCATCTCGATGACCTGCTGGCCGAACTTCCGCAGCTCGATGCCCTCGCGAACGATTCCCGGGTGGTGCGCGGCGAGGGCGAGGAAGTTGCGCTGGTCCTGCTCGGCGTCCATGCCGAGCAGCAGGTCCGGCGACGACAGATGAAAGAAGCTCAGCGCGTGGCTCTGGATGATCTGCGCCAGATTCATGACGCGACGGAGCTTCTCGGCGGTGGGAGGGACCGTCACCGCCATCACGTCGTCGCAGGCCTTGGCTGACGCCACGAGGTGGCTGACCGGACAGATGCCGCAGATCCGGGCCATGAGCGACGGCATCTCGGCGAACGGCCGGCCCTGGCAGAAGGTCTCGAAACCGCGCAGTTGGGTGACGTGGAACCGCGCGCCGGCGACGAAGCCGTGCTCGTCAAGCTCGATGGTGATCTTGCCGTGGCCCTCGATACGGGTGACGGGGTTGATGACGACAGTCTCGGTCATGACCGGGCTCCTAACCGAATCGGGTCTCGGCGGTGAGGTCGGGGATCCGACCCTCGACGAGCTCGCTGAGAGCGTGCCAGATGAGATCAGCCGAGGGCGGACATCCTGGAATCACGAGATCCACGGTCACCTTCTCGTGCACCGGCGTCGCGCGCTCGAGCAGCACCGGGAGCTCGCGGTCGGGACGACGCGGCTCGGCGGTGACGTGCTCCTCGTAGGCCCGCTCGAAGACGGCATCGGTGCCGAATGGATTGCGCAGGGCCGCCACGTTGCCGGTCACCGCGCAGTCGCCGAGCGACACGAGAATCCTGGCGCGGCCGCGGATCATCTCGACCTTCTGCAGGTCCTCTTCGGTCGCAACGGCACCCTCGACCAGCACCAGGTCGACGTGCTCAGGAAAGGCCTTCGCGTCGACCAGCGGGCTGTACACCAGCTCCACCCGTTCGGCGAGTGAGAGCAGACGCTCATCGAGATCGAGGAAGCTCATGTGACAGCCCGAGCAACCGTCGAGCCAGACCGTCGCCATGGTGATCTTGGCGGTCATCGGCGGCTCTCCCGCATCGCCCGCAGATAGGGCAGGAACTTGCTCTGCTTGCGCATCTCGGCGACCGCGTGGCCCTTCTCGGTGAGCGCCCCCGTGGGACAGACCTGGACGCACTTGCCGCAGCCGGTGCAGGTCTCGGAGTCGCCCCACCTGCCGCCGAGGTCGGCCACGACGTGGGCGTCGACGCCGCGCCGGGCGACGTCCCAGGTGTGGGCCCCCTCGATCTCGTCGCAGACCCGGATGCAGCGGCTGCACAGGATGCAGCGGTTCGGGTCGTTGATGAAGCGCGGGTGGCTCGCGTCGACCTCGAACCTCGGGAACCGGTACGGGACCCCGACCTGGTCCATCCCGAGCCGGGCCGCGAGGCTCTGAAGCTCGCAGAAGCCGTTGGACACGCACACCGCACACACGTGATTGCGCTCGGAGAAGATGAGTTCGAGCACCGTTCTCCGGTACAGCCGGAGCCGGTCGGTGTCGGTGCGGACCTCCATTCCCTCCTCGACCCGGGTCACACAGGCGGGCACCAGCTTCGAGCTCGAGCCGATTTCGACCAGGCACAGCCGGCACGCTCCGACCGTCGACAACCCCTCGAGGAAGCACAGCGTCGGGATGTCGATACCGTTCTCGCGTGCGACCTCGAGCACGGTCTCGTCATCGCGGGCGCCGACGTCGCGGCCGTCGATCCTGAGGGTGACGATGCGCGGCGCCATCTCACACCTCCCCGGCCGTCGCGTGGGCCGACAGCCGCTCGACGTACTCATCGCGGAAATGGCGGAGCGTCGACAGGACCGGGTTGGGCGCCGACTGCCCGAGCCCGCACAGCGAGGTGTCGCGAACCATCTCGCACAGCGCCTCGAGCGTCGCGAGCTCGTCGGGCGACGCCTGCCGGTCGGTGATCCGTCGCAGCAGATCGTGCAGCTGGGCGGTGCCGACCCGGCACGGAACGCACTTGCCGCAGCTCTCGGTCATGCAGAACTCCATGAAGAACCTCGCCACGTCGACCATGTCGGAGGACTCGTCCATGACGATCATCCCGCCGGACCCCATCATCGAGCCGAGGTCGAGCAAGCTCTCGTAGTCGACCGGCGTCTCGAACAGATGGGCCGGTACGCATCCGCCGGACGGTCCCCCGGTCTGCACTGCCTTGCAGGCGAGTCCGCCCGAAACTCCTCCGCCCATGTCAACGATGATCTCGCCGAGGGTTGTTCCCATGGGCACCTCGATGAGTCCGGTGTTGACGACCCGGCCGGCGAGAGCGAACACCTTGGTCCCCTTGGATCGCTCGGTGCCGACGGCGGCGAACGCGTCGCCGCCGTCGCGGATGATCGACGGCACGTTGGCGAAGGTCTCGACGTTGTTGATCAGGGTCGGGCGATCCCACAGCCCGCGCTCGGCGGGATACGGCGGTCTCGGGACCGGGAAGCCCTGCCGGCCCTCGATGGAGGCGATGAGGGCCGTCTCCTCGCCGCACACGAAGGCGCCGGCGCCGAGCCGGACCTCCACCTTGAAGTTGAACGGGGTCGACACGACGCTCGAGCCGAGCAGGCCCAGTCGCCGCGCGCGCTTGATGGCGGTCTGGAGCCGCTCGATGGCGAGGGGGTACTCGGCGCGGACGTAGATGTAGCCCTGGTTTGCACCCACCGCGTAGGCGGCGATGGCCATGCCCTCGAGCACCCGGTGCGGGTCCGACTCGAGCACCGAGCGGTCCATGAAGGCGCCGGGGTCGCCCTCGTCGGCGTTGCAGATGACGATCTTCTGGTCGCCCTCGGACTTGGCCACCGTCGACCACTTGAGACCGGTCGGGTAGCCTCCGCCGCCGCGACCGCGCAGACCTGACCGGGTCACTTCGTCGATGACCGCGAACGGCGTCATCTCGGTCAGCGCGCGAACCAGCGAGGCGTAGCCGCCGGCATCGAGTGCGCTCTCGATCCGGTCGGGATCGACCCGGCCCGAGTTCTCGAGCACGACCTTTCGCTGGCGGGTGAAGAACGGCATCTCGAGATCGACGACCAGGCGCCGGACCGGCTCGCCGCCGAGCGACGAGACAACCTCCCGAACGTCTGACGGCGTCACCGGCCCGTACAGGATTTCCGCCGGCAGAACCGCAACCAGAGTGCCTTTCGCGCACAGCCCCATGCAGCCGACGCCGGCCACGTCGATCTCGTCTGCGAGGCCCTCTTCAGCGACGGCCTCGGCGAGCGCGTCGCGAACGATGCGGCCGTTGGGGCAGCCCGACGCGGTGCACACGAGCAGACGGTGGCGGAACGCCGCCATTCGTTCGCGCTCTTCAGCAATGACCTCCTCGAGGTCTTCAGTCGTCGCCATGGCTCATGACCTTTCGAAGCTCCTCGACGGCCGACTCGGGCGTCAAGCTGCCGACCATCGCATCGTCGATGACGGCGATCGGCGCCTGGCCGCAGGCGCCGAGGCAGCGGGCGCTCTTGAACGACAGCGACCGGTCGGCGGCGGTCTCGCCGAGCTCGAGCCCGAAGGCCGACCGCACGGCGGCGACGATGCCGGGAACGCCCTTGATGTAGCACGCCGTCCCGGTGCACAGAATGCAGGTGTGATCGCCCGGCGGATCGAGCGAGAAGAAGTGGTAGAAGGTCGCCAGCCCGTACATCCGGCTCAGCGGCACCCGGAGGCTGACGGCAACGTACCGAAGCGCCTCCGGATCGAGGTGGCCGAACGCCTCCTGCACCGCGTGCAGGCTCTCGATCGCGGCATCCGGGCGATGGCCGTGCCGGCGCATGACCGCTGCCACCATCTTCCACCGGGGATCGTCGGATGGCGGCTCCGGTGGTGCGAGGAAATACATCGGATCCTCCGTCGACGTTCCGGACGTCGCGTCCGGCGGGCTCCTGACACCGTAAAGCGTCGCTTCGCGGCGGTCAATCACCGGCACAGGCCCCGGGGGCGAAGGTGCCCGTCCGCTCCGACACGAAGAGCCTGTTGGATGCGAAGTGGGAATCGCACGTCAGGTTGACACCGAGCCGCCGGAGACCCCGTTCGTCGCCGGGCGTCGGCAGGTGGGTGAGGTGGGGCTCACAGCCCGACAGCTTCGGAGGCTGCTGCATCGCCTGGTCTGCAGTCGGGCTGGTGGTCGAGCTGATGCTCAACGCGATGAGCGTCTCCTCCAGGTTCAGGCTGATGGACTTCTGACCGAGCAGCTCTTTGCGCAGGGTGCCGATGGATCCGATCACTGCCGGACTCATGAGGTCCAGGTGCTGATGGACTCACCGGTGATCTTGTCGAGAATCGCCTCGCTCTGCTCCGCGAGATACCGCTCGTTGTCGAACGCGACAGCATCGTTGCATCCTGCGGTCATGCCCCTTTCCCCGAGCGATCGCGTGCTCCTCATGCCGACGAGAAAATACCAGCGCACATCGACTCGCCCGTGCAGGATCCCCGGGGCAGTGCAACAATGGGCGGGATGACACTCGAACGACGAGACGGTCGACCCTGGATGGAGACCGCCGCCGATCCTTGAGGTTCGCGCCGAGCGCGCTCGACCGGCCGCCATCGCACCACGCGAACGAATCCCGAGGAGTAGCCGCAATGCACCCGATCGATCTCTCGATCTTCCTGCTCTACATGGTCATCATGCTGGGCATCGGATTCTACTTCCTGCGCCGGAACAAGGGCGCCGACGACTACTACGTCGGCGGCCGGGGCATGGGCAGCGTGCACGTCGGGATGTCGGTCGTTGCAACTGACGTCGGAGGCGGGTTCTCCATCGGCCTCGGGGGGCTCGGATTCACCATGGGTCTGTCCGGCTCCTGGATGCTGTTCACCGGACTCGTCGGCGCGTGGCTGAGCGCAGTCCTGCTGATTCCGAAGGTCAAGCGCAACCCGGCCTTCGAAACTGCACTGACCTTTCCGGACATCTTCGAGTTCTTCTACTCGCGACCCGTCGCTCTCGTCGCCGGCATCATCTCAGCGATCGGCTACATCGGCTTCACCGCCTCGCAGATCCTGGCCGGCGCCAAGCTGGCCAGCGGTTCTTTCCAGGGCCTCGACCTCAAGACGGCCCTCATCATCATGGGCGCCATCGCGGTCGGCTACACGGTCATGGGCGGGCTCAAGGCGGTGATCTACACCGACACGGTCCAGTGGGCGATCCTGATCCTCGGTTTAGTGTTCATCGGCCTGCCGGTGTCCTACAACGCGGTCGGTGGATGGTCCGAGATCCGATCGGTGCTCGCCCCGGAAATGCTCACCCTGACCAACCTGAGCTGGCAGAACCTGGTCAATTGGGGGGTCACGATCATCCCCATCTGGTTCGTGGCCATGACCCTGTACCAGAGAATCTACGCCTGCCGCGACGAGCGCACCGCCAAGCGCGCCTGGTTCGTGGCGGGTCTGCTCGAGTGGCCGGTCATGGCCATAATGGGCGTCACCCTCGGTCTGCTCGCGCGAGTTGCCGCCGACCAGGGGATGTTCGACTACCTGGGGCCCGCCGACATTTCGGCGACCGATCCCGAGACCGGTCTGCCGATGCTGTTGCGCACCGTGCTTCCGGTCGGTCTCATGGGTCTGATGATGTCCGCCTACTTTTCGGCCATCCTGTCGACCGCGGACAGCTGTCTCATGGCCTGCTCGGGCAATGTGGTGAGCGACATCGTCGGCCGGCTGAGAAAGGTCCGGGCTTCAGGCACGCCTTTCCTGAGGATGTCCCAGGCGGCGACTCTCGCCCTCGGCATCTTCGCCCTGCTGCTCGCCGCGTCCATGACCAACGTCCTCGATCTGATGCTCTACTCGTACGCCTTCATGGTCTCGGGTCTGCTCGTGCCGGTCATCGGCGCCCTGTTCTGGAAACGGGCGAGCCCGGCCGGCGCCATGGCGGCCATGGTCCTCGGCGGCGCCACCACGGTCGTCCTCGAGCTCGTGACGGCCGATCTGCCCCTGGGTCTGGACGGCAACGTCTTCGGCATCGGCGTGTCGGCCGTGGTGTTCGTGGCGGTGTCGATCCTTGTCAACGGCAGCGGCGGCGGCGCCGGATCCGGCCACGCGCCGCCCGAGAGAGCCGCCGGCAAAAACTGACGGGGCCGGACCCCACATCGAGCAGCGTTGGAGACGGCCGGTGTTCCTGTCGTTCGACCTTGTCGCGGGCATCGTGGCAGCCCTGTCCTGGGCCTTCCGCTACCCGACGCCCTGCACCTTCAATCGCCCGGGACGACGACCTATCCGTCGCTGGTGGAGTACCACAGCGAAATCCTCGGTGTCATCTGATCCGCAATCCAGACCCCCGAGGGATCACAGGTGAGACGGGTCCTGCAAACGACTCGGCCCGACCCGACCTCGACTCCCCTGAGCCCCCACAGGGTCACCCCGACCGCTACGAGCGACACAACGCCGACGCTGACCAGAAGCAGCGAGGGGCAGGCAGCTGACGGGAACGGTCTACGGACCCCAGGCCGACGTGTCACCGCTCTCGAAGCCGTCGGCGAACAGCAAGCAGGCGCCGTCGCAGCATGTCGTGCAGGTGACGGCGATCGTGTAGCTCTTGTCCGCCGCATAGGCGCCGGAGAACATGGTGACCTCGACGTCGAGGGCGGTTCCCGTGGTCGACGTGTAGTCGATGAGCGATGCCTGACCGGCGCCGCCGTCGTCGTCGAAGGCCACTGTGGGACCACAGTCCTCATGGAGGCTCATGACCGTGTCGGCGCCGCCCTGCAGTGCCGATGTCTCGATGCGGTAGGTCGCGCCGGCGGTCGGGTAGAACGCGATCCAATCGTTGTCGCACGCAACGTGGTTTTGTGACGTTCCGATCGGAATCTCGTCGCCGAAACAGACGTCGTTCGGTTCGTAGAGATCGTCGACACAGCCCGCCATGTCGAAGTTGAAGTCGCTGCGGTCGGTGGTGGTGTACGCGCTGCCGTCCCAGGAACCGACGAAGATCTTGCCCTGGCCGGTGGACGTGAAGATCGGAGTCGTCCATTGGACGGATGTCGCGCTCGACGGGAGAGCGCCTCCTATCTGCGTCCAGCTGGCGCCGTTGTCGACGGAGTAGAAGACGAAGAGGTCGTCGCCCGCTGGAAGGAAGAGCCTCGACCAGTCGATGGTATGGGTTCTTCCGCCGACGAACATATCGCCCTGGCCGGGGCTCGTGATGTCGATCCGCGGGCAGCCGGGCTCGGCGTCGAAGGTCGTCATCAGGATCTGGGTCGACCAGCTGTTGAGCGCATCCGTGAACTCGGCCGCGCCGACCAGGTGGCCGCAGGCCCAGTCGTAATCGGCGCCGCTGTAGTCGCCCCAACGGTTGCGGCTGTTCGAGTCGCGCTGAACATAGGAGGCGACGCCGCCTTGATACAGCAGGAAATCGCCCGAGCTCGAGTTCGGGTGGTCGTCGTAGATCTTGTAGATCGTGCTCGGGTAGCGGTCGGTGCCGTTGGTCCAGGTGCCGAGCAGGCCGATGTTGGCCGAGTTCGAGCCGCCCGCGACGGTGATCGCGGGATAGGTGTAGTACTGGTTGTTGGTCCAGAGAACGTGACTCCAGTCGAGGGTTCCGGCATCCGAGTCGAGCTTCACGGTGTACCAGCCGCCATCGGTCCCGTCGTTGTTGACATCGGTGCCCAGGGTGAAGAACACTCGGCGATTGACGTACTTGGCGTTCATCACCCGGCTGTCGCCCCCGTCGATGTCAGAGCCGGTGTCGGGCTGGTCGACGTTCTCCCCGAGAGCGTAGTAGGACGGCAGGCCGCTGATCGTGGTCACCGACAGACCGGGTGCGCCCCCAGCGCCGGACCGGTCCCCGGTCACCGTCCACAGGCCGACCTCGGACCCGAAGCCCGACCAGGTGTTGACGAAGTACGACTCCTCGTTGCTGTTGATGGAGTGGGGGTCGGCGAACTGGAGACCGAACGCCGTGTCGCCACCGGAGAACTCGAGGTCCCAGAACTGCCAACCGACCGCGGTGCCACCGGTCCACATGGCCGGCGACAAGGTCCACAGCTTGGCCCACCGGAAACCGCCCGTCCAGTTGTACATGTTGCCGCAGAAGTAGATTCCGTAGTCGTCCGCGCCGAGCGTCGCGTAGTCCATCCAGTCGAGTTCGTCACTGTGCTCGACGTTGAAGTTCCACCGCCACCAGTCTCCGTCGGCCCAGGCCTGCTGGGAAATCGCGATGCGAAGCCTCGACGACTGCGTCGTCGGGTTCCGCTCGAGAATCAGAATCACGTACCTGTCCTTCGTCGGGTTGTAGACGATGCGGGGATCGAAGAGGGTTTCGCTGGTGCCGAAGAACGAGGCGAAGGTCGTGTAACCCTGAATCTCACGCCCGGTCTTCGAGTAGACGGCGAAGCCGGAGTTGGTCGCCTCGACGATGTCGTACCGACCGACCGCGACCACGGTATCGGGCGGGATCCAGCCCGAGGAGTCGATGCCCTCGAAGTCAAGATAGGTCGCGCCGCGGTCGCTTGCCGGAACCTCGGACTCCGGTCCCGGCGGAATGCCGCCTTCGATGGTCCCGCCGTTGATCCGCCCGCCCTCGACCGGATCGCCCTGAATGTGGAACCTGGGACCGTTCACGAGCTCTTCGGGCGGCGCTTCGAGCACCTCCGACATGCTCACCACCTCGGAAGGAACCGGCGCGACCGGACCGCCCTCGAGGTGCGGCACTTCGATCCCGTGGCGCGGGACGGATCCTGCAGCCGTCATCTCGTACGGGGCGCTCGGCGCCGCGAAGTCCCGGACCGGAGAGGTGTTGGGGTTCTGGGCGGCGACGAGCGGAGTCCAGAGCACCGCCGCGCCGACTGCCGCGAAAACGATGATCCGGGGATCGATGCGGGTGATCATGATCGCTCTGGTGATCGAGGGACTCATGGACTTCCTCCTTCTGGTTCGGCCGCGTCGTGCGGCTGATTGTCCGTTTCGGTTCGTGTCTCGGACCGACTCTGCTCCGGTCCACCATCGGGCTGGTCGACGTCGCCGGACGAATCGGCATCCGCAATCGCATCCGCCAGGTCGACGGCCTCCAACCGGCGGATCACCACCGGGTCGACGGGCTGGTAGACCGGACGGTTGCGGAACGTCTTGAGGTCGCACAGTGAGAGCTCGTGGGCCAGCTCGAGGCCGCTGACGACGCGACCGATCACGGTGACCCGGCCGTCGAGCTGCGGCCGATCGGCGAGGAGAATCCGCAGCGCCGGGCTGTTTTCCACGGTTGATTTGGGCTTGAGATAGACACTGCCTCGGCGCGCGCGCAGACTCTCTCGACCCCGAACGTACCGGTAGCCGAGGACCTCGTTGATCTCCTTCCTGGATACCGCCGTCAAAAAGTCCACCGACCCGGTCTGCTCGAAGATCTCGAGCCATGTTTCGAAGATCTCCGGGCGGTTTCCCCGGGCCTTCCACCGCTCGTTGGCCTCCGCGAACTCGAACTGCCAGAGGTTCATTGCCTCACTGCCTCGAGTGATGTGCTCGCGGTGGAGCCCGAGCGACTCGGCGGAGATCTCCTGCGGAATCGTCACCGGTTGGTCCGAACGGACCCCGGTTCCGAGCTCGATGTGAGGCCAGGTGTGGTCGAGGGTCAGCCCGTCATAGTACCCGGCGGTCTCGCCGTCGGGTCGGGGGGCGGGCTCCGTCAGCTTCAGAATTGCCAGGACCGAGTCCGGCGCCGCGGCCCGGTCGAGAGCGATGACGATCTCACCTCTGTCGAGGACGACTCGGAGCCCGTCGGCACCCGCACCCTCAGCTTGGCCGGCGCCGGCAGCCGCCGGAATCAACGCGAACGATCCCGCCACCACCGCCACCGCGAGCCAAGGCGGAGCGACCGCGCGACTCAGTTGAAAACGCGACTGAATCTTCGTCTCTGTGATTGATGATGACAGTCGACGTGGTGCCGCCTTGAGGCTCTGCAATCCGATTTCCTCCCTCTCCGGATTCAGTTCAACGGAGAGCGCAATTCGTTCGATAAATGCTATGTGCACATTAGCACAACCTTCAAACGATGCAAGGCGCCCGACTCACGAGCAAAGGCCCGGACGTGCAGCGGACGCCACCGCCTCCACTCGCATTCCGGGTCAACGGTCCCCGACGCCGACCCCGGCCGTCCCGAAACCGCGGGCCAAACCTGACCGCCGCCGAGCGACGACACTGCCGGGGTCGCAGTCGGGGTGTCGTCCGGACGCCCCAAGATCACGCTGTCGGCTGGCCGTCACCGACCGATCGCGCAATAATGGAGGTCGAGATCTCTGGCACGATGGTTCCTGGCCCTCGCCGCCCGCAGGAGCGACCGGCGCGAGTCGAAAGCGAATCGAAAGGACCTTCACCATGCTGCCTCCCTCAGCCTCGCGCGATGTCGCCTCGAATCCGGTTCGTCACGCTGAGGTCGGTTCGGCGGGCCGTACCGGGCGACGGATCGTCAGATTCCGGCTGGCGGCTGCCGCCTGGCTCGCCGGCGCGGCGGTGGCCGCGTTCGCAGCCGATCCGTCAACGCTCCGGCTGGCTTCCGACGAGTGGCCACCATTCACCGGCAGTCCGGGCAGCGAGCGTGCCGCCGTCGAGCTGGTCCACACCGCTCTCGAACGGGCCGGTATCCAGGCGACCACCACCATCATCGGCTGGAAGGACGTCGAGTCAGGAATCCGCCGCGGCGACTTCGACGGCAGCGCCGCCATGTGGCGTTCGGAGCGCCGCGAGGAGGACCTCCTGTTCTCCGTACCCTACCTGGAGAACCGTTTGGTTCTCATCGGCCGGGCCGGGAGCGACGTTTCCGCGGCCACGATCGACGATCTTGCCGGAAAACGGGTCGCCACGGTGGGACGGTACGCCTACGGCGAGCTGATCGAAAACGCCAAGGGCGTACTCTTCATCAGCACGCGCAACGACCAGGACAGCCTCGACCGGCTGCTCGCCGGCGCAGTCGACTACCTGCTTGTCGACGAGCTCGTCGCGCGCCACCTCATCGAGTTCCAGCCTCGCGAGGTGGAGACGAAACTCGAAATCGGTCTACGGCCGATGGCCAGCCGACTGCTCTACTTCGCCCTCCGGCGCGATCTTCCCGACGCGAAGAGGATCATCGACGCCTTCAACAGCGAAATACGCATCATGCAGGGCGACGGATCCTACGTCGAAATTCTCCAGGTCGGTTGGATCCGGGTCGACGTCGACGGAGACGGACTCTACGAGCTCATGCCGTACGGCGACTATGTCGGGGAGTTTCCGCCCGGCACGGTGTACGACGTCTTCGGCGATCTGCCCGACGACGAAACGCCGCCCGAGAAACAGCGCATCATCGTCAAGGGCAACATCTACGAAGGGTGGGACGCGATCCCGGACCGCTACAGGATACCGCCAAGCCAAGGCGGCCCGACGTCGTGGAAGTACGGCGCCACCGCGATGACTCTCAAGTTCTGACAGCCGATGCGGGCGCCGTGTCCTCGGATGATGCGACGTACTGCGATGGTGAGGCCATCGATGCGTCCACCGCCCCTCGCGACACGCACGGTCAGGCCGAGATCGCCAATCTCGGTACAAGCTCCTAGCGGATCACGTCGACGACCCGGTCCGCCTCGTACACCCGAAGCTCGGCCGCGTCGGCCATGGCCACCCGCTTGTCGAACTCCACCCCTCCTCCATGGACACCGGAGTGGATCGAGAGCACCATTTGGCCGTCATCGATCGCCTGAAGGATCCCGAACAGCTCGTGGCGGGACCTCAGAGTGACCCGCACTGCCCCGCCCACCGCCGCGCGTGCCGCCTCCGCCGTGACCGGGACGGCGTCGCGGAATCTCGTCATGGCGGCATGCCGACGAGCGGTGTGCTCGATGGCAGAGCTGTCGAGGTACAGCCCGTCGGCCAGATGCCGAGCGTCCTCGACACGTTTCGAGGCGAGCTCCCACTGCGCGGAGTCGAAGGCCGCGTCGGCCTCTTCCAGCAGGGCATCAATGAGGGATTCCGCGACCCCGACCACGCCTCGATGGTGGCGGTCGATGGCGGCGGCCTCCGCCAGATGGCGCAAGGCCGAGTCGACATCTCCGTCGCCGAGCGCGGCTTCGGCAGCGTCGATCTCGACCATGATCTCGCCGAGCAACCGGGCCGTCTCGCGAAATGCCTCGCTTTCCGGAACCGGGTTTCCGTCGGCGCCCGCTTCGGGCCGGCCCCACGGCATCGGCGCTCCGAGTTGATCTCCGACCGGGAGTTCGTCGCCGACGATCTCGGCCTCGGTCCACCGGTCGAGCGGAACGAGGCCGAGCGCCAGGGCCGCTGCCAAACCGCCGACCAGAACCACGATCGCGACGGCCAGCCACACCCACAGGCGTCGACCGCTCGATGCCACCGGCGCGTCACTTTGAGCGGCGGCGGTCCGCGCCGAGCGGCGCCCGGTCGGTGCTCGAGGAGAAGGCTCGAACCGGCGCGGAACCGGCGGGTCGTCGTCGTCCGGTCCGCCACCGGTAGTCGCACCGCCGAGGGATGTGCGAACGCTTTCGATGACGTGAGCGTAGCCTGGGAAACCCAGGCCCTCGATCATCTCTTCGACCGCGGCCAAACGGAGCTCCAGGTCGTCGAGGCCATCGGCATCGCCGGCGGAGTCGACGCGCTGCGCGAGGTCGACGATGATGGCGTCGAGGCGCTCCGCCGCGTGCTCGAAGCGATCACCGCTTCCGGCCTCGGAGGAAAACCTCTTTTGGACCTCCTTGAGCCGAGTGACGATCCGGAGAATCTCGTTCCCGGTCACGGCAGCAGCGGCGTCTCGGTTTGCATTCATGGTCATGCTGCACACACCCGGATCACATGGTAACTCAACCTCGGAGCCAGACTCCAGGAGAGACGGAACCACTGTCGCCGACGACGTAGTTGGCGCCCTGCCAGTACACGAGGTTGCCGGCCTCAGTACCACCGGTCGTCGGCGACGCGCTCGGGCAACCGTTCCCGGTGGTCGGCGTCACGGAGTTGATGGTCCAGGCATCGGGCTTGCCGGTCCGCAACGCGGCCTGGATCTCGCGATGTCGGTCGGTGCCGGGGTTCGGCGCAAGCTGATCTCTACCGGAGAAGATATCAGGGTCGTCACGCCGGCTCAAAAGACAATCTCACCTAAGCTGAGCGATTCTGCTGGATGAGATGTGCCAAGATCCTGATGCGCTGATGGTTGCGAAAAACGGAGGCATACCCGTTGGTATGTCGAGTATTTTCTCAACTATCCAGGGCCCAGGAGCTTGGTGCAGATCGCCAGTGAGAATCGCTCAGCTTAGGTCTCAACCGAATCGGCGACGTCCATCGAAACGAACCGGACACCGGGCGCTGTGCGGATCATCGCGGATGACCGCGGCACCGACTCCAGTCGCATGGAAGCAAGCCCGGGGCTCGGACGAACCGCCGCCTTGGAGATACGCAGGTCGATCAGACCTCCGTCGGCCCCGGCCTGCCGAAGCTCCGGGTTACGGGGACAGGGCGGACCACAGGTCCGTCGATCCCGACTCGAAGCCGTCGACGAAGATCCGGGCGTCGAAGACCGCCACGGCGGTCAGCGCCTCACCCTCGACCTCGGTGTTCTCGTCGCCGCCGGGCCACTGCGGGAAGCCGCCGTTGGGCAGCTGGAGCGACACGATCCAATCGCGCGCCGTCTCGGTCGCGCCGACATAGCTCATCCCGGTCAGGGTGTCGGCCTCGAGCAGCGCGAGCAGCGCATAGGCCGTGGTCTGCACGTCCTCGTCCTCGATGGTCGGCGCCGCGACGTTCGAGTGCCAGTTCCACGAGCCGTCAGGGTTCTGCAACGAGGACAGGTAAGCGGCCAGATCCTCCAGGGAGGCGATCGCATGCACCCCCGGGTGCAGCGGGGCAACGATCGCGGGGAAGGTCAGTCGACGCGCCAACGCGAGGCCCTGGACGGCGCCCGCGAGACCGATGACGTCCGAGTACACGGTTGTGGGATCTCCGTTGTCGAGGGTGTTCAAACCGTCGAGCACGCCCTGCTCGAAGAGCGCGTCTTGACCGGGGTGTCCAAGCGCCCGGGCGGAAGCGACGAGGTTGTGGAACTCCCACGGCCGGAGGTTGACCCACGCACCGCTCCGGCCGGTCTCGATGACTGCGATCCAACCCGCCGTGTCGAGGTCGTCAGGTCCGTACGTGCCGTTGGCGAGCTCGTCGAACAGCTCGGTTGCGACAAAGCTCGAGAAAGTCGAGTTTCCCGACGCGGCGGCCAGCTCGAGCAAGAAGAACGGCGTGAATGTCGCGAAGCGCACCTCTCCGTTGTCATATTGATAGGTCAGGTCGAACACGCCCCCGTTCACCGCCCCGACCAGAAGGCTGTCGTCTCCGGTCAACGCGTACGCACCCAACACGCCGAGCAGAATCGGGCCGGTGATGCTGTGGAAGGTCGCCGAGCAGTCGTCATGGGGCCAGCCGAAGCCACCGTTGTGGCACTGCTGGTCGAGAATGTGGTCCGCGCCGAGAACGAGGTGATCGGTGGCGACCCGCTGCACCGGCCACTCGACCGCATACGACGGAATGCCGGTCGTGTCGGCGCCGTCGAAGGGATGTGCGATCGGGCGGGGCCCTCCCGCACCGGCATCTCCGGAAATTGACAGAACAACACCGAGCACGAGAAGCAACACCTTTGACCGCGTCATGACCACGCCCCCACCCTTTCGATCGTCTCGATCGTATCAGCCGACGACGATCGCGGACGTGCGGTGCGTCACCTCGGCGGCTGCAGCCGCCGGCTTCCCCTGATCCGGACGGTTCGGCCGGCTGACGCGAGCTCAGCCGAGAGGCGTCGGGTCGATGTAGACCCGGTAGTCGCGGATCCGGTCGCCGGAAAGACGGAGCACGTCGCAGAACGGCACCGTGACCGAGCGCCCGTCGCGGGTCGTGTACGTGACGACGCCTTCGGTGATGGCGACACCATCGACCTCCCAGGTTGCATCGACCCGATGGGCGAGGCTTTCGAAGGCCGTGAAGAAGCTGCTCACCGCCGCCCGAACGTCGTCCGCACCGGACACCGGATCACCGCTGCCGTAGGTGAAGATGCAGTCGTCCGTCATCCATGCCATGAATCTGTCAACGTCCGCCGAATCGATGGCGGCGAACAGACTGTCGAATCGTCCGGCGTCAGTCATGAGTCCTCCTGATCCGCGCTCCCTCCCTAAACCGGCGGCAGACCGCAGGTCATTCCGGATCGGCCCGGGACCGGGCGGCTCCCGGGAGAACATGGAAGCTCGGCCGGTGGCAACGGATATCTGGGAGGAGTATCCTCTCAAGCAGCGCACGAGCGGCACAGCTGCGTGCCGAAGGCGACCGAGAATGACCCTCATCTATGTCTTCATCTTCGGTTCGGTCATCATGTTCGGCCTCACCGCCGTCGCCGGTCTAGTTTGGGCCGTGCGCACCGGTCAGCTCCAGAACTTCGGCGCTGGAGCGACCAGCATCTTCGACGACGACGAGCCGGTCGGCGTCATGACCGACGCCTTCCCTGCCGACGACGACCCGCGCGACGAAGACAACGAGGAAGGACACAGCGGTGAACGATCAGCTTGAAGCTCCGTACGGCATGCCGGAACCGTCGACCGTCAGCTGGCGGGAAGGCGTCGATCGCTCGACCGCGCTGGTCGTCATGCTGTTCTTCGCCAGCTCCGTGGCCTGGCTGCTCTTCGGGTCGGGGCTGGCGCTGCTCGCCTCGATCAAGCTCCACACGCCGGTATTTCTGGGCGACTGGGACTGGTTGACTTTCGGCCGGGTCCGTCCGGCCCACCTCAACACGATGATCTACGGATGGGGCTCCATGGCCGGCATCGGAGTGCTGCTCTGGCTGACCGCACGTTTGTGCCGGGTCACGCTGCCGATGCAGCTGCCGCTGATCGTCACCTGCGTGCTGTGGAACATCGCGGTCGCCGGCGGCACATGGTCGATCCTCGCCGGTCACGGTACGAGCGTCGAATGGCTCGAGTTTCCCTACCACTGGTCCTTCGTCTTCGCCGGCCTGTTCGCGATTCTCATGTTCTCGTCCCTGACCATGTTCACCCGTCGAAAAGTCAGCCACATCTACGTCTCGCAGTGGTACCTGTTCGGCTCGGTGTTGTGGTTTCCGTTCCTCTATGCCCAGGGCAACGCCCTGATCCACGGCAATCTGGCCACGGGCGTGGTCCAGGCATCGGCCAACTGGTGGTTCGCCCACAACGTGCTCGGCCTGTGGTTCACCCCGATCGGGCTGGCGGCGGTCTACTACCTGCTGCCCAAGGTCCTGGGCCGACCCATCCACAGCTACTACCTGTCGATCCTCGGCTTTTGGACCCTGGCGCTGTTCTACAACTGGGCCGGAACCCACCACCTGATCGGCGGTCCGATCCCGGCCTGGCTGATCACCGTCGGTACGGTCGGGTCGGTGATGATGCTCATTCCCGTCACCACGGTGGCCATCAACCATCACATGACCACCAAGGGGCACTTCGACAAGCTCAAGGTCAGCCCGACCCTGCGCTTCATCGTGTTCGGCGCCATGAGCTACACCGTGGTCAGCTTTCAGGGCTCGCTTCAGGCCCTGCGTACGGTCAACGAGATCAGCCACTTCACCCACTACACCGTGGCCCACGCCCACCTCGGCGTCTACTCGTTCTTCTCGATGGTCATGTTCGGGTCGATCTATTACATCGTGCCGCGACTGACCGGCCGCGAGTGGCCGTCGGCGTCGTTCATCAGGGCCCACTTCTGGCTGACCGCGGTCGGGATGGTGCTGTACTGGAGCGGTCTGACTTGGGGCGGTTGGCTCCAGGGCCTGCAGATGAACAACCCCGACATCCCGTTTCTCGACATCGTGGCGATGACGATTCCGTATCTCTGGTCGCGCACCGTGGCCGGGGTGCTGATGACCCTCGGGCACGTCTTCTTCGCGGTGTCTTTGTGGCTCGTCTTCCGGCCCGCAGCCCGCGATATCCAGGGGCCGACCGTGTTCGACCCACGGGCGGAGCTGACGGGAGGTGAGGGATGAACCGGGTCACTCTGCTCTACGTCGGCGTCCTGTTCACGGTGCTCGTGTCGTTCACGGGTATGACTGTGATTCCGCAGCGACAGCTCGGCGGTCTCGAGCCCGTCGTCAACGACGACGGCGCCTCCTACCCGGTCGAGCCAGCCGGCCTCGTCGCCCACGGCCGGCAGGTCTACATCTCGCTCGGCTGCATCTACTGCCACAGCCAGCAGGTCCGACCGCCCGGTTTCGGGGCCGATATCGATCGCGGCTGGGGCAGCCGCCGCACCGTCGCCCGCGACCACATCTACGACCGGCCACCGCTGCTCGGCACCATGCGGACCGGGCCCGATCTCGCCAATATCGGGGTTCGCCAGCCGAGCGACGACTGGCACCTGCTGCACCTGTACAAGCCCGAGATCACGTCGCCGGGCTCGATCATGCCGCCGTTTTCTTTTCTCTTCGACGAGTTCACCCTCGAGATCGAGCGCCCGTACGACGCGTTGAGCTTCCCACCCGAGTGGGACCCGGGCGACGACGTGGTCGTCGTTCCGACCTATGACGCCAAGGCCCTGGTCGCGTATCTCAAGAGCCTGGATGCCAGCCACCCGGTTCCGGAGGTGCCCTGATGACCCCGGCCGACGACACCACCGACCGCGACAATCTCGACCGTCACGAGGACGAGACCGGCGCCGTCGTCGACATTCACGAGCCGATCTACCGCGAGACGGCCGAACCCAGGGACGGCTACGAGCCGGTGCCGATGTGGCTCATGTTCGGGGCCCTGGCACTGATGGGCGTCATGGGCTGGTATCTGGGCATGTACTCGGGTGGCTTCCGACCCGACGTTTACGACGAGCGCGCCCTGCTCGAGGGAGGACTCACCTCCGCCGAAGAGCAGGCGGTCGAGGCGATCGACCCCCTGGTGCTCGGCAGGCGGGTCTACAACAACTGTCAGGCCTGTCACCAGGCCGACGGGCAGGGCGTTGCCGGCAACTACCCGCCACTCGACGGTGCATCCTGGGTCACCGGCCGTCCCGACGTGCTGGCGGCGCTGCTGCTGCACGGGCTGGAGGGCCGGATCACAGTGCTCGGTCAAACCTACAACGGCGTCATGCCGGGCTGGGCACACCTCAGCGACGAGCAGATCGCCTCGGTCATGACCTACATCCGGAACTCGTGGTCGAACCAGGCCCCCGCGGTGGCGCCCGAGCTGGTGGCCGCGGTACGGTCGCACACCGAAGGTCGTCGCGATGCCTTCCAGGTCGCCTCTCTCGACGCCTTTGCCGCCGAGTTCACAGCGCCTGATGAGCCCGATGAGAACGTCACCGCCGAGGCCGAGGCCGAGCCCTCTCTGTCCGACAGCGAGGGTTGATGGTCGAGCCCATCCGCTGCGACTGCGGGCCGGCCGAGCCCTTCAACCTGGCCGCATGGTGGCGGATCGGCGTCGGAATTCTCATCGCCGGCAACTCGATGACGGTCAGTCTGGCGATCAACACGTCGGAGACCAGCCCGGCCGAAACCGAAGCCGTCCACGCCGTGCTCGCCGGGCTCTCGCTGCTCAGTCTGGCGCTGCTCGGCTGGCCGCTGCTGCGCAATGCATGGAGGTCGGTGACGGAGCGTCGAATCACTCTGGAGGGGCTGTTCATCACGGGCGTCATCGGCGCTTTCACCGCGTCCGCGGTCGCGGCGTTGACCGGCCACGGTGACGTCTACTTCGAAATCGTCAGCATTCTGCTCGTGGTCTACGCCTTCGGTCAGCAGGTCGCCACCGGCGCCCAGGAGCGGGCGCTGTCGGCGACCCGGGCATGGGCGCCTGAGAACACGAGGTGCCGCCGCCTCGGCGACGACGGCACGGTCACCGACGTCCCCCTCGACGAGGTCCGGACCGGCGACCTGATCCGAATCGATCCGGGCGAGACGATTCCGGTCGACGGCATCCTCGATGAGGGCACGGCGTGGGTTCGGGAGGCCGAGATGACCGGCGAGGGCTTCGCCGTCGTGCGGCGGCCGGGCGACGGGGTGTGGGCCGGTACCCACAGCCTGGACGCCGGGCTGGTCGTCCGTGCGACGGCGATTGCCGGCGAACGACGGATCGACGGCATCCTCGACGCCATCGAGCACGCCCGCCGCCAACCGACGTCCTGGCAGCACCGCGCCGACCGTCTGGTCGCGATCTTCCTGCCCACCGTGCTCGTCATCGCAGGCTCGACCTTCGCGCTCTGGACCCACCTCGACGGCTGGACCGTGGGTCTGTTCAACGCCATGGCGGTGCTGCTCGTCGCCTGCCCGTGCGCCCTCGGCCTGGCGACGCCGCTGGCAGCATGGGCGGCACTGGCCCGACTCGCCGGACGCGGCCTCATCGCCCGCTCGGGGGCGGTGGTCGAAGCGCTCGAGACCGTCGATCTGGCAATCTTCGACAAGACCGGCACGCTGACCAGGTCGACTCTGTCGCTGCTCGACCTGGTCGCCGAGGGCGGCGCAGGCGATCGCCGGGAGGTCCAGCGCGCGGTCCAGATTCTCGAGGATGCCAGCAGCCACCCCATCGCATCGGCCTTCCGCGATCTGGTCCCCGACCCCGCCGGAACCGCCGGCGACACCCGCGTGCTGCCTGGAGTCGGCTTTGCCGGCCGGGTTCGGCTCGGCGAGGCCGAGCCGGAGCACTGGACCATCGGCGACCCCGACGGGCTCGGGATCGGTGACGATCCGGACTGGGCCGCTTTGGACTCCTCGCTCAACGCACCGATCGGAGCGCGTCGCCTCGCCGTGTTGCGCGGCGGCCGGCCGGTGGCGGCGGCGGCCATCGACGAGCACCCTCGGACCGGATGGCGCGACGCACTCGCCGATCTTCGCGCGCTCGGCCTGGCGACCGAGGTGCTGACCGGCGATCGTGCCGAGCGCGCCCGTAACCTCGGCGTCGACCGGGTGCTGGCCGATCTCGACCCCGACGACAAGCTCCGCGAGGTCGACGCCCACCGTTCGGCAGGCCGCCGGGTTCTGCTGGTCGGCGACGGCGTCAACGACGCTGCGGCCATGGCTGCCGCCGACGTCGGCATTGCAGTCGCAGAAGGCGCCGATCTCGCTCTCGAGGTCGCCGACCTGAGCTGGCACGGTGGCGACCTGAGGGCCATCCCCTGGGCGGTCGACCTCGCCCGCAGGACGGTCGCCACGATCCGCAGCAACCTCGCCATCGCCCTTGCCTACAACGCCGTCGGCATCAGTCTGGCGGTGGCAGGCATCCTCCACCCGGTCGCCGCCACGGTGCTCATGACCTGCTCGAGCCTGGTGGTGACCTGGCGCGCCATCAGGGTCCTCGACGACGACCAACACGAGGTCGTGGCCGAGGCGGCCGTTCCGATGTCGGGACGCCTGGTTCGGGAGACACCATGACCCTCACCCGTTCATCGGTCCTCGCAATCGCGCTGTCTGCCGCGACTCTCGCCCAGGGCGTCGCCGTGCTTCTGCTCGGCCGGCTCGACTGGCGACTCGGCCTCGAGGTCATGGCGGTCACCGCCGCCGTCGCCGGTCTCGTCCACCAGGCGTGGGTCCACCGGCTGCGCCTCAATCACCGAATCGACATGCTTCTGGTCATGGGGGCGTTCGGTGGGCTCGGTATGCTCGCCGGCTGGTGGGTTGATCTCGGTTTCGCGGCGCCGCCCCGAAATGCCGACTTCCACGTCGCCATGGGCCACGGCTGCGGCGACCACCAGGCGCCCTCGGCTGCCGGGACCGCCACCGCAGAGGCGGACGACTGCTGCGAAGATCCGATCCCGGCTCCGCACGAGCCCGATTGCTGCGGCGAGGACGGCGGACATCCCGCACCTGCCGCCGGCGACCACCCGCCCCCGGCCGCCGGCGGCCCGGGTCACAGCGGCCATGCGGGAGGCGGCACCTTCTGGCCCATGGTCTTCTCCTGGATGACCGGCCTCATGCTGCTCGGGGCAATCCCGACCGGACTCGCGTTCACCCGCTGTGCCGGGCTGGCCCGTACCAGCATCCGTCGGTGGATCTCGACCCACCTCATCGGCAACGCCCTGATGATCGTCGGCATGGTGCTGCTCGGCCACTGGCTCGGCCCGGTGCTCGCCGAGTGGACCGGCTCGGCGGTGCTCGGCGGCCATCTCGGGATGCTGTTCGGTATGCTGGTCGGCATGGAAGCCGGAATGTTCGGCGGCGAGGCGCTGCTCGGTCTCAAGCCGTGGCACGAGTGGACGTGGCGCGGTGACCCGGAATACCGCCCGTCCACGGAGGATTTAACCGTGAAAGTTTCGCATGACTAAGCCTGGTCGGGGCATCTCCATCGAACCTATCGACAACCGTCCGCATCTCACGCGAAATCCGGGATTCGCGGCGGTCCTGCTCGCGGCGCTCGTCGTCGCGGGCGCCGCCACGGCGTCCGATACAAAAACGCCTGCCGAGTCGCCCGACCCGGTGGTCTCCAACCTCCGCCAGGCCCTTCTCCAGGGAGTGCTCGGCATCGATCTCCGCTACCGGCTCGAGTCCGTCGACAGCGCGAGCTTCGACACGGACGCGCTGGCCTCGACGCTGCGCGGCGCGCTCAGCTACGAGACCGCTCCACTGCATGGGTTCTTCGCCGGCGTCACCTTCGAGACCGTGACTCCGATCGGCAATGACAAGCTGTACAACAACGCCGGTCGCGGCGATCTCTGGAACGAGGTGACCGACCGGCCGGTCGTGGCGGACCCTGCGATCGTCGAGGCCGATGAGATTGTCCTCGGCTACCGCGGCCGCGCCGGCCTCGAGCTCAGGGCCGGGCGCTTCGGCTACGTCCTCGACAATCAGCGTTTCGTCGGAATCGCTCCGTGGCGGCAGAATTACCGATCGTACCGAGGCGCGAGCTTCGCAGTCGGCACGCCCGACGTTCTGGTGGCTCGCTACGCCTACGTCAACCGCGTCTACTTCAACTCGGGCGTCAGCCCGGATCTCGATGGACACCTCGTCAACCTCTCCCGCGATCTCGGTCCCGGATCGGTCTCCGCCTACGCCTACCTTCTGGACTGGGACTCGGATGACCGAGCAACGCTGTCGTCGGCCACCTATGGCGCCCGATACGTCGGCGACAGCCCGATCGGGTCCGCGGACCTCCTCTACTTCGCCGAGTATGCCCGCCAGCTCGACAACGGCGACAACCCTCGGGACTTCAGTCTCGACTACGCCCACGTCGGGCTGGGCGCCCGCAGGGGCGCGTGGACGCTTCGGGCGGCCTGGGAGCTGAAGGACGGCAACGGTACGGCCGCGATCCAGACACCGCTCGGCACCAACCACGGCAAGAACGGTTTCGCCGACCGTATGGTGGTCACCCCGCCCGACGGCAGCCACGACTACTCCGTGCGCCTCGCCATGGACCGCGACCGCTGGTCGTGGCTCGTGGACTACCACGTGTTCGAAGCGCCGCGTGGCGGCGACCGGCAGGGAACCGAGATCGACGGCCAGGCCCGCTTCTCGGTCGCCGACGCCCTGTCGCTCCACCTGAAGGTCGCTCACTACATGGCTGATGCCTGGCTCACCGACGTCACCAAGGTGATGGTCTGGGCGAGCTGGTCCTTCGACAGCTCATTCTGATTCGACCGGGGCGGAGGCGCCGGCGCCTCCGCCCCGTTGTTTCCGGTTCATCCCGCTCATGGCGGGATGAACCTGTTGACTCACTTCTTCCACCGGATCAACGAGTCCAGCGCGAATCTGCCGCCACCGGTGAAGATCAGGGTCAGGAACGGGATCGCGTAAAGCAGCGCGAACTCCTTCTTGCTCCACGGATCGTCGGCGTGGACGACGAACGCCGCCACCAGCATGGTCGCGAGCAGGGGCACTGCAGCAAACCGCGTGCCCAGGCCGAGAATGACCAGCAACGCGCACAGCACCTCGGCAAAAATCGCCAGCGCCAGGCTGAAGGTCGAACCAAGGCCGATGGGATCGGGGAACCTCCCGGCCAGATCGCCGAACCCGGCGAGCTTGCCCCAACCGTGGGCGACGAGCATAAACGCGCCGACACCGAGTCGCAGAACGAGCAGGCCGATGTCGTTCCAGGGCGTGTTCTTCATAGCTTCCTCCTTGATGACGCCTCTCAGAACCGCCCGAATGCTCCGGCCATTCCTGGCCTCGGCTTCGCGCTCGCGTCCCTGCCCGCATCCGTGTCCGTGTCCGTGTCCGTCTCCGTCTCCGTGCCCGTGCCCGTATCCGTGCCCGCGTCCGTGCCCGCGTCCGTGCCCGTGCCCGCGTCCGATGCTGGATCTCAGACCTAAGGTGAGCGGTTCTGCTGGATGAGATGTACCAAGATCTTGATGCGCTGGTGGTTGCGAAAAACGGAGGCATACCCTTTGGTATGTCGAGTATTTTCGCAACCATCCAGAGCGCAAGAGCCTGGTGCAGATCGCCAGTGAGAATCGCTCACCTTAGGTCAGAGATTGGATGTTGGATGGGCATCGGCGTTGCTCCCGATCCCGATCCCGACAAGCTCGGCAGCCTCGCGTTCTTTGCGTCTTCCTCAGCTGAGGATCTTCTCGGTTTCATTGCGCCTCGACGTTCAGAACGGTGTGCCAACGTCGCATGGCCCCTGTCAGCGGACGGGAAGCCGCCGGGCCGATGCGCGGTTTACGAAGGGAAAACAACAGAGGAGGGATCGATGTCTGAACCGCGTAACGTTCTCGGAGGCGAGCTCGAAGACTGCTGCCGCGATCCGATGACCGGCTTTTTTCGGGACGGCAGCTGCCGGACGTCCGACGAGGATTTCGGACGCCACGTGGTGTGTGCCGAGATGACGGCCGAGTTCCTCGCCTACACGATGGCGCAGGGCAACGATTTGTCGACGCCCAACCCCGGATTCGGCTTCCCCGGCCTCAACCCAGGCGACCGCTGGTGCCTCTGCGCCGCCCGGTGGCGCGAGGCCGCCGCTGCCGGAGTCGCGCCCCCGGTCGTCCTCGCGGCCACAGAGGAGAGCGCCCTCGAGATCGTGTCGCTGGAGACTCTGAAGGCCCACGCCCTGGATCTGGCGTCCTGACGATCGCGACCGCGGTCGTGTCCGATGATTGATGGGCGCGGCTCCGGTAAACGTACACGGGCACGGCCCTGTGCCGCGTGACCTTCCGGCCCCAGGGGCGGGACAGGAGGCCGTTTTCAAATGAGCAGACTCACCAGGGCAGCAGATCGCCGTTGGCGTGCCAGAAATTCCCCGAGGACTCGAGGTCCAGCTCGTCGATGCGGGCGATCAGCCCGGCCGCCGACTCTGGTGGGTCGATCATCCCGGAGTGGCCCGTCATATCGGTGCGGACGAAACCAGGGTGTAGAATCGCCACCGCAACACCGTCGGGCTTCAGATCGTGAGCGAGGGAGCGTCCCGCCATGTTGACCGCGGCCTTGGACATTCGATACCCGTAGCGTCCACCCGAGCTGTTGTCCTCGATGGAGCCCATACGGCTGGTCACGATGGCGACCTTGGAGCCGCGGCCAAGCTTCGACTTCAGGGCTGCCGTGACGCGAAGCGGGCCCGTGCTGTTGACCTCGAACTGCTTTCGGATCCGGTCGAAATCGAGGCTGTCGAGGGACTCGTCGCTGAGAAGCCCGGCATTATTGACGAGCACGTCGAGCCCGCGATCGCCGAGCGCATCGGCCAGCCGTCCGACCGCCACGTCGACGGTGACGTCGACGCCGTCGACGATTTCGACGTCGAGCTCACCGAGCTCGTCGGACGCGCGGCGGCAGGCGGCGACCACGGAGTCGCCACGGTCCTGGTACTGACGGGCGAGCTCGAGCCCGATCCCACGATTGGCGCCGGTGATGCAGACTGTTGCCATTGAAACCTCCTCCTGGATGGACGTTTCGAGGCCTTCGAACATTCCGACCCGCGCGCCGGACGGCGGGCGGATCAGCGCGGCAGCCGCGACCGGAAGCGTCCGGCTCGGCGCAGCTGGAACCCTTCCTCCTGCACCTCGGCTAAACGCGGCTTCAGCCGCGCGAAGGCGTCGGCGTGATCGGTCCTGCGCAGCCAATCCGTGATCTTGTCCAGATTGGCCGGCTGCTCCCGAACCAACGCGACGAGGTCGTCCTGGCGCTCGTCGGACAGGTTCGGACCCTCGCGTCGCCAGGTCGCCAGCAGGATCTGTGTCGGCGTCGCGAACGCGATGGCGTTCCGCCGATCGAGCACCGCCTCGAGCTCGGCTGCCGGATCGCTCGACAGGGTCCGGTTCGGACGCGGGAACTCGATTCTCCCCAGGGGCCCGACAAGCTCGCGGCCGGTGCGCTGGCTGTAGTCGTGCCGCCCGAGCGCGCGCGCAATGGCGAGACGGGTCCGCGGACCGATGAGATCGTAGTCGTAGTTCTCATAACGCTCGTCGACGAAGATCGAGATCGCCCCGAGCCACGGGCATGGCGCGGCGCTGAGCCGGGCCCGGTTGAGCCAACTGGCCACTCTGTTCAGGACGTCCGAAGTCGCGATCGCTGTGTTCATATCATGGCGAACACCCAACCGCCGCCAGGAAATCCAGCCGGGTTCACCGCCGTCACTCCCCCTCGCGCTATCATGCCGCCATGACCCACCGCAGAACCAAAATCGTCTGCACCCTCGGCCCGGCCACCGACTCGGTCGAGGCGGTCGAAGCCCTCATCAGCGCGGGCATGGATGTCGTGCGCCTCAACTTCTCTCACGGCGATCGAGACGACCACCGGTCGGCCATCCGGAGGATCCGGCAGGTCGCCGAACGCACACCTCGCCAGGTCGGCATTCTCCAGGATCTCGGCGGCCCCAAGATCCGGCTCGGCGTTCTGCCCGAAGCCGGGGTCCTTCTCGACACCGGCGGAACCGTTGGGCTCGCTCCCGAGGGCGACGTCCCGGTCGACGTACTCCCGGTCGACTACCGCTTTCTGCTCGATGACGTCGATGCCGGAGAGACCATTCTGCTCGCCGATGGCGCCGTCGAGCTCGAGGTGGTCGAGGTCCGACGCGACCGACTGGTCTGCCGGGTCATCAACGGAGGCCTCCTGACCTCGCGCAAGGGAGTCAACCTCCCCCAGGCCAGCCTCCGAGTGCCCTCGGTGACCGACAAGGATCTCGCGGACCTCGAGGTCGGACTCGAGGAGGGCGTCGATTTTGTCGCCCTGTCCTTCGTCCGCCACGAGGACGACCTCCGGCCGGTGACCGATCGGATCTCGGGGCTCGAACGGCCTCCCATGGTCACCGCCAAGATCGAGAAGCCCCAGGCGGTGGAACGGATCGAGCCCATCCTCGCCGTGGTCGATGCGGTGATGGTGGCCCGCGGCGACCTCGGCGTCGAGATGCCGCCGGAAAAGGTGCCGGTGATCCAGAAGCGCATCATCAACGCAGCGCGCCGTGCCGGAAGACCGGTGATCACTGCGACCCAGATGCTGCGATCCATGGTCGACAGCCCACGACCCCTGCGCGCCGAAGCCTCGGACGTGGCCAACGCGGTCCTCGACGGCACCGACGGGCTGATGCTGTCCGAGGAGACCGCCATCGGCCGCTTTCCCGACCGCGCGGTGCGGATCCTCGACCGGATCGCCCGGGAGGTCGAGCCCGAGCTCGACCACGACCGGTTGGCGACGGCGACCGCCGACGGCCGGCCCGACGTCACCGACGCGGTGAGCCTGGCAGCCTGCGACCTCGCCGCCGCGGTCGGCGCCGCCGCCATCGTCACCACCACCTCATCGGGTGGGACCGCACGCATGATCGCCCGCCACCGCCCGTCGATGCCGGTGCTCGGCGTCACGACGTCGTTGGAGGTCGCGCGGCAGCTCACCCTGTCATGGGGCGTGATCCCTTTCGCGGTGGAGTCCACCACCGACCCTGCCGGTCTCCGACGGACGCTGCGGCGCGAGCTGCTGACCCACCGCCTGGCCGAACCGGGTGACCACGTCGTGATCGTTGCCGGGCTGCCGCTCGGCTTCTCGGACGCCGCCAACGTCGTTCAGGTGCTCCGGCTCGACTGACGCCGTGGTCACCGCAGATCCATCGCAGGGATCAACCACGAGGTCGTGAAGTCGTCGCATCGTTGACCTGGCGCTGGAGGGCGACATGGCTCGACACTCCCCTACGGCCGCGCTACCATCACGGGTCGTGAAGGGAGATTCGATGCTGATTGCAGTTCCATCCGATCATCCAGGCGGTCTCGAAGCCGCCATTTCCGAGCACTTCGGTCACTGCGGTGCATTCACCATCATCGCCGTCGACGACGGCGAGATCGGCGACGTGTCCATCGTCGTCAACGGCGGGCACGACGAGGGCGGGTGCATGGCGCCGGTCCAGCTCCTCAAGCAGCACGGGGTCGAGGTCCTGGTCGCCGGCGGCATGGGCCAGCGTCCGCTCATGGGGTTCCAGCAGGTCGGGATCGACGTGTACTTCAAGGAGACGGCGGACTCGGTCGGCGATGCGGTCCGCCTCTACCTCGACGGCGGCTGCCGGGCCTTCGGCGAGGCCCAGACCTGCAGTGGCGGTGGCGGCGGCTGTGGCGGCCAACACCACACCGAGCGCGAGCCCATCGAGGGCGTCGCCGATGTCCGCGTGGGTCGAATCGTGACCCTCGAGTACGACCTCGAAGACGCGGAAGGCAGCGCGCTCGACTCGTCCGATCGAACCGGTCCCATGCACTACCTGCACGGCGCCGGCCAGCTGCTGCCGGGGCTCGAGGCCGCGATTGTCGGTCTCGAGGAGGGCGCCACCGCCACAGTGGAGCTCGCCTGCGCAGAAGCCTTCGGCGAGCGCGACGACGCCCGGGTCTTCGAGCACCCGCGCGACAAGCTGCCGCCGGATGCCAAGGTCGGCGATCTGCTTGCCGGCCAGGATCAGCAGGGGAATCAGGTTCCGCTCAGGGTGATCCACCTCGACGACACCATCGGTCGCCTCGACGGCAACCACCCGCTCGCCGGTCGGGACATCGTGTTCAAGGTCCGCGTCGCCAAGGTGGAGAACGCGACCACGGAGGAGCTCGCCCAGCGCCGAGTGCTGTAGTCTGAACCCGACGAAGATGAAGAAACTGCTCAAACGACTGATGATCTTTTGCATGATCGCCGGCGCCGGCTACGTCCTCTGGCAGCAGCGCGACCGTCTGGCGCCGCTGTCCAACCACGGCATCCGAATCCAGGGTACGTGGTACCTCTTCGAAATGGACCGTAAAGGTTTCGAGCCGTACATATTTGAGGAACGGATCATCACCAGGGACGGCACCGAATGGGGCTCATACGAGATTCGGATGAACTCGCGGCTCGAGGTCATGATCGGCGACCGGTACTCCGAATACCACCTGGAGTTTCCGGACGAGGGCTCCATGGTCTGGTCCGAAGAGCGCAACGGCCGGCTGGTGCCGGCCGTCGAGTGGCGGAGGTAACGGAACGCTCTACTTCGAGAACTTGGACAGATAGTCGACGACGCCGTCGTGGCTCTCCTCCATGCCCGCTTCGCCCTCGCTCCAATTGGCCGGACAGACCTCGCCCTTCTCCTCGTGGAATCGGAGCGCATCGACCATCCGCAGGGCCTCGGACACGTTCCGCCCGAGCGGGAGGTCGTTGATCACCGCGTGCCGAATAATGCCCTCGCGATCGATGAGAAACAGCCCGCGCAGGGCGACCTCGTCGTTGAAAAGCACGCCGTAGTTGCGCGAAATCTCCTTCTTCAGATCCGACACCAGCGGATACCGGATCGGACCGATTCCGCCGTCGTCCACGGCGGTGTGCTTCCACGCCAGGTGGCTGTAGTGCGAGTCCACCGACACGCCGACGATCTCGGCGCCACGCGAGCGGAAGTCGTCCAGCGCCTCGTCGAAGGCGAGAATCTCGGTCGGACACACGAAGGTGAAGTCGAGGGGATAGAAGAACAAGATGACATACTTGCCCCGCAACGCCGACAGGGTGAAGGACTCGTCGAAGGTGTCGTCACCGAGCACGGCCGTTGCCGTGAAGTCGGGTGCGGGTCGGGTGACCAGACTGGTCATGGCGTCTCCTTTGAAAAAGCCGCCGGCCTTCGCGCGGCCGGCGGCTGTGAAAAGGCTCGGAGAGCGGTGCTCTCCGCTTGCGTTCAGTCGTTCTGAGGATTCTCAGACTCGTCGACGCAGATCGTCTTGAGCTGATCCTCGGTGGGGTTGTCGAACCGGCTCAGCGCGTCCACGGGGCACAGGTAGGTGCGACCGGACTCGCCCTTGACCCACTTGACGCTCAGCTGTTTCTTGAACTCGACGTTGGCTTCGTAGATATCGGCCATGTTGCTCTCCTTCGTGTTTTTGTTCATCTGTTCATGATGCGGCCGCCAGAAGCAACCGCGGACCCCGTGATCTTATCCTTGAGCCGCCACTTCCTTTTCCATCTCGGACCGCACGTAATCCATGTCGAGCTCGAAAGCTTTTTCCACGATCTCGTCGAGCGCTTCGGCGGGCGCATGGCCGGGTTGGCGCATGAGCAGAATGCCGTCACGGAACACGATGAGCGTCGGGATATGCTGAATCTTCAAGCGTTTGGTGAGTTCTTTGTGCTCGCCGGTATTCAATTTACCGAATGTATGATCGGGATGGCGCTCAGCAGCTGCTTCAAAAACCGGGTCGAAGTCCTTGCACCCTTTGCACCACGGCGCCCAGCAGTCGAGCAGGACGATCCCAGCCCCGATAACGAACTCGTCGAAATTGTCTTCGGTGACGTCAATCAGTGCCATGTCCCCCGCTCCATCATCGTCGGCTTATCATACCCTGGACACCCTCGCCAACCAACACCGCTTCTCAGGTATTCCAGCCGTCCTGATCAGATTCGTTGAGTCGAGTGTGACGGTTTCGAGAGCCGAAACCACCGGCCCGGATCGGGCAGATCCATCCGAGTCTCGCGAACCGCCGACGGCTCACGAGTTCCCATCCGGAAATTCCGATGGGGACTGCGCAGCTCTCGATTCGGAAACGAGGGGTTCTTGTGCAAGGTCAAGGAAGATCAGAATGTACGCGGAGGCGTACTTCTGTACGCCGCACAAGGAAATTCGTCATCTGACGCTGAGATTGCCAAAAAACGCCGTTTCCGGACGGGAACTAACGAAGCACACCGTTTCGAGCCTGGGTGCGGGCATAGAACAGGAGCAGGATCGCGACGACCCAGATCACGACCGTGAAGACAACGCCGCCGCTGCCCATCACCTCGGCCCCGTCGGACAGGCCGAAGCTGTAGATCGAACTCACCACCATTCCGGCGATTGACACCGCGAAGGCCCACACCGCCCAACGCTGGCGGAGCAGGAGGCCGATAGAACCCGCGAACGCTCCCCAGACGCCGAGGGCCCAGCCGGCGACCATCCACGCGGGGAAGCTCTGGAAGTAAGCGAGCTGTTCGGGTGTGAACTGACTGAGATAGAACTCGGCCTTCAGCTGGGTCGCCAGGTAGTCGAAGACCCCCATGAAATTCCACAGCAGCGACAGCACACCGACGATCCACAGATGCACCGGCGTGCGTGCCGGCGCGCCGACTTTGGCTTCCGCAGCGGTCATGTTCTCCCCCTTGTGTCGAGTTTCGTTCGATGTGCCGTCAATGTATCACAGCGACTGAGATTCAGTCATGGCTTTGTCCACCCGGTATGATCACCGGCATGGATTTCTCGATTCCACCGAAGATCGCAGCTCTCGTCGAGCACGCCCGGACCTTCGTCGACCGCGAGATTCACCCCCTCGAGCCCGCCTTCCTCGCCGAGGGCTTTCGCTCGCTGCTGCCGGAACTCGCCCGCTGCCGCGAGCTCGCCCGTTCGACTGGGCTGTGGGCGGCCCACGTGCCAGAGGAGCACGGCGGCGGCGGGCTGGCGCTCACCGAGTTCGCCCACCTCTCCGAGGAGCTCGGGCGCAGCCCGCTCGGCCACTACGTCTTCAACTGTCAGGCGCCCGACGTCGGCAACATGGAGCTGCTCATGGAGTTCGGCACGCCGGAGCAGAAGGAGCGCTTCCTCGCGCCGCTGGTCCGCGGTGAGATCCGAAGCTGCTTCACCATGACCGAGCCCGAGTTCGCCGGCTCGAACCCGGTGTGGATGGGGACCACGGCGACCCGCGACGGCTCGGACTACGTCATCCGCGGCCACAAGTGGTTCGCCACCGGCGCCGACGGCGCCGCCTTCGCCGTCTGCATGGCGCTCACCGACCCCGACAACGCCGACCCATACCGCCGGGCGAGCATGTTCCTCGTCCCCACCGACACCGAGGGCTACGAGCTCATCGGCAATTTGTCGGTGATGGGACACCGGGGCGGCGACTGGGCGAGCCACGGAGAGGTCGCCTATCACGGCGCCCGGGTCCCCAACGAAAATCTCCTCGGCGGCGAGGGGATGGGCTTCGCCCTGGCCCAGAGCCGGCTCGGACCGGGTCGCATCCACCACTGCATGCGCTGGATCGGCGTCTCGGAGCGGGCCTTCGACACCATGTGCCGGCACGCGGTCGATCGTGAGCTCGCGCCCGGCAGGCCCCTCGGCACCAGGCAGACGATCCAGGAGTGGGTGGCCCAGAGCCGGGCCGAGATCGACTCGGCACGGCTGCTCGTGCTGCACGCCGCCTGGCGAATCGAGAACGAGGGACCGCACGCCGCCCGCGACGCCATCTCGCTCATCAAATTCTCGGTCGCGGGCACTCTGCAGCGCGTGCTCGACCGCGCGCTCCAGACTCTGGGCGGGCTCGGGATGACCGACGACACGCCGATCGCCATGTGGTGGGCGCACGAGCGCGCCGCCCGGATCTACGACGGCGCCGACGAGGTCCACAAGCAGGTCGTCGCTCGGCGGATCCTCCGCGGTTACGGCCTCGAGCGCAGGACGTGACCTCGACGCGGGACCCGCTGACCGGCGAGAGCCCGGTTCGACCGGGCGAAAAGCTCGACGTGGCCGCCGTTCACGCCTGGCTCACCGAGAAGATCCCCGATCTGCGCCGCACGCCGGAGGTCACCCAGTACGTCGGCGGCGCATCCAACTGGACCTACCGGCTGCGGTACCCGAACCACGATCTGGTGCTGCGCCGACCACCCGCGGGTACCAAAGCGAGGTCGGCCCACGACATGGGACGCGAGCACGACATTCAGCTCGCCCTGCAGCCGGTCTACCCCCTCGTGCCCGAGATGGTCGGACACTGCTCCGACCAGGCGGTGCTCGGCGTCGAGTTCTACGTCATGCGGCGGATTCCCGGCGTCGTCCTTCGACGGCGGGTGCCGGACAGCGTCAGGCTGGACCCTCCAATCGCCCAAAAACTCTGTGCCAACGCCGCCGACGCCCTGGTCCGGCTCCACGCCATCGACCCGTCGGGAACAGCGCTCGCGGCCTTCAACCGCGGCCCGGGGTATGCCCGCCGCCAGATCGAAGGCTGGTGCGACCGCTACATCCGTGCCCGAACCTGGAACGCCCCCCGGCTCGCCGGCGTCCGCTGTTGGCTCGACCAACACGTCCCCGAAGACGTCGCCTCGTGCGTCATCCACGGCGACTTCCGCATCGACAATCTGGTGCTCGACCCCGAGGCGCCCGACCGCATCCGCGGTGTTCTCGACTGGGAGATGGCGACCATTGGCGACCCGCTCATGGACCTCGGCGCAAGCCTCGCCTACTGGGTCGAGGCCGACGACGACCGGGTCGCGCGCGCCACCCGGCGCCAGCCGACCCACCTGCCCGGGATGTTGACACGACGCGAGCTCGTGGATGCGTACTTCGTGCGATCCGGACGACCGCGGCCGGACAACTGGTCCTTCTACGAGGTCTACGGTCTGTTCCGACTGGCGGTCATCGTCCAGCAGATCTACGTCCGCTACCACCACCACCAAACCCGCAACCCGGCGTTCAGACACTTCTGGTTCTTCGTCTGGTATCTCGGCTGGCGCTGCCGACGTCTCATCGCCGAGCACCGCAGCCGATAATCAGTTTCCATCCGGAAACCCCGATGGGGACTGCGCAGTTCTCGATTCGGAAACGAGGGGTTTTTGTGCAAGGTCAAGGAAGATCAGAATTTACGCGGAGGCGTACTTCTGTACGCCGCACAAGGAAATTCGTCATCTGACGCCGAGATTGCCAAAAAGCGCCGTTTCCGGACGGGAACTAATCAACGGTTTCCCAGGGCCCTTGTAGCGCCCAGCTCCAGCCGGGCGTCCGGCCGAACTTCACCGGTCTGCCGGCGCCGACCTGGAGATCGGCGCTACAAGTCTCAACGCTCGTATCGGTCAGCGCACCTCGGAGCATCCCCGCAGGCGATGGTCCCCCGAGGAACCGTTTTCCCTCACCCCCCGCCGCGCCACCTGACCCGCAGCCAGTAGGTTCGGCCTGGCTCGTTGACGCGAACCGGCTCCGGATCGAACAGGCTCTCCCGATTCAGGTGGTTAGCGTAGGTCCCGTCGAAGACATTGGCGATCCCGGCCTGGATCCCGAAACCGGATTCAATGTCGATGCTGCCGTAAAGGTCAAGCACCGCCCAGCCGGGCGTCGGTCCGGCGTCGAGGCCGCTGCCGGTCATTCGATCGTCGTCCACCCGGTCCTGCTCGGCCGCGAAGCGAACCACGCCACCCCCTGCCCAGCTCCGGTGGCTCCAGCCGACGCCGAGGTTGCCGTGCAGCGGTGGGGTCTGGCCGACGGGCCGATCATCCGTGATGTTCTGGGCCCAGACCCAGGCGAGGCTCCCGTTGAGCATGAGCGGGGCCGCGAACCGGATCGAGATGTCGGCCTCAGCCCCGTAACGCCTGGCATCGACGTTTCGGTAGACGGTGGCGTTGTCGTTCTGCAGAATATCCGGCTGTCCGTGCGCCCGATCCCGCAGGATGGAATCGTCGACGTCCGCGGCGAAGAGGGCAAGACCGAGCGCGGCGTCCCCAGTGCTCCACCCGGCGCCCAGATCGAGCTGGTGGCTGATCGCCGGGGCCAGGCCCGGGTTGCCGATCCACCGCATGGGCGCCATGGAGCTGTTCGCACCGAGGAACCGCTCGGTGGCGTCAGCCACGCGTGCGGTCCGGCTCAGCCCGCCGTAGAGCTGCCACGCACCCGTGGTGTACTGCACGCGGACGAGACCGCCGAACTCGGTGCTCGACCACTCATCGTCGTCGTTGCCCGTGTAGCTCCGCCAGAGCTGGCGGGGTGTAGGCCCGCTGCCGCCCACGGTCGCCTCGTCGGCTCGTCCGGCATCGGAGCTGAAGCGGTCGACCCGCGCACCGTAGACGAGCCGTGTCGCGCTCCCGATGGCCGTCGATCCCTCGACGAACACTCCGAACTGCGTGTTGGTGACCTCCGGCCACAGGATCGACTGCACGACCGACATCATCAACGGGTTCGGGCCGGCGAAGAGCGTGGCGTCTGCGTTGGCAGACTCGACCGTCACTCCGGCGATCAGCGGGGCCAGCCGACCGAGATCGATGTGACCGCGCAGGCCCCGGGTCGAGGTCTCGGACAAAGCCCGCATCGCCACCGGAGCGCTCAGCTCCCGCAGCGAGTAGTTGTCCATCAGGTGGTCCACCTGATTCGCGAAGACGTCGACCCGCCATCCCAGTCGACCGTCCGTGGTCTCTCGCTCGCTCTGGAACCGGAGCAGATCCGTGATCGTCTCGGGTGAGTCCATGCCGGCGCCGGCAAACAGTGCATCATCGGTCTGTGACCGCTCGTAGCTGAGCTCGAGCATGGTGAACTCGTCGGGTCGCCAGCCCCCCATCAGGGTGGCGGATCGGCTCTCGGCGCCCGATCGAACCTCGGCTCCGTCGCCATCCTCGTAATTGTCGGTGTTGCGAGACGAGCCCAGCGCGCGAAGGCTCCAGTCGCCGAACCCGATCGCGGCGTCGAATGCCAGATCGGGATCGTTCGACCAGCTCGAACCACCGGTCGTCACCTCGGCGTCCCAGGTGGTCTCGTCAAAAATCGGCGCGACGCGATCATAGATCACGGTGCCACCCGGAGCCCCGGGACCGTATCGCATTGTTTGAACGCCCCGAATCACCACAACGCTGTCGGTGGTCTCGGTGACGGCGTACGACGTCGACGGGTCCATCCGGTTCGGACAGCCGCCGTGCACCTTCGCCCCGTCGAGCAGAACCGTGAGATCGCCCTGGCTCAACCCTCGCACGAATGGCTCGAGACCGTGGCCGCCCATCCGGCCGAGATCGACGCCGGAAACGTCCCGCAAAACCTCCGAACCGTCACCGAGCGGCGTGATCGAACGGATGGCCTCCCGGCCGACGATGGTCGCCGTCGGAATCTCGATCGCCTCGGCGGTCACCTCGATACTTCCGTGAACAACCGGTCGCGTGGCGGCGCCATTCGGGTCATCATCATCGTCTGCTGTGCCGACCGATCCGGGCAGCACCATGAGCAGCATCGCCACCATCGCCGTCAGCCGATCGATCGAGAGCAACCCCGGCGCCTCCCTTCGGATCCGCTCAGCGGACTGGAGGCCCAGCCTACTCCTTCCGACCCCGCACCTGCACCGATCAAAGTTTTCTCAGACCAATCAACGCTCGCCTCAATGAGCGAATGAGAGAATTCGTTTCAGTTCCCGAGCCCGAGTGACGACGAAATTTTTCGCCAGTCGAAAGCCGTGACCGCGCGATCGTCGTGCACCGCGAAGAGGGCGCCGCCAGTGAACGGTTCGACCGCTCGGTCGACGACCGTGATCCCGTCGGTGTTTCCCGTGAGATCGCCGACGACAGCGCCGCGATGGGCGAAGCCCACCCGATCGAAGACGTGGAACACGGTCCGGCGGGAGTGCTGGTCGGTCGCGACCCAGAATCCGTCATCGCCGTCGGTCCACAGCCCGATGCCCTCCGGCTCGGCCTCGAAGACATCGCGTCCGACGACCGCGCCGGTGAACTCGCCGTCGAGGGTGTAGATCCGCAGCCCCATCCGAGTCTCGGTCTCGTCGACCACGAGCAGCGCGTCGTTGGCCGCATCGACGGCGATGGTCTCCACCTTCCACAGCGCGCCGTCGCCCTCGGTCTCGCCGAAGCTCGAGATCAACTCGCTCGAGATTTCATCGTCGATCCGAACCATCCGGAAGCGCCGCACCCGTTCGGCGAGCCGGGGGTTGCCGGTGGGGTCGCCCTCCGGCAGCTCGAAGTTGTCGGTCACCCACAGATCGACCGCAACATGCGACGCCGCCACCGCGATGCCGTACGGCCGCTCGAGCACCTCGGCACCGATCGCTCCGAGCGGCTCGAAGCCGGGCAGCGAGAGAACCTGCACGCGGTGGTTGTCCCGCTCGACGACGAGCACGAGGTCGTCGATGATCGCGATCCCATTGGGCCGGCGGAACTCACCGAGACCGGGGCCCTCCGAACCCACTCGGCGAATGATCGAGCCGTCGGAAGCATCGATCACCAGCAGCTGGTGGGTACTCTTGGTGGTCGCGACGACCCAGCCGCGCTCCACCGACACCGCGACCGAGTCGACGTTGTCGGCGCGATCCGGTTTCGAGGACCACGCTTCCGGGACCATCACCGTCTCGATCGAGGGTCCTGGGCCGGTCGCGCACCCGAGCACCATCGATACCATCACTGCCGCGCTGCCAATCAAAGCCACCGAGTTGGATCGTGTCATCGTCGTGCCCTTTCGAGAAAAATCGGCGCGACCCGGTACCGGGCCGCGCCGATAAAAGATAGCAGACCTCGTGCTACAGGTTGAACTTGACGCCGAGCAGCCCCCACCAGGAGTAGTACTCCTCCTGAAGCGGCAGATCGGAGCTGCCGACGTACCGCCGATAGGGCTCATCGGTCAGATTGTAGACCTGGGCGAAGATCGACCACTGCGAACCGAGCCGGAACACGGCCTGGAAATCGAGCTGGGTGTGCTCGTCGACCCACTCGTCCTCGCTCGCGTCGTCGCCCACGGACTCGAGCCACTCGCCCTGGACGTTGTACGACAGGATCCCGGAGAAGAAGCCCTTCTCGTACGAGATCGCGATGTTGCCCACGCTCTCGGCCTGGCCGGGCAGTTGGCTCTTTCCGTCGCGCTCGGGCAGGGTCGCCTCCGAGTCGGTCCAGGTGTAGTTGAGATTGATGCCGAAGCCGTCCCAGGGCGCCGGCAGGCGGCGGAACTGATTTTGGTACGCGAGCTCGATGCCCCACAGGGTGGCGTTGTCGCCGTTGAGCGGTTGGAAGACCTGCCACTCCTCGCCGTCGCGGAGCTCGTCGAAGGTGAAGGGGAAGATGTAATCCTGGAGGTCCTTGTAGAACAAGCCTGCGGAAACGATGCCGACGGTGGTGAAGTAGCGCTCGTACATGAGATCGAGGTTCCAGGAGGTGGTCGGGTCGAGGTCGGCGTTGCCGCGCTCGATCTCCCGGTCCTCGCTGATGAGCAGACTGAACGGAACGACCTCCTCGAAGTTCGGCCGGCCCAGAGTGCGGGTCACCGCAGCCCGCAGGTTGGACGCCTCGTCAATTGCCCAGCGCAGGTGCAGGTTGGGCAGCAGCTCGCCGTAGGACTTGGCGCTGCTGACCGGCGTCAGCGTTTCCTCGTCCTCGTCGAACTCGAAGGCGTCGTAGGTACCGTCGGTGTACTCGTAGCGGACGCCGGGCAGGAGCATGACGGAGTCCGAGAGATAGATCTCGGTCATGCCGTATACCGCCCAGACATCCTCGACGGCGTCGTAGTCGGCGAGATCCTCCTCGAGGTCCTTCTCGCCCTCGATCCCCGGCAGCGACAGGATCCGTCCGACGGCGGCGGGATCCACGGCCGGCCCGGAGATGTATTGATCCTGGACGATGCGACCCTCGAAGTAGCCGGAATCGGTGAAGTCGCTGAGCCTGAGATCATCGTCGATCTCGTAGACGAAGACCGTGTCGTCTCTCGTCTTCTCATTGCTGCGGACCTTGGCGCCGACCGACCACTTGCCGTTGGCGAAGGGCTGCGAGTAGTCGATCCTCGCGATCAAGCTGTCCTCTTCCGTGAAATTGTCGTTGGTCTCGAGCTCGTCGAAAAAGAACTCGTTGACGTCCTGGTTCAGCGGATTCGGCTGGAACCAGCCGCCGACGAAGGACGGGTCGAACTCGACATCCTCCTGGATGAACAGCGGGTTGTTGCTCTTGGGCTCGGCCTCTTCGGCGTGGGCGAACGACAGCCGATAGCTCAGCATGGCGCCGTTGTCGAAGACATTCTCGCCGTCGACGTAGGCGTTCCAGATCTGCTGCTCCTCGAAGCGATCCTTGAGCTCTCGCTCGATCTCGCCGTCGGCGAGGTTGTAGATCACCCGGCGCCGGAACTCCTGGTCGGCGAACTCATTGTAGATGCCCTTGATCCGGACCACGCTGGATGCCGAAGCCCGCCAGTCGAGAGCGGCAACCAGCCCCAGGCGCTCGCGGTTGACGTTGTAGTCCCGGGTCTGGAACTCCTCGGGAACGCCGTTCTCGTAGTCCTCGGCCTCGAAGTTCTCGGTGTTGCGGGTGATGTCGGTGTAGGACGCCGACAGCACGACGCCGAGGGCGTCGTCGGCGAAGCGGTTGCCCCAGCTCAAGCCCGCCTGGACGCCGTCGCCGTCCCGCAGGTCGCCGTAGTACCCGCCCAGGGTGGCGTTGAGGAACTGCCGCGCCGGCGCCTCCTTGAACTCGAGGTTGACGATGCCGCCGATGGCGTCGCCGTCCTGGTCGGCGGTGAGCGCCTTGGACACCCGCATGGTCTCGAGCACGTCGGATGGGATCACGTCCAGGGCGACCTGGCGAATGTCGCCCTCGGGCGACGGGATGTTCTCACCGTCGATCTGGGTCCGGTTGAGACCGGCGGCGGTGCCGCGAATCAGCACGTACCGGCCCTCGCCCTGGTCGCGCTGGATGAACAGACCCGGCACCCGCTGGGTCGCCTCGGCGGCGTTGGTGTCGGGGAAGAACTGGATCTGCTCGGATGAGATCACGTTGACGATGTTGGGGGCGACCTTCTGCTCGCTCAGGGCCTGGGCCTGACCGGCGAGGATCGGGTCGCCGGCCACGGTCACCGTGCCGGTGAAGGCCGTGAGCGTCATCGTGACGTCAGCGGACGCCGTGGCCCCTGCGACGACCTCCACGCCGACGGTCTGGTCGGCCAGGCCCAGATAGCGGACCGACAACTGCTGCTCACCGGTCGGAACCGGCGCGAGCCGGAACTCGCCCAATCGGTCGGTCACGGTCTCGACCCGGCTGCCGACGACGGTCACCTCAGCACCGGCAACCGGGTTGCCCTCGGGATCGACGACCGTGCCCTCGATGGTGCCGGTGGCCTGGGCCCGAGCCGGCGCGGCGCTGGCGAGTGCCAGGAACAGCGCGAGGCAGATCACCGAAATCACACGTCCTCTCATGATTTCCTCCTTCTTCCATGAACACTGCGCACCGCGCATCCGCAGACCTTCAGCGCGTCGCGCCGAGCCGGGCCAACAGTGGAAGGTCGAGGTGATCAACCGGAGAACCTGATGTGAATCTGGTGTAAAGGGTCTGCGCGGTTCCGCCGTGCGGCGAGATTCCGGTTCAGGCCGAGGCCTTCGCCCGCAGGGTCCCCAACCCGCCGTCGACACCGATCACCTGCCCGGTGACCCACGATGCCTCGTCCGACAGCAGCCAGACAATGGCCCGCGCCACCTCGTCGGGTTGTCCGATGCGGCCCAGGGGGTGCATGGCGGCCGATGCCCTGAGCATGAGCTCGTTGCCGGTGATGCCTGCCGCCATGGGGGTGTCGACCAGCCCCGGCGCGACCACGTTGACCCGGATGTTCTTGGCGGCGTAGGTCGCCGCCGCCGACAGCCCGAGCCCGATGACGCCGGCCTTGGCGGCGGCGATGGCCTCGTGGCTCGGCAGCCCGACCCGCGCCGCCGCTGAAGACATGAGGACGATGGCGCCGCCCTCCCTGCGCATCACCTTGGCGCCGGCCCGCACCGCGGCGAAGGCCGAGTCGAGATTCGCCGCGAGGGTGGCCCGCCACTCGTCGGTCGAGGTCTGGTGTGCCGCTTTGAGCAGGATCGACCCGACGCAGTTGACGATGCCGTCGACCCGACCGAAACCATCGGCGGCCTGCTTGACCACCGCCTCCACCGACGACGGGTCGGTGCCCTCGACCTCGGCGACCTTCGCCGCGCCGAGGCCGGCGGCGACACCTTCGAGGCGGTCACGGTCGCGGGCCGCGAGCAGGAGTCGCGCGCCGCGGGCGTCGAGCTGCCGGGCGAGCGCCGAGCCGATACCGCCCGAGCCGCCGAGAATCACGTACACTGGTGCGTCACTCATGCTGGACTCCTTCGTCTTGCTGTTCTTCCCATCGCCGAATGCGTTCGAGCATCGCCCGAATTCCATCATCCACCGGCAGTGCTCGCCGTGAGCCGCTTCGCCCGCGCCCTCTCCGACCGCCAGCCCGACCCCGGGGGACGGCGATGGATCTACGTACCCTACGACCAGCTCACCGATCGGATCGGACCGCTGTCCGGGCACGATCCTGACGAGCTCGGGATCGTCATGGTCGAGAGTCCCTGGAAGGCCTCGCGTCGACCTTACCACCGCCAGAAGCTCGCGCTGATCCTGGCCAATGGCCGGCACTTCGCCCTCGAGCAGGCGGCGCGCGGCGTGGCGGTCCGGGTCGAGGTCGCCGACGGCCCCTACCACCGCGCCCTCGAGCCCGTGATCTCGGAGCTCGGGCCGCTCACGGTCATGCGACCGGCCGAGCGCGAGCTGCGCGCGGATCTCGCGCCTCTGGTGGCGTCGGGAGGACTGCTCGAAACCGCCCACGAGGGCTGGTTGTCAACCGAAGACGACTTCGCCTCGAGCCAGAAGACACGCCCGCCGTGGCGAATGGACGCCTTCTACCGGCAGATGCGTCGCCGAACCGGACTGCTCATGGAGGACGGCAAGCCGGTCGGCGGCAAGTACAGCTTCGATGCCGACAATCGAAAGCCGTGGCCGGGCGAACCGCCGGCGCCCGAACCGCCGTCGTTCGAGGCCGACGAGATCAGCCTCGAGGTCGCCGAGCTCATCGAGACCCGATTCGGCGACCACCCCGGAGAGGTCGACCTCGCGGCGCTGCCCGCCACCGCCGGCGACGCCGAGCGGCTCTGGCGTTGGGCCCGGGACGAGTGCCTGCCGACCTTCGGCCCGTACGAGGACGCTCTGTCGCGGACCAGCCGCGGTTTGTTCCACACCCGGATCTCGCCGCTGCTCAACATCCTCCGCCTGCTGCCCGAGCGGGTGGTCGCCGACGCCGCGGCCATGGACCTGCCCCTCGCCAGCCGGGAGGGCTTCATCCGCCAGGTGCTCGGCTGGCGCGAGTTCATGTATCGGGTGCACGAGCGGACGGACGGCTTCCGCGAGCTGCCCGGCGGCGAGCCGCCCGCCGTGCGGGAGACCCCCGGCGACGGCGCTTGGGGACGCTGGGCCGGCCGGTCGTGGCCGGACGACACCGCCGAAGGCGCCCCCGACGGCGGCGCGGCGCCGTCCGCGCTCGGCGCCGACCGGCCGCTTCCGGTGGGCTACTGGCCCGGCAACCCGACAGGTTTGGACTGCCTCGACCGCGTCGTCGACGACGTCTGGTCCGAGGCCTGGAGCCACCACATCAGCAGGCTCATGGTGCTCGCCAATCTCGCCTCCCTGCTCGACGTCGCGCCCCGAGAACTCACCGACTGGTTCTGGATCGCCTACTGTGACGCCTACGACTGGGTGGTCGAGCCCAATGTGCTCGCCATGGGCAGCTACGGGGTCGGCCCGCTCATGACAACCAAGCCCTACGTGTCCGGCGCCGCCTACATCCATCGCATGAGCGACTACTGCCCGGACTGCGACTTCGACCCGAAGAACGACTGTCCGATCACTCACCTCTACTGGGCCTTTCTCGACCGCCACCGCGACGCCTTCGCCGACAACCACCGGATGCGGCTCGTGCTGAGCTCGCTGGGAAAGAGACGGGACAGTCTGAAGCGTTACGACACGGTCATCTTCGATTGGGCGTGTTCGCGGCTCGACCGAGGCGAGCGCCTGCACCCCGACGAGCTGCCGGAGGCCGACCATGACGGATGATCCGCTGACCACCGAGAGCATCGACACCGCCGGGCAGGGCGTAGCCTTCGCCGAAGCCAAACGGCTCGCCGACGAGGCCGCCCACGCGCGACTCGATCAGCCGATCTGCCTGTCGTGGTTCGACCGTGGCGCCGAGCGCGAATCGCCCGCCCACGCCAGCGAGTGCCACGACGACTGCGACATCCCCGGCTACATCGACTACGCGATCAACCGCGGCGCCGAGCTCAAGGTCGTGGTCGATGACGGCGCCTACGTCTTCTGCTACCGTCCGCTCGGCGAATTCGGCGACGTCTGATGGAAGACGCGGAGGCCTCCGTCGGTTCGCCGGATGCGATGAATACGCCCACATCACCCGTCGTCGTCATGAGCAAGGCCGGCCGCGAATACATCCGCGGCGATGAGCAGGTCCAGGCTCTGGTCGACCTCAGCCTCCGGCTTCACGCCGGCGAGCTGGTCGCCCTGGTCGGCTCCTCGGGTTGCGGCAAGTCGACCGCCCTCAACCTGGTGGCGGCTGTCGACCGGCCCGACCGGGGCTCGGTCGAAGTGTGCGGCGTCGACCTGGGCACCGCATCGGAGGACGAGATCGTCACCCTGCGCCGCCGGCACATCGGCATGGTGTTCCAGGCCTTCCACCTGGTCCCCCACCTCACCGTCGAGGAGAACATCGGCCTACCCCTGGCCCTCGACGGCGGCCGGGATCCGGCACGGATCCGGGAGTTCATCGACCGCGTCGGGCTGTCCCATCGCGCTCGACACTACCCGTCCGAGCTGTCGGGCGGCGAGCAGCAGCGCACCGCCGTGGCCCGCGCCCTGGTTCATCGGCCACGGGTGGTGGTCGCCGACGAGCCCACCGGAAACCTGGACAGCCGCACCGGCGCTGAGGTCCTCGCCCTGCTCGACGAGCTCCGGCGGGAGGAGAACGCGGCCCTGCTCCTCGCCACCCACGACGCCGCCATCGCCGACGCCGCCGACCGGGTGTGCCGGCTCGCCGACGGCCGCCTGGTGGAGTGATCGGGAGCGCCGATCCGATGATCCTTCGAGCCCTCCTCCTACGCCCCCTCGCCCGTCGCCCGTGGCGCTTTCTGATTACCGTGATCGGGGTTGCCGCCGGGATCGCGGCGGTGGTCTCGACGGTGGCCGCGAGCCGCGCCGCGGTGGCGTCGTTCGCCGAGGGCGTCGACGAGATCGCCGGCTCGGCGCGACTCGAGGTCACGCGGCCCGGCGGCATGGACGAGGCGCTGCTCGCAGACCTCCGTCCTCTGTCCGGCGACGCCCTGATCGTGCCCGTGGTCGACGACACAGTGCTGCTCGTCGGGCTCGGCGACGGCGTCCGGCTGCTCGGCGTCGACCTGCTGCTCGACGCCGAGGTTCGGCCGGTCCTCGCCGGCGACGCCGAATTTCCCGACCTCGACGCGACCCTGCTCGGCTTCGGCGCGCTGCTGTCGAACGCCCTTGCCGCCGAGCTCGGGGCCGCCGCCGGCGACGAGCTGACCATCTCGGCCGACGGCCGTGCCCGCACTCTCGAAGTCGCGGCGCTGTTCGAGGCCGAGGGGCTGTCGGCGGTCTGGGAGCGCGTCGTGCTGGTCGACGTGGCGGCGGCCCAGGAGCTACTCGGCCGGGTCGGCCGGCTCGACCGCATCGAGCTCGTGCCGCGCGGCGACGGCGAGCTCTCGGAGCTTCGCCGGCGCGCCGTCGAGCTTTTACCCGCCGACGTCGAGGTCGGCGAGCCGAGCGAGCGGCGGCGCTTCGCCGAACAGATGCTGGCCTCGCTGCGCTTCAACCTGGTGGCGCTGTCGACCATCTCGCTGCTGGTCGGCGGGGTGCTGGTGGCGACCACTCTGGCGACGTCGGTGGTCCAGCGCCGCTTCGTGGTGTCGCTGCTGCGCTCGCTCGGCGCCTCGCGGCGCCGGATCGCCGCAGTGGTGCTCGCCGAGGCCGTCGCCATCGGGCTCGTCGGCGGCGCGCTCGGTGTCGCCGCGGGCTTCGGCGGCGCCCGGCTGGCGCTTGCCAGCGTCCGCTTCTCGGTGGCGTCGGTGGTGCGCGGCATCCCGGCATCGGACATCCGCTTCGACCCGGTCCTGGCCGCTCTCGGCCTCGGCATCGCGGTCGTCGTCGCCCTTGCCGCGGCCGTCCTGCCGCTCCGGGAAATCGCCTCGGTGCCGCCGCTTCAGGGCCTTCGCACCGAGGCGCCGCGGCGGATGCCCGGGCGAACGCGGATCGCGGTCGTCCTCGCGCTGCTCCTGATGGCCGCGGCGGTCGCGATCCTGGTCCGCCTGCCCGCCATCCTCGATCTCCCCATCGCCGCCCTCGTCGCCGCGCTCATCGCCATGGCGTCGCTGCTGGTCGGCGCCGGCGTGCTGCTCGACTCCCTCGCCCGCCTCGGCCACCTGCCCTTCGCGCGGCTCGGCGCCGCGGCGCTCCAACTCGCCTCGGCGGCGCTGTCGGCGGGGCGCCAGCGGGCCGCCTGGGCGGCCGGCTCGGTGGCGGTCGCGGTCGCCCTGGCGGTCGCCATCGCGACCATGGTGAGCTCGTTCCGCGCCACGGTGGAGAGCTGGACCGAGTCGGGCATGCGCGCCGACTTATGGGTCCGGCCGCTCGCCGCCGACACCGGGGTCTGGGTTGGCCGACTCGATCCGGAAATCGTCACCATCGCCGAGGAGCTGTTCGGCGCCGAGACCGTCGATCCGTTCTATTCGCAGACCGTCGAGCACCGGGGGCGTCCGGTGAGCTTCTCCGGCGCCGCCTTCGACGTCGTCCAGCATTACGGAAGCGTGCCCTTCCCGGGCCGGGACTCGGCCGAGGTCTTCGAGATCGCCTACCGGGAGCGCGCAGCGGTGGTCAACGAGCCCTTCGCCAACCGCTTCGGCGTCGCCGAAGGCGACACCCTCCGCCTCGAGCTGCCGGGCGGGGTGCTCGAGCGCCACATCGTGGGCGTGTTCCGCGATTACTCACGATCGCACGGGCTGGTGGTCGTCGACCGCTCCGACTTCCTGCGCTTCTTCCCCGACGCCGGGCCCGACGACATGGCCCTCTTCCTGCCGCCGGGAACCGACATCGAGGCGGCGCGAGCGCGGCTGTTCGATGCCGTGCGCGGCCGCTTCCTGATCGAGGCCCTGGACAACCGAGAGCTCAAGGGTGCGGTGCTCGCCGCCTTCGAGCGGACCTTCGCCATCACCACCGCGATGTACCTGGTGACCGCGGTGGTCGCCGTGGTGGCGGTCCTCACGGTGCTGCTCACCCTGGTCGGCGAGCGCCGCCGCGAGCTCGCCACGGTGCGCGCGATCGGCGGTTCGCGCCGCCAGCTCGTTGCCATGGTGGTCGCCGAGGCCGGTCTGCTCGGGATCGCCGCCGCTGCCGCCGGTTCGGTCATCGGGCTCGTTGTCGGCGTCATCCTGGTCGAGGTCGTCAACCTTCAGTCTTTCGGCTGGTCCCTCGAGCTCGTCCTGCCGTGGGGCTCGCTGGCGGCCATGGTGAGCTGGATCGTCGCCATCTGTCTGCTCGCCGGGCTGCCGCCGGCGCTGGTCGCCGCCCGGCTCCAGCCGGCCACCGTGCTGCGCGAGGAGGGCTGATGCGTCTGTTCACCATCACGCTGCCGCTCGTCGTCTGCCTGCTCCTGGTCGGTCACCCGGTCTCGGCCGACGACGGCTGGCGCGAGATCACCGGGCCCCCCGAGCTCGACTTCCCGCGCGACCACGGCGCCCACCCAGACACCCGCACCGAGTGGTGGTACGTCACCGGCCTGGTCAACGACACGACAGGCCGGCGCTGGGGTTTTCAGATCACCTTCTTCCGACAGGGCCTCGAGCCCGGCGATCCGCCGGCCGGCGCGTCGCGACTGCGGGCACGGCAGATCGCCGCCGCCCACCTTGCCGTCGCCGACATCGAGAGCGGCGAGTTTCACCATGCCGAGCGGCTGCGGCGCTCGGGCGGCGGCCTCGCCGGCTGGTCCACCGAGAGCCTCGAGGTCTGGCTCGACGACTGGGAGATGCGGCGCGCGGACGACGGCGTCATCGCCATCGACGCCCGCGATCGGGTTGCCGCCATCGGCCTCGACCTCGAGCTCGAGCCCCTGCGGCCCTTCGTGTTCCAGGGCGACCGCGGCTACTCGCAGAAGGGCGGCGACCCGGGCAACGCCTCGGCCTACCTGAGCTGGACCCGGCTCGCGGTCAAAGGCAGCATCGATATCGGCGGCCGAAGCGTCGAGGTCGAGGGCGCCGCGTGGTTCGACCACGAGTGGGGCACCTCGCAGCTCGGCGAGGGCGTCGCTGGTTGGGACTGGTTCAGCCTCCGCCTCGACGACGGCCGCGATCTCATGGTCTACCGGCTGCGCCGCGCCGACGGCACGCCCGATCCCTACTCCTCGGGCACCGTGGTCCGGCCCGACGGCAGCACCACGACGCTCGCCCGCGACGACGTCGACATCGAACCTCTGGACTGGTGGACCAGCCCGGCCACCGGCGGCCGCTACCCGGTCCGCTGGCGCCTCCGGGTGCCGGAGCACGACATCGACCTCGACGTGGAGGGCCTGCTGCCCGCCTCCGAACTCGACGGCAGCGCCACCACCGGCGTCGTCTACTGGGAGGGGCCGGTCGAGGCCACCGGTAGCGCCCGGGGCGAGGGCTACGTCGAGCTCACCGGCTACGCCGGCAGCCTCGAGGGGCGGTTCTGATCGATGCAGACAACGGCGTTGAAATCTTTGAATTTGAACGAGTGAGGCGACGGACGGAAGGGCTCGGCGGTCGGATCTGTTTCGTCTGAGGATCAAACCCGAGGAGGAACACATGCGAACGCCTGGATCAACCCTGCTGTTTCCCGTCATCGTCGCCCTGGCCCTGGTCGGCTGCGGCAACGGCGGCAACCCCGACATGACCGCCGAGGAGCACGCCGAGCGGATGGCGGCCGAGCACGCCGACGACGCCCCGGTGGCCAACCCCATGTCGTCGCCCGAGGGTGACCTGACCTCGGTCGGTGAAACCGTCCGGTACGCGACCGTCGACGGCAGTCCCGTCGAGGGCTTCCTGGCCCGGCCGGCCGACTGGGCCCCGGGCGGGCCCGCTCTCATCGTGATTCACGAGTGGTGGGGCCTCAACGACAACATTCGGACCATGACCCGCCGGCTCGCCGACGAGGGTTTCCTGTCGCTCGCGGTCGACCTGTACGGCGGTGAGGGCGCCGACACACCCGAGCGCGCCCGGGAGCTCATGCAGGCGGTCGACGAGGACACCGCGATCGACAACCTGAAGCAGGCCTTCGCCTCTCTCGACGAGACCGAGCAGGCAGGCGAGATCGGCGCGCTGGGCTGGTGCTTCGGCGGCGGCTGGGCGCTCAACACGGCGCTCGCCCTGCCCGACGAGCTCGACGCGACGGTGATGTACTACGGCCGGATGGTCAGCGATTCGGAGCGGCTCGCAACCCTCGAGATGCCCATCCTCGGCCACTTCGGCGAGGCCGACCAGGGCATTCCCCTCGCCCAGGTCCGGGCCTTCGAGCAGGCGCTCGCCGAGGTCGGCGCCGTCGCCACCATCCACGTCTACGACGGCGCCGGCCACGCCTTCGCAAACCCGTCCGGCCGCAACTACGAGGCAGCCGCGGCCGAACTGTCCTGGCAGAGGACCGTGGCGTTTCTCAACGAGACGCTGAAGGAGTGAGGGCTCGTACGTTCGGGTCGGCAGGCCGGGAGGGCGTTGGGCCCATCGAGGGCCGACCGGCGACGAGGCACGATGAAACCGCAAAAACGCGAAGCCCGCGAAGATGCCGCGAAGCATCTCACCCGAGCTGAGGTCTCATCCGAAGGCTGGCGTTGCAGACCGATGAGACCGCCGTCCGGCCCCATGTCATTCTGAGCCAGCGAGTCCGCGAGCGAGTCGAAGAATCCCCTCAGGGGAGGCAGACCGCTCCCTCTCCCGATGAAATGTCGTGAGACGGAGCGATTCCCGCACCCGCGGGAGACCCTTCGCCTCTTCGCGGTTGATCCCCTCCCCTACGGCGAGATGGCGCTCCAGGCCCCGGTCCCGCCGGACTCGAAGCCGTCGGCGAAGATCGCCGAGTCGAGGGTGTTGTAGAACACCCACAACGACGTGTCGCCCGAGTTGCCGACCACCAAGTCGGGGAGATCGTCGCCGTTGAGGTCGCCGAAGGCGATGGCGGTGCCGACGTGGGGCGAGTCGAAGGTCCAGCTCGGCACGCTGTCGAGCACGCCGGCGCGGTTGAGGTAGATATGGGCGCGGCCGTCCGAGAAGTGGACCTCGGCGAGATCAGGATCACCGTCGAGGTCGACGTCCTCCCACCTCAGGTCGGAGTGCCCGTGATAGGGCGCCGCCGACGTCCAGGTCACTGCCAGGCTGCCTGAGGTGTTGGTCCAGAGCTGGGTCGGATCGTGACCGAGGGCGAGATCCGGATCGTCATCGCCGTCGACATCGGCCCAGCCGACACCCTTGTCTGTGTCGGTCGTGCCCGTGGTCCAGATCGGCGTGATATCGAGGACGCCCGCCACGTTGCGGTAGACACCACTTTCGAAGTTCGCCCACTTGGACACCGCCAGGTCCTCCCAACCGTCGCCGTCGCGATCGCCCCACGACAGGAAGTTCTGAATCGAGATCTCGGCCGATACCCAGCTCGGGCTGGTCTCGAGGGTCCCGCCGTCATTGACGTACAGCACCATCGGTCGGTACGGGTCGTACTGGGAGTTGCCCTGGTTCGCCGTCGCGACGTCGATGTCGCCGTCGTGATCGAAGTCGAAGGGCGCGGCGAAGTTGGTCCACGCGACATCGGCGGCGAACCACCCCGGGGTCGTGCTCGGACCGGTGGCAGAGCCGAAGTAGATCACCGACGGCGCCATCTCGGTGCCGCCGTTGGCCGCGAAGACGTCCGGGAAGGGGTCGTCGTTGATCAGCGCGACCCGGATGTCCCCGGTCGAGCGCTCGTCGGCCGACACCCACGACGGGGACGCTTCAAGCTCGGTGCCGGTGTTGAAGTAGATCAGATTCTCCCAGTCGTCATAGGGTGGGAATGAGCTCGAGCTGTAGCAGCCGACCACAAGGTCGTTGTCGCCGTCGCCGTCCACGTCGGCGACCTCGAGTCCGCCGACCTGAACCCGCAGCGGGCTCGTCCAGTCGGCAACCAGCGGGTAGGGCACGTCGCCGCCCTGCCGCCACGCCGACGGAGCCTCATCGGGTCTCGGCGCCGCCCGGTGGAGTCCGTCTTCGGAGACCTCCAAATGGTCTGCGGCACAGAGAGGAACCGTCCCGATCGCGATGATCGCGATGACTCCGAAAACGATGTTGGAGATTCGTTGCATCATCGGCCTCCCTCATCGGCCACCGACTCCGGCACAAGCACAAACCTAGCATGAACCAATGCAAAGATTGAGATTCCATCTCTTTCATGTTGCCTTGAATCGCGATCGGCATGGACAAGAAACGGCGATCCGGACACGACAAGGAAATCATCCACCGTGATCTCAAACCGGCCAACGTCACCGTCGACAGATCGGGCGATGTGACCATTCTCGACTTCGGCCTCGCCAAGACACTCTCGATGCGACGGATTCTTGCGGTTCCGGAGGGTCGAGCATCTCGCTCTCGCCCACCCTCTCCGCGGGGATGACAATCGAAGGGGTGCTGCTCGGTACCGCGGCGTACATGAGCCCGGAGCAGGCACGCGGCGAGCACGTCGACCGGCCGCTCGATGTCCACCCTCGTGTTTGACCCGGGCGACCCCGTCATCTGGATCAAGGCCGAGTCCGTGACACGGATGGCAGGTGCACCGCGCCGACTGCCGATGCAGGAGGCATCGACCGCCTGGAATTCCATTACTGAGATCAGATGGAATCTGCATCACGGCGCGACGTCGTTCCCGTGAGGTTCCATGGTGACCTTCCGTCAGGAGTACCATGGCGGCAAGGAGAACGTCATGCGGGTGACCACCTTGATCGAAAACAACGCCCTCGACGGACGCGACGACCTCGTGCCCGAGCACGGGCTGTCGCTGCTCATCCGGACCGGCACGACGACCATCCTCTTCGACACCGGGGCCAGCGGCGTCTTCGCCGACAACGCCGAGGCGCTCGGGGTCGACCTCACCGAGGTCGATCTCGCGGTGCTGTCGCACCACCACTTCGACCACGGCGGCGGGCTCGGACGGTTCTTCGAGATCAACCCCTCCGCGCCGGTGTTCCTTCGCAACGCCCCGCTCGCGCCGCGCTGGTTCAAGGCGTTGGCGGTGGTCAAGCGGCCGATCGGCCTCGATCCCGAAGTGGTCGAGACCGCGAGCGACCGCTTCCGCTTCATCGCCGAGGACACCGAGATCGCGCCCGGCGTCTGGCTGCTCACCGACATCGCCGAGACCCACCCCCGACCCAAGGGCAACCGGAAGCTCTACGTCGAATCGGACGGCCGGCTCGAGCCCGACCCCTTCGACCACGAGCTGATTCTGGTGGTTCACGAGGGCGATGGGATGGTGGTCGTCACCGGCTGCTCGCACAGCGGGATTCTCAACATGGTCGAGACCGCCGCCGCGAAGTTCCCCAACACCCCGATCAGCGCGGTCATCGGCGGCTTCCACCTCATCGGGCTGCCCCACACCATGACGGCGAGTCGGTCCGAGGTCGAGACCATCGCGCGCACCATGCTCGACCGCGTCTCGGGACCGATCTTCACCGGGCACTGCACCGGCCGCAAGGGCTTCGAGGCGCTGTCGACCGTCATGGGCGACCGGCTGCGACCGATTCGCACCGGCGATTCGATCGAGCTCTGACCGGGGTCGCGAGGCACACGACATGTTCCTGCCGATCTCCGACGCGCCGAACCCCAAGGGCACGCCGTGGGCGACCTGGGCGATCATCGCCGTCAACGTGGCGGTCTTCATTCTGGTCAGCCTGCCGCTCGGCACCCAGCCGGCTGACACCTCGGACCCCGCCTTTGCCGAGTACCTGGAGTTTCTGACCCAGCTGGTCGGCAGCCGGCAGGAGCTCCGGCAGGCCGCGAGCCAGGTCTCGGCCTACGACCTCTTCGTCTTCGAGCACGGCTACCGGCCCGCCGCGCCGTCGTTCTTCGACCTGCTGTTCTCGCTCTTCCTGCACGGTGGCCTGATGCATCTGGCCGGCAACATGCTCTTCTTGTGGATCTACGGCGACAACGTCGAGCACCGGCTCGGCCCGGCGGTCTTCGTCTTCTGGTACCTCGCGACCGGCGTCGCCGCGACCCTTTTCCACGCCGTGTTCTTCCTGAGCTCGGACGTGCCGCTGGTCGGCGCCTCGGGCGCGATCTCGGGGGTGCTCGGCTTCTACTTCGTCTGGTTCCCGCGCAACACGGTGCGGATGCTGTTCTTCCTGCCGCCGATCTTCTGGCACGTCTTCGAGATCCCGGCCCGCATCGTGCTCGGGATCTACCTGGTGATCGACAACGTGCTGCCCTTCGTCTTCGCCGGCGCCGGCGGCGTCGCCCACGGCGCCCACATCGGCGGCTTTCTGGCCGGCGCCGCGGCGGCCTGGGTGATGAGCCGGCGCGGCACCGCGGCCCGGGCTCGCGAGATCGGCCGGCCGACCGTGCCGCCGGTCTCCGGCGCCGTTCGCGAGGCGCTGCAGGAGGAGCGGCCCGAGGAGGCGGCGGCCGAGTACTTCGCGCTGCCGGCAGCCGCCGCCCGCACCGCGCTGTCGCCCGACCAGGCTCTGGCCCTCGCCGAGCGGCTGCGACGCCGGGGCCACTCGAGCGCCGCCCTGGCGATGCTCCAGCGCACCATCCAGCTCGCGCCGCGGGGCGCCGACATGGCCGCTCTCCACGCCGCGGCGGGGCTGATTTTGCTCGAGGATCGCGGCGACGCCCCGGCGGCCTACCAGTACCTGGTCACCGCGGCGCGCCTCGGCCCGGACGCCGCGACCACCGCCGAGATCCGGCGCGCCCTCGCCGCCATCGAGGCCGAGCAGCGCCTCCACCCCGGTTTTCGCCGACCGCGGGAGGGCTGAACGGCCGAGAGTGCGTCTCGACGAACCCCCTCGGATCAGGATAGGCTGGGCTCTCATGACGTCTCCCGAGACCGCTTCTGTCGTCGACTGCCCGCACCGGGACGCCTGCGGCGCGTGCTCGCTCCTGGGCCGGCCCTACCGCGAGCAGCTCGAAGACAAGCGACGCAGGCTCGTCAGCGCCTTCGAACGTGAGCTTCGCTTCGACCGCAGGCGAGTGCTGCCGACCCTGCCGTCACCGCTCACCGAGGGCTACCGCAATCGCGCCAAGCTCACCATCTCCACTGATCGCGACGGCCGATCCGTCGTCGGGTACTTCGAGCGCGGCAGCCGGGTGGTCGTGGACGCTCCGAGCTGCCGGGTCCTCGTCCCCGAGCTCCTCGAGACCGCCCGGCGGCTGCGACGGCTGCTCAACTCTGAAACCCGCTTTCCATTCGCACTGCGCCACGTCGACCTGCGCTGCGGCAGCGATCCGACCCGCCAACACCTGACCCTCGTGGTCCGGGCCGACGACCTGCCCGCACTGCCCATCGAGGCCGTCGTCGACGCCTGCCCCAATGTCGCCGGCGTCGGCGTCAATCTGAATCGGAGCGGCGGCCCGCAGGTGCTGAAGGGCCCGATCGAGCCGGTGGCCGGCGTGCGCGAGGTTGTGGTCGAGGTCGCCGGCCTCGAGCTGCGGGTCTCGCCGGGGTCGTTCTTCCAGGTGAACCTGGCACTCCTGCCCCTGATCCACGCCCGTATGCGTGAGTTTCTCGGCCGCGGGGAGCTTCTCGCCGACCTCTACGCCGGCGTCGGCACCCACGGCGTCGCCCTGCGCACGAGCTTCCAACGGGTGCTCTGCGTGGAGGGCGTCCGGAGCGCTGCGGCGGATGCCAAGGCCTCGGTCCGGGCCGGCCGGGCGGACAACGTCGATGTCGTGGCCAGCCCGCTGCACCGCGCTCTCGGCCGGCTGCACGAGGCACGGCCGGACGCGATGATCCTCAACCCGTCGGCAGCCGGCGCCGAGCCCCGGGTCGTCCAGAGCGTCGTCGCTTCGGCGGTCCGGTCGCTGGCCTACCTGTCGTGCGAGCCGAAAACCCTGGCTCGAGACGTGGCGATGCTCGTTCGCCGCGGCGGCTTCGAGCTGGTCTCGGTCCAGGCGGTCGACATGATGCCCCAGACCGCACAGGTCGAAGCGCTGGCGCTGCTGCGCCGGGACCAACGGGATCGGAGCACTCGTCAGCGGCGTCCTCACCCGCATTCTTCATGACGGCTCGGATCAGGCGTACGTGTTTCCACCGGCCATTCGGCCACGAAATCACCCGACAGACCGCCGTTGTCAGGAATAGGCGCCACCCCTGAACGGCACGAGGCCCGAATGAACGAG
>CAZXMW010000005.1:14611-150524 GCA_964641415.1 uncultured Thermoanaerobaculia bacterium | reverse complement strand
GTTCCGATCAAGGTCGTGGACGGTGGGCCAAGGCCCACCCTACGTCGAGCGCTCCCGCCAGCAGGAAGGCCGCCGGCGCCCGAGCAGCGCGGCAGCAGTTTCATCGGTACCCATCGAGCGCCGCGCTGCACGGGCGACGCTGGGCCGCCCTCGCCGCGAGGCGGGGCGAACCGGAAGGCCGATGCCGTTCAGACGGCGAGCTTCCGCGCGGTCTCGCCAAGCTTGGCCTGGGCGGCGACATCCACCGGCGGGAAGGGGAAGTCCTCGAGGTGGTTGGTCGGCATGAGGTGGATGTGGACGTGGGGCACCTCGTAGCCGAGGACCACGACCACGACACGTTGGCACCCGGTTCGTTCCTCCAGGCGGTGAGCGACCGTCCTCGCGGCGTCCCAGAGGGCGTCGTACGCCCCCTTCGGCATGGCAAAGATCTCGACGTGGGCCCGCTTCGGGATCACCAAGGTGTGGCCCTCGACCCGCGGGTTGATGTCGAGAAAGGCGAGATGGTCGTCGTCCTCCCAGATGCGGTGGCACGGAATCTCGCCGGCGACGATGCGCTCGAAGATGGTCGGCATGGCTCCTCCGATTCGCGGTTGTGCGGCAGGGTATCATCGGCCTGTTCGGTCGGCGACCGGCGCCGGCTGTCGCAATTGACCTCGAGCTGCAACTCGAGTATATTCTTACATGGTAATAGGCCACGCGTTGGAGGAGCCGTTGATCGCGTCGGATGAATTGCTGTACCGGATCGCCGAGGTGCTCAAGGCCATGGCCGACCCGACTCGTCTCAAGATCCTCCACAGTCTGCATCAGGGCGAGCGTTGCGTGTCCGACGTCCTGGTCGCCGTCGGCGGCAGCCAGGCCAACGTCTCCAAGCACCTGTCGGTGCTCAAGCGGGCCGGTCTGGTCGATTGCCACCGGCAGGGACTCAACGTCTACTACCGGATCATCGACGAGGGAGTGTTCACGATCTGCCGCAACGTCTGCGACTCCCTCGAGCTGCGCGTCGATCGCGAGCACCGGGCCATCCTCCAGGGACGTCAACAGATCAACGAGAACGCCTCGTCCGACTGACGGGGCGCCACCCGACACAGGTCGACCATGCCGATCTACGAGTACCGCTGCAACCACTGCGATCACGTCTTCGCCCGGCTCAGGGCCATGCGTGCCACCGATTCGCCGAGCTGTCCGAAGTGTGCGAGCACCGCGACCGTGCGCGTGCTCTCGACCTTCGCCGCCGGCTCGTCCCAGAGCCGTCCCGGCCGGTCCGGCGGTCCGCCCTCGTGCGGCGGCGGCGGTGGCGGTTGAGGGCTGTGACCGGAGCGGCCCGGGCGGCCGCGTCCGCAGAAGATCCGGTTCCGTGGTTCTGCGGGGGATTCTCAACCACGCCCGGCGGTGGTAGACTCTCTTGGTGCAATTTTCTGCAACCTGCCACGGGCGCGGCTCTCGCCGCGGTGCGTGGCGAATCGAACACCGTCAACCTTGGGAGGGGAAAATGACACGTTTCGCTCGACTCATGACCACAGGTACAGCCGCCGTCTTCGGCCTGTGCCTCATCCTGGCGTCGCCGGCCTTCGCCGCGGACTCTGACCTGACGACGACGACCACGGTTCCGGCCGAGGTCAGCGCCGGCGTTCCGTTCACGGTAACCGTCGGGTATGCCAACGCCGGGCCCGACGCCGCCGGCAGCCCGTATGCCAACAGCTACTTCGTGCCGCCCATGGGCCTCGACGCCGTCATCGACAACGACATCAACGGCGACGGATCCATGTACACCGCCATCCAGACTTCGGCCGAGGGCACCGACACTCTGGGCAACGCCCCGCTTCTCTTCTACGACATCAACTACTGCGAGGAGATGAACTTCCAGGTCCAGCGCAGCGACGACGACGAGGAAGCCAACCCCCTCGAGGGCCTCGGCGTCGGCGTCAGCGCGACCTTCTCTTATGAGCTCACGCCGATGGAGGACGGCTCGTCGTCCACGGTGACGATCACCGAACCCACCGACCTTGCCCAGTCGTTCCACGGCAACCTGACCTCGGTGCTCGACGCCGCACAGAAGAACGCCTTCTCGCGCGGTTCGTGTGAGCTGCTGGTCGGTGACTTCCAGTGCGAGTTCATCACCGACAACTGCTTCGGCGCTCGGGTGTCCCAGCTGGACGCGCCCATCGACGCTGACTTCGAGCTCGTCAATGACGGTACCGGCGAACCGACGCTGGCATGCGAGGCGTTGGTCGACTTCACCCCCGGCAACATCGCCGTGTTGCGCCGCGGCGGCTGCCAGTTCGGAACCAAGGCTTTCAACGCCGAGCAGGCCGGCGCAGCCGCGGTCTTCATGGTCAACGACGGCCTGTGCGGAGACTTTCCGTCGAGCGATCAATGCGTTCTCGGAATGCTCGCCGGTGACCTCGGAGGTCTGACCACCATCCCGACGATCCAGGTCTCGCAGGCCGACGGCGAGGCGGTCATCACCGCGATCGAGGGCGGCGCCACGGTCCGCGGCGTCTACGGCGACCCGACGCTCTTCACGGCCCAGTCGACCGTCTTCCTCGCGGATGCGGGCGACACCGATCCTGATGAAGACAACGACGACAGCTTCGCCCGCGCGGCGGTCAGCGCGATTCCACAGCCGCCGGTCGCGGCCTTCAGCTTCACGCCCGCGGCCCCGACCACCGGGACGGCCGTTCAGTTCACCGACGAGTCCACCGGCGCCATCGACAGCTGGGCCTGGGACTTCGGTGACGGCGGCTCCAGCACCGAGCAGAACCCGAGCTACACATTCACCTCGGCCGGCGCCTTCACGGTGGCGCTGACGGTGACCAACTCAGGCGGCGCCGACACGGCGACCCAGGAGGTCACCGTGACCCTCGGCGCCGACCTCACCGAGGCCACCTTCATTCCGGCCGCCGCGCTGTCGGCGGGTGCGGAGGGCTCGTTCTTCCAGACCGACGTCGACATCAACAACGGCAGCGCCGCCGAGGCGAGCTACGCCTTTCTGTGGCTGCCGCGGGGCGCCGACAACTCGACGCCCGCCCAGTCCGACACCTTCACCCTGGCGGCGGGCGCCAGCATTCGCTACGAGAACGTGCTCGCCGAGGTCTTCGGCGCCGAGCCCGACGTCGCCGGCGCTCTCGCGGTGCTGTCGAACACCGCCAACCTCGACATCATGAGCCGGACCTACAACCTGCCCACCGCCAAGGTGGCGGGCACCTTCGGCCAGGCGCTGCCCGGCATTCCCGCCGGCGACCTCATCATGCAGGGCGAGATCGAGCGGATCATCTTCATGAGCGAGAACGACGACCTGCGCGCCAACCTCGGCTGCGTCAACGGCGTCAACGACAGCGTCCGGATCTTCATCGACCTGTACGACGATGCCGGGACCCTGCTCGAGACCAAGACCATGGATCTGCCGCCCTGGTCGAACAACCAGATCAACCAGATCTTCGGCGCCTACGCCCCGACCAGCGGCTACGCGGACGTCCGGGCCTCCAAGGCCGGCGCCGCCTACTACTGCTACGGTTCGGTGCTGGACAACCTGACCAGCGACCCGACGTCGATCCTGCCCACCGAGTACGGCACGGGCACGACCTACTTCATCGCCGCCGCCGCGCTGTCGGCCGGCGCCGAGGGCTCGTTCTTCCAGACCGACGTCGACATCAACAACGCCGGCGACGCCATGGCGACCTACAGCTTCCTGTGGCTGCCGCGCGGCGAGGACAACTCGACCCCGACCCAGTCGGACAGCTTCACCCTCGCGGCCGGCGCCAGCGTCCGCTACGAGAACGTGCTCGTCGCGGTCTTCGGCGCCGAGCCCGATGTCGCCGGCGCCCTGGCAGTGGTCGCCGACAGCGCCAGCCTGGGCATCATGAGCCGGACCTACAACCTGCCCACCGCCAAGGTGGCGGGCACTTTCGGCCAGGCGATCCCGGGTGTCCCCGCGGACAACCTCATCATGCAGGGTGAGACCCAGCGGATCATCTTCATGAGCGAGAACGACGACCTGCGCGCCAACCTCGGCTGCGTCAACGGCGTCAACGACAGCGTCCGGATCTTCATCGACCTGTACGACGACGCCGGCGCTCTGCTCGAGACCAAGACCATGGACCTGCCGCCCTGGTCGAACAACCAGATCAACCAGATCTTCGGCGCCTACAGCCCGACCAACGGCTATGCCGACGTCCGGGCCTCCAAGGCAGGGGCCGCCTACTACTGCTACGGCTCGGTGCTGGACAACCTGACCAGCGACCCGACGACCATCCTGCCGCAGTAGTCGACCATCAACCTTCAACCGCGGGCGGGGCTTCGGCCCCGCCCGCTTTTTTTCTGCCGCCGCAGCGGCAGGGACAGTCATCCGCACCCGGATCCGGATCCGGTTCCGGCTCCGCCTCCGGTATCGGATTCGGACCCGGTTCCGGCAACGGCTACGGCTACGGATTCGGCATCGGATTCGGATCCGGTGTCGGCAGCGGTTACGGATCCAGCATCGGATTCGAATCCGGTTCCGGATCCGGTATCGGATACGGTGTCGGTTTCGGATCCGGCTACGGCTGCGGCTACGGCATCGGATCCGGTTCCGGCCGCGGTATCGGATTCGGAGGCGGCCGAGCGGCCGGCGGTTGTGCCCTACTCCCCCACTTTGCCCATGGCTGCGAGGGCCCGCTCGAGATTGGCCTGGTTGCGGACCCTGGTCGCCTCGGTCCGGGCGTACCGGATCGCCTCGCGGTAGTGGTCCACGGCCTCCTCGAGCCGACCGGCCTCCTCGAGCAGCACACCGAGGTTCCCGTGGGGCTCGTCGGCGTCCGGTTGGAGCTCGACCGCCCGCCGGTAGTGCTCCATCGCCTCGTCCGTGCGCCCGATCAGGTGGGCGTTGAGACCCGCGTTGTACTGAACCCTCGAGTCGTCGGGGGCGAGCGCCACCGCCTGCCGGGACAGACGATAGGAATCCTCGAGCTTGCCGGCCCAACCGAGCACCTTGGACAGCTTCATCAGAGCCAGGGCGTGGTCGAGCGGGACGATCCCGGCCTCCACCCGGCCCGCGACCTCGGCCACCGCTTGTTCGTTCCAGCCCGCCGCCAAAGTCACGAGGTTTTGTTCGACGAACTCGTCGATGATCGCCAGCGCCAGTCGCCTGTGGACCTCGATGGTCGGGTGGAGGTGGTCGAGGAACAGCTGTGCACCGGGGATGCCGTGCTCCGCCCACTGATCGGCCAACGCCTCGAAGTCGACCAGCCCCGTTTCCCGGTCGCCGGCAACCTGGCGCACCATGTCCGGGATCGGGGATGGCGCCCGCAGCGGGCACACGTCCTCGTCCCGCGCCCGCACGAACGCCGCCCGAGCGTCGCCCCACCGGCCGGCGGCGCCGAGCAGCCGTCCCTGCAGAAAGGCGAGCTGGGCATGTCTCGGGTCGATCCCGGCGGCAACGCGAATGGTCTCGACGGCCGCCGCGATCCGCCCCTCGGCGCTCGCCCGGCGCGCGCTCGAGACCAGCTGATTGAAGCGCTCGAGCTCGGTCTTCCCGAGATCGTCGCGGTGCTCCGATTTGAACGGGCGGCTGTCCCTGAGGTTTGAGGCAGGCGACACCAGGAGCGTGGCCGCGCCGGCCGACGACGCGATCTCGACCATCCGCGCGAGGTTGAAACGGAAGTGCTCCATGATCTTCATCGCCTGCTCGTCGTTTCGGGTGTAGGCCGCCGGACCGACGGCGCCGTCGAGCAGCGTGCTGACCTCCGCCGCCAGCAGGTCGGCGTCGTCCACCGGATCCGCCGACCGTCCCGAGACCGACCGGATCGTCGCCGCCAGGGCGGTCCAGGTCCGGGTCCGAGCCGCCGCCGAACCGAGGCCGCGCACCGCGGGCGGCGTCGCGATGATGCCGCGATAGGTCCGCTCCTCGAGAAACTCGTTGTGTCCGGTGTAGACGACGAAAAGATCCGGATCGTAGTCGACGAGCTCCTCCATCAGGAGGGCGACACGGTAGCTCGCGTAGCTCACGCCGCCGGCGTTGACGACCCGCCATCTCCGGGACGGATCCGCCACCGGAAGCAGCTCGCGCAGCCAGCCGCAGAACGACGTCGTGTCGTCGTACGGCCGTCCGAAGGTGGTCGAGCCGCCGACGCAGAAGACGCGGAGCTCCCCCTCGGTCTTGGTTGCCGGGAAGCGCTGGCGATTGAAAAGGGACAGCTTGGCGCCCGAGGTCACCAGGGCGCCGTCGTCGTCGGGCGCCGGCACGAACAACCGGGAGGTTCCCGAGAAACCGACATAGGGGTCTCTGGCATAGCGCTCCGGCTCGATTCCGACCACGGCCAGCACACCCTCGAACACGACGAAAAAGACCACGACGACGATCGCCGACCACATCAGCTTGCGCGCCACGCCGGTCTTCGTTGCCGCCATGCCTGCCCCCTTTCGCGACCGCCAGAGTAGCAGCGTCGCGAAGGTCGATCGGGAATCGATCTCCGGCCGAATGGGCTATAACCATCTGATGACCGTGCTTCGCACCCTGTCGCCGTCGTTCGACTGGCGCGCCGACTCGCTCGACTGGCCGGTGACCACCCAGGTCGGGCGCGGGCTGTCCGGCGTCATCGCGGCGACCACCGAGGTCATGTGGCTCGACCCGGCAAGCGGCAGTCTGTCCTATCGTGGGCGGCCGGTCGAGAGCCTGGTCAACGACCACGGCTTCGAAGAGGTGGCCTCGCTGCTCATCACCGGCCTGCTGGCCGAGCAGGATACCGACGCGTTCAACCGATTTCGGGCCGAGCTGCGCGGCGGCCGCCGGCTGCCGGCCGATCTCGTCGCGTTGATCCGTGATCTCGACCGCGACACCCATCCGACCCGCCTGCTGCGCGCCGGGATCTCGGCGCTCGGCTGCCACGAGCTGTCGGCGCACGAGGATCTCACCGGCGAACGACACTGGCGGGGGCTGAGAATCGTCGGCCAGGTTGCCGCTCTGGTGGCAGAGATCGCCGCCCACCGCGCCGGACGGGAGTCGCCGACCGTCGACCGCGACTCCAGCCTCGCCGCCACCGTCCTCAGCGCCGTCACCGGCGAGTCACCGGATCCGGACGACGTTCGGAGGCTCGACCTTCTCTGGGCGCTGTACGCGGTCCACGGCCTCGATGCGCCGACCTTCACCTCGATGATCGTCGCTTCCTGTCTCGCCGACCCCTACTCCAACGTGGTTGCCGGGCTGTCGGCTCTGCGGGGACCGCGGCAGGGAGGCGCGGTGGAGGCGGTGCTCGACCAGCTCGCGACGGTCGACGATCCGGCATCGGCCCATCGCTTCGTCGAACGACGGCTCGCCGAGGGTGGGCTGATCGCCGGCTTCGGCCATCGCAGCTACCGCATGCCCGACCCCCGGGTCGTGATCCTGCGCCGCGAGCTCGCCGCGCTCGCCCGCGCGCGGCATCGTCCCGAGGTCTTCGAAACGACGCGAGCCGTCGAGCAGGCTGCAACCGCCGCGCTCGCACCACGCGGCATCCACGTCAACATCAACTTCTACGCGGCGCCCATCTTCGCCCTCCTGGGCGCGGACGGACCGCTCGCGCCGTGCCTGTTCGCCGTCGCCCGCTCCGCAGGAATCGTCGCTCTGGTTCGCGAGGCGCTGAACACGATCCGGCTGGTTCGTCCGGTCGACCGCTACGTCGGACCGGACGAGCGCCGGTTCCGGCCCGAGGAGGGCCCGTGATCGGCGGCGCCCGACCGCCGTCGCCCCAGACCTACGGCCGGGGCCTCGAAGATCTCGTGATCGGCAGCAGCACGATCAGCGCCATCGACGGCCGACGGGGCCGGCTGCACTATCGCGGCTACCCCATCGAAGATCTCGTCGCCCATACCTCGTTCGAAGCCACCAGCTACCTGATCCTGCACGGCGAGCTGCCCGACCGGAGCGAGCTCGATCTCTGGTCGACCGAGCTGCGACGATGGCGGCAGCCGCCCGCCGCCGCCCTCGCCGCGCTCGACCGCGTGCCGCACCACGCGCACCCGTTGGCCCAGTTTCGGACCATGCTGACGGTGGCGGCCTGCCATGCCCCCGAACCCGAGGACACCGATCTCGACGCCCAAAGGCGGCGGCCGGCGCGCATCCTGAGCTGGACCGCCGCGCTGGCCGCGGCAGCGATTCGCCATCTCGATGGTCGGGAACCCGTCGAGCCGCGCGACGAGCTCGGTTTCGCCGGCAATTTTCTCCACCAGGCGCTGGGGTCGGCGCCCGACGACGAAGAGGTCCGGGCCTTTGACGCCAGCCTGATCGTCCAGGCCGAGCACGGATTGCACGCTGCGGCTCTCGCTGCGCTGGTCGTCATCTCGACCGGCGCCGACCTCGGCTCGGCGGTTCTCGCGGGAATGGGCGCGCTGTCGGGCGCGCGCCACGGCGGCGCCAACCAGCTCGCGTTTCAAATGCTGCAGCGACTGGACGGGCCGGACGAAGCGCGTGTCTGGGCGCGCCACGCGCTCGCCGAGGGGGCCCGTTTCCCGGGCTTCGGTCATCGCGTCTACCGCTGTCCGGATCCCAGGGTGCGCGCCCTCGAGCCCTTCGTCCGGAGGACCCTCGCCCGCCACGGTCTGTCTCGAAGATGGGAGTCCTACCTCGCGCTTCGTGACGAGGTCGAGTCGACGCTCGGTCCCAGGGGCATCTTCGCCAACGTGGATTCGATCACCGGTCTGCTCTATCACCCCATGGGCCTGCCGGCGACGGCTCTGCCGATTCCGTTCTGCCTGGCGATCCAGACCGGGTGGATGGCGCACTGCCTCGAGTATCTCCCCGATGGGGCCATGATCGAGCCCAGCGCGGTCACCGTCGGACCCTGATCCGTTTTCGTCTCGGCCTCTGCTGCCGGACCTCAGGCGCGTCCGCGGCTGGTCATGAACGCTTCTCTCATGGCCAGCAGCATCCTGGAGAACTCCGCGTCGGCGAGCATGCTCTTGAGTTGGCTCGTTTTGGCGCCCGACGAGTACGCCTCGAGAAACTCGTCGGCGAGGCGATAGAAGTCCTGGAGGGGCTGGAGACCGTACTCGTTCCGGCGCTTCTCGAACCAGCCGTGCCGGCCCGCGAGCTGCCACACCAGGTGTCCCTGCTTGGGGTCCCGGCGCAACATCCCATCGGCGATCTCGGTGACCTCGACGTGGAGGGCCTTGAGGATCGTGGCGTCGTCGCCGTCCCGCAGAGCGCGCTCGACGTTCTCGAGCTCGTCGATCAGGCCGGCGGGTTCGTCACCACCACCCCGGGGCCGTGACGAGACCTCGGTCACCGGCGTCTCCATCGATCCCATCTCGTCGGCAACCGAGCGATCCAGTCGCGCCGGCCTCGGCTCCTGTTGCGCGTCGGACATCGGCTCGACTTCGCTCCGGGCCGCGCGTCCGCCGCCTCTCAGACTGTCGGCCGAGACCTTCACCACCAGGCGGCCGGGCCTCGACGCCGGCTTCGCAGCCGGCGCATCGTCATCGCCGAAGATCGAATCCAGCGTCTCGTCGTCGCCGTCGGGCGGCGGTTGCGGCTTGGGCATCTCACGGGTTGGGCTGGTCGGTTCCTCGTGCTGCGGCTTTCCCCGCTTGATCGCGGACCTGAACTCCTCGAAGTAGCTCTGCAGATTGGCTTCGGTCTCGGCTGACACCGACGCGTTGGCCGCGAGAGCCCGCCGCATCTCCTCGAGCTCGTGAAGGCGATCGAGCAGGCTCGCGCCGTCACGCGGCTCGAGAATGGTCAACCTGTCCTCGAGCATCTCGTTACCGACGATGATGTCCGCCAGATCCCGGAAATTGGCGTAGGTCATGAGCTCTTCGTAGTCGCCGCTGAAACGGTCCAGCGGCGTCTCGTTCTCCTTGCGCACCACGAGCCGCCGGAACACGTCGCTCGGCAGACCTTCGCGGTACCAGAGCTCACCGGAGTAGTTGACCAGGCCGCGGTGGACGATCCGGCGGAAGTTGACCAGGAGATCGTTCAGGATGCGGTTTGCGTCGATGGTTCGACCCCCGTGGGTGATGCGGCTCGAGCCGCGCTCTCCTTGATCACAGAATTGTACTTCGGAACCGCACCGGTGTCTCGGGTCGCGTCCCCATTGGGACGCCGACGCGCACCTACAACGGCACGAGCACCGGAATGCCGACCTTGAGCGCGATCTGCGCCGTGAACATCCAGTGGTTGTTCTCCGATCGGGCCGCACCGACCTCCACGACCACTCCCAACCGACCGGCGACTGACTCGGCGCCGACCGACAGACCGTGGTGGCGACCATGGCGTTCGTCGTCGATCCGCCGGTATCGGAGGAACTTGCCGTAGAAGCCGTGCTGCGGCCGAGCCGCCGGCAGACGCCGAACACCGCCCCATCCGATGGTGACCATGTGCGACCGAACGTGCGCGCCCTCTTCGTACCCGTAGCCCATGAACAGGCTGAAGGTCTCGCCGTCGGACAGCGAGGCGGCCCCGTGGAGGCGATACGAGACCCACTCCGGCGGTCCGAGGGCCACGCCCGCGCTGGGGTAGAGACCCAGGCACCACCGGCCGTCACGCCGATCGACGAGGTCACCGTCCACAGCCTCAGCGAGGGCCGTGTGCCAGGCATCGACATCGAGCTCGATCGGCGGTTCCTCAGCCCACGACAGCTCGGGCGGGGCTGCGCCGAGCAGCCCGACCGTCAGGGCCGCGATGAGCAGAGGGCGGCGGTTCACCAGAGCAGACTCATGCCGTCGAGGAACCACTGTCGCGAGCCGAGATCCCGGCGCATGGCGTCGACATCGTCTTCATCGAGCCGCGTCACGAGCCGGTCGATGATCACCTGTCGGTCGCCGTTGGTGCACTCGAGATCGAAGCTGCTCAAGGACAACAGGCCGTCCAGCAGCCCCTTCATTCGCTCCGAGAATCCGCGGTCCAGCACCGCCAACCCGGCTTCGGTGTTGTAGTACGTCGAGCGGATGTTGAAGTTCGACGAGTGGACGATGGTGAGCGCGCCGTCGATTCTGACGACCTTGCCGTGGAGCGCGATCGGCGGCATGATCGTCGGCGCGCAGTCTACCCGGGAGACCTCCTCGAGCAACCCGGGGTTGGCCCTCCACGCCCACACTTCGGCGCCCGCCTCGACCAGGCGGATCAGGGTCGGGTACCCGGCCAGCAGGATCAAGCCGCCCCGAATCGCCGCGTCGCCGTGGTTGACGAAGAGGCGGACTCTGACCCCGCGCTCCACCGCCGCGACCAGGGAGTCGGTCAGCTCCGGTGGAAAGTTGGGAAACGGGGTCATCAGGTCGACATCGACCTCGGCGCGTCGCACCAGCTCGATCACGAGCTCGACGGTGGGCGCGCGGTCCCAGACCAGGCTGTTGTCGTAGAGCACCGCAACGCGGCTGCCGCCCGGCAGCGCGTCGTCAAAGGCCGGGAAAAACCGTTCGTCGAGTTCGTGCTCGAGAGGGCTGCGGCCGCCGGGAAAACGCCCTGTCGCCCAGAGCGAACGGATGCGCCGTTCGACGGACTCGACCGGCCAGGCGACCCGTCGCGCCCGGGTGAGGTCCGTCGCCACGGCCCACGACTTGAGAAAGACCATCTGGAGATCCCACACCGCGGCGCCCTCGACCACGACCCCGAAGTCGAGCCACCAGTGGTGAGGATCGTAGTAGATGTCAGAGTAGTTCCGGCCGCCGACAATCGCCTGCCGGCCGTCTGCGATCGCGATCTTGTCGTGCATCCGCCCGTCGTAGACCGGCGCCATGCCCCACGACTGCCGGTTGTACGACCGGACCCGCGCACCGAGGTCCCGCAGGTTGTCGAAGCTGCGGGTGAACAGACCCATGGTGGTGGCGTCCGCGAGACAGCGGACGACGAGCGGGCGACCTGCGTCGGCACGGTTCCGCATCCGGGCCGCGAGCGCCTCACGGAGCCTGGTCCCGTACTCGTCGTCCTGCCAGCTGAAGGTGCTGATGAAGACGTGGTGCTCGGCCGACTCCAGCAGGTCCAGCCGGGCCTCCCAGGCACGCCTCGGGTCGGCGAGCAGCTCGATGGTGTTGTTCGACGTCCAGCGGGTCCGGCCGACACGGCAAACCAACCTCTCGATCTCCTCGTCCGTCGCGCCGGCAAGCGGCGTCGGGGCAGTCGCCGCGATCAGGGCGATCGTCAGCAGCGAGATTCGGAGGGTTCGTAGTCCCAGTCGTTCCACACCGGACGGGACTGTACCAGAGCCGGAGGCGCCCGGTCTCGACGCCGGCGCCGGCGAACCGCGGTTTGAATCCTTCAGCGCTCGGGATCGTACCTTCTTCGAGGGTTCTCGGTTAGAATCGCCGACGCCGCCAAGTGACAGGAAAAGGAGCTCACCATGGACGAGCACGACAACCGGCCGAACTATGAGCCCGAACACATGTCCGACGCGGATCCCGCCGACACACCGAGGATGTCGTCCCTCGAACGGCTGATCGGCGCGTTCCACTCTCCCGGCAGGGTCTTCGAGGACATCCAAACCAGGCCGACGTGGGTCGCGATTTTGATCGCGATGGTGATTCTGACAGTTGGGGCGCAGGCGATCATTCTCCCGAAAATGGACAACGAGGGGACGATCCGTGCCCGACTCGGCGACCGGGCCGATCAGCTCAGCGAGGCACAGATCGAGGACATCGTCGCCCGGGGGCAGCAGTTTGCCCGCTTCGTTCCGGTCATCACCGCGGTGGTCGTCCCCGTGATGTGGGCCGTTCTGGCCGCTATTTTCTTTCTCATGCTCAAGCTGGTCGGCTCCGAGACCGATTACGTGCGCACCCTGTCCACCACGCTGCATGCCTACTGGCCGCCATCCGCCGTCGCGACCCTGCTGACGGTCATCCTCATCCAGCGCTTCGACTCCATCACCGAGCAGGAGTTGCCCAATCTGGTGAAATCCCACCTGGGGGTCCTGCTGCCCGCTGAGGCGCCGGGCTGGCTGAGCGGAGCCGCGAGCACCGTCAGTGTGTTCAACATCTGGATTCTCATCCTGCTCGTCATCGGCTTCAGGATCATCGGCCGGCTGACGACCGGCCGCGCAGCCACGGCGGTGCTCGTTCCCTGGGGCGTGTGGCTGGTCGCCAAAGCCGGTCTCGGCGCCATCCAGGGGATGTTCTAGGGCTCGGCGGGAGCAGCGATGAAAAAACCCCTGATCGTCGCCGTCGTCGTCGTCGTCCTCGCCGTCGTTCTCTGGGCCTCGTTGCGCGACGCAAAACCGAGGGGCGTCGAGGTCGAGGTCCAGGCCGCCGACCTTCGCACCGTCTCGTCGAGGGTCAAGGCGACCGGCGAGATCACGCCCGAGAAGAAGGTCGCGATCTCGGCCAAGGTGGTCGGCGAGATCATCGAACTGCCGGTGGTGGAGGGCCAGGATGTTGTTGCCGGCCAGCTTCTGGTGCAGATCGAACGCGACCTTTACGAGAGCGCGCGCGATCAGGCTCGGGCGGCACTGCGCCAGGCCGAGGTCTCGAGAAGAAGGCTCGAGATTCAGCTCGCCGACGCCGAGCGCAACCTCCGCCGAATCGGGGAGCTTCACCGCGATCAACTGGTCAGCCAGGAGGCCCTCGACGGAGCGAGACTCGCGGTCGACACCGCCGAGGTCGAGCTCGCTGCGCAGGAGCACGGCATCGCCCAATACCGGTCGGCCCTCAAACGCGCCACCGACGACCTCGCCCGGACGACGATCCGCTCGCCGATGGACGGCGTGCTCATCCAGCTCGACGTCGAGCGGGGCGAGACCGTGGTTCCCGGCTCCACCAACCTCCCCGGCTCGGTGATCATGACCGTGGCCGACATGTCGCAGCTCCTCGCCGAGGTCGAGGTCAGCGAGGTCGATGTCGTCGCGGTCGAGCTCGGGCAGACCGCGGAGGTGGTCGTGGAGGCGCTCGGAGATCGCGGGCCCCTCATCGGACGCGTCGTCGAGATCGCCACCTCGGGCCGAAGGGACTCCTCTCAGGGCACGATTCGCTTCCTGGTCAAGGTCGCTCTCGACGATCCCCATCCTTCCCTCCGTCCGGCCATGACCGCCAAGGTCGACATCCTGACCGCCACCAGCGAGAACGCGTTGGCCGTTCCGGTTCAGGCCGTTGTCCGTCGGACCATTGACGAAGATGGTGAAGAAGTTCGCGGCAGCGCCGCCAAGCAGCTCGACGAGTCAGACGTGGTCTACGTGATCGACGACAGCCAGGCGTCGGTGCAGCAGGTGACGACCGGGGTCGCCGACGTGCTCTGGGTGGAGATCACCGCCGGTCTCGCCGAGGGCGAGGAGGTGGTCGTCGGGCCGTACCGGGCCCTCAAGAACCTGAGGGCCGGCGACGCGCTCCACCGCCAGCGCCCGGAGGACCGGGACGACGAGACCACCGAGGCCTCGGGCGCGGTCGAGGTCGAGGTCGAGGTTGACTGACCATGCTGATCTCCATCACCGACCTGAGCAAGATCTACCGCATGGGCTCGACCGAGGTCCGGGCCCTCGACGGCGTCGACCTCGAGGTCGAGGCCGGCGATTACCTGGCGATCATGGGCCCGTCGGGCTCCGGTAAGTCGACCCTGATGAACCTCATCGGCTGTCTCGACACGCCGACCGGCGGCGAGTACGTGCTCAACGGCCAGCCGGTGTCCGGGCTCGACGACGCCGAGCTCGCCCACATCCGCAACCGCGAGATCGGCTTCGTCTTCCAGACCTTCAATCTGCTCAGCCGCGCCACCGCCCTGGCCAACGTCGAGCTGCCCCTCGTCTACGCCCGGATGGCCGGCGCCGAGCGTCGTCACCTGGCCACCGAGGCTCTCGAAAGGGTCGGTCTCGGCGACCGCATCAGGCACCAGCCCAACGAGCTGTCGGGCGGCCAGCGCCAGCGGGTGGCGATCGCCAGGGCATTGGTCAACCGGCCCTCGATCCTGCTCGCCGACGAGCCGACCGGGAACCTCGACTCGCGAACCTCCCAGGAGATCATGGCCCTGTTCGACGAGCTCAACCAAGGCGGCAACACGATCGTTCTGGTGACCCACGAGGAGAACATCGCCGCTCATGCCCGCCGGACCATCCGCCTGCTCGACGGGCGGGTGACACGCGACGAGACCACGCCCACCTCCGGGGGCCCGACATGATCTGGGACAACTTCCGGATCGCGCTGCAGGCCATCTGGGCCAACAAGATGCGCTCGCTGCTCACCATGCTCGGCATCATCATCGGCGTCGCCGCGGTGATCGCTGTGGTGTCCATCGTCCAGGGTCTCAACCACGTCATCAACACCGAGTTCGAGGGGGTCGGCGTCACCTACCTCATGGTCTTCCCGAGACAGGATCCCCAGGATCCGGATCTGGCAGGACGTGAGGTGGTCCTGACCTACGACGACGGCATCGCCATCATGGAAGAGGCCGCAGGCCTCGAGCTCTTCAACCCGGTCTTCGTTCGCGGCGAGCAGACCCGGTCGGGAGAACGGCGGCACTCCACGACCCTGCTCGGGATCGGCCCCTCCCACCAGGAGGTCTCCAACCACTGGGTCGAGCGCGGGCGGTTCTTCTCGGATCTCGACATGCAGCGCGCGGCGCGGGTCGCGCTGGTGGGACAGAAGGTCGTCGACGAGCTCGAGCTCGACGAACCGATTCTCGGCAGTGATCTCATCGTCGGCGCCTCGTCGTTCACCATCATCGGGATCATGGAGTACAAGGGCGAGATGGTCGGCCGGAGCCAGGACGATTTCGTTCTCGTTCCGATCACGACCGCGCGGGAGATCTACGGCGTCGAGGCCCTGAAACGACTCCGTCTCGACTTCAAGGCGACCTCGGCCGACACCGTCGACCTCGCCAAGGACGAGATCGGAGAGGTCCTCAGGCGGCGCCACCGGATTCCCGAGGGAACCAAGGACGACTTCCAGGTTCTGCTCCAGGAGGAGCTCCTCGACCGGATCGGGGCAATTCTCGGCACCGTGACCTCGGTCGTCGGCGGGGTGGTCAGCATCGCCCTGCTGGTGGGCGGCATCGGCATCATGAACATCATGCTCGTTTCGGTCACCGAGCGGACCCGCGAGATCGGTGTCCGCAAGGCGGTCGGCGCCCAGCGCTCGGACATCCTCGTCCAGTTTCTCATCGAGGCGGTCACCATCTCGCTGGTCGGCGGTCTGCTCGGGATCCTCGCCGGTTGGGGCCTCGGCATTGTCGGCGCCAACGCAATCCCAGACTTCCCGCCCGCTCACGTGCCGATGTGGTCGATCGGTCTGGGCTTCGGCTTTGCCGCCCTGGTCGGCGTCTTCTTCGGCACCTACCCGGCCGCCAAGGCCGCCGCTCTCGATCCCATCGAAGCGCTGCGCTACGAGTAACCGCGCGCCATACCCGCTCTTCCCGCCGATTTCACAACATGATGGAAGAATGCCCCGTCGTGCTGCACCAGCGTTTCACCGATTTTCCGATCACAGTCAAATTCGCGGCCATCGCGACCATTCTCGCCGTCGCCGCCGCCACCTTGGTCGGTTTCGGTCTGTCGAACATGGCCGAGCTGGTCCAAGACTATCAGGAGCTCCTGGAACGCGATCGCCGTCTGGTCGACACAGCCCGTCGAACCCAAGTCGTGTTCAAGATCCAGGTCCAGGAATGGAAGAACGTCCTTCTGCGCGGCCGCGATCCGAACGACCAAGCCAAGTACATCGAGGCATTCTTCGCCCGCGAGGCAGAAACCCGCAATTTCGCGGACCAGCTCCTGCAAACCGTCGACGACGACGAGATCGCCACGCTCATCGATGACTTTCTCGACCATCACGCGACGCTCGGCGCCCGTTACCGTGCCGGAATGGACCTGTTCTCGGCCGATCCCGACGATCCCTACCGCGCCGACGCATCGGTGCGCGGTATGGACCGGGCCCCGACCGACGAGATCGATGTCATCGTCGCCGAGATCGAGAAGCTCGTCGACGCCCGCGCCGCCGACCTCGAGCGTCACGCGAAACGTCGGCAACTCGCCTTGGCCTGCGTCGCCGTCCTCACCCTCGGCGGCGCTGTTGTCCTCGCGGTCTGGCTCGCTCGACGGATCGCCGTGCCGCTCGTCACCGCTGCGGATCGGCTCGCCGCCGCAGCCGCCGGTGACCTGACTCTTCGGCTCGAGGTCGATTCCGATGACGAGACGGGGCGCATCGCCGACGCGGCGAATCACCTCCTCGACGCCCTCGAGAACGCCATCACCGAAATCAGCCACAGCTCGCTGGCATTGGCTGCCGCCGCGGATCAGCTGTCGCAGACCAGCCAGGCTATCGGCTCAGCCGCCGAGGAGACGTCGAGCCAGGCGCAGGTTGTCGCCGGCGCTGCTGACCAGATCGCGGCCAGCGTCGGATCCGTCGCGACCGGCGCCGATCAGATGAACGCCTCGATCCTCGAAATCGCACGCAACGCCTCCGAGGCCGGAAACGTCGCCGGCCTGGCGGCGACCCACTCCGCCGCTGCGGTTCGCACCATCGATGATCTGGAGTTCTCGGGTGCAGAAATCGGACAGGTCATCACGTTCATCGACACCGTTGCCGACCAGACGAGCCTGCTGGCGCTCAACGCGACCATCGAGGCGGCGCGGGCCGGCGAGGCCGGTCGGGGGTTTGCCGTGGTCGCCGACGAGGTCAAGAGCCTGGCCCGTCAGACCGGGAGCGCCGTCGACGGGATCCGGCAGCGAATCTCGGCGATCCAGACCGGCGCCACCGAATCGGTTCGCGCGATCCGCGAGATCTCCGACATCGTGACGCGTGAGCACGAGATCGCCTCGACCATTGCCAGCGCGGTCGAGGAGCAGAGCGCCACCACGGCCGAGATCAGCTCGAGCTCCGCCGCCGCCGCTGCCGCCGCCTCCGAGATCGCTGACAGCATCTCGAGCGTTGCTCAGGGGGCTGCAATGACGAGTGAGGGAATCACCGAGATCGCCACCGCCGCTCATCAACTCGCCGACATGACCGAGCGGTTGTCGGCACTTGTTGGACGCTTCTCAGTCAGCAACACGAAGCAGCTTTGAGTTCTTGGTTTTCAGTGGTTCGTTTCATCGCACGGTTTCGACCAACGTCGCCGGTCGATGACGATGTTCATTCATCATTCATCATCAGTACGTGAACCGTCCGACCACGGTCTGCAGCTCGACCGACATCTCGGCAAGCTCCTCGGCGCCCTCGCGCGACGAGACCGAGGCCGCAGCGGTCTGCTGCACCGCAGCCGCGATGCCGGCGATGCGCTCGGCGATCTCGCGACTTCCGGTCGCGGCTTCCGACACCGCATGGGCGATCTCCGCCGTGGTCGCGGTCTGCTCCTCCACTCCGCTGGCGATCACGGTCTGGATGTCGTGGATCTTCTCGATGATACCGGTGATCTCGGCGATCGCCTCGCCGGCGACGCCGGTGTGTTCCGAAATCTCGTTCGCCGTCGCGCTGATCTCCTCGGTCGCCTGTGCGGTCTGGTTGGCCAGCTTCTTGACCTCGTCGGCGACCACGGCGAACCCCCGACCGGCCTCGCCGGCCCGCGCCGCCTCGATGGTCGCGTTGAGGGCAAGCAGGTTGGTCTGCTCGGCAATGGCATAGATCACCTTGACCACGCTGCCGATGGTGGTCCCGCTCGCCGACAAACGGTCGAACGTGCCGCGCGTGGTCGCCGCGATCTCGACGGCACTGGTCGCCACCCGCGCCGCCTCCGAAGCGTTGGCGGCGATCTCGCGGGTGTTGGCGTTGAGCTCCTCGGTCGCGGTCGCCACGGCATCGACATTGGCGCTGACCTGCTCGGCGGCCGCCGACACGAGGCCGGCCTGCCCGGAGCTCTCGTCGTTCGCGGTGGCGATCTGCTGCGCGAGATTCTGCATCTGGGTCGACGCCGCCGCCAGGGAATCGGCCCGGGAACCGATGGTCTCGACGTCGCCCCGAATGAGATCGATGAACGAGTTGAAAGTGGCGCCGAGCTGGCCGATCTCGTCGCTCGTGGTCACGGTGACCCGGCGCGTCAGGTCCGCTTCACCGCTCGCGACGTTGCGGAATCGTTCGAGCAGCTCCCGGATCGGCGCGGTGACCACCCAACGGGTGACCATCAGGGTGACGCCCCCGATCGCGACGATGGTGAGCAGGATCACGACGATGGTCACCAGCACGCTCGACCGGATGGGCGCCGTGATCAGCTGCTCGGGAACCACCAGCCCGATGGTCCAACTGAAGTGCGGCATCGACGACGAGATCGGCGCCGAAACAACCATCCGTTCGGCTCCGTTGACGGTCACCGTCGCCGGACGATAGTCCCCGGCGCGCAGCTGCCGGCTAAGCTCGGCAAACCCGTCGCTGTCCGGTATCGCCTGGTCGAGATCGGCGAGATTCAAGGCGAGATCGGACGGGTCGACGGTCAGGCCGTCTCGCCGCAACGCTTCGAGGCGAGACTCCATGTCGACGCCGGCGCCGCTGAAGTAGATCACCTCGCCGGTGCTGTCGATGACGAACGCGTCACCCTCGCCATCGCCGACCTCGATGCCCCGGATGAGCTCACCCACGGTCGTCAGCAGCACGTCCACGCCACCGACGCCGAGCAACGTGCCGTCGCCCAGGCGGACCGTGGTCTGGATCACCACCGCCACCTCTCCGGTCACGAGGTCGACGGTCGGCGACGCCAGGTAGAGCCGGTCCTCCGCCACCGCCTCCTGCCACCATGGTCGATTGCGCACCAGGTACCCCTCCTCCTCGACTCGGCCGGACGGGATCTCCGGGATCCGGTTAGAGAAGTACTCCGACGTGTCCTCGTCTGCGAAAAACACCGCCTTGATGGTGTCGTCCGATGCCGCGATGGCGTCGAACGCGTCGATCAACGCGATGTAATCGCGATCACGCAGTACCGGCGCACGAAACTCGTCGTACTCGGTGAAGAACTCGACCAGACGCGGGTCCGCAAGGAAGGTCCGCAGGATGCTCGCCCGCTCGCCGAAGAACTGCCGGATCTGCTGTGCATTCGCCTCGACCAGACGATCGACCTGGGCGTGGACCTTGTCGCGTGCCAAGCCCGATGTGTAGCTCACCGCGATCGCTCCGAGGACAGCCAGCGCCAGGGCGATGGAGCCGCCGACGAAGACCGTGAGCTTCTGGTTGATGGTTCTGAAGGTGAAGCTACCGAGCGCCATGGCGACCTCGCAGTATCGTCGGATTCACCGGAGTGGCGGCCTCCGGCACACCTCAGTGTAACAGCAAGCCATACGACATCTTCACAGTGTGCCTCGACCGCCCCACGACGACTGCGGTATTCTTATTCGTGGTATCCCGTGGTGACACGGCTGAACGGAGATTCAGACGGAAACCGCGGCAGACTCTGGCGTGTCGGCTGCTCTGACAGATCACGACGCGGCGACGGACGCGGTCTTGATCGATGCCGGCGGGCCCATCCGTCGACCATCCGGTGCGCGGATCGAGGACACGCCGAAGGGAGTCAGGAATGGGTGGCATGTCCGCCATCATCGCCGAGTTTCTTGCGGAGAGTGTCGAGAACCTCGACAGCATCGACCAGGACCTGGTCACGCTTGAAAAGGAACCGGACAACTCCGATGTCATCGAGCGCATCTTCCGGACCATCCACACCATCAAGGGCACCTGCGGTTTTCTCGCGTTCAACACGCTCGAGGGCGTCGCGCACTCATCCGAGACCGTGCTCGCCCACCTCCGGGACAAACGCCTCGAGCTGACTCCGGAGATCACGACCACCCTGCTCGGCGCCATCGACAGCATCCGCGAGATCCTTGCCCACATCGAGCGCGACGGCACCGAGGGAGACGGCGACTACTCGGAGATCGAGGCGAAGCTGGTCGCCATCGACTCGAGCGTCGGCGACGAAAAAAGAAGCACCTCCCCGGGCCCTGAGTCCGATCCCGAACCGGCCGCCCACGGCGACCGACCGACTGCGGGCCGCGCGGCGCCTGATCTGACCGGACGAGTGACCCCGGAGAGCGCCCGCCGCGACCTCAACGCCCCGGGGGCAACGGACGCGGACGAACCCGCCGTACCGACCGTCGGTGAGAGCAGTCTGCGGGTCGACGTCTCAGTTCTCGACCGGCTGATGAATCTGGTCGGCGAGCTGGTGCTGGCCAGAAACCAGGTCGCGGAGAATGTCTCGGCCGACGTCGCCCCCGCCCTGAACGCCGCAGCGCAGCGCCTGGACGCCATCACCGGCGAGCTCCAGGAGGCGGTCATGCGGGCCAGGATGCAGCCCATCAGCTCGATTCTGACCAAGCTGCCACGCTTCGTCCGAGACCTGTCGTTGGCGGCCGGCAAAGAGGTCGAGATCGAGCTCCACGGTCAGGAGACCGATCTCGACAAGTCGGTGCTCGAAGCGATCAAGACCTCGCTGCTGCACCTGGTGCGCAACGCCGTCGACCACGGTATCGAAAGCCCGGAGCAGCGCCATGCCGCCGGCAAGCCGCGCACCGGCCGGATCGTGCTCAACGCCGCCCATGAAGGGGGCGCGGTCGCGATCGAGGTGCGGGACAACGGTCGGGGGCTGGACACCGAGAAAATTCTCGAACGGGCCCGGTCGGCCGGGCTGCTCGCCGCCGGGGCCGCAGACAGCCTTCCGCGCAACCAGATCGAGCAGCTGGTGTTCCGCCCCGGCTTCTCCACGGCTGCCGAGGTGACCAGCGTATCCGGCCGCGGCGTCGGGCTCGACGTCGTCCGGACCAACGTCGAGAGCATCGGCGGCACGATCGAGATGACCTCCGAGCCCGGCGAGTCGACGACGTTCAGGATCAAGATCCCGCTCACCCTGGCCATCGTGTCGGTGATCCTCGTCCGGATCGGTTCTCAGCGATTCGCGCTGCCTCAGGCGGCGGTCGTCGAGCTGGTCCGACTCGATCGGGACACCGAGGGTCTCGGCATCGAGTCGCTGCACGGGGTCCCGGTCTATCGGCTTCGTGGCAACCTGCTGCCGCTGGTCTCCCTGACCGAGCAGCTCGGACTGTCGTCCGAAGGCGGCAGCGGCGACACCGAGAGCATCGTGGTTCTCCAGGGCGACGATCGTCAATTCGGCCTGCTGGTCGATTCCATCGACGACTCCCGGGAGATCGTCGTCAAGCCTCTCGGACCGAGGCTCGCCTCCGTTCCCTTTGCCGGCGCCACCATTCTCGGAGACGGCACGATCACGCTCATCCTCGACGTGTTCCGCATCGGACTTTCTGCGGGCGTCGTGTCCGACACCCGGGTCCACGCTCTGACCGCCGAACCCGTGGTCGGAACCGCCCCGGCGCCGGGGCTCGACCGGGTGCTGCTGGTCCAGGGCTCCGACGACGAGCGTCTGGCGCTGGATGTCGGCCGCATCGAACGGCTGGAGTCGCTGGATCGATCGCAGATCGAACGGGTCGGTGACAATCTCGTGGTGCAGTACCGGGGCGAGATCCTGCAGCTGGTCGATCTCGAGTCCGCGCTGCCGGAGCGCCGGAGCAATCGACGGACCGATCCGCCCCCGACCAGCTCGGAGGCCCCGGTGGTGATCTGCACCGTCCGCGGCCGGAGCTGCGGTCTGCTCGTCCACCGGATCCTGGACATCGTCGACGCCGATCTGTCCGGCGCGACCGCGGCCAGCAGGAAGGGCGTCAGAGCCTGCGCGGTGATCAACGGGCGGGTCAACGAGCTCATCGATCTCGCCGCGATCGTCGAACGATCCGACCCGACCTTTTTCAGCCACGCCGACCAGACGGGAGATCGGTCATGAGCGGACGCCGTCAGTTCTGCTCGCTGATGGTCGGCGAGCTCGTCCTCGGAATCGACGTCGGCGAGATCCAGGAGGTCATCCGCAACGCCCCGATCACGTCGGTACCGTTGGCGGATCCGGCGATCCGCGGTCTGATCAACCTGCGCGGCCAGATCGTCACCGCCATCGACCTGCGGCACCGGCTCGGCATCGTTGGCGTCGAGACCCGATGCCCGACGACCATCATGGTCCTGGGAACCGCCGAGGAGCCACTGGCGTTGGTGGTCGACGCGGTGGGCGACGTCATCGACGTCGACAGCTCGGGCTTCGAGGACCCTCCGGACACGCTGCGCGGAGAAGCCAGACGCATGATCACGGGCGCCTACAAGCTCGAGCGTTCGCTGCTGCTCGTCCTGGATCTCGCAGCCGCTCTCGACCTCGCTGTCGGCGATGGGCCGACGCCGTCATGACATCGGGCATCGGCGCTCCGGCAGCGATCGGCCCGGCAACGGAGGCGTCATGCTGAACGACGTCAAGCTCAGCCACAAGGTGTTGATTCTCCCGATTCTCGCCGGCCTGGGTTTTCTCGTCGTGCTTGCCGTCGTCGTCGCCGGGTCGAGCCGCTCCCAGGCAGTCCTGGACGAGATCCGGGCGTCGGATCTCCCGGCCTCGGCGGCTTCGGGCGACATCCTGGCGGTGTCCCGACTGCACTCAGAGCTCGATCACGCCGCGCGCATCCAGCGCGACTCTGTCCAGCTGGCGGTGATCGTCATCGTCGTGGTGGTCATCGGTCTCGGAGCTCTGACCCTGATCATCAATCGCTACATCGGGCTCATGCTGCATCGGACGCTGACAGTGCTGGATCGGATCACCGCCGGTGATCTGACGCGCCGGATGCGGGCCGGCCGCAGCGACGAGATCGGTCGGGCCGGTGACGCCCTCGACCGCCTCTTCTCGAGCTTTGAGAAAACCGTCTTGGCCTTCACCGGCAACACGGCCGTGCTCAAGGAGGCGGCCGATCAGCTGCACACGACGAGCCAGAGCATGAGCGCCGCGGCCGAGCAGACCTCGAGCCAGGCGTCTCTCGTGTCGGCTTCGGCCGAACAGGTCAACGCCAACATCCAGAGCGTCGCCGTCGCCGTCGAGCAGATGACCGCCAGCGTCCAGGAGATCTCGGGCAGCGCTCACGAGGCTTCCGGAATCGCCTCCGAAGCGGTCCGCGCCGCACAGGACACCCAGACCACGATGAAGTCCCTGAGCGCGTCGAGCGGCGAGATCGGAGAGGTCGTCAAGGTCATCACCTCGATCGCCGAGCAGACCAATCTGCTCGCCCTCAACGCGACCATCGAGGCAGCCCGGGCCGGGGACTCAGGAAAGGGCTTCGCCGTGGTCGCCAACGAGGTCAAGGAGCTGGCGAGGGAAACCGCGACAGCCACCGACGACATCGCGGGGCGAATCGCGACCATCCAGTCCGACACCCGCAGGGCGATCGACGCGATCAACCGGATCGGCGCCGTTGTCCGGACCATTCACGACATCCAGAGCACGATCGCGACCGCTGTCGAAGAGCAATCCGCCACCGCCTCGGAGATCGGGCGGAACATCTCGGAGGCGGCCGGCGGCAGCTCCGAGATCGCGGCCAACGTGTCCGGCGTGGCCGCCACGGCCCGGGCGACCTCGAGCGGCGCCGCCACCACTCTCGAAGCCGCCACGCGGCTCGGTGAGATGGCAACCGGGCTCGATGCGCTGCTCGATCACTTCATCGTCAACCCGACCGAGGAGAAGACCTGATGCGGGCCCTCGTCATCGATGACTCACGAGCCATGCGTTCGATCCTGCGCGGCATCATGACCGACCTCGGATTCGACGTCGCCGAAGCGCCCGACGGGCGCATCGCGGTCGAAACTCTCGCGGCCGACCCGCACTTCGACCTCGCCCTGGTCGACTGGAACCTGCCCGGGATGAGCGGGCTCGAGGTGGTCACCGAGGTCCGGCGGACGCTCGGTTCCGACGCCATCAAGCTCCTCATGGTGACCACGGAAACCGAGCTCCTGCGGGTTGCTCAGGCCCTCGAGGCGGGGGCCGACGAGTACATCATGAAACCGTTCGACCGCGACATGCTGGTCGACAAGCTGGTCATCCTCGGCGTGCCGGCTCACGCCAAGCAGGTCTGACGAGGCCGAGGTGTCGCCGATCCGCATCCTCGTGGTCGACGACTCGGTGGTCGCGCGACGGATCATTTCGGAGGTCTTGAACCAGGAGGCCGACCTCGAGGTCGTCGGGACCGCGCCCAACGGTCTGATCGCGCTGACCAAGATCGAGCGCCTGAAGCCCGACCTGGTGACGCTCGACATCGACATGCCCGAGCTCGACGGTATCGAGACCCTCCGGCGGATCCGTGCCGAGCATCTGACGGTCGATGTCATCATGGTCAGCAACCTGACCCAGCGGGGCGCCCGGGTCACCGTCGACGCCCTCTTTCTCGGAGCCGCTGACTACGTCACCAAGGCCACCCGATCGGCGACTCCGGAGGATGCCCGCGACCACGTCCGCGATCAACTGATTCCGAAGATCCGGGCTCTCTACCTCAGGCGGGGCCCCGAGGCGGCTCCAAAACAACCGACAAGGCGACCGGCGACCCGCGGCGGCATCGACCGGGTCAAGCCGGTCGGCGTGGTCGCCATCGGTGCGTCGACCGGCGGGCCGAACGCGCTGGCCGACATCCTGGCGGTTGTGCCGGCCGGGTTTCTGGCGCCCATGGTCATCGTCCAGCACATGCCCAAGAACTTCACCGCCTTTCTCGCCGATCGCCTGGACGGTCGCAGCGCGATGACCGTCAAGGAGGCCTTCGACGGTGCGGAGCTGGTCCCGGGCAGCGCCTGGATCGCCCCCGGCGACCTGCACATCAAGGTCCGACGGGACGGTGGCCGGGTTCGGGTTTCCACCGACAGCGGCCCGCTGGTGAACTCCTGTCGCCCGTCCGCTGACGTCCTGTTTCGGTCGGTGGCCGAGTGCTTCAGCTCTGCCGCCCTCGGCGTCGTCCTCACGGGCATGGGCCAGGACGGGTTCGCGGGCTGCCAGGCGATCGCAGCCGCCGGCGGACGAATCGTGGTTCAAAACCAGAAGACCAGCGTGGTCTGGGGCATGCCCGGCCACGTCGCCAACGGCGGTCTCGCCGACGCGATTCTCCCCTGCGATGAGATCGGCGCCGAGATCGTCCGCAGGGTGGGGTTCGGCGCGTGAGCCGGAACAATCCCGAAATGATCCTGCCGGAGCCGGTCTCCGGGCCTGAGTTCGACTATGTCCGTGAGCTGGTCCGCGACCGCACCGCGATCTCCCTGGACAAATCGAAGGTCTACCTGGTCAACGCCAGGCTGATGCCGCTCGCCCGCCAAGAGGGCTTCAACTCGGTACCGGCCTACATCCGCTTCCTCCGATCTCGTCCCTACGGCGACAGCCACCGATCGGCAGTCGAAGCCGTGGTCACGACCGAAACCTCGTTCTTCCGGGATCACTTCCCCTTCGAGGCGCTCCGGCAGGAGGTCATTCCGGAGCTCATGGCGCAGCGCAGGAGCTCTTCGCGGTCCCTGGTCATCTGGTCGGCAGGTTGTTCGAGCGGCCAGGAGCCCTACAGCATCGCCATGTTGGTCCGTGAGTCGTTTCCCGAAATCGCGACCTGGAATTTCAGGTTGCTGGCAAGCGACGTCTCCGAGAGCATGCTCGAGCGGTCTCGGCAGGCCTCGTTCACCCAGGTCGAGATCAACCGGGGCCTGCCGGCATCGATGCTCGTCAAGTACTTCACCCAGCAGGGCGCCGTGTGGCAGCTCAAGGACGAGGTCCGCTCCATGGTAGCCTTCTTCCGAGACAATCTCGCCAGCGAGGCTCGCACCCTGCCACCGGTGGATCTGCTGTGCATGCGCAACGTGCTGATCTACTTCGACCTGGAGACCAAGCGCCGGGTGCTCGACCAGGCTCTCCGACAGCTCCGGCCGGGCGGTCTGATGATGCTCGGCACCGCCGAGACGACGCTCAATCTCGACGATCGCTTCGAGCGCGTGAGGATCGGACGCGCCGTGTTCTACCGAGCCGCCCACCGGAGAACGCCATGACCCCTGACGAGGCACAGATCCGAGAAATCGTCCGGTCCGTATGGTCGACCCAGCTCGGCCTCGATCTCGATTTGGAGCCCGGGCACGCCGCTTCGATCCCGCCGCCGCTGATGACCGCGGCAGTCCACATCAGCGGCGATCTCTCGTTCGGCGTCCGGATGGTCGCTGGTCGCGACCTGGTTCGGCGCGCGGCGGCCGTGATGTTCGATCGTGACCCGGACCGCCTCGAGGTGGCCGACGAACGCGACGTGCTCGGCGAGCTGACGAACATCATCGCCGGCAACTTGAAGTCTCTGCTGCCCGGAGCGAACTCGATCTCACTCCCGACGCTCGTCGACGGAACCGACTACACGGTGTCCACCACCGACGTTCGGTCCAGCCACGATTTCGGCTTCTCCCTCGACGGGGCGCCCTTCGTCCTGACCCTGATCGAGCACACGGTCAGTTCATCATTCTCAACTCTCGATTGTCAATGACCCTGAAAATCTGCATCACGACTTGAGAATTGAAAATGATGAATCAAGAGATCTCCGATTCGGGCGGCCCGTCGGTGCCGGCGTCCGGGTTCGAGCTCGAGCGGACGACGACCCTGCCGGGTTCGACACCGTCCCAGCGAATGGTGTTGAAGAACTTGCCGATGGGGTCGAGCAGAAAACGCCGATCGTCCCCTTGGGAGTAGTCCCACCTGGTGTGCTCGAGCTTCTCGGCGATGCTGTCCTCGTTCGGGAACCCGGTCACGACGACCTCTGCTCGCAGCTGTCGCCGAGGATGTCATGGACCAGCTCGTGGTCCGGGGTACCGGGCAGCGCGACCATGAGCTTGGACACTCGCTCCTCGGTGGCGACGAGAAACACGCAGGCGTGGCCGGGATCGGCAGCGCACCGCAGCTCGCGTGCCGCCAGGCGGCGTCCCGACAGGTAGGTCAGGACTGCCGAGTGGAACCCGGACAGAATCGGGCACGCACCGCCGGACACTGCGACGAAACGGCCGGGAAACGGGCTGTCGTGGTGGACGATGACGATGATCCCCGCATCGCGCCGACTCAGGTCAGCGTCGAAGCGTCCCAGACCGAGCACCCCCAGAGACGACGACAGCAGCTCGAGGGCCATCTGGGTCTCCATCTCGCGCAGGGTCCGGTGATACTGGCGCTGAACGTGCTGCTCGAGCCGGAACGCATGGCGCAAGCCCCACTTTCGACCGAGCTCGCGGAGCAGCTCGTGGTGGCGGAAACCCATGTGCTTGGTCAACACGCTTTCGAACGCGTCGAGGAAGTCCTCGTTGCCGAGCACCACCCGGCCGCCGCCGGCGTCGCGCAGCGCGCCGCTCAGGGGCTCCCGGAGAACTTCCGGCGCCAGGCTCTCGCTGAGAAGCCGCTGCCGCGCCAGCGTCACGATGAAACCGCCGTCCGCGACTCGGCGGACGAGGTTGATCCGCCACACGCCCTGACGATGTCCCGACGAGGTCTCGAACTCGGTGCTCGCCGAGCTTCGATCCTCGGCCGGCATGCGGGCCAGAGACTTGAGCATGACCTCGGCCATGGCCGAGGTTTCCTCGGTCAGCAGCCCGAGAAACAGCCGGCCTGTCACGGTCTCGGCATCCAGGTGGTTGACCCTGAGGCCGAAAGGAGCGTAGGTCTCGACCCGAAGCTCACCGTCGAGCACAAGGCATCCCTCGGGGAGGCTTCCCCGCACCACAGGCTGTCGCGGTCTGCGCTCGCCGGGATCGACGCCGGCATCGTCGGCACCGTCATCGCTGAAGCCGATGAACCCGAGCCGGTCCAGCCGGCGCCGCCACGGCGCCACCAGAGCCGCGAGACGCGAACGGGTGAACCGCCAGGCCAGGGCCTCCTCCATCAGCAAAAAGAAGCGGACGACCCAGGTGCTGACGAAACCGGCGACATCCTCCGGAGGCCCCGGCGGCCGCCAACCCGGTTCGAGCGTGACCTCGCCAGCTTCACCGAACCGAAACCCGTCGAGCCGTTCCGATCCCCGGTTGAGACCGCCGCGGATGGCGGCGAGCCGCTGGAGCACGAGCTGGATCTCCATGTGGTTGGCGGCGTAGGCCGCCACCGTGTTGAGAATGATGAGCGCGGTATCGAGGGTCTCGGCCCACACCGCCTCCATCGAGTCGTCCTGCGATGCGGCCCGCCTCTCGTCGAGCCTCCGCATGGCCTCGAGCAGGAGCTCCGAGGGTGACATGGAGAAGCTCGGATCGACCTTCACCGAGCCGAAGCTCGCCTCGAAGGTGCCGGTCTCCCAGGTCGCGATCTCATACACTGCATCGACGCCCTCGAGGCCGCCCTGGATCTCCGCGCCGATGACCCGACCCTCGTCGAGCCAGATCCTCCCGGTGTCGTTGTCGTGCTGGAAGGCCACCGAGCCGCTCCGCCGACCGACCTCCGCGGTCTGCAGCAGGTCTGCGACCGAAAGCTGGGACATGGCGCCGAACAGCGCTTGGTCGTGACGGTGCTTGTCGATCGCCAGCTTGGTGGTCAGCGTGACCTCTTCATCATCGTATGGCGGCGCGACCACGCCGAGCAATCCGAGCCGAAGGGCACGGCGACGTTCCTCGGCGCCGGCGTTGGCGATCACGACGAGCGGAATCTGCTCCATCAGGGGATTGGACTCGAGCAGGCGGATCAGGATCGAATCGCCGCTCTCCATGTCGCGCAACGGAGTCAGAATCGCGTCGGGAAGGTCGAACTGCCGCTCACGAATCACGCCCTCCGCGTCATCGACGCTGGTCATGCTCGAGACCTCGAAGTCGGCATCGCGCAGCGCCTGGCTGACCCGCTGGGCGATCACCCGGTCGGAGTGCACGACGTAGGCGAGGTCACGCTTCACCGGCTGCCTCCATGCGGGCGCCGGACGGCGCCCGACGGCGCGGCGGCGCGGAGCCGGTTCGCGGTTCTCACGGCGTGTCGCCCTCCCCGCTGAACACTCTGACCTCGAACTCGACGTCCGCCGAAATCACGACCGCCCGGACACCCTGCCCACGATCGATCAGCTGCCCGGCGCCCCCTTCGGCGATCGGCGGATCGGGTCGCATCAGCCGGCCGAGCTGCTCGATCCGCGTGCACGCGTTGCCGCCAATCAAGTTGAGGACCTCGCACGCCGCGTCGGCCTCGGTCTCGCTCCCGGGCTCGATCTCCAGATCCAACATGCCCCGGGCGACCGACGTCACCAGCTCGGGCGGCAGATCGACGGCGATGGTGTACTCACCGTCGCCTGAGATGCGCTGCGAGAACCTCCGGCGTCCGACCTCCGGCGCCGCCTCCGCGACGCTGACCGACTCGAGCTTGGCGGGTCGTCCGGAGACCCGCGAGAAGTGGAACACCGACAGCTCGACGCAGGCGGTCACCGCCTTCGAATCGGGCAGGTGCCGGAGAGCCTCGCTGATCCGGCGGTCGACCGAGCTCTCCAGCGAGCGGTAATCCTCCAGGTGACGCGCGATGTCCTCGTCGCTCAGGTGGCCGCCCTCGACCAGCGCGGCGCCGATCCGCAGCCAGCTCGATCGCTGCTTGTTCTTGAGCCGCTCGACCTGCTCAGGGGCCAGTCCGCCGGTGTCGATGAGAATCGCCTCCATCGGCCGATCCGACATCCGAAACGCCGCCGTTACCGCCTCCGACCGGCCGGCATCCATCAGACCTTCGACAACGGCGAGCTCGGGCAGGCTGAGGTTGGAACGTCGCTGCCGGTCGAGGGCGTCGAGCAGCGCCGCCCGGTCAATGGCGCCCTTGGCGAGAAGGTACTGACCGAAAAACATGTTGGCCATTAGCTCCTCCTCACGACGCCAGATCGAGTCCGCGCATGAAGGCGATGAAGTCGTCACGCGTGAACGGCTTCTGGAGAAAGCTCGTGGCGCCTGTCGTGAGGCACTCGTGCACCGCATCCTCGGTGCCGAGCGAGCTGATCATCACGACACAGGCCGACGGGTCGATGTCGAGAATTCGGGCCAGGGTCTCGACCCCGGACTGGCCGGGCATGATGAGATCGAGCAGCACGACATCGGGCCGCATGTCCTGGAATCGCTCCACGGCCCGCCGGCCGTCCCGCTCCGACGCAACGACCTTGAACTCGGAGTCCTCGAGGTAGGCGGCGATGATGGTCAAGATCGCGGCGGAGTCGTCCACCGTCATGACGCTGACCTCAGACATCGCGACATCCCGCAGCGCGCTCGCCGGAGCCCGGCGGCCCGATCGGCCGGCGGCGTCTCGCCCGTTGGTTGATGTCATACGTCATTCAGGTCCTCCCGAACCGCCCCCGGGTCGGTCCTCTCCGGCGATCCGCTGCGCCGGGCCTCCTCGCGGTACGAACACGGCGGGGGCCACGGCAACGACCGTCGCCGGTAGCCATCATACCGTCAACCCACGCCCACCGTCTTCCATGACAGCCCCAGCGGGCGGAGTGCCGGCATGCGCGCCCCGACCGGAGGGCCGCGCTTCCGCTGGGACGCTCGGTCCGAAGAGATCCTCGAGCGAGGCAGAAACGTCGCCGAGAGGGTTCTGCCGGGAGCCTTTTCGGCGCAGTCTCCTACCGGGACTCCCGGACGGGACCGGCCGAGTCGGCCTCGGCGACGACCAGCTCCATGGCCTGCTCGATTGGAATGTGCGCGATTGCGTCGGGCTCGCTGACCCATCCGTAGCTGCCGAGGCGCTCGAGCTGGTCGTTGTCGACGTTCTGGAGTTCCTGGTACGGCTGGCTGTACACCTTGCGGAACTGCTCGGCTTCCTCGGCGCTGTAGAACCAGGCCTGGAGCAACACGATGATCACGAAGAGCAGGATGGCGCTGATGATCCCCACCACCGCCGAGGCCGCCACATTCGGGTCGTCATATCGCATCACAACTCCAACTCTGAATTTTCAGTTCGTAATTTTGAATTGTGATTTGAACGTGCCCGATTGCGATGGAATACGAATTCATCATTCATAATTGAGACTCGACTTACGCGTTTTCGAACGCGAGCGACTCGACGATCCGCGGGTCCTTGTCGGGAACCAACGAGGTCCGGCCGAGACGCCAGATCAGCACCGCAGAGTAGATCCCGGCCATGCCGAGAAAGACCAGCACGTCGAGCACACCGAACCTCGCAGTCGCGGGGCTGAACTCCGGGATCACCAGCCAGTACATGTCGATCCAGCACATGACCGCGACGAAGGCCCCGATCGCCGCCAGCGGCAGCGGCCGGCGCTTGACGTGGCGGGAGATGAGCATCAGAAACGGCAGCACGAAGTGCCCGAACAGCAGCACCAGCGAGATCGCCGTCCAGTCCCCGGTCTGACGCTTGAGGAACCATTCGGTCTCCTCCGGAATGTTGCCATACCAGATGAGCATGTACTGGGAGAACGCGATGTAGGCCCAGAAGACGGTGAAGGCGAACATGAACTTGCCGATGTCGTGGTAGTGCTCGACGGTGACAGCGTGGCGAAGCAGGCCCCGGCTCTGGAGCCAGACCAGCGTCATGGGCATGACCGCGAAGAACAGCAGCACCGACGAGGCGAAGTAGTAGACGCCGTAGATGGTCGAGAACCAGTGCGGGTCGAGAGACATCAGCAGGTCGAAAGCGGCGAAGTTGAGCGACAGGGCGAAGACCACGATGCCGGGCGCCGACACCACTTCCATCCGGCGGGTGAGCGCCGGCGCGCCGCTGGCATCCTGCGCCCTCGAGGTGGTGTAGAAGAACCAGGCCAGGACCGACCAGATCACGAAGTAGACGACAATGCGGAGGATGAAGAACTCGGTGTTCAGGAAGCCGACCTTGGCGGCGATCAACGGGTCGTGATCCGCCGCCCCCGGATGAGCCCAGTGATAGAGGTGCTCCATGCCCAACAGAACCGGCGCCACGAGCAGAGCCATGAGCCAGACGTTGGTCGCCATGGCCTCCGCAACGCGCCGCACGACCACGCTCCAGCCGGCGCGGGTGACATGCTGGAGCATGACGAAAAACAGCGCGCCGAGGCTCAGGCTGAGAAAGAAGGCGAACGAGACCAGGTAGGTCTCGAGCAGGTGGTGAACGCCGTCGTCGGCCGATCGGGCCAGCAGCAGCGACGCCACGATGCCGAGCGTGCCGACGGCCGCGGCGATGCCCGCCCACCTGGTCGCTCGACCTTCCAGATGTCGCGGCTCGGTGGTGATGTCGATTGCGTCTTGGTGCATGCTCGCCTCGCTATCGCAGCTGCGCCCGCGTGTCGGTGGGCACATCGTCGATGGTGGCGTTCTGGCTCCGCTGGAGCGCTCGCACGTAGGCCGCGACGGCCCAGCGGTCCTCGACCGGAATCTGGCTGCCGTAGGCCGGCATGCTGCGGATGCCGTTGGCGATCGTGTTGTAGATGTGACCAGGCGGCCGGCCACGGACGACGTCGGTGTGGAACGAGCTCGGTGGAATCCAGGTTCCCTCCTGAAGCTGCTCGGCCCGACGCGACACCATGCCGTCTCCGTAGCCCGACAAGCCGTGACACGGCGAGCAGTGGATGTCGTAACGCTGGCGGCCCCGTTCGAGGGCTGCCAGGGACACCGGCACCGGGATCCCGTCGACGAACTCGCCGTCCTCACTCCGACCGTCGACCAGGACCGGGTCGCCGATCACGGTGTCTCGAGCCACGGCGCCCTCCACCGACGGCCGCATGCCGCGCCGGTCGGCAAACAGCACGAAGCGCGACTGGGGCTTGACCTTGGGCTGGTTGTCCATGTCTTGAATGATGTGGATTCGCGGTTCGCTCTTCTTGACAACCCGGGCACGGATCGCGAGCGCGAGCGGGATCCAGGACAGAACAACCAGGATGACGACGGTCGAGGTCAACCATCTCGGCATGTCAGACCTCCACCTCTTCAATGCTCAGCGCACCGAGCGACTCGAGGAGCTCGCGACTGGCGTCGGCGTCGAACTTCGGATCGGCCGCCTCGACACTGATCAGAAAACGGTCGTCGGTGGCCCGTTTCATCAACCGGCTCGAGTGCAGCGGGTGGTGCAGCTGTGGCAGTCCGTTGAGGGCGAGCATCCCGACCAGGGCCGTGATCGCCGAGAGCAGAATGGTCAGCTCGAAGGCGACCGGGATGTTGGCCGGCAGGCTGAAGATCGGCTTGCCGCTGATCAGGTAGGGGTAGTCGAAGACGTTGGTGAACCACTGCAATCCGATGCCCACAGCGCAGCCGGTCAGACCTCCGCCGAAGACCAGAAACGGAAGCATGGTGGGTTTGATCCCCATGGCGGCATCGAGACCGTGGACGACGAACGGTGTGTGGGTGTCCCATTTGGTGAAGCCGGAGTCGCGCACCCGTCGCACCGCTTCGAGAAACTCGTCGATTTTTTCGAACTCCGCCACCAGCGCGTACAGGGTCGGCTGGCCGGCCGCCGCCGCTGCGATGCTGCTGTCCGTGCTCATGATCTCACCTCCCCGCGCTCGGTGAGGATGTCGCCGTGGTAATCGCCGTGGCCCTGGACCGCCACGTCCTTGAGGTGGGCCTGAGGCATGACGCCCTTGACCTCGGCCATGCCGACGATGGGTAGGAAACGAACGAAGAGCAGGAACAGGGTCATGAACAGCCCGAAGCTGCCGACGAAGGTCAGGATGTCGACCAGGGTCGGTTTGTAGTAGCCCCAGCTCGACGGCAGGAAGTCCCGGCTCAACGATGTCACCACGATGACGAAGCGTTCGAACCACATGCCGACGTTGATCAGCACCGACGCGATCCAGAGCACCACGAGATTGGTTCGCAGGCGCTTGATCCAGAACAGCTGCGGCACCAGCACGTTGCAGCTCACCATGATCCAATAGGCCCAGCCGTACGGACCGAACGCGCGGTTGAGGAAGGTGAAGGCCTCGTAGGCGTTCCCGCTGTACCACGCGATGAAGAACTCGGTGGAGTACGCCAGTCCGACCATCATGCCGGTGGCGAGCATGATCTTGGCCATGCTCTCCAGGTGGCGCAGCGTGATGATCTCTTCCAGGTGGAAAAACTTCCGGGTCGGGATGACGAGAGTCACGACCATGGCGAAGCCCGAGAAGATCGCGCCGGCGACGAAGTAGGGCGGGAAGATCGTGGTATGCCAGCCCGGGATGATCGAGACCGCGAAGTCGAAGCTGACCACCGAGTGCACCGACAGCACGAGCGGCGTGGCGAGAGCGGCGAGCAGCAGGTACGCCATTTCGAAGCGGTGCCAGTGACGGTTCGACGAGCGCCAGCCCAAGCTGAGCACGCCGTAGATGAACCAGCGGATCTTGGATTTCGCTCGGTCTCGGATCGTCGCGAGGTCCGGAATCATGCCCATGTACCAGAACAGCAGCGACACCGTGGCGTAGGTTCCGACCGCGAAGACGTCCCACAGCAGCGGCGACCGGAACTGCGGCCACATCGCCATCTGGTTCGGGATCGGAAACAGCCAGTAGGCGACCCAGACCCGGCCGATGTGGATGCCGGGGAAGATCCCGGCGCAGATCACCGCGAAGATCGTCATGCCCTCGGCGAACCGGTTGATGGACGTCCGCCACTTCTGACGCAGCAGGAAGAGGATTGCCGAGATCAGGGTCCCGGCGTGACCGATGCCGACCCAGAACACGAAGTTGACGATGGCCCAGCCCCAGGCCACCGGCACCTGCAGGCCCCAGACCCCGACCCCGGTGGTGATGAGGTAGGTGATCATGGCGAACAGAACCCCGGTCAAGCTCACCGAAATGAAGAAGGCGATCCACCAGGCCGGCGGCGTCCGCCGGATCTCGACCGGTCCGCAGACCTTCTCGGTGACGCTGTGAAAGTCGTTGTCTCCGACCACCAGCGGCGCCCGCCGGGTCGGGTCGTCGCCGGTGTTGTCGAGCGGGTTGGGCATCGTCATCGCGGTCGAGGCGCTCATGGTCCTCAGCCCTCCTTCCCATGGTGGTCGTCGTCACCATGGTGGGCCGGCGGGTGGTCGCCGTCGTCGCCGAGCTTGTTCGACAGCCGCGCCAGATACTGGGTTCGGGGCCGAATGTTGAGCTCGGTGAGGATGCCGTAGCCGCGGCTGTCCTCGCGCAGCTTCGACACCGCACTGGTCGGATCGTTGAGGTCGCCGAAGGTGATCGCCTGCGTCGGACAGGTTTGAGCGCAGGCCGGGATGATCTCGCCGTCCGAAATCGGACGGCTGTTGTTGCGGGCTTCGATCCGGACCTTTTGGATCCGTTGGACGCAGTACGTGCACTTCTCCATGACGCCGCGGCTGCGCACGGTGACCTCGGGGTTGAAGTGCAGCTTCTCGACCTCGGTGAGATCCTTGTGGTAGTTGAAGAAGTTGAACCGCCGGACCTTGTATGGACAGTTGTTGGAGCAGTAGCGGGTGCCGACGCAGCGGTTGTAGACCATGGCGTTGAGGCCGTCTTCGGTGTGCTGGGTCGCGGCCACCGGGCAGACCTGCTCGCACGGAGCGTTCTCGCACTGGACGCAGGCCATGGGCAGAAAGGCGATCTCGGCCTCGTCGACCTCGTCGGGCCCGACGCCCGGCTCGGTCTTGTAGTACCGGTCGATTCGCAGCCAGTGCATCTCACGCTGGTGGATGACCTGCTCGCGGCCGACCACCGGGATGTTGTTCTCGGCCTGACACGCGACGACGCAGGCGTTGCATCCGGTGCACGCGTTGAGGTCGATGGCCATCCCCCACTGCTCGCCGGGAAACTCGAGATCCTTCCACAGCGAGATCAACGGCGGATGGTGATCCATGTGGTGGAAGACCCCAGGATCGGCCAGAAAACGATCGAGACTGGCCTCGCGGACCAGGATCCCGACCCGGGTGTTGCGAGCGGCGAAGCCCAGAGGGTCGATGGCGAAATGATCCTGGGTCGATGCCAGGGTCACCGCGCGGCCTGCCTTGCGCAGCTCGACCTCGGCGACCCACCCCGGCGACGCTGCGGTCCTGAGCGGGTAGCAGTCGGCGCCGACGCCGTTGCCGACCGACCCGGCAGCGCTCCGACCGTAGCCGAGGGTCGCCGTCACCGCTGCCCGCGCCTGACCGGGCACCAGACAGACCGGCAGATCGACAGTCGTGCCGGCAGCCGACACCGTGACCAGGTCGCCCTCGGTCAGGCCGAGTTCGCGCGCGGTCGGCGGCGCGATCTGGAGCACGTTGTCCCAGGTCGTCTTGGTGATCGCGTCGGGCAGCTCCTGCTGCCAGGCGCTGTTGGCCCAGCGACCGTCGTAGACCTTGCGGTCGGCGCTGAGCACAAGCTCGGGACGCGTCACAGTCGGAGGCTCGGCCTTGATCAGGTTCGCCAGCCCGACGGCGGCGCCGGCCAGGCTCGAGCCGTCCAGAGCGACCTCGGCAGGAAGCCATGCAGTGCCGGCGACCACACCGTCGTGGAGGGCGCGCCTCCATGGATCGTCGTCTGCACCGCCCAGGTAATCCGCGGCGGTCTCGCGAACCTCGTCATAGCCCTTGGGCAGCGCCCCGCGAAGCATCGCGGCCGCGACCTCGATGGTGGTCCAGCCGTCATGAAGCGGCCGGATCAGCGGCTGCTGGAGGGTGATGGTGCCGTCCCACGCGCGGCCGTCGCCCCAGCTCTCGAGCGCGTGAGCCCGCGGCAGCCGCCAGCTGCACCGGCGCGAGGTTTCGTCGTCGTGCAGGCTCAGATGAGCGCTGTTCGGCACCGCGTCGAGCAGCTTCGCGAATCCGAGCTCCGCCGGCGCGTCGTAGGCAGGATTGCCGCCCAGAACGAGCAGTGTCTCGATCTCTCCCGACTGCATCCGACCGGCCAGCGCGGTGATCGCCTCGAGGTGGCCCGGGCGGATCGGGTCGGGATCCCGGGTGTAGCTGAGAGTGGTTCCGACCGCGCCGAGGCCGTGGTTGAGCACCGCTGCCAGCGCGTGGACCTCGGCCGGTTGGTCGGGCCCGACCAGAATCAGCCCGCGGCCCCGGTGTGCCATCAGGTCGGCGGCCAGCTCGACGACGAAATCGTCCCCGTCGGATGTCGCCGCGCCGAACGCGGACTCCAGGTTGACCGCCTCCGGCGGCAGGTCGAGCCGGTGGGTGGCGACCAGCTCGCGGGCCAGCCCGGCGAGCAGCCGGGCGATCTGCGACCGCGGCACGCTTCTGCGGTGGTCGGCGCGGGCGCCGGTGATGGTGAAGCTCGGCTCGGCGACCCACAACCGCGAGATACCGTCGGGCGACGGGCGCCGCGACACGGCGAAAGCGCGAGCGTACGGGATCGCCGACGGGTGGTCGAACAGCGGGTCGGCGTCGAAGCAGGCGATGACCCTCGCCCGGTTGAGATCGGCGTGAACGCGCAGCGGCCGACCGAAGGCCATGGCGGTTCCGGCACGCTCGGCGTCCCGGGTCACCGGCTGATACTCGTACCAGGCGAGCTCCGGCTTGGCCGCAGCGAGCCCGGCACGGAGCCGGGCCAGGGTGGGCGACGAAGACGGCTCGGCCAGCACCGCCGCACCGGCGCCGCTGCCCGCCGAACTCTCGGCGACCCAGTCGACGAAGTCCTGCCAGGTCTTGACATAGTCCTGGCCGTCGCGGCGGTAGACCACGCGCCGGCTGCGGTCCGGATCGTAGACCCCGAGCACGTCGGCCTGCGCGGTCGCCGGCAGCGCGCCCAGGCTGTCCGGATGCAGCGGATTGCCCTCGTTCTTGATCGGTCGGCCGTCCATGGAGGTCGCCAGCACGCCGAGAGCGACGCCGCCGATTTCGATGGCGGTGGCGTAGTGCTCCGGCACTCCCGGAACGCGCCCTTCGGGCCGGCGGGCGAAGGGCACGATCTCTTCCTTCGGCCAGCGGCATGACGTCAGCCCGGCCATCGCGATGGAGGCGCCCATGACCTTGAGAAACTGTCGTCGCGTCGCCGGCGGCAGCCGGTCCCAGTCGTCGTTGGGAAACTCTCGCGCGACCGCCTCCCTGAACTCGGGGGTCTGTGCGAGCTCATCCAGGCTCCGCCAGTAGTTCATGCCCTGCTCCGGCTTCATCGGTGACATGTGTTGCACGTGACCTTGGGGTTGATGTTGTTCTCCTCGCGCAACCGCGCACCGAGCACGAGCTGGTCCTCCTCGGGCACCCAGTCGAGTTGGGTCACGTACTCCAGCGGCCGCAGGTGCTTCTCCGGTTTGCGGTGGCACTCCAGGCACCAGCCCATGCTCAGAGGCTCGGCCTGGTAGACGACCTCCATCGTGTCGATGCGACCGTGGCAGGACACGCAGCCGACGCCGCGGCTGACGTGGGCCGAGTGGTTGAAGTAGACGTAGTCGGGCAGGTCGTGGATCTTGATCCATGGCACCGGCATCCCGGTGGCATAGCTCTCGCGCACCGGGATCAGCTGCTCGGAGTTGGCGCGGATCATGGAGTGGCAGTTCATGCAGGTCTGGGTCGGCGGCACGTTGGCATGCGCCGCGACCTCGACGCTGGTGTGGCAGTAGCGGCAGTCCATGCCGAGCTGCCCGACGTGCAGCGCGTGGCTGTACGGCACCGGCTGTGTCGGCATGTAGCCGACATCCGTCGCCTTCGGCGAGAAACCGAGGTAGATGAGCACGCCGGCGTACACGAGACCACCAATGACGGCCACCGCCACCGCCGGTTTGAGCACCCACGTCCATTCAGGAAAAGTATAGATATCTCTAGACTTATCGTCTGTCATGGGAAAGAATCCTAGCTTTGCAAGTGGGTCACGTCAAGATCGGTCACGAGGTACAATCCGCCGATGCATATTTCCCCCATCGATCTCCGCTCGGACACGGTAACACACCCGACACCCGCGATGCGGCGGGCCATGGCCTCCGCCGAGGTCGGCGACGACGTCTACGGCGAGGACCCGACGGTCAACCGCCTCGAGGAGCATGCCGCCGAGCTCCTCGGCCGCGAGGCGTCGGTCTTCGTGCCCTCCGGCACCATGGGCAATCAGATCGCGGTCCACCTCCACACCCGGCCGGGCACCGAGGTCGTCGGCGAGGCGCGGTGTCACATCTTCAACTTCGAGATGGGCGCCATGGCGGCGTTGTCCGGCGCTTTTCCGCGAGCGGTGGAGGCCGACGGCGGTCTGCTCGAGCCGGAGCAGGTCGCTGCGGCGATCCAGCCCGCCGCCGGCTATCGGACGCCGACCTCCCTGATCGCGCTCGAGAACAGTCACAACCTCGCGGGCGGCCGGGTGATGCGTCCCGATCAGATGCGCGGGCTCGTTGCGGTGGCGAAGGCCCACGACCTCCCGGTCCACCTCGACGGCGCGAGGATCTTCAATTCGGCCGCGGCGCTCGGCGTCCCTGCGGCCGAGATCGCGGCGGGCTGCGATACGGTCATGTTCTGTCTGTCCAAGGGGCTTGCCGCACCGGTCGGTTCGCTGCTGGTCGGCGACACCGACGCGATTGCCGAGGCGAGGAGGATCCGCAAGACCTTCGGCGGCGGCATGCGCCAGGCCGGCGTGCTCGCCGCCGCCGGCCTGGTCGCCCTTGACGAGGTGCTGCCCATGCTCGCCGACGACAACCGGCGGGCGCGCGCCCTGGCCGACCGACTTGCGAACATCCCGGGCATCGACCTGGACCCGGACACCGTCGAAACCAACATCATCTGCTTCGGCTTCGACCGGACCGCCGGTCTGGGAGCGGCCGAGCTCGCCGACGCCCTGGCCGCTCAGGGCGTCCTCGTCCACGCTCTGGGCCGCGACTTCGTCCGGATGGTCACCCACTACCACATCAGTGACGACGACGTCGTCCGCGCCGGGGACGCGGTGGCGCGGGTGATGGCTTCACCTTCCCTCTAGATTTCTTTTGGCCGCTGGCCTCCGCGGAAGCCAGCGGCCAAAAGAAGGAAAGGCAGGACCATCAGGGTTCGCGTCGCCTCTGCAGCTCGTCACGGAGCTCGGGAATGTCGAGCTCCTCGGTCTCGACGAGACGCCATCCCGGCGCCTCCCGTAGCCACCGCAAGGTCGCGCGGCACGGCCCGGACTCGCCGCCGAGGATGGCGCCCTTCCCGACCTGGGTTCGGCCGCCGACGACGAAGGTGAGCGCCATTCTGGCTTCGGAGTCAGTCACCTCGAGGGCTCGGATCTCGAGGTCCACGGTCAGACCGTCATAGGCGTCCATCATTGACTGGACATGCGCCCCCAGGCTCTCGTAACTGCCGCCCCAGCGATCGTCGTACGACCGCGAGACCTTCGCCAGAACACCGAGGATCCTCTCGTTCTTGAAGCTCTCGACCGCCTCGAAGAAACTCCGTCGAAGCACCTGTTCGACGGAGAAGTAGTGGCGCATTCCCACCACGCTGGCAATCGCGCCCGCAATCAAAACGAGGGTCAGAAGCGGTTTTTTCGCCATGTGTTCACCAGGTTCTCAGCGTTCGTCCGGCGCGGCGGTCGACGGCGCCCCGGTAGATCTCGGCGTAACGGGCGGCCGACTCCTGCCAGTTGAAGCGCTCGGCCATCGCCCGCTGCTGCATGGCGGCGATGTGTTCCGGGCGGTTGTACCAGGCCCAGAGCGCCCAGCCGACGGTGTTGTAGATCGCCGACGGGGTCAGCAGGTCGAAGGTGAAGCCGGTGCCCTCTCCGGTCGGCTCGTCGTAGCCTCGAACGGTGTCGGCGAGGCCGCCGGTGCGCCGAACGATCGGCAGAGCGCCGTAGCGCATGGCGTACATCTGGGTCAGCCCGCACGGCTCGAAGGCGCTCGGTACGAGCAGGAAGTCGGCGCCGGCCATGATCCGGTGCGCCAGCGGTTCGTTGAAGTCGAGGACAACCGCCAGGTTGGGCAGCCGCTCGGCAAGCGACGCCAGCTCGGTCTCGCACCACGCGTCGCCGGTTCCGAGAATGACGAACTGGAGGTCGAGCTCGGCGCAGATGCTGTACAGACTGCCGTGGGTCGGCCCGCAGAGCTCGCCGAGGCCCTTCTGGTCGACGAGTCGCGACACCATGCCGTAGAGGGGCACATTTAGGTCGACCTGGAGACCGAGCTCCTCCTGGAGCGCCTCCTTGCACGCCGCCTTGCCGTCGAGATCCTCGGCCGAGAACGGCGCTGCGAGATGCCGGTCGTTCTCCGGATCCCACAGATCGTAGTCCATGCCGTTGAGCACGCCGAAGAGATCCTGCGACCGGTGGCGGAGCAGCCCGTCCAGGCGTTCCCCGTGCTCCGGGGTCTGGATCTCCATCGCGTAGGTCGGCGACACCGTGGTCAGCACGTCGGCGTTGCGCAGACCGGCCTGGAGCAGGTTGATCCGGTCGTGATACTCGAAGCCGGCCCCGTGGAACTGCGCCCAACCGAGCATGGTGTGCACCAGGTCCTCCTTGGGGTAGATCCCCTGGTGGGCCAGGTTGTGAATGGTGAGCACGCTGCCGGTGTCTTCGAACAACCCTTCGCGTTCGAGGGTGTTGAGATAGACCGGCGCCAGGGCCGCCGGCCAGTCGTGACCGTGCACCACGTCAGGCGCCCAGTCGAGCATCTTCGCGAGCTGGAGGGCGCCGCGCGACAGCAGGGTGAAGCGGCGGACGTTGTCATTGAACTCCGGACCGGATCGCGTACCGTAGATCCCATCGCGTCCGAAAAGCTCCTGATGGTCGAGGAAGCAGACCTGAATGTCCGAGCCGGGCAGGTTCGCGGTCGCCACGCCGCACCACTCCTCCTCGCCGCCCATGGGCACCCCGACGGGGTGTTCGAGCCGGCGAAGTCGTCCCGGGTCGACCGAGTAGTAGCGGGGCAGAACGATCTTGACGTCGTGTCCCTGTCGGCCGAGCTCCACCGACAGCGCCGAAACCATGTCGCCGAGCCCGCCCGCCTTGGCGAAGGGTAGGACTTCGCTGGAGATCATGAGAATCTTCAAGAAACGGCTCCCTAGGGCGGTCTGCCACGATGCGGCATCGGTGCCGGCCGATGATAGCCGATTCCCGTGGGCGCGGCTTGCAGACTTGCTCACACGCTCCTCGACACCGGGTCTCATCCGTGCTACCAACTCGGGTGCGCGCGAAGGGAGCCCACCATGAGCCACGACCTCAAGAAGCTCGGACGAACCACCCAGACCATCCACGCCGGACAGCACGTGGATGAGGCCACGGGGGCGGTGGCGCCGCCCATCGTCCAGAGCTCGACCTTCGCCTTCGCCGACTGCGCCCAGGGCGCCGACCGCTTCGCCGGCGAGGCCGACGGCTACATCTACACCCGCATGGGCAACCCCACCATCGCCCGGCTCGAGGAGGCGGTGGCGACGCTCGAGGGCGGCGCCCAGGGCCTGGCCACCGGCTCGGGCATGGCCGCCCTGTGCACGGTGGTCTTCGCGCTGCTCAACCAGGGCGACCACGTGGTCGGCACCTCGTCGGTCTACGGCCCGTCGCGGGTGGTCATGGAGCGCGACTTCAGCCGCTTCGGCGTCGAGTCGAGCTTCGTCGAGACCTCCGACCTCGACGCCCTGCGCGCCGCCATCCGGTCCAACACCAGGATGGTCTTCGTCGAGACCCCGGCCAACCCGACCATCGTCCTCACCGACATCGCCGCCGCCGCCGAGATCGCCCACGCCGCCGGCGCCGTCCTGCTCGTCGACAACACCTTCGCCTCGCCGGTGCTGCAGCGACCGCTCGAGCTCGGCGCCGACATCGTCATGCACTCCATGACCAAGTTCATCAACGGCCACACCGACGTCGTGGCCGGCATGATCGTCCCGTCCGACGAGGCCATGCGGCGGCGGATCAAACCGGTCCACGCCTACCTCGGCGCCTGCATGGACCCGCACCAGGCATGGCTCGCCTTGCGCGGTTTCAAGACCCTGGCGCTGCGGGTCCGCGCATCCCAGGACAACGCGGGCATCATCGCCGAGTACCTCGAGGCCCACCCCAAGGTCGAGTGGGTCCGCTACCCGGGCCTGAAGAGTCACCCCCAGCACGAGCTCGCCTCGCGCCAGATGGACGGCCCCGGGGCGCTGATCTCCTTCGAGGTCTCAGGCGGCATCGAGGCCGGGGTCAAGCTCCTCAACGCGGTCGAGGTCATGACCCTGGCGGTGTCCCTGGGCGGCATCGAGACCCTGATTCAGCACCCACCTTCCATGACCCACGCCGCCATGAAGCGCGACGACCGGATCGCGGCCGGCATCACCGACGGCCTGGTCCGGGTCTCCATCGGTTGCGAGGACTCAGGCGACCTGATCGCCGACTTCGACCGGGCCTTCGCGGCGGTGTAGTCAGCCGAACACCGAGGGCACGTCGGTGTGCCCGAAGTCGTCGCCCTTGCAGAGCAACCGCTCCCCCGACACCCGCGCCAGGGCGTAGCTGAAGCAGTCGCCGAAGTTCAGCCCGGCACGATGCCGACCCTTGCCGAAGTGCCTGAAGGCGTCCCGTGCCAGCTCGGCCTGCTCCCGGTCGACCGGGATCAGCTCGATCCGGGCTGTGTGCAGAAGAAGGTCCAGCTCCCGGCCACCGGCCTCGCCGAAGCGGGTCTCGATCACCATGGCGGCCTCGACGAAGGACGCCGCCGACATCATCCGGATGGGGTCGTCCTCGATGGCGCGCCGGATCACCGGCGACTCGGTCTCGTCGAGGAGAATCGCCACCACCGCAGAGGTGTCGATCACCATGAGCGGGGCACCCCGTCCTCGTCGTAGCCGATGATCTCTTCGGTGGCCCGGTCGTCGAGCACCGGAAGCGCGGCGCACCGTGCGCCGATCCGGCCGAGCTCGTCGCTCAGGCGGCGGACCCTCGCCCGTCCTGCCTCGCGCTGCAGACGCTCCTTGAGAGCCTTGATGACGGCCTCGGTGAGGCTCTCACCGGTTCGGGCAGCGAGCTCGCGAGCGAGCCGATCCGCTTCCGGGTGCTTGATGCTGAGCGGCACTTCTACCTCTCTACCTTTCAAGGTAGATTATACCTCACCCGAGAATCCGAGGAAACCGGTCGGTGTCCTGAGACGCTTTCGAATGCGGACGTCGCCCTCACCGCCGGCGGATCGATGGCCGCGAGACCTACCCCGACAGCCCCGACCTCCCCCACGTCATCGTCGTCGAGGCATCGGGCCTCTCGGCGACCGCCGACACCGGGCCCCTCGGCGCTGCGCGCGGCGAGCTCGACTCCGCAGTGTCGCGCGGTCTCAGATGAAAACGTCCTCCCGCCAGCCCAGCCGCACCAGGTCGATGGTGGCCGGGTCCGAGACCCCGAGGCCGTAGCGGCTGCCCGCGATCTCGATGTGATGGGGCGGCGGGCTGATCGGGCTCGGCTCGCCGAAGTACAGGTCGCGCTTGGCGCGGATGATGCGGGCGCCGGTGGCGTCCACCGCGACCGGGTCGACGCCGACAATCAGTCCGCGGTACGGCCACACGTACTCCTTGGAGAAGCTGTGCGGCCCGACGCCGTGGAACTGCGGCGTCAGCATGACCAGGATGTTGAGCTTGATCTTGCCCTCGAGCTCGGGCAATCGCCAGATCGCGCCGAGGGGCGCGCACGAGTCGCCGTGGTACTCGGGCGGCCGGGGCACGAACATGATCGGGTTCTTGAGGCAGGTGCCGAGACCCGACCAGTTGTGGGTGCGCAGCGGCCTGACGTTGACGAACGCGGTGGCCCGCTGGAACACCGGGTTGCGTCGAACACCGCGGTCGTCGACGGCGATGTCGCCGGGATCGACGCCGACACCGACGATTTCTGCACAAATCGCGTCCTCGAGGGCGGGCGGGGTCGGCAGGTGGCGCCAGACGTTGGACTTGATGCCGACCACGTCGTCGGCCGACACCACACGCCTCCAGGCCGCCTCGTTCGAGTCGGTCTCGAACAGCGCTCTCATGGCTCGGTTGAGCATTTCGTGGAGCAGCTCGCCGTCGAGTCGACCCTCGCCGTCGATGACCTCGCGCTCTCGGACCAGCACCACCCTGCTGGTGGTCACCGGCAAGGCATCGTCGCCAACCGCGACTCGGCCGCCGAGCATTCCGGCGGCGGCCGCCCCCGAGCCGATCCTGAAGAACTGCCGTCGATTCAACCCTTGCCGTTCACTCACGGTTCACCTCTCAGCATCTCCTCGAGCAGGCCCTCGGCCCGCTCGTCGTCGACCTCGCCGACCACGGCGGCGAGCAGCGCGCCGCGCAGGCCGACGAGCATATCCGGTCGATCCCCGGCCTCGCCGCGACGCAGCCCGGCATCGACATCCGCCGCCGCCCGCCCGGTCGGGTAGCGCACCACCAGCGCGTGACCGCGGGTGCCCTCGCCGGCGATCCGCCCCACCGCCGCCTCGGCGCCCTCGCCAAGGCCGAATGGATTGTCGCTGCCGACATCAACATGGGCGTTGAGCACCTGCGGGCTGTGCAGGTAGCACACGGTCTGCTGATCGACCAGCTCGGCCGGCAGCCGCCCGACGAGCTCCGGCACCTCGCCGCCCTCCGGCAGCGCGCCGGCCACGGCCCGGGCGACGGCGAGCACGGCGGCCCGCGCCTCGTCGGCGCCGCTCACATCGGTCACCGAGCCGTACCAGGAGCCCTGCCAGAAGGACAGCCAGCCGTGGCGGTAGACGCCCTGGTTGCCGACCGGAACGGTCTCGCCGCTTCGATCGTGGCTGTAAACGCCGAAGGCGTCCGACGGCGACGCCATCTCGAACAGGTCGACGACGATCTCGCCGGCGCCGTCCGGGCCGATGTACCGCTGCGACAGGCAGCGCTGCATGCCGTAGGCCAGGTAGACCTCGGCATGTCCGTTGATGTAGGCGTAGATCGACTCGGTGTCGTAGTGCTCGGGCTCGCCGGCCACCGACAGTCCGGCGATCGTGTCAGGCAGCACGGGCCCGGTCACTGATTCGTCATCGGGAGCGGGCTCCGAGCCGCAACCGAGGACAACCATCGACACCAATACGACAAGTGCTCGCCACCAATTCTCCAAGGCCACCTCCCGGGACGGATCACCACCCGAGTATACGGATGTCCATCCGTCTGGCGACCAACCCCGTCGATCGTGCTAGAGTCCGGCCATGTCGCGACTTCTTTTTGTCCCGCTTGTCGTTGTGACTGCCGCCTGCGTCAACCCCGAACAGGGTCCGGCGCCGGCCCAGCCCGCCACCCCTCCCAACGTCATCTTCGTGTTGGTCGATACGCTTCGCGCCGACCACACCTCGCTCCACGGTTACCCCCGGGCTACGACGCCGTTTCTCGACACCCTGGCTGCGGAGAGCGTCGTTTTCGAGCGGGCCCGGTCTCAGTCGGGCTGCACCTATCCATCCGTCAACTCGCTCCTGACTTCCCGCTACGCCTTCGACTTCTATCGTCGCGGTTCAGGCGACCTGGGCATCCCTGAGCAATACCCGTCTATGGCCGAGCTTCTCAAACCAAACGGGTACGCGACGGCGGCGGTGTCGGCAAGCCCCATCGTGCGAGCCACCCCGAGCGAGCACAACCCCTTCGCGGGATTCGGTCGCGGGTTCGACGTCTTCGACGAGTCCTGTCTGTGGAAGACGGCCGAGTGCGTCAATCGGACGGCCGAGGAGATCCTTGAAACCCTCCCGGAACCTTATTTCCTCTATCTCCACTACATGGACCCGCACGACTTCTACCAGGCCCCGAAGACCCACCGCACCTTCGCCGGGGAGTACGACGGACACGACTTCATCACGGCGGGCAACCCCAACCCCATTGGCGAGATGCTGTACGACAACGGCCCGAAGGTCGACATCGATGACAGCGACATCCAGTACCTCATCGACCTCTACGACGACGAGATCGTCTACTTCGACGTCATGTTCCGCAACCTCATCACCGGTTTAAAGGCGACCGGGGTGCTCGAACGGTCGCTGCTCATCGTGACCGCCGACCACGGCGAGGAGTTTCTCGAGCACGGCCACGTCAAGCACTGCCGGGGCGTGTGGAACACGCTGACCCACGTGCCACTGCTCGTCCGCCTGCCCGATGGAGCGCGCCCAGGCCGCGTGTCGGACCCGGTCCAGCTCGTCGATCTGCTGCCGACAGTGCTGGAACTCACCGGCGTCCCGGGTGACGGGGTCGCCATGGAGGGCACGAGCCTGATGCCGATGATCGAGGGCGCGGATGCCTCCCGCGGCTTCGCGTTCTCGGACCAGTCCAAGTACCGTAGCGTCGACGACGGACGATTCCACCTCATCCTCGACGGCCTGGACAGCTCGGTCACCCTCTACGACACCCACGCCGATCCCCTCGAGCTCGAGAACCTCTACACGGGCGGGCACCCCCGTTTCAAGCCGCTCGTCTCAGCCCTCGACGACTGGTTGAACAAGACCGGGCAGCGGGTCCGATTCGACCTCGCCCTCGCCGCCGCCAAGGCCCAGGAGGATCAGCTCCGCGCCCTGGGCTATCTCGAGTGAGACCGACGCCCCACTACAGATAGCCCAGGGCACGTAACCGTTCGGCCTCGGCCTCGTCGAGATCGGCCTCCGAGACCTCGACGTCGAGCTCGAGGGTGGCCCGCATGGCGTCGGACAGCAGCGCCAATCCTTCTCGCCACGATCGCGCACAGTCGGCGGACACCCAGGCATCGCCGAGCCGCTGTTCGCACTCGATGACTCCGTCGTAGAGCACCTCGCGGCGATCGAGCCACTGGAGTCCGAACAGGTGGTCGGCGATCCAAAACGGCCCGGGCAGCTGATGGAAGCGGCTCTTGTGCTCTTCCATGAACACCCGTTCGCGAGCCGACAGCCGCCCGACGTCACCCCGACCGAAGCCGATCCCGTCCGAAGACGGCACGTCGAGACCGGCGGCGGCCGCGATGGCCGGGTAGAGGTCGACGTGCGACACGAGGGCGTCGACGACCTCCCCGTCACGCTGGCCGGGCCACTTGATGAGCAGCGGCACCGCCGTGAGCTCTCGATCCAAGCGATAGGAGTGAGAAAACAAACCCTGCTCACCCATGAACTCACCGTGATCAGAGACGAGCACGACGAGGGCGTCGTCGAACAAGCCCCGGTCGTCGAGCGCGGCGAACAGCCTGCCGATCTCGGCATCCATGAAAGCCACCTCGGCGTCGTAGCGGGCGCGGAGGTAGGCGAGACCATCATCGTCATCGGCGGCGTCACTGTTCACGACAGCGCTCCAGGAGCCGGGCTCGCCGCGGGCGTACGGCCCCCACTCGGGGTGGTCCGCGACGGTCCGCGCGAGCTCGGGAACCTCGAGGCGCTGCCGAAAGAAGGCGGGAGCGGAGTAAGGTGCGTGCGGATCGAAGTAGTTGACGAACAGGAACAGCGGCAGATCGCCGTCGGTTTCGAGCAGCTCGACGGCGGCGTCGGTCAGCACGTTCCCGGGCTCCTGGTCGCCCCTCGGATCCCGGAACACCGAAAACCCCTGCGCGACACCGAAGCTCGACGAGGTCATGTGGCCACCGATGAAGCCTGCAGTGCGGTAGCCCCCGGCACGGAACCTCTCGGCCAAGGTGAACCAGCTCTCGGCCAAGACGTCGTCCACCACGCCGGCGCGGTGGTGCGACGGGTACATTCCGGTGAACATGGAGGCGTGGCTCGGCAGGGTCCAGGGTGCGGTAGCGTATGCGTTGGTGTAGACCGTGGCCCGACCCGCGAAGGCCGCGATGTTCGGGGTCAGCTCCGGGCGCGAGCTGTAGGGCGCGACGGCGTCGCGGCGAGTCGTGTCGAGGGTGATGAGCAGGACCGGCGGTCGGGACGTCTCCTCGGCGCGGTAGGCGTGCGGTGCACCCCACAGCAGGCAGCCGCCGGGGCGGCCCTCGGTCTCGAGCACCATCTCTCGACCGCCCGACGGCACCTCGAACCGGACCGCCCGATGATCGAGCGGCGCCACCTCGGTCTCGAGCACCGACCGACCGTCGATGGTGGCGGAAAAGCGCGCGGGGTCGCCGGTGGCGTTGTCGAGGGTGAACCGGAGCTCGGACTCGTCGCCGCGCAGCGGCACCGCGAGGCGCTGCGACCCGAGGAAGAGGTTCCCGCTCAACCGGGTCGGAGCCCTCGAGGTCACCCCGAAGTCGAGAAACCTCGCCAGGTACCCGTTGTCGAGGATCCGCTGCGGTCGCTCGCCCTCGGCGTCAAGCCGGGTCGCTTCGACGGTCGTGAAAACGTTGCGGCCACGAGCACGATCAGCCGGCTCGTCGGGTCCCTTGACGCGATCCAGACTGAGGTGGTGCCGACCTGGGTCGAGCCGATCTGCATCGATCTCGACCACGAAACCGTTGTCACCAGGACGTCGTGCTTCCTCCCACAAGGGATGACCGTTCCACCTGGCCAGAAAGTGCATCTCGGCGGTGGCGGGATCCGGGGTCAGGGAAAAGCGCAATCCAGCCGGCGCGTCACTCTTCACGACAACGATGAAGCTCGCGGTCTTTCGGAAGGAGCCTCCATCAGCGCCCTCACGCCGCCACGCCCGGTCGGCAACGACGTAGACGCCGTCATTCGCGACGAAGCGGCCGTTGAGCTGATCGACCATGGCGTCGTCGGTGAGCGCCGGGCTGCAGCCAAGAAATGGCGCGGCGAACAACAAACCGGAAAGGACTGCTCGCGATCGATATCGCAGCGGGCGTCGGTCTTTCGGCATCGAAAACACCGCCTTCGATTACGGGAGGGCATCCTCCGACTCGGTCAGTTCCTCGCCCTCCTCGAGCGCTTCGGGCTCGCCCGACTCGAAGTTCTCCTCCGTGATCGGTTCGTCTGATGCCGGTCCCGGCTCGTCGGCCGGCGTGCTGTCCTGCGGCGCGCAGCCGAGGACGACGGCGAAGGTCAGAATCAACGAGACGGTGATCAGCTGTTTCATGGTGGTGCCTCCGGTACGCATTATCGCGGATCTTCGACCGACTTCTCAACCGCCAACGGCGGCTCGAGCTCGAGGGAGCTGGCGTAGGCCTCGTTGTAGCGCAGAGCGACCCGGATGAGCGATCCCTCCGCCGCGTCCCAGTGCGAGCGCAGGATCGCCGCCAGCGAGTCGGCCTCCTCCGCTGCGCCGTGACGCCGGGCACGGATCAGCAGCCGCAGCACCCGATGGCTACTTGCCACAACCTGTCGCGCCAGCCCCGTCAAAGGTCCGGTGTCGGTCGCCTCGAGGACCCTGTCGGCGACCCTTGCCGAGCGCGGCCAGTCGACCTCGGGTCCGGCATGTCCGGCCCGGATGATGTGATCGAGCAGGTAGGCGCGGTGCCAGTAGGCGCTCACCTGGGAGCTTGCATCGGCGATCGCGAAGACGTAGATCACCTTGCGCCAGAGCTTCTTGACGACGTAGCGCGCGAGCAGCAGCGGAAGGGCCAGGCACCCGGCCGCCGACAGCAGCCGTCCCGAGCCCCGGCCGAAGCGGCGCCGCGCCCCCTCCGCCGGCCGGCGGCCGCGGGCACGTCCGATCGCCGCCGGGATCCGCCTCCGGAAGTAGGCCTCGAAGGCCAGGTCCACCAGCGGCAGCGGCACCAGCGCGCTCAACCCCGCCAGGGTCGCGTCGGCGTAGATTCGCCAGTCGAAGGCGGTGTGGCGGGGCGGTCCCGCTGGCTCCGGCATGGCATGAGCTTACACCGGGGCAGCAATTCGTCGGACGAATTGCGGCGGCGCGTCGGACGCGCCGAACCGCCCGGACGCCGCCTCCGGGTCCGGATGCGGGTCCGGCTCCGGGTCCGTGCCCGTACCTGTAGCCGATGGAACGGTGGGCAGCGGCAGCGACCAGCGGCGGCAATCAGAGACAGTGATCAGGGGCAGCGACCAGGGGGCGGCGATCAGCGGCAGCGGTCAGCGGGCAGACCGGACCCGCGGCCACCTCCGTGCCCGCGCCCGTGTCCGAGTTCAGGCCGGAGGTGACAGCATCTCGGGATCGGAATCGGGATCGATTCGATCGCTGTTCCAAGTGGAGCGGCGGGCTTCCAGCCTGCCGACACGGGCGTGGCGGGCGGCGGGGTGCCGCGGAACCGGGAGGCCCGCGACGCCAGGCAGGGATGCCTGGCGTTTGAAGGGCGGCCGGCGGCTGTCAGCGACTTCGGGCACGGGAGGCGAACAAGGGAAAGGAAGGGGAGAGGGAGAGGGAGAGGGAGAGGGAGACAAATCATCCTCGGACGCGGGGAGATTCCTCTGCTCCTCCGATGTGCGCAGCACATCGGTTGCAGCGAGCGCCGCCCGGTCCGGCGCAGCCGGGCCCGGCGGTGCTCGGTGCATACGGTAGAATCTCCCGGCTCGCAGGAGGCTCACATGTACGACGCCGAGCTCGAGTTCGCCCGAACCCTGGTCGCCGAGGCCTGCGGCCTGACCCGGCGGGTCCAGGACCGGGTCGTGGCCTCGGGCGAGGCTCTGACCAAGGGCGACCGCTCGCCGGTCACCCTCGCCGATCTCGCGGTCCAGGCGGTTGTCGCGGCCCGGATCTCCGAGCACTTCCCCGGCGACGGACTGGTCGGCGAAGAGGACGCGACCCCGGTGGAAGACTCCCCCACCCTGGCGGCCAAGGTCCTCAAGCTGGCCCGGCGATCGCTGCCCGGCCTCACCCTGGAGGAGCTCGCCGACGCTCTCGACCGGGGCGATCACCCCGGCGGGGCCGAGGGCCGCCACTGGGTTCTCGACCCGGTGGACGGCACCAAGGGCTTCCTGCGCGGCGACCAGTACGCCATCGCGCTCGCCCTGGTCGACCGCGGCGAGGTCGTGGTCGGCGTCCTCGGCTGCCCCAACCTGCCTCGCCCCGGCGAGCGCGGGGTCGGTGAGGGCTTCCTGTTTTACGCCGCGCGGGACCGCAGCGCCTGGGCCGTTCCGGTGGCGGGCGGCGAGACCGTCCGAATCCACGTGGACCGCATCGACGACCCGGCTCGGGCGGTGGTCTGCGAGTCGGTGGAGGCGGCCCATGCCGCCCACTCGGTCCAGGCCGGAATCGCCGCCCGCCTCGGGGTCGCCGCCGAGCCCTACCGCATGGACTCCCAGTGCAAGTACGCCGTCCTGGCGCGCGGCGAGGCCTCGATCTACCTGCGCCTGCCCCGCGACGAGGCCTACCGCGAGAAGGTCTGGGATCACGCCGCCGGCGCCGTCGTCATCGAAGAGGCCGGCGGCCGGGTCAGCGACCTCGACGGCCGCTCTCTCGACTTCTCGAAGGGTCGCCGTCTCGCCACCGGTCGCGGCATCGTCGCCAGCAACGGACTGCTCCACGACCGCGTTCTCGAGGCGTGTCGTGACGAGTTGACGTCATAGCTCTGTTCCGAAAACGACGGCGGGAGGTTTCGAACCTCGCGCCGTCGTTTTCGGAACCTGCAGATCAACTCGGGGGCAGCACTCCTCCAGAGTATTCGCACTTGACCGCTCGCTTGCCGGTCGTGCATGCCATGCAGGCGGGAGCCCCCTTGATGACCTTGTCCTGAAAGACCTCGATCGGAAGGTAGTAGAGCGCGTCGAGTCCGAGCTCGGTCTGAACCTCTTCGACGTCACGGGCGAACCGGGCGCCGATGAGCTCGGACTGAGTCGGGGTGTTGATTCCCTGGAAACAGGAGTCGATCACCATCGGCCACAGAGTGCCGAAGGCGATGGAGCGAGCGCCGGCTGCGCGGAAGGCACGCACGATGCGCGACGCATTGGTGCCGCGGACGATGCTGTCGTCGACGATGAAGATGTTCTTGTCCCGGACCGAGATGGAGTCGACCCGGAAGTCGAGCATGGCGGCCTCGTCCCGGGCCTGCTGGGTCTCCTCCATGAAGATCCGGCCGCCGAAACGGTACTTGGAGATCGGCGTCGCGTACTGGATCTGGACCGCGCCGCCGTTGAGCTCCTTCTCGAGCTTCTGGGCGAACGCCTCGGCGCCGGGGATCGGCGAGTGCGGGATCGGCACCACGAGATCGATGGCCGTGGCGAGCTCGGGGGCGACCTCGAGCAGGTGCATCGCCAGGGCCCGGCCGGCCCGCCAGCGGAAGGTCCGGATCGGGTCGCCCATCATCCTCGACTCGACATCGGCAAAGTAGATGAGCTCGAAGGCGCACGGCAGAGGATCGCGCTGTACGATGATCCGCTCGTCGATGTCGAGACCACGGTCGACGTACAGCGCCGCGCCGTGCGGCACCTCTTCGTCGACGGTGTAGCCGTTCTGCTCCAGGGCCAGGGTCTCGGACGCGATCATCATCGAGATCTCGTCGCCGCGGCGGCGCGTCCCCCGGACCATGGGCCGGAAACCGTGCGGATCCCGAAAGGCGACCAACCCGGACGGGGTGACCGCCACCGCCGAGTATGCGCCGGTGACCCGCTGCTGGACCTCGGCCACGGCCTGGAACATGATCTCCTTCTCGTCGGCTCCAGGGTCGGCGGCGCGGAGGTGCTCGATCCAGAGCGCGAGCACTCGGAGCAGCGGCTCGGCGTCGCAGTGGGCGGCCAGTGACTGACCCCGCTGTTCGAGCTCTCCCGCGATCTGGGCGATATTGGTGATGTGGCCGTTGTGGGCGAGCGACATTCCGAGAAATGCGTCGAAAAAGGGCTGGGCGTTGACCTTGCCGCCGCTGCCCGAGGTCTTGTACCGGGTGTGGGCGATCCCGAGATCGCCCTGAAGTGCACCGAGGGGCTTGAAGATGTCGTCTGCGAGGCCCTCGCCCCGCTCGAGAGTGGCCGACCGGAGCACTGGGTTGAAGAGGAACAGTCCGGCGTAGGCAGGACCGCGGTGCTGGAGGAAGTGGGCACCGTTGCCGAGATCGCCAACGACCGGCCTGCCGCTGTTGTTGATCACCCCGACGATGCCGCACATGTCTCCGCGCCCTCCCGACAACGACACTATAACGTGCGTTGGCGAGCTTGTGCAGACGATCGAGACCAGAGACAGTCTTGAGTTTTGAATTTTGAATTTTGAGTTCCATCGCAAGGAGCACGCTGGCGACCGTGGCTGAATGCGATGGAACTCAAAACCAAAAACTAAAAACTAAGAACTGGGAACTATGGTTGTTGCTCGATCTCCCCTGTCATCGGCACGAAGCGAACCGGGATGACCGAGCGCTCCTCGACACCGGCCTCGGTCTTCTTGATCACCATGAGCTGCTGGTAGAAATCACCGAGCGGGATCACCATCCGCCCGTTGACGGCGAGCTGCTCGATGAGCGGCTCGGGAATCCGCTCGGGCGCGGCGGTGACGATGACGCCGGCGAACGGCGCCTCCTCGGGCCAGCCGCCGTAGCCGTCGCCGCACCGCACGTTTGCCGAGGTGTAGCCGATCTCGGTGAGAATCGCCCGGGCACGCTCGCACAGCCGGTCGCGGATCTCGATCGTATAGACCTCGATACCCATGGCGGCGAGAACCGCGGCCTGATAGCCGGAACCGGTGCCGATTTCGAGCACCTTGTCGCCCGGCCCGACCTCGAGCAGCTCCGACATCAGGGCGACGATGTAGGGTTGCGAGATGGTCTGCCCCTCGCCGATCGGCAACGGCGAATCCTGATAGGAGGCTTCACGGTAGTCCGACGGCACGAAGCGGTGTCTCGGCACCGCCCGCATGGCCGTGAGAACCTCCGGGTCCTTGACGCCGCGGGTCTCGATCTGTTGCCGGACCATGCGCTCCCGAAGCTCGGCCCAGTCCAGTCCGGCGCCGGCGTCGGCCTGGCCGTCGGTCGGGCTACACCCGATCACGAGCACTCCGAGCAACGCTGCCAATCCGGCACGGGCGAGCATCCGACCTCCGCTCCACGATGACATCATCGAACTCCACATTCCCTTCGTCCATCAACATGGCACGGCACGGTCCGGCGTCGTCAACGTCCCGTTCTCCATCGGTCTCGTGAGCCTCATGGTAGACCACATCGGCCGCGCGTGCCATTCGGGGCCCGGTCTGAACACAAGCAAATCCGATGCCGCTTGACAGGGTCCCGGAGCGTGATCACGATGAAACCATGAAAGAAATCAAGTCGGAATCCAACGCTTTGCAACCTGAACTCCACCGCCTCTCGCGCCGCGATCTCGTTGCCGCCGGCGCCCTGACTGCGGCTGCCGTCGCCACCGGCCACAGCGTCGCCGAACCGCTCGAGCACGCTCCGGTGGCGGTTGCATCAGCCAACGGGCTCGAGGCCGTGAAGCGGGCTGTGCGGCGAATGGAGGTCGGCATGTCCGCTGTCGAGGCCGCCGTCGAGGGTGTCGCCGTCGTCGAGGACGACCCCGACGACGTCACCGTCGGATACGGCGGGCTGCCCAACTCCGAGGGCGTGGTCCAGCTCGACGCCTGTTGCATGGACGGCCCGACCATGCGGGCCGGCGCCGTGGCCGCCCTCGAGGGCTTCCGACACCCGGCGCAGGTCGCCCTCGAGGTCATGCGCCGCACCACCCGGGTGCTCCTGGTCGGCGACGGCGCGGCCCGCTTCGCGCGCAGCCTCGGCTTCGTCGAGGAGGACCTCCTCACCGACAAGGCCCGGAAGATCTGGCTCTACTGGAAGGCCAACATGTCGGACCGCGACGACTGGCTGCCGCTGGCTGGCGCCGTCGAAGATCCCGATGTCAAGGACTTCGTCGAAAAGTATGGCGCGGTCCGGCCATCCGGCACCATCAACCTCTGTGCCCGCGATGCAACCGGCAATCTCGGCGGCACGACCACCACATCGGGCCTGTTCTTCAAAATCCCGGGTCGGGTCGGCGACTCCCCCATCATCGGCGCCGGCCTCTACGTCGACAACGAGGTCGGCGCCGCCGGTTCCACCGGCCGTGGCGAGTCGGTGATCCAGATCGCCGGCGCCCACACCATCGTCGAGCTCATGCGTTCGGGCAGGGAGCCCGAAGCGGCCTGCCTCGGCGCCCTCGAGCGGATGGTCGCCGCGACCCGGGTCCCCTACCTGCTCGACGCCGAGGGAAGGCCGACCTTCGACGTCAAGTTCTATGCCGTCGACGTCCGCGGCCGCACCGGCGGCGCCGCGATGTGGTCGGGCGCTCGATACGCCGTCTGCCGCTCGGGCGCCGAGCCGACGCTCGAAGACTGCGCGTATCTGTACACGCGGGAGCCGAAGGAAGCGTAGTCGTCGGGCCCGATGCCAGCGGCGGCGGCAGCGATCAGCGCCGGTTCCGCGAGGCCGTTCCGGTTCGATCGATCCCGTTCCCGTTCCCGTACCCGTTCCCGAATGCAGCGGCAGCGGCAGGGCCGCAATCACGGACAGCACCGGCGGCATTCATCCCCATCCGGATCCGTAGGCGGGGCCTTCAGGCCCCGCGACCCGACCGCCGTGGGGTCGCGGGTCGTCAACGACCCGCCTACGGGTTCGGGGCCGAGGCGGCGCCGGCCGCGGTCCCGGCCTCCGCCGCCACGCGGGGCGGGCCAGAGAGCCGAGAATGCAGGATCCGGGACAGCGCAGTGTCCACTCAAGAGGACATGCCGGGGGCCTTTTCATCGACCTCTGCTCTCTTCGTTAACCTCGTCGGAACATACACTTACGTCCGACAACGTCGGTCCTCGCTGGCATGGCACGACCGTTGCTCACTGTTCCGGCGAAAGGAGGCCGTCATGGCTCACACCACTCGCTCAACCGTTCTCGCTGCAACCATCGCGCTCATCGCGCTCGCCGCCGCACCGGCCGCCGCGTCGGACTGGTTCGGCATCTCCGTCTCCAACCACGGTGTGAGCCTCGGCTTCGGCAACGCGGGCTGGAGCCTCTGGGGGTCTTCGTGGAACGCAGGCGGTTGGAACGTGAGCTTCAACGCCGCGCTGTCCGGCTACGGCGAATGGGTCCAGGTCGGCGGCCTCGGCCGGGTCTGGCGGCCATGGGTCGCCGCCGACTGGCAGCCCTACCGACACGGCCGCTGGGTCTGGACCTCGGCGGGATGGACCTGGGTCGCGTACGAGCCGTGGGGTTGGATTCCCCACCACTACGGCGGCTGGGCCTTGTCCACGGTCGGCTGGGTGTGGACGCCGGGTTACGACTACCATCCGGGCAACGTCGTCTGGGTTCGCTCCGGCGGCTATGTCGGCTGGTATCCGCGCTCACCGCGCGGTTGGAGCCACGCCCACCGCGGCTACCACGCGGGCTGGCGGGACGGCTACCGTCACGGCCGGCTGGACGGCTACGCCAACGGCTACGACGACGGCTGGCGAGACGCCCGCCACGCGACCTGGGTGCCCTGGTCCAGGGTCGGCGCCGACAATCTCGCATACCACGCCGTGACGCACGGTGTCGCCACTCGCGGCGTACCGCGCGGCGACGTTGTGGCGTTGCCGACGGCGCCGAGTCGTGCCGAGGTCGAGCGTCGCGTCGGTCGCAGCGTTCCCGAGGCCCGAATCGTCGAACGGACTGCGAACGTCGACGGCCGGACAGTCAGGATCGCGCGCCCTGAAGGTCAGGGCGCCAGCGTCCGCCGACACGGCGCCGCCACCCTCGATCGCGCCCTCGCTCCGGAAACCAGAAAGCGGCATCGAAGCCAGGCTGCGGCCCGATCGGAGGCGAGGCCCGCGTCGGACCTCCAGCGCCGTGAGTTGGAGTCCCCGACGCCGAAGTCGCAGGAGCGGAACCGAAGTCAGAACCTGACCCGATCGGTGTCGAGGCCGACGCCGGATCTTCACCATCGAGAGGTTTCCGAACACCGGTCCGGAGTCGAAACGCGCACCACCCGCCCGTCGCGCTTCTCGGCTGGTGCGGCACGTCCGGGCCCGGCAGCACCCGATCAGAGTGTCCCGCTCAGGACCCGAGGCAACCGGGACGAAGGGTCCTTCGGGTCACCGCAGCGCGACGTCGACCGCCCGTCCCAATCCTCGGCGCCGAAGGCGTCAGCAGAAGAGTCGTCCGTGGTGCGCCGATCGGGGAGCAGGCCGTCCATCCGACAGCGGCCCGACGCTCCCGCCAGCCGGGTCGCCCGGCCACCAGCAAAGGCCCGCGGCGGATCGTCCTCGGCCGACCGGCCCTCGAAAGCGACGCGATCGCACCCCGCCGCGCGGTCGCCTGAAACCGCAGCGTCCGCTCGCACCCGGCAACGGGGCGAACCGACGAAAACCGCCGAGGCGCCGCGCCGTCAACGCCGGGACTGAGTTCCGGCTCCGACGCCACCCGTGGGTGGGGGGCGATCCGTCCCCCACCCTCATGTCTGATAGCATGAGGGACGTGAGAAACCGCGACACACACGGTCCGAGGCCGCCGGTCCCGCGGATCGAACGAGCGCTCCGGCACTGCCTGGAGTGGAGCCGAACAGGCCGCCACGCCAAGATCATCGCCGAGGTCGACCGTGCGCTGTCCGTCATCGGTCGCCAGCCTCGACTCGAGGCGCAGCTCCTGATCTGGAAGGCCCAGGCCCATCTGGCGATGGGCGACGCGGAGCAGGCACGCTCGGCCGCCGAGAGCTCGTGGCATCTCGACCCGACCCCACACGCATGCCACCTGCTGTCCAACGCCCTGGCGGCAATCGGCGACCTGGACGAAGCCGAGCGGCTGTTGCGCAGCGGCTGGAGGCTGTTCCCTGACGCCTTCCACCTTCCCGTGCAGCTCGCCATCCTGGTTTCCGATCAGGGCCGCCACCCGGAAGCCCTCGACACCATCGACCGACTGCCGTCGGGAGCGCCCATGCCCGACGATCTCCAGGTCTTTCTGCTCGGTCTCCACGCCAATCTGCTCGCCGCACTCGGTCGCTGGGGCGAGGCCGACGGCGTGCTCCGCGAGGGTCGCCACCGCCATCCCGAATCGGACCTCCTCGAGGAGGCCCAGCTGAGCCTGTCCGACGAGTGGGACCGTTTCCGCGCGGAGCGGGAGCTCGGCCGGTCCTGGCTCGACGGCCTGACGCCGCTCGACGGGGTGTCGGCCGAGATCGACGACTTCATTGTCCAGATCGGCAGCGTCAACGAGCTGTCTGATCTCGTGGTGCTCGCCGCGCGCCGACTCTGGCGCGCCTTTCTCGAGGTCCACGATCTCAGACTGCAGTCGCCCGAGCCGTGGGGCGCCGCAGCGCTTCTCGCCGTGCTCGAGCTCGACGGATCCAGTCCCGGCATCGCCGCCATGGCTCGAAGAGCCCGCGCCTCAGAGTCGACCACCCGCAGCGCGCTGGCACGGTTTCGCGGCTTCGTCGGCGGTCTCGAGCCCGGTTTCGCCCAACGTGCCTTCGCTGCGCTCAGCAACCCCCGCCTCGACACGGCACAGCGGCCGCCGCCGAGCCCGGCGGCCGCCGGCACCGTCATTCCCTTTCCTTCCCGGTGACAGGAGCAGTCTGATGGGTCCATCCCGCTTGGTTTACGCGCTGACTGTGGTCGGAACCGGGCTCGCGTCGCTCGTCTCCACCACTGCGCCGGCGGCGCAGCGGGAACACTCGAGCGTCCAGGCTTTTGCGGCTCCGGCCGACACCCGACTCGCGATTGACGCCGCAACCGTCGATCTCCGGCTTCGGACCGGTGACGTGAGCCAGATCGAGGTCGCCACCGACCTTCGAATCTCGGGCGTCGGCGAGCAGCGCGCGGAACAGTTCATCGACGCTTTCACGCCCAAGGTCGAGGTCGGCGTTGACAGGATCAGCATCACCGTCAACCCGGGTCGTCTGGGGTTTCTCGGCCTCGGGATTCTCACCGCACGGTCGAGGCTCGATTTCCTGGTGCCCCACCACGTCATTCCCGACATCACGACGACCGGCGGCTCGATCTCGATTCAGGGCGACCTGCCCGAGGCTCGCCCGCTCTACCTTCGTACCGCGACCGGTGATATCGAGTTGGTCGGGGCCGCTGCAACGGTCGACATCCGGACGGCATCCGGCGGCTCTCGGCTCGACCTGGTGCGGCCGCTCGAGCGGTTGTTCGCCCGGACCTCGTCGGGCAACATCGATGTCGCCGGAGGCGCCCAAGAGGTCCGCGTCGACACCGCTTCGGGCAGCGTCTGGATGAACAATCTGTCCGGCGACGCCGAGGTCGTGACGGCCACCGGCCGGATCACGTTGTCCTGGGACCGGCTCGACACCGACCATCGGGTGGTGGTCCGCAGTGATTCCGGGCGGATCCGGATCACGATCCCCGAGAGCACCTCGCCGCGGGGCAGCCTGCGCACCATCGCCGGTCATGTCCGCTCCGACTTCGCCGGCCTGGTCAACGACGCGGGCAACACCATCAGCCTGACCGGCGACGGACCCGAGATTCACGTCGAGTCGGCATCCGGCGACGTCACCCTCGCGGCCGGGACCTGGTGGGGCGGTTCGGTCAACACGGAGCCATAACCGGTCGAACCGCACCCGCTGCCCGGTCGCTCGCCGACCACGAGGACGCTCAGCGCCTCACCGGGCCCGAGAACCTTTGATCATCCTTTCCGTTTGACTTCACGACGCCGCACGAGGTCCCGCGGCGAGGAGGAACCCATGAGGAAAACTTGGTTGGTCATCGGTCTCGCCGCGCTGGTCGCCGGCACCGCCTGGGCAGACGACTCCCGCTCCCTCGAAGGACGAGCACCAGCGGCCGGGATCGACAAGGTCCTGCTGGACGTCGGAGTCGGAGACGTCGAGGTCGTCGGCAATGCCGGCATCGACGAGGTCGTGGTCTCGGTCGATCTGGAGCCGAGGCGAGGCGGCTTCTTCTCCTCGATGAAGAAGGCCCGTCGTGAGGTCGAGGAAGCCGAGCTTCGCATGGACGCCGCCAAGGGGGTGTTCCGAATCGAGATCGAAACCGACAGAGACAACCGCCACTTCGAGGAGGACTGGACGATCGAGCTGCCGTCCCGCCTCGCGATCGCCATCGATCTCGGCGTCGGCGACATCGTCGTCGAGAACCTCGCGGGCACGCTCACCGTCGATGTCGGTGTCGGCGACGTCGAGGCCGAAGCGGTGTCTGGCGACGTCTTCATCGACCTCGGCGTCGGTGATGCGACGGTTCAGGCGGCCGCGGAGAACTACGGCGCCGTCAACGGTTCGGGCGGCGTCGGCGACGCCCGGCTGACCGTGCGCGGCCAGCGCATCGCCTCCTCAGGGCTCGTCGGCCACTCAGCCGAGTGGACCGGGGCAGGCGATCACACGATCGAGATCTCGATCGGCGTCGGCGATGCCCGGGTGACGTTGGAGTAGGTCAGGGTTGAGAGTTCTGAGTTCAGAACTCTCAACTCTCAATTCTCAACTTTCAACTCCGTCGCTGTCTTCGGCGGCCAGCGCCCAGCCGGCGCCGACGCGGGCCAGGAGGTAGCAGGCTACGGCGAGCAGGATCAGCATGACGAGCCCGATCATCTGGCCCTGGAAGCCCTCGTACCAGTGGGCGGCGACCTCCCTGAGGGTCTGAATGCCCTCGGCGCCGGGAACCTCCTCGAGCGAGAAATCAACGCCCACGCTCAGGAACTGGATCGGCGCGCCGATCTTCGGAAGTCGAAGCACCGCCGTCACGACACCGAAGATCGCCGCACCCGCCATCAGCCCCGACGCAATCAGGATCCCCTGATCGGCTCGGGCCCTTCTCGCCTCCTCGCTTCCGCCGGTCCGCGAAATGACCCACGCCGCCGCTGCTCCCGCCAGGACGGCGGCGTTGATGGAGATCGGCAGGTACATGCCGAGAGCGAAGGCGAGCATCGGAACTCCGGACATCAGGAGCATGAGAGCGACCGCGCCGCCGAGGCCGTAGAGTAGCCAGGGTTGGTTGGCGGGGTCATCCATGAGACCGCGCGAGACCGCGGCGATCATGTTGGCCTGAGGCGCCGGGAGAACCTGCTCGTTGGACACCAGCTTGCCGGTCACCGGGTCCTCTACGAGAAAGTGGTACGACGCGTCCATGAGCGGGATGACCGCGGCCACCACCAGGGCGGCAACGAGCATGCCCAGGAACTTCCAGCGCTCCTGGTTGCGCGGCGTCGATCCGAGCCAGTAGCCGATCTTGAAATCGGTGATCAGCGCGCCGGATGTCGACAGGGCCGTGCAGACCGCGGTGCCGATGATGAGCGCGATGATCATCCCCGCCGTACCGCCGACACCCGCGAAGATCATGCAACCGATCGCCAGGACCACGGTGATGAGGGTCATCCCGGACACCGGGTTGACGCCGACGATGGCGATGGCCTGAGCGGCGACCGGCGTGAACAGAAAACTGAGGAGAAAGCCGACCACCATGCCGACCAGGCCGAACTTGAGACTCGCACCGAGCCCGTACGCAGCGGCCCCGGAGTCGCCCGGAGTGATGAGCGACACGACCACGAACAGGATCCCCATCGCGAGGGCGGTCGCGATCTGAATCAGGATGACGTTCTTCGGGGCCATGTCGCGCTGGGTCCGCTCGGTGGCCTCGTTCTCGCCCGCTGCCGCCCTGGAAAATCCCTTGAACCCGAGAGTCACCGACGACGCGACGATCTTCCACATCCTCAGAATACCGATCATCCCCGAGACCGCGATGGCGCCGATACCGATGGGCTTGACAAAGGCGCCGAAGATGGCGACCGCGTCCATCTCGGCGATGGCATAGCTGGTCCCGGCATAGTCGAAAGCCCCCATGTTCCTGCCGAAGAGGTAGATGGCGGGCACCATCACGAGCATGGCGAGAACCGAGCCCGAGGCGATGATGGAGGCATACCGAATGCCGATGATGTAGCCGAGACCGAACAGCGCTGCGATGGCGGTGAGCTGGATCTCGAGGCGCAGGCCCTCTCCCAACCCGCCGAGCAGAACCGAGCTCGACAGCTCGCCGTTCCACAGGTGGAGCGCTTCCACCGAAAAGTCGAACAGAGCGCCGACCGCGAACGAGATGAGCAGGATCTTGCCCGCGCCGCCGGCCGAGCTCTCGCCGGTGACCAGGATGTTGTTGATCGCGGTCGCCTCGGGAAACGGCAGCTCGCCGTGGAGATCCTTGACGAAGTACTTGCGCAGCGGAATGATGAGCACCACTCCCAGGGAACCGCCGATGAAGCAGGCCAGGAAGATCTGCCACCAGGCGACCGATACCTGATTGATATACATGGCCGGAACCACGAAGGTGGCCCCGGCGGCGACAACGCCGGCCGCCTGGCCCACTGACTGCACCATGACATTCTCTAAAATGGTGCTGCGTAGAGCCTTCAACCGACCGAGGAAGATCGCGAGGATCGCGATGGGAATGGAGACCTCGATGGCGTTGCCGGCCCGAAGCGCCATGTAGGCGCCTGCCACGGTGAACAGCACGACCATGGCGACGCCGACACCGATGGACCACAGGGTCACCTCGGGCCGCAGATCGTCGGCCGGGACGACCGGGCTGTAGGTCTCGCCCGGCTCGAGCTTCCGGTACGCGTTGTCGGGGAGCAGCTTGGATTTGACGGGTCGGGAGTCCTGCATCATTCCTCCAGTGCGGGTTCGCAAGATGGTAGCGCACTCCCGCGCCCGTGTCCGTATCCGTGGCCGTGGCCGTATCCGTATCCGTATCCGTATCCGTATCCGTACCCGCGGCCGGATCCGTGGCCGTTCCCGGATCCGTGGCCGTGTCCGTATCCGTGGCCGTGGCCGGATCCGTGGCCGTGTCCGTATCCATGGCCGTGGCCGTGTCCGTATCCGTGTCCGTGTCCGTGGCCGTGTCCGTGGCCGAATCCGTGGCCGGATCCGTGGCCGGATCCGTGGCCGTGTCCGTATCCATGGCCGTGGCCGTGTCCGTATCCGTGTCCGTGTCCGTGGCCGTGTCCGAATCCGTGGCCGGATCCGTATCCATGGCCGGATCCGTGGCCGTGTCAGTATCCGTGGCCGTTCCCTTGCCCTTGCCCGATGAGCCCTCTTTCTTGCGGCGACAGTGGATTTCCGGTTCCGCCGGCCACGACGGAGCCGGTTCGCGCCCACAACCCACCGCGACTGGGCTCCGCGATTGCTCCATCGAACGATGTTCGGGCCCGCAGGGCATCGACGTCCCGAGCGCGCTCCTTGCCAGAATCGTGTGACACGGCACGTCCGCCGGAAACGCGCCCATTCCGGTTCGAACCGCCATCGATCGCCGTAGGAAGGTCGCCGTCAGCCCGTCACCCCATCACACGAGTGTGTCCTCCAACGCGCCGACGAGCTCGTCGATGTCGTCGAACACCCGCAGATCGTGCGGCAGAGAGCCGCGCGTGTCTTCGATCCTCCAGCTGCGCCACGCCCAAACCGGAACCCCGTTCTTGAGCGCCAGGGCGATTTCGGACAACGTCCCGGCGGCGCCGCCGATGACGACGCACAGATCCACCGACAGCACGTTGAATGCGTTTCGAGCGTTGCCGGCGCCGGTGAAGACCGGAACGTGGACCCACGGGTTCGGATAGCCATGCTCGGGATGAGCGGTCGGGAGAATCGCCACGGTCAGACCACCCGCTTCCACCGCCCCGCGGCTTGCGCCGGCCATGACTCCGGGACCACCTCCGGTCAGCACCACCCAACCGCAGCGCGCCGCAGTCGCGCCGATTCGCTCGGCGATCGCTTCTTCCTCCGCCGTCGCGACGCCACCACCGAACACGCCGAGCACCTGCATTCGCACGGATGTCATGATGACGACCTTACCGCATCTCGAATTCCGCGTGTCTCGGCGCGCTGCGACACCCTGGATGTGAGCACAGAAAAGAGCCCGAACGCGATGCGCCCGGGCTCGAGATTGAAGTCAGCCGCGCTTCGTTATTTCATCAGCACAAGGGCGACACGCCGGTTCTGGGCGCGGCCCGCGCTGGTTCCGTTGTCGGCGATCGGCTTGTACTCACCGTACGACGTCACGTTCATGCGGTGCAGCGGGAAGCCCTTTTCGGAAGAAAGATACTTCATGACCTGCTCGGCACGCTTGTAGCCGAGGCTGAGGTTGTAGCTCTCGCTGCCGATATTGTCGGTATGACCCTGGATCTCCAGGTATGCGCCGACGTTCATGTCCAGCACCTGCTTGGCGAAGGCGTCGAGAGCCGCCTCGGCCTCGTCCGACAGCCTGTAGTTGTCGAAGCCGAACCGAACGTCGTCGTCGGTCAGGATGGTCTCGGCGATGAAGGTGCCCTCTGCGAGCTTGCCGGCCTTCGTGGCACGCTCGAGCGCTTCCTTGGCCGTGGCGCTCATCTTGTCGATCTGCGCCTGCAGCTCGGCGTCCTTCTGCTGCAGCCCCGAGATCTCCTTCTGGTTGATCTCGACCGACGACTGAACCTCACCGATCTTGCCGTTGGTGACCGCCTCGGAGTTTGCCACCGATTCCTGCACGTACTTCTTGGTCGCGCATCCGGTGACGGTGAGCCCCGCCACGAGCAGAATGACGATCGCCGGGGATACGAACTTTCGCATCATACACCTCCATTTGTTGGTTCTCGATTTGAACTTGTGCGTGCATACCGCATCGCGCGTCGAACTATACCACAGCCTACTCCGCCGCTTTGGAAGGGTCAACTCCTCGCCGACCGGTCCGGGGGCGCAAACACAGTCTCAAGACTGTCGGCCATGCGCGCAGTCCGCGCCGGGCGCCGCTCAGTAGACGTCGAGACAGGCAGGATCGGCGACGTTGACCTCCGCCGCGCACTGCACCACGCCGTCGGTCAGCTTGACCAGCACCGGGGTCTGAAGGAACCAGTCGTAACCCGCGGGCAACTCGGCGAGCCGGCACTCGTCGCACGTAAAAGGCTGGACGTTGACCGTCGGGTAGCCGACGCGCTCGGGCACCGCCACGGCCGTCGTCGGCAGTGGCAGTCGGTCGGAGAAGTACACCTCCATGAGCTCGTGACAGTGCTCGCAGTCCTTGCGGTAGAACATCAGGTACTGCGGTCCCTGCTCGAGGTCGGCAGGAAGGCCGATGATCCAGCTCGCGAGCTCGAGCGATCTGAACTCCTGCCCGATCCAGCTCGAGTAGTCGGGCAGATAGTAGCCCTGCTCCGGACCGTTCCCAGCCGCAACAAGCGAATCGCCGTGGTTGCCGGTTTTGTGGTTGTTGCCGGCGGCGGTGACGCCGAAGGCGACCGCCACAGCGACGACCGACCAGACCCCGACCGCCAACACCCGCCACGCAGGCACGGTCGCCCGAAAACCCAACGCCGACACCCCGCGGGCGATGAAGATCAAACCGAACAGAAAGAACAGATCCGTCGCCAGGGTCACCCACGGTGGAATCTGGACCGCACCGAAACAGCCGCAGCTCGATGCACCGAGCGCCAGATCGCCGATCAGGATCGGGACGAAGGCAGTGAGCATGACAATGCCCACGGTTCGCGCCAGGCTCGGCAGCAGCACCATCGCACCCACGACCACGAGTTCGACAGCGATCGAAAACTCGAGCACGAAGCGCAGATCGAGCCCGTTACCGCCGAGCAACTTGACGAGCGCCGCGGGAAGATTGGAGGGACTGCCGTCGATGACCTTCAGTACGGCGCCGGTGCCGAGCCAGAGGGGGATCACCACACGGGCCAATGCGACCGCGATCGTGCTTCTGAGTCGGCTTGGTTCCCGCTGTCGTGTCGTCATCTTCTTCGACCCCTCCATGCGCGCAGAAGAGTACCGGCGACGGCGCAGGTCCTCGACCACTGGAGCCGGTCTTTTTACCGCTTATTGACCCCTGAGGCGACCTTTTCCGACGTTGAGTCCTGAGCCGGGCGGGGTCCCTCCGAGCGACCTCCAGACCTCGGCGATGAGCGACGTCGCCGCCTCGTCGGTCGCCGCCACTGCCGAGTCCGCGCGCTCGAGCATCGCCGCCGCCTGCTCGTCGTCGATATCCTTGAGGTTGATCCGGACATTCATGGCGGCGCCGATCGCGGCGGCTCGGGCCATGGCGGCGCCGACACCGGCATCCGACGCCGACGCCGACATCCCGAGCTCACGGGCCCGAGCGCACAGACCGATGATCTCCGGGCAGGCCTCGGCCACCTCCAGGGGCACTCGCGCAGCGCCGAGAGTCGCGCTGCGGACAACCGCCGCTCTGGCTCCACCCGACACCCTGTTGGCGTCGACCAGGCGCTGGAAAGCCCAGGTGTCCTCGTCGATCGCATCGAGCAGCCGTTGTTTGAGCTCTTGACTGCGAACCGCGATTTCCTCGAGCCCGTCGCGAACCCCCGCGAACGCGGACTTCGGGTGAGGCAGATTGGCCACCATGGCCGCAAGCGATGCCGCCAGTGCGCCGGCGAGCGCCGCCACCGAGCCGCCGCCGGGCGCCGTCGAGTCGCGGGAGGTCTCGTCGGCGAATCCCTGCACGCTCAGACTCGCGAGCGGCCGCTCGGGGGCCAGGATGTCCTCGATGACCTTCTCCTTCGGCTTGAACTCGGACACCTCGTTGAGCCCGAGGCTGCGCATCGCGGCATGCACGATGTCCGCATCGGGCACCCCGGGCGAGCGCTCCATCCGTGTCAGGTAATGACGGCCGGCGTCGAGCAGTGCCCGCCTCGGCACCAGCCCGACCAGCTCGGAGCCGGTGACCCGGAGACCGCGGTTCCGCGCCGACTCGTCACAGGCATCGAAGGCGACGTGAATCGGCGTCACGTCGAGGTCGACCAGGTTCATGGAGACCTGGGCGCAGCCATACTCCGGAATGAACCAACCGACGCCCCGCACCGCCCGGAGCATCCCCGGCTGCTCGACCTTCTTGCCGTCCGGACCCCTGACCGTCCGGCCCGTTTCACGGACGTCGAACGCGACCCGATTCGCCCACCGCTTGTCCGTGACGTTGAGGTTGACGTTGTAGGCGACCAGGAATTTGCGGGCGCCCGTGACCATGGCGCCGAAGCTCGGCACGAACTCCGCCGGCCCGTAGTCGGGCGCGAACTCCGGTGTCGCGAGCTTTTCTTGCAGCGCTTCGTACTCGCCCTTTCGGATGTCCGCGAGCGATCGGCGTTCGGGTCGGGTAGCCGCGTACTCGTACAGGTAGACCGGAACGCCGAGCTCTTCCCCGACCCGCTTGCCGAGACGGCGGGCGAGTTCGACGCAGTCATCCATGGTCACTCCGGCGACCGGCACGAAGGGGCAGACATCGGTGGCGCCCTGGCGCCCGTGGGCCCCCTTGTGGGTGCGCATGTCGATGAGCTCGAAGGAGCGCTGGACGAGGCGGAAGGCGCCCTCGAGCACTGCCTCGGGCTCGCCGACGAAGGTGATGACGGTGCGGTTGGTCTCCTCGCCCGGATCGACGTCGAGGAGCTTGACCCCCGATCCGGAGGCGGCCGCTGCGGCGACCGCGTTGTAGATCTCAGGGTCTCGACCCTCGGAGATGTTGGGCACGCATTCGACGATCCTCATCGGTTCCTCCGTGGCTTCCTCACCAGGGGCGGCGCCTCAGCGCCGGCCCACGGTCTCGAGGTCGTGTCGGACCATCATCCGCACCAGCTCGGGGAAGCTCACCTTCGGCGCCCAGCCGAGCTCGTGTCTGGCGAGGCTCGGGTCGGCGAGCAGGGCCTCGACCTCGGCCGGCCTGAAGTGACGGGGATTGACCTCGATTCGAACCGTGCCGCTCGCGCGATCGCGGCCGATCTCGTCGACGCCCTCGCCCTGCCACTCCAGCTCGACCCCGATCTCGGCGAACGCGAGCTCGCAGAACTCGCGCACCGAGTGGTCCTCGCCGGTCCCGACCACGTAGTCGCCCGGTCGGTCGGCCTGGACGATCAACCACATGGCATCGACGAAGTCCCCGGCGAAGCCCCAGTCCCGGCGAGCGTTGAGGTTGCCGAGAGCGAGGCGGTCGCGCAGGCCGGCATCGATCTCGGCCACCGCCCGTGTGATCTTTCGGGTGACGAAGTTCTCGCCCCGCCGCGGAGACTCGTGGTTGAACAGGATCCCGTTGGACGCGTGCATCCCATAGGCCTCGCGGAAGTTGACCGTCGCCCAGTAGCTGTACATCTTGGCCACCGCGTACGGTGACCGTGGGTGGAAGGGCGTGGTTTCCCTCTGCGGAACCTCGGCGACCTTCCCGAACAGCTCCGACGACGACGCCTGGTAGAAGCGCGCCTCGGGCGCCTGGCGCCGCACCGCCTCGAGGAGGCGGACCGTGCCGAGACCGGTGACCTCGCCGGTGTAGGTGGGCATCCTGAACGAAATCGCGACGTGGGACTGGGCCGCCAGGTTGTAGACCTCGTCGGGAGCGGCGATCCCGAGGATGGTGGTCAGGGACTCGGCGTCGCTGAGATCGCCGTAGTGGAGGTGGAGCCTCTCTCTGGTCGCAGGATCGTCCCGGAGGTGGTCGATCCGTTGCCGGTTGACGCTGGAGGAGCGCCGGACCACGCCGTGGACGACGTAGCCCTTGTCGAGAAGGAGTTCCGCGAGATAGGAGCCGTCCTGGCCGGTGATGCCCGTGATGAGTGCTGTTCGTGGCATGGAAATGAGTCTAGCAAAGGTGGCGGCGATGGGAGCAGAAGCGGTCTGCAGGTTCCGGCACTCGCGGGCATTCGGGCGGAATGCCCGCGACTGCCGGAAAATCGGAACAAAGGACGATCAGTGCGGTTTATGATCGGCGGCGATGTCGAATCGGAAGCGCTTTCTCACGGTCTTGCAGTGGCTGCTGATCGCGGCGGGCGTCGTGCTGATCGGGATCTGGGCCGGTTTCCGGATCCACGCCTCGGCCGGGCGCGACGCCGACCTGCGGCGCTTCGCCGAAGCGCGCGAGGCGGCCCGGACCGCGGTTCCGAGCACGCCGACGACGTCGGCCCGGGATCTGCCCACCGAACTGCCGGTGGACACAACCCTGTGGGGCGAGAAGCGGATCGCGGAGTACCGGGAGAGCCTCGACCAGGATTCCGGGCCTCCCCTGGCGATCCTGAGGGTCCCGGCCATCGACCTCGAGGTCGCGGTGCTCGCGGGCACCGGCGACCTGGCCCTGAATCGCGGGGTCGGCCACATCGAGGGCACCGCCGAGCCCGGTGCGGCCGGCAACGTCGGGATCGCGGGCCACCGGGACGGCTACTTCCGTGGCCTCAAGGACGTGAGTGCGGGCGACGTCCTCGAGTTCGAAACCCTCGACGGCACCCTCAGCTACGAGATCACCGAGCTCTTCATCGTCGACCCGCACGACGTCTGGGTGCTCGAGCCCACGGCCGAGCCGACCCTCACCCTCGTCACCTGCTACCCGTTCTACTTCGTCGGCTCCGCCCCGCAGCGCTACATCGTCCGCGCGGAACTCGCGAGCGGCCCGGGGTAGATCCGACCGGGCTCGAAGCTCCTATTTCCCGGGACCTGCACGTACGCCTGGGCGACTCCGAGCGACGCTCTACCGGTCGATGCGGTAGTTGGGCGCCTCCTTGGTGATCACCACGTCGTGGGCGTGGCTCTCCTTGAGCCCGGCAGAGGTGACGCGGATGAACCTGGCGCCGGTATGGAGCTCGGCGATGGAAGCGCATCCGGCGAGACCCATGCCCGCCCGCAGGCCGCCCATGAGCTGCGTCAGCTGGTCGCTCAGCGGCCCCTTGTAGGGCACCATTCCCTCGATGCCTTCGGGCACCAGCTTGGCGACGTCCTCGCCCTCCTGGAAGTAGCGGTCACGCGACCCCTCGGCCTCGTTCATGGCGCCGATGGATCCCATGCCCCGGTAGGCCTTGAAAGTGCGTCCCTGGTACAGGATCTGCTCGCCCGGCGACTCCTCGACACCGGCGAACAACGAACCGATCATCACTGCATCGGCGCCCGCGGCCAGCGCCTTGCTGATATCGCCGGAGAATCGAACACCGCCGTCGGCAATGACTTGGACGCCATGTTCGTGGGCCGCCCGCGAGCACTCGAGAATCGCGGTGATCTGGGGCATGCCGGCGCCGGTGACCACGCGGGTGGTGCAGATCGAGCCCGGGCCGATGCCGATCTTGACAGCGTCGACCCCGATCGACACCAGATCGCGAACCCCGGCGGCGGTGGCGACGTTCCCGACAATGAGCGGCGTGTCCGGAAAGCTCTGCTTGACCGTTGCCGCGGCGTTGAGCACTCCCCTCGAGTGGGCATGCGAGCTGTCCAGGCAGAGCATGTCGACCTGGCGCTCGATGAGCGCGGCACAGCGCTCTGAGAGATCGCCGGAAACCCCGATTGCGGCCGCGACCCGCAGGCGTCCCAGGTGGTCCTTGCAGGCGTCGGGGTAGTCATGGGCCTTCTTGATGTCCTTGACCGTGATCAGGCCCTTGAGGCTTCCGTCATCGTCGACGATGAGGAGCTTCTCGATGCGATTCCGGTGGAGCAGGATCTTGGCCTGCTCGAGCGTGGTGCCGATGGGCGCGGTCACCAGGCTCTCGTGGGTCATGAAGTCCGAGATCGGGCGCTCGAACTCACTGCAGAACCGGAGGTCGCGATTGGTCAGTATGCCCTTGAGCTGTCCCTCGTGGTCGACGACGGGCAGCCCCGAAATGTGGAAGTGGGCCATGACGTCGAGCGCCTGCTGCACCGACTGCTCCGGGTGGACCGTGACCGGGTCGACGATCATTCCGGACTCCGACCTCTTGACGCGATCGATCTGCTCGGCCTGACGGGCGATGGACATGTTCTTGTGGACGATACCGAGCCCGCCGTGCTGGGCCATGGCAATGGCCATCTTGGCTTCGGTTACGGTGTCCATGGCCGCCGAAACGATCGGCATGTTGAGATCGAGGCCGCCACGGGCCACCGACGTCGAGACATCGACCTTGTTGGGATGGACCTCGGACCGTGCGGGAACCAGCAGCACGTCGTCGAAGGTCAGACCGATCGGAATCGTCTCGTCCATTCCCTACCCCTTTGCCGCCTCGGTGGCGCCGCAGCACTTCTTGAACTTCTTGCCCGAACCGCACGGGCACGGGTCGTTTCGGCCGACCTTCGGTTGTTTCCGCCGCACCGTGACCGGCGCCGCCGGGCGTCCGACAGGCGTGTTCGCCGCCTGCTCGTGCTCGGCGTGCGACGCATCGAGGGCCTGCGCCTCCGGGTGGGACAACGTGGTCGTCAGGCGCTGTCGCCGATGTTCCAGCTGCTCCACCGGTTCCGCGTGGTAGAGGAACTTCACAACGTGGTCCTCGATCCGCTCCCACATGTCCTCGAACAGGGCATAGGACTCGCGCTTGTACTCGACCAGCGGGTTGCGCTGGCCGTACGCGCGCAGACCGATTCCCTCACGTAGATGGTCGAGCGCGAGCAGGTGGTCCTTCCACTGCCGGTCGACGGTGTCGAGCAGCAGGAAGCGCTCGAGCCGGGCGAAGCTCTCCTCTCCGAACTGGTCGACGCGGCGGCCGTAGTGCTCGCGGGCGCCCTCGACCAGCCGCTGCTCGAGATCCGCCACGGAAACGGTCGACCAGTCGACACCGAGGTCCGCGGTTTGCAGCCCGAAGTACGAGCGGTACTCGTTGTCGAGCGCAGCCGTCTCCCAGTCGTCGGGGTCGGCCTCCTCGGGGCAGAACCGGTCGACCATCGAGCCGACGATGTCCTCCACGACCCGGTCGATGTACTGACGGCCCTCGAGCCCTTCGAGGATCTGCCGGCGCAGACGGTACACCGCCTCACGCTGCTTGTTCATGACGTCGTCGTACTCGAGCAGGTGCTTGCGCATCTCGAAGTTGCGCCCCTCGACCTGGGTCTGAGCCCGCTCGATCGACTTGGTGACCATCCTCGACTCGATGGGCACGTCCTCCTCCATGCCGAGCCGGTCCATCATCTTGCGCACGGCGTCGGAGGCGAAGATCCGCATCAGGTCGTCGTCGAAGGACAGGAAGAACCGAGTCGCGCCGGGATCGCCCTGGCGACCGGAGCGGCCACGGAGCTGGTTGTCGATCCGGCGCGACTCGTGGCGTTCGGTGCCGATGATCTGGAGGCCGCCGGCGGCGATCACTGCCGCCTTGCCTTCGGCGCACTGCTCCCGGTACTTCTCGAGCGCTGTCGCGAACGCCTCGGGATCGCCGTCGGGATCGGCCTCCATTCGCGCCAGCCCCTCGGGGTTTCCGCCGAGCACGATGTCGGTTCCGCGGCCGGCCATGTTGGTGGCGATGGTCACCGCGCCCGGACGTCCCGCCTGGGCGACGATGTCCGCCTCGCGCTCGTGGTACTTGGCGTTGAGCACGACGTGCTTGATCTTCCGTCGCTGCAAGTGTCTGCTGAGCCGCTCCGACTTCTCGATGGAGACCGTTCCGACCAGTGCCGGCTGACCGCGTTCGTGAGAGTCGGCGATCTCCTCGATCACCGCCTTGAACTTCTCCTTCTCGGTCCGATAGACCAGGTCCGGGTGGTCGGCCCGGATCATCGGCACGTTGGTCGGGATCACGGCCACGTCGAGGCCGTAGATCTTCTCGAACTCCTCGGCCTCGGTCTCGGCGGTGCCGGTCATGCCCGCCAGCTTGTCGTACATCCGGAAGTAGTTCTGCAGGGTGATGGTGGCCAGAGTCTGGTTTTCGGACTGGATTTTGACCTTTTCCTTGGCCTCGACCGCCTGGTGCAGACCGTCCGACCAGCGGCGGCCGGGCATCAGACGACCGGTGAACTCATCGACGATGATGATCTCGCCGTCCTTGATGATGTACTCGCGATCGCGCTGAAACAGCGCGTGGGCGCGCAGGGCCTGGTTGACCGCGTGCAGCAGATCGGTTTGGGACGGATCGTAGAGGTTGTCGACGCCGAGCAGCCGCTCCGCGTGCGCCATGCCGGCCTCGGTGAGAGTCGCGGTCTGGGCCTTCTCGTCGACGATGTAGTCGCCGGTGACCTCCTTGTTGCCGTGCTTGTCCTCGATCTCCTCGCCCTTGACCAGCTTGGGAATGATCGCGTCGACCCGGTAGTACAGGTCGACCGAAATCTCCGACGGACCGGAGATGATCAGCGGAGTCCGGGCCTCGTCGACCAGGATCGAGTCGACCTCGTCGACGATCGAGTAGACGTGGCCGCGCTGGACCATTCGTTCGAGGTCGAACTTCATGTTGTCGCGCAGGTAGTCGAAGCCGAACTCGTTATTGGTGCCGTAGGTGATGTCGGCGCCATACGCCTGCTGTCGTTCGGCGTCGTTCATCTGGTTCTGGATGCAGCCCACCGTCAACCCCAAGAAGCGGTAGATCTCGCCCATCCACTCGGCGTCACGCCGGGCCAGGTAGTCATTCACGGTCACGACGTGGACGCCCCGGCCGGTGAGAGCGTTGAGGCTGACCGGCAGGGTGGCGACCAGGGTCTTGCCTTCACCGGTCCGCATCTCGGCAATGCGGCCCTCGTGGAGCACGATGCCGCCCATGAGCTGAACGTCGAAGTGCCGCATTCCCACCGCGCGTCTCGACGCCTCACGGACCAGCGCGAAGACCTCCACCAGTTGGTCGTCCAGGACCCGTTGCACGATCGGCGTTCGCTGCTTGGGATCGCCGGGCAGATCTCGAACCTGATCGCGCACGCTCTCGCCGATGGCGGCAAAACGCTCCCGAATGGCGTCGTCGGTCATCGCCTCGACCTCGGGCTCGAGGACGTTGACCGACTCCACCCGAGGCTTCATCCGCTTGAAGTCGCGCTCGTGCTTGGTGCCGATCACCAAGCTGATGGCCTTCTCCACCAGGTTCATTGACATCCCCTGTTCACTGCTGACCGTCACCGAAGGCCGGCGGCCCACTCCGGTCTCTCCAAGACGGTGCCGGCAGGGTAGTCCACCTCGCCGGCGATTTCAATCGACTCAGGATCTCGGACCGACCGGCTCGCCACCATCAGAAAACCGCCGCACGCATGGCCTGCGTGCGGCGGTTCTCCGAGCCGGCAGATCCTAGAAACGGTCCAAAATGAAGTACAGCGGGTTCTTGGCCGCCCCGTCCTGGTGAACCTCGTAGTGCAGGTGCGAACCCGTCGATCGCCCGGTGTTGCCCACGGCGCCGATCCGATCGCCACGGCGAACCTCGGCGCCGAGCTCGACATCGATCTCGTGCAGGTGGCCGTAGACGGTCGTGAAACCGAATCCATGCGAAATCTTGAGCGTCCTGCCCAGTCCGCCGTTGCGCGCCGCGAACACGACAACGCCGTCAGCGGTCGCATACACTGGTGTGCCGCGCCGCGCCGAGATGTCGAGACCACGGTGGAAGGCGCGTCGACCCGTGATCGGGTCGTTCCGCGTCCCGAACCCGTCGGTCAGCACGCCGATGGTCGGTGCGATGGTCGGTGTGCAGGAGAGCATGTCGAGGTTCTCGGCCAAGGTCTCGTCAAGCAGCTTGATCTGCTGGTCGATCCACTGGCCCTGCAGCCGAAGCGACTCGGGAGGGTCCGACAGACGATCATAGGGCCCGCCGCTGCCGACCTGGCCGTCGACCCTGACCACCCCCACGACACCCGGAGAGTCGTTCGGCATGCCGGCCGCCAGAGCCAAACGCGCCGTTCGCTCCTCGAAGTCGTCGAGCCTCGCCTGGACCTCGGCAATGGTGCGCGACAGCTCCCGATTGACCTCGACGAGCTCGCGGTTCTCGGCTTGGAGCTGCTGGGCTTCGGCCCGCCGGCTCACCGCATTGCCCGAGAACGCGACCGCGACCAGCGACAACACAACCGCAGCGACGAGAACCACGCCGGCCGTGACCATGGTGCGCGTCGAGAACGTCAGCTTGATGAATCGCGCCTGGCTGTGGGGCACGATGATGATCGTATTGAGTCTTCGCGGCACGTCCCCCTCCATCGATTTGCTCCCCAGCCGCGGGAGTGCGATGCCCGCCAATTATGAACCGGGGCGTCAACGCATGTCAACCGGAAACCACGCCAAAACGGCTCCGATCTCATCTTGTGTGCGCTGTGTCACCCTCACATCAGGGCCCGCGCGAGAGTCAGTGTGGATTTTTCGCGCCCAGATGTGCTGCAGATTTCACTTCCCGTGAGAATCGCTCACCCGAGGCGGCAGTGATTCTTGCGCGCGCCCTCAGGCATCAGTCTCTTCGTCGCGACCGCCCCGAGAACTTCCGTCGTCATCGCCGGTCCCGCTCGTTTCCGGGTCCTTGATTGACCGACGCAGCAGCCTCGCCATCTCCTCCAGCCTGGCTTCGCAACGGCCGTACACTCCGTCCTCGGACCAGCCTTCGTCGTCCGACCACTGCCCCGCCGGAACACCGGCCAGCAGCTCGACCCCGTCCTCCACGCTGTCAACCGACCAGATGTTGAACCGGCCCGCCTCGACCGCCTCGGTGACCTCGTCGGCGAGGTGGAGATCTCCGACGTTGCTCGACGGGATCATCACCCCCTCGGCGCCGGTCAACCCTCGGCTCGAGCAGACTCGGAAGAACCCCTCGATCTTCTCGTTGACCCCTCCGATGGCCTGGACCCGTCCGTACTGATCGACGGAACCGGTCACCGCGATGCCCTGCTTCAACGGCAGACCCGACAGCGCCGACAGAATGGCGTAGACCTCGGTCGACGACGCCGAATCGCCGTCGATGCCGCCGTAGCTCTGCTCGAAGGTCACCGAGCACGCCATGGTGAGCGGGACCCTTCGAGCAAAGGTGCCGCGCAGGAAGCCGGTCAGAATGCTCACACCCTTGTCGTGGGTCGGCCCGGACAGGCCCGCCTGCCGCTCGATGTTGATGACCCCTTCCCGACCCAAACCGACCCTGGCCGTGATCCGCGACGGCTTGCCGAACCGGTGGTGACCGAGGTCGTACACCGCGAGACCGTTGACCTGGCCGACGGTCTCGCCGTCGGTCGCAACGTGCACCACACCGTCTGCGATGAGGTCGTGGGTCCGGTCCTCGGACAGTCCATGGCGGCGGTTTCGCGCCTGCTTGGCCGCCATGACATGCCGGCGTTCGATCGCCTCGGCATTGTCCAGGCGAGCATGGTAGTCCGCCTCGCGTTGAATGTCGGCGAGGTCCGAAAACCGGCTCGAGAATCGCCGGCGCCAGCTTCCGAGATACACCGCATGTTCCAAGACGGCCGCCATCCCGCTCCGATGGAAAGGCAGCAGGTCCTCCTCGGTCGCCACCTTCTGGAGGACTGAGAGAATGTCCGCAGCGTGGTCCTTCGACTTCGCGATGACGCGCTCGAAGTCGGCCAGCACCTTGAAGATCTTGGGAAAATCAGCATCCCGCCGGTACAGGAGATCGTAGATCGCGCGGTCGCCGATGACCACCACCTTGACGTCGAGCGGAACCGGCTCCGGCTTGAGGACCGCCGCGCCGAAGACCACGCTCTCCCAGGCCTGGATCTGTACCCGCCGGTAGCGCAATGCGCGCTTCAGACCAGGCCAAACCCGAGGTTCCATGAGCACGTCTTCGGCGTTGACCACCAGGTATCCGCCGTTCGCCCGCAGCATCGAGCCAGCCCGGATCCGCATGAACGAGGTCGTGCCCTCTCCCGACGGCAGCAACGAGCGCTCGATGGTGCCGAATAAATTGGTGTAGGTCGGCTCGGTCTCCATGACGACCGGCCGCCCGTCGAGCTCCGAGTTGTCGACTGCAAGGTTGACGCGCCAACGGATGAAACGGTCTCGTTTCTGTTCGTCGTCATCGACCACGAACACGTGGACATTCTCTTCGAGATCCTGTTGCACCGCCTCGAGGTAGGGCTGGGCGCGCTCGTCGCCGACCTCGACCAAAACCCGCCTCACCGCCTCGGAGAAGGTCGGGTGCAGGAGCTCGGCCCGGACCCGCTCGATCTCCTGCTGTGCCTGGCGCCGCAGCTCGCCGACCTGCTCGAAGATCTCGCGCAGCTTTCCCGACAGCTCACGGTGCTTCTCGGTCAGGGTCTTCACCCGGTCGGCCTCGATCTTGCCGTCCTCCACCAGAGACTCGAGGTCATCGACCGCCACCGGGTCGCCTTCGACCAGGAGCATGATCTCGGGACGAGTGATCGGTCCGGACTGGATCTGGACCATCGAGAAGCCGGCCTTCTTGACCTCCTCGTCGAAGCTCTCCACCAGCTCCCGTTCCTGCCGCTGGAAGCTCTTGACCGCTCGATCCAATCTCGCCCGAATCTCCTTGTCGTTGAGGATTTTGGGCAGGTTCTCGGCGAGCTCTTCGATCAGGTTTTCCATTCCGTCCCGGAGTCGACGGCCGGCGCCGGCCTCGATGAACAGCGCATTCGGTTCCTCGGGGTTGCGGAAGTTGTGAACGAAGCAGACGTCGTCCGGAATCGTCGGATCGCCGTCGATGTGCTCGAGGAACTGCTTGATGGTGGTCAGTCGACCGGTTCCGGACAGGCCGGTGACGAAAACGTTGTAGCCGATTCCTCGCATGGCGAGGCCGAACGCGATGGCCTCGACCGCGCGATCCTGACCGACGATCGTGGACGCCGGCTCGATTTCGTTCGACGCCTGCCAGCTGAGCCACTCATCCGGGCAGGACCACGCCAGTTCTTCGGACTCGAGTTTGCGAATCATGCACCCTCCGGGCGTCTCCGACCGGTCGGTCGGGTTGGTGTCCTCAATCGCCGTCGGCTCGCCGGTCTCCGCTCGACACGACGGCGCGATCCGTTCCTCACTCGTCGGTCCCGCGCACGATTCCCCAATTCTGGCGGAAGTACACCACCATCGAGATCACGGTCAGGATCACCGCGATCCAGAGCACGATCTCGCCGACGACTCGCAGCTCGCCCAAGTGCTTCCCAAAGATCAACAAGGAGATGGCGATCACCTGGGTCGTCGTCTTGGCCTTACCCCAGCGATTGGCCGAGATCGGGATCTGTCGCTCCATGGCGATGAGCCGCAACCCGGTGACCGCAAACTCGCGGCCGACGATGAGCGTCACCATCCACGCCGGCGCCAGACCGAGCTCGACGAGCGAGATGAACGCAGCGCTCATGAGCAGCTTGTCGGCAATCGGATCGAGCATCGCGCCGGTAACGGTTATTCTATTGGTGCGGCGAGCGATGATCCCGTCGAGCGCGTCGGTCAGCGCCGCGACCAAGAAGATGATCAGACCCCAGACTTCCTTGTCCGGAAACTCGGTCAGCAACACCACGACGAGCAGCGGTGCGAGGCCGATGCGAAGAATCGTCAAGCTGTTGGGAACATTCCACATACGGATGATCTCCTCGGCTCGGCCGACGAGGAATCCAGCTTTGCTCTCGGGTTGCAGCCGTGACCCGATCTCCACGCGTCGGCGCCCCGATTCTACAGCACGCCGGCTCGTGCTGGCGCGGGACGCGAACGACCGTCTGAACGGCCAGCGGCAGGGAAGCTCATGCGGGTGATCTCGCGCTGTGCGAACCACCCGTCGCGCGAGGCCGAGGTCCGGTGTCGCGGCTGCGGAAAGTGGCTGTGCGACCGCTGCGTCGAGCTGAGGAGCGGTTACGCCTACTGCGGTTGGAGATGCCGACTCCATGACCTCGGAGCACGCCTCGCCGCGACCGGTCGGACCGGGCTCCGACGACGCGTTCCCCGGCCTTGGGCAACCATCGTGGTCGCCGTCAGCCTGCTGGCCGCGAGCTCCTGGATCGGTGTCGTGCTCGCCGGCTGGATGGTCGAGATTCGGCACGCACCCGGACTCGCCGAAGGGCCGCACGCCGTCGCCGAGCTGGTGCGCGGCAGCGACCGGCCCACAGTCCGCGTCCGGGGCACTCCGGACTCTCAAGCGGTTCTGATCGCCGATGGGCGTCCGGTGAGGATCGTGACCCTGGATCGTCGGGGCGAAGCGCTCGTCGACGATCTCGAGATCGATCCCGGCGCCGAGCTCGCCATCGCCTCGTTCGCCGAGGCCCCGGAGACGATCCCGCCTCTGCCGACCGAAACACCGACGGCGACCTCGACTCCGACGGCAACCGCAACCTCGTCCCCGACGCAGACCGCCAGTGCAACCGCAACCGAGACACCGACAATGACGCCGACAGAGACGCCGACAACGACGCCGACAGAGACCCGACGACCGACCGCCACGGCGCCTCCTGCCCGAGATCGGCTGCCGACGGCGATTCGCGACGGTGCGGCGACCCGGTCGAGGTCGCGCGGTCCGTCGCCGCCGGTGCTCCACCTGGTCACCGACGCCGGACCTCGAATCGCCGTCACCTTCGACGGCGACGGGTCCTCCAACGGCACCGCGGAGCTTCTCGATCTGCTGCAACGTCTTGATTTGCAGATTACGCTCTTCGTCACCGGCCGTTTCGTCGAGCGGTACCCGACTCTGGTCCGTCAGGCCGTGCTCGCCGGCCATGAGGTCGGCAGTCACACCTACTCACACCCGCACCTGACGAGCTGGGCGGACGACCGCCGCCACCGCACTCTCCCTGGTGTGACGCGGGCCATGCTGCATGACCAGCTGCGACAGACAGAGATCGCCTTTCGCAAGGCCACCGGTCGTGCCATGGTGCCGCTGTGGCGCGCACCGTACGGCGAAGAGAACTCCGAGCTGCGTCAGTGGGGCATGGAACTCGGGTACCTGCACGTCCGCTGGAGCTCGCTCGAAGGCGCGTCGCTGGACTCCCTTGACTGGATCGCCGACGAGCACTCGCGCCTGTACCGAAACTCGCGCCGGATGGTCGACCGGCTGCTCGCGTTTCCACGGCTCGAAGGAGGCATCGTCCTGATGCACCTGGCGACCGAGCGCGAGGAGCCGCCGTGGTCCGACCTGCCGCGATTCGTCCAGGAGCTCACCCGTCGCCGGCTGCGACCGGTCAAGGTGAGCGAGCTGCTCCGCGCGTCCCGAACCTGGCGCCCGTGGCTCGAACGAGCGCACGAGCGGCACGTCGAAACCTTCGGAGAGTGACACGCGAGTCGAGGCGCCCCGAAGGGCTACAGTCACCCGACGAAAAATGCCTGAGCGGCGCTCTGCCCGGCGTCGATCATGTCGTCGAGGGCGTTCCAGTCGGCCCAGGCCACATGGCCGATGTCGGGGCGGATGACCCAGCGTGCGCCGGCAAGCTGCCGCTCCCGCAGCCGTTGAGACGTCATCATTTGGGTACGCATCATGGTGTCGAGCGCGAGATCATCGTCGGCCAGCGGCGGAATCACCATGGACGCGTCGACCGCCAGCACCGGTTTCCCGCAGCCGCGTGCCGCTGCGACCGGAACCTCGGCGATGACCCCGCCGTCGACCAGCATCTCACCGTCGATGACGACCGCCGGCACCATGCCGGGAATCGAGCTCGACGCCTTGACGGCCGGCCTGAGCGGACCGCGGGTCAATCTGACCTCGGTCCCGATCTCCAGGTCTGTTGCGACCGCGATGAACGGTTTCGGAAGATCCTCGATCCCGATATCAGGAAGCAGGTAGTCGATCGCGCGGTCGAGCACCGCACCGTCGAGCACCGTGCTGCGGTTGAGTGCGAAGGAGACCACGACGCGGTTCTTGATCTGCCGGGCGACCTGGATCAGTGGGTGCTCACGTTGCATCGCCCGCGGCACCATCCGGACCTGACGGACTTCAGGCAGAATCCGCTCCTCAATCGCGTCGCGCCACCGAGCCTCGACCGCGTCGGCGCTCCCGTGGACCAGATACATGGCCCCCATCACCGATCCCATACTGGTCCCGACGACGGCACGAAAACCCACAGACTGCTGTTCGATGACCCGGAGCACCCCGATGTGGGCGAATCCGCGCGCGCCGCCGCCTCCGAGCGCGAGCACCGGAGACCGCAAACGCATTGCGGCGCGGCGGACCGAACCCTGCCAAGCCATCAACGCGGATTGTAGCTGTTCTCGACCTCGGCGGGAGGTGATTTCCGGAGCTCGGACATGAGGCTCAACAGCGCTTCGAGCACGCCCTCCGCCACCCGATGGGACTTGTCGGACACGTGATCGAGGTCGTCGGTCGCGCCTCGGGGATCGATGTCGCCGATCCGGTCGCCGCCCTTGACCGGGACACCGTCGCGGAGCAGCCCCCGAATCGCCCCGCCGATCCGAGCCGTCACCGAGTACGACGCATCCACCGGCACCCCTCGCCGGTAGTCGTCGACACCGTACACCGAAACCACCGTTCCGATCCGCTCGCCCCGCTCGACCGTGTCGCCGATCGCATGCTGGGTGAAGAAGATGCCGTCCCGAATCGCCTTCAAAACCCTCTCCTCGGAGTAACCCATGATCTCGGCGGGCGGCTCATTGGCGAGGTGCTCGCCGGTGTCCTCGATGATGTTGCCGACCATCGGGCCGCGTACGGTGTCGACGAGGGCGTCGCAGTCCTTGTGGGCGACATAGCCCGGGCCGAGGGCGATGACGATGGGCGCGAGGTCCCGGGTCAGACCCCAGTTACGGCGTTGCATCGCCGCCTCGATGAAGACCTCGGGGCGCCACTGACCGAGCACGGTCTCGTGGTTCATGATCCCGACCGCGATCTCGCCGTCGACATGGGCCGCCTCGACCGCTGCGATGTCGGGAGCGAATCGACCCACCACTCCTTGGATCTTCTGCGACCCGTCGAGAATGGCCTCACAGAAACACACCCGTCTCCGAACAGCCTTGGGGAATCGGCGGTCGAGCAGCAGGATCCGCTCGAACCCCTGAGTGAACAGCAGATGCGCGGTCGCCGACGCTAGCTCGCCGGCACCACGAATCAGCACACGAACATCGACTGGCTTCATCGCCTCTCCCTGTCGGCGGCCCTCGCAGCTGGGCGTGTCAAAGGTGCGCGCATTGTAACCCGGACCGACCGAGTTCGGGCGTCACTCGGACACAAGTTCGTGGATCTCCGGCAGATTACGATAGCGCTCGTCGTAGTCGAGACCGTAACCGATGACGAAACGATCTTCGATCTCGGTGCCGAGAAACGCGATGTCGACCTCGACCTGACGCCGAGCCGGCTTGGACAGCAGCGACACCACCTGGATCGACCGCGGGTGTCGTGCCTCGAGCAGACTGATGACATCGGTCAGGGTCGACCCGGTGTCGACGATGTCCTCGACGAGATAGACGTCGCGGTCGCGGACGTTGACGGTGATGTCCTTGACCAGGACCACGGATCCCGATGAGGTAGTGCTCGCGCCATAGCTTGAAACCTGGATGAAGTCCATCTCCACCGATTGACTCAGGCGGGACACGAGGTCCGTGAAGAAAAAGACGCAGCCCTTGAGCACCCCGATGAAGACCGGCGACCGGCCTTTCAGATCCGCCTCGATCTCGCGCGAGAGGCGGTCGATCATGGTCTCGATGTCGGCTCTCGGCACCACCACCGGTCCCAGCATGAAGATCTCTTCTCGTTGTGTCACGCCGCTGCGCAGTGTATCGTAGACTCAACATGAAAACTGCTGGGGCCCACGGGATCAGTGAGCGCTACACCGGGCTTTCGGATCGATTCCGTTCACTGTGGACCTTCTTCCAGTTTCTGGCCGGGGTCTACAAGCACCGCGGCGATGGAGCAATACCGTACGAGTATGATTTTCAGGCGCTGTATCAGCGAATTCAGGGGATCGTGCCCCGAATCGGTGATCACGTCGACAAGCTGGTGCTCATCGAGTTCGAGACCATCGAGCGCGAGCTGGAACGGATTCATGGCGAGCTGACCCGCCTGGAACGGACGTTTCCGCCATCGTATCTGCGGCGTTTTTTCGACCATCTCAAGCGGCAGGACGAAAAAATCCTGTTTGCGCTGGTCAAGTTCTACCTGATGGCGAAGCACCCGAGTCAGGAGACCTTCGACAAGCTCGACATTCTGCTGACCCGGCTCGCCGAGACCCCGGCCGACAACGATGAGCTGATGCAGAGAGCGCGACCCGAGCTGCTCTCGACCTTCGAGCGTCTGGCGGCGTTCGCCGGGCTCGCCGTGCTGCCGCCCGAGGAGGAGAAACCGCTGATCGAAGCCGTCAAGGAGCTCCACGACGAGTTCGAGCGAATCGGAGACTTCGACACCCTGGTCCAATCGAGGGTCTACGACCGTCTGCGCGGCTTCAAGACCAGAATCGGGCGAGCCATGCTGCACCCGCCGCTGCTGGTCGAGATCACGGCGACCAACATCGCCGCCCGAAACCGCTTTCGCGAACTCTTCGACATCGAGGAACGGCAGCTCCTCGAGGGCACCAACCGGATCTTCGACATCGAGCGGTACCTGACCAAGAATCCCGGGCTCGCGACCCGTGAGATCAAGGACAAGATCGACGTCTTTCGGCAGTCACGGGTCCGGTTCGAGGATGCGCGACGGCAGCACAATGTCAAGCGCTCGGACATTCTCGAGCTCCGCCAGTCCATGCACGATGTTTTGGCGCACTTCGAGTCGACCGCCGCGGATGTGCTCGCAACCGGCGTCCCGACCGACCGGAGCGTCGCCGCCAGAGCGTCCAAACCCCTCGAGCTCGTGGACGAGGTCGCCGAGATCGAGCCCGCACCGATTCGGCCCGAACGTGAGCTGGAACCAGCCGGGGGCAGGTCGCCCGGCGAGCCGCCCATCACTTCCATCACCGACCTCCTTCCCAGCGATCCGCTGCTCAACGAGGTTCTTCACAAGATCATGTTCGCGCTCGAACTCGTGATCTGGGACCGGACGCCCGAACAGGTCGTCGAGGCGCCGGAGATCAGGAGCCTCGGCCTCGAAGCGTGGGAGGTCGAAACCTACCGTCAGATGGCCGAGCAGCAGGAGTCTGATGACAGCGAGGACCGTCAGCTGCAGCGGTTTTTCCTCACCAGCGCGGCCCTCAGGGTCAAGATGGAGGAGGAACGGCGAGAGATCGAACGGCTGGCTTCGAGCTCCAAACCAGACCGCCTGTTCGAGATGCTCGAGACGTCGGCGAGCAGCCTCGACCGGGCCCGCGAGATCGAGCGCAGGTTCCTGTGGTTCATCGACGACATGCTGTATCGGGCCGAAACCGAGCAGCTCGAACAGATCTACAGGTCTCGGTTCCGCTTCCTCTACGCCTACGCCGGCCTTTGGCTGGATCACCAGAAAAACGGAGGTCTGACACCGCTGTGATCGACGGTCGCGCAAACGGCCGTCCACCCGGCGCGCTGCTCCCGGCGGGCCTGTTTCGGCGACTGCCGGCAACCCTCGTCGACATGGTCGTGTACTGCGGTATCTGCGCTCTCCTCGCCTACCCCGCCGCTCGGGCCATCGACTGGCAACCGCTGATCCGAGACCCGACGCTGGCCGTCGACTCGCTGTCCGACCCCGCTTGGATTGCCCACGTGGCCGGCATCATCGGTCTGTGGATCGCGCTGTGGTGGTGTTACTTCGCAGTCGGCTGGGGTCTCGTCGGGACGACCATCGGCAAGTGGATGTTCGGCCTTGTCGTCGTCGATCATCGAGGGAAGTGGCCGATCGGCCTGTCCCGCGCTTTCCTCCGGCTCGCCGCGTACTCGGTGAGCTCGGTGACGGCGGGAATGGGCCATCTCCTGATCGTGCTTCGCGAAGACAGACGCGCTCTCCACGACCTCCTCGCCGGAACCTGGGTCGTCGTGCGGAACAAGGCGGCTGCCCGGCACGAAGAGGCCCGCGACGATGCCGAGGATGGCGATGAAATCTGAGCCAATGATGAATTTTGAATGATCAATGACATCGCACAGCTGCGGTCATCATGCACTGAGGTATCCGGAGAGGGACTGGGTGGTGTGTGAGCATCGCAGTCGGTTGAGGGCGCGGCTCTCGATCTGCCGCACGCGCTCCCGCGACAAATCGAGGATCTCGCCGATCTCCCTCAGGGTTTTGGGTTGGTCGTCCAGGAGACCGAACCGCAGCTCGAGCACGCGTCGCTCCCGGTCGGGCAGCTCGCCGAGGGCATCTGCCAACGCGACCCGGAACGACTCCTGAACGAGCCGGTCGTCGGTGTCCGGGAGCGTCGTCTGCTCGAGAAGATCGCCGAGTTCGGAATTGCCGTCGACGTCGACCGGCTCGTTGAGGGATAGCGAAGACTGGGACGCCTGGGTCAGCACCTGCACGTCGTCCACCGACAGATCGAGCTCGTCGGCGAGCTCGACGTCGGTCGGCGCCCGTCCATGTCGCTCCTGGAGCAGTGACCGGACCCTTTCGAGCCGGTACAGGTTGTTCGCCTGCTTCTGGGGCAGGCGGAACGATCCTGCATGCTCCGCCAGCGCGTGCAGGATCGCCTGGCGGATCCACCAAACGGCATAGGTGATGAACTTGACGTCGTGGCCCTCGCCGAACGGGTCGTACTTCTTGGCCGCCTGGATCAGGCCGAGGTTCCCCTCGTGGATGAGATCGAGAAACGGCACGTTGGGTGTCCGGTAGCGCTTGGCGTAGGCAACCACGAAGCGCAGGTTGGCCTCGACAAGCCGCCGAACGGCCTCGTGATCGCCGGCCTTGACACGACGAGCGAGCTCGACCTCCTCGTCGTGGCTCAGCATCGGATATCTGGAGATGTCTTCCAGGTATCGGCGCAGGGTAGCGGATTCGGCGTTGCGCGGTCGCCCGGTGGAGGCGGTCATTCGTCATCCACGACCTGGATCGAGCCGGTCTCGAACTTGACCAGGGCGTGATAGCGCGGCACCTCCCGCTTGCTTCGCAAAGCCTGCCGGACGAGCTTCTTGAGCATCCGGTTCTCGGCCTGAAGCTGACCGATCTGGGACTTCAGATTGAGAATGATCTCGACTCCGGCGAGATTGACGCCCAGGTCGCGGGTCAGAGTCAGAATCGTCTCGAGCTGGAGACATGCCTGCTCGTCATACAGGCGCGTGTTGCCTTCGGAACGGCTCGGCTGGATCAGACCCTCGCGCTCCCACAAACGCAGCGTCTGCGGGTGTACGTTGTACTTCTCCGCGACCCAGGAGATCATGCGGTACCGCGGCTTGGACTTCACGAGGCCTCCAAACACCCACGACCGGTCGATGACGACCGCTTGCCGGCACCGACTCTCGATGTGCCTGTGTCTCGACTCTACCATTGCCCCTTTCCCGCCGTGTCGTCACGACGGGAGGAGGGCCCGGGGGAGGCGGGCGCCGGAAGCCCGCCTCCCGGCCGCAATCATGATTTTTCTTCTTCCGGCTCGACGTCGACGTACTCGGCATCAATGACCTCGTCGTCCTCGCCCGCCGCGCCCGCCGCGGCGCCGGAGTCCGACGCGCCGTCGCCGGCCGGTCCGCCGTCGCCGGTGGCGGTCTGATAGAGCGCCGCGGCGATCTGGTGGCTCGCCTGGGTCAGCTGTTCGTACACCTGCTCCATCCGGCTCTCGTCGCCCTCCTCGAGTGCCTTCTTGGCGTCGGCGATGACCTCGTCGATGTTCCTGGTCTCGCCCTCGGGCAGCTTGTCGCGGTTCTCGGCGAGCAGCTTCTCGGTCGAGTATACGAGCCCGTCGAGCTTGTTTCGGGTTTCGATCTGCTTGCGCTTGGCCTCGTCGTCAGTGGCGTGAGTCTTGGCCTCGTTCACCATGCGGTCGATCTCGTCGTCGTTGAGACCCGACGAGCTGGTGATCTGGATCTTCTGCTCCTGGCCGGTTCCGCGGTCCTTGGCCGAGACGTGGAGAATGCCGTTGGCGTCGATGTCGAACGTGACCTCGATCTGCGGCACCCCGCGGGGCGCCGCCGGAATGCCCATCAGGTGAAACCGACCGAGGGTCCGGTTGTCCGGAGCCATGGTGCGCTCGCCCTGGAGAACGTGAATCTCGACCTGATTCTGGTTGTCGTCCGCCGTCGAGTAGACCTTGCTCTTGCGGGTCGGAATCGTCGTATTGCGGGGAATCACGACGTCGGTCACGCCGCCCAGGGTCTCGACGCCGAGCGAAAGCGGGGTGACGTCGAGCAGGAGCACGTCCTTGACCTCACCGGCGAGCACGCCAGCCTGGACCGCCGCTCCGATGGCGACCACCTCGTCGGGGTTGACGCCGCGGTGAGGTTCCTTGCCGAAAAAGTCCGTCACCGCCTTCTGGACCATCGGGATCCGGGTCGAACCACCGACCAGAACCACCTCGTCGACGTCCTTGGCCTCGATGCCGGCGTCCTTGAGCGCCTGCCGACAGGGCTCGAGCGTCCGGTCGACCAGCGGGCCGATCATCTGCTCGAACTTCGACCGGGTGAGCTTCAGCGCCAGATGCTTCGGCCCCGAGGCGTCGGCGGTGATGAACGGCAGATTGATGTCGGTTTCCATGGTCGCGCTGAGCTCCATCTTGGCCTTTTCTCCGGCTTCTTTGAGCCGCTGCAGCGCCATCCGGTCCTGGCTCAGGTCGACGCCCTGGTCCTTCTTGAACTCCTCCACCAACCAGTCGATGATCAGCTGGTCGATGTCGTCGCCTCCGAGATGGGTGTCGCCGTTGGTCGACTTGACCTCGACAACGCCGGCGCCGACCTCGAGAATCGAGATGTCGAAGGTGCCGCCGCCGAAGTCGAACACGGCAATCGTTTCGTCTTCCTTCCGGTCGAGCCCGTAGGCGAGGGCCGCAGCGGTCGGCTCGTTGACCAGCCGCAGCACCTCAAGCCCGGCGATCTGGCCGGCGTCCTTGGTTGCCTTCCGCTGGGCATCGTTGAAGTAGGCCGGGACGGTAATCACCGCCTTGTCGACCGGCCCTCCCAGATGGTCCTCGGCAGCCGCCTTGAGCTTCTGCAGGACCATCGCCGAAATTTCAGGCGGCGAGTAGACCCTGTCGAGGATCTCGATCCGGGCGGTATCGTTCTCGCCCTTGACCACCATATAGGGAACGGTCTTGATCTCCCCGGCTACCTCGTCGAACCTACGCCCCATGAAACGTTTGACCGAAAAGACTGTGTTTTCGGGGTTGGTCACGGCCTGGCGTTTGGCCACCTGGCCGACAAGACGCTCTCCGGACGAATTGAAGGCGACCACCGATGCGGTGGTGCGGTTTCCCTCTTGATTTGCGATGACGGCCGGCTTCCCGCCTTCCATGACGGCGACGACCGAGTTGGTCGTTCCGAGGTCGATTCCGATGACACGAGACATGCTAATGTCCTCCTCAAATTCTGCGATCCGGACACATCATAAAACCTGAGTGTTTCTTTGTCAAGTATATTCTTGACTGCAGACCGGGCGGCCTCACGCGATCGTCGCAACCGTCCAGATTGGTGCAGATCGCCGGTGACAGTCGCTCATCTGAGGAAGACGTCACCCACACCGCATCGCCCCACGTGGCGGATTGTCGTGAGATTGCGCGGGCGGCTCGACCGAGAAGGCGGCGGCGCGGCCTCCCGCGTCGAGACCGGCTACGGGAGGAGGATCAGACCCGGCCCGGTTCGGTCCACAGCATCCTGCACCTCGCCCTCCCAGGCCAGGCTGCGGCTCAAAATCAGCATCGGCACCGGCTGGCCCTGACTGTCCGAACCGGTGAACATGAGCTTGTGCCCCCGAATGGCCATCCGATAGGGTCGCTGCCAAGGGTCCTCGGCCATCGAGCGGCCGAGACGCGAGGCCGAAAGTGTGTCCAGCCCGGCGGGATAGAGGCCCCGGAGAAAGAAGTCGGCCTCGGCATTCCGCGCGAGCCAGTCCATCTTCAACCAGGACTGACTCTGCACCACGTAGCGCTGCCAGAAATCCTGCCGCACCGTGAAGGTCGGGTTGAACGGGTTGCGCGGCATGACCGTCAAGGCGAAACCGAGAAGAACCAGAAACGGAATCGCGAGCCAGGGCAAGGCGCTGATGTTGATCCGCCGACGACGGCTCGTCGACCCGGCTTCGGTCAGAAGCTCCGCTTGGATCGTTTCCTGATTGCTGCGTTCTCGAATCAGGCCGCTCTCGATGAGCTCCGCCAGGGCCTTGCAGGTCTCGAACTCGATGAGCGGGCTCGCCAGGATGACCTCATGAACGTCATCCCTGCCGTTGACCAGTCGGTACACCGCCAGTTGATCGGGAGTGACCTGTCCTTCGCCGGGCCCGTCGACGTGCCGCGGCTCCTCCTGTGGCGTATCGGTAAAGCTGAAGCCCAAATTGTCAAAATCGTCGGACGCCGGTTCGACCATCTCGAGCTCGCGCCTCGGATCGACCTGAACGAGAACCACGTTGCGGTCCGGCAGCCGTTGCTCGATGAACGGCCACTCGTCGGTCATTCTGGCGCCTTCCATGATGATGTGATCGGCAGCCATCGGCTCGGTGAGCTCGCGATCGTAGTCGATGTCCGATTCCTGAGAAAAGTGGTAATCGCCGTCATTCCAGCGAAAGACGCGGTAGACGATCTGGAGAATCTGCTGTTGCAGGGCAGAGCGAACCGTCTCGACCGTGACAACGCCGTGGTCGATGAAGATCCGACCCAGACGTTGGAGTGTTTCCTGCTGCCACCGAAGCGCCTCGTCGAGAGCCGCAGCCTCGACCTCGCCGCGCTTGAGCAGGATCAGGCCGATGAGATCCTCGGTGTGTTGGTTGAGCGTCGAGGCGCCGACGATGTTGCCGTCGACGAATGAAATCGTGGTGAGGTTGTCATCCGACTTGAGAGTCAGGACCCCGGTCTTCCTCTGCAGCGAGATCAGCTGCAGAATGTCAGCGAAGGAGAAGTCCCTGAGAGTGCCTTCCAACGCCACGTCAACTCCTCCGCCACGACCCGAGCACGGAGCGCAGCCAGCTCGCAGCGAGCACGACCGCGAGGACGGCAATCACCGGCTGAGTCGGCACGGTCGGCTCGATGGTCTCGAGAAATCTCGGCGTCCACACGACGAGACCGACCAGCGCGGTCCACGAAGCCAGTCCGACCGCGAGACCGAGACCGACCCGGTCGCCCACGATCATGGCCGACCCTGGAGCGAGCACCGAGGCCGCGCGGCGGCAGACGTCGACCCAACGATCCCAGCGGCGAACCTGGGCGAGCTTCGCCGTCTGCTGCTCGATGGGCACCAGGTCACGCTGCAGGAACACCGACACGCACTGGCGGCAGTACAGTGGGCTCTCGCCCGGTTCGTCCTCGAGTCGATACACCTTGCCGCACTTCGAGCACTGTCGGGCGGCCGGAAACCACCTCGACCGAGCCGCCAGCAGCGCTCCACCCATCACCGCACCGAGCCAGAACAGCATCGACGTCGGGCTCAACAGCTGCACCGCCGAGCGCAACGAGGCGGCGCTGTAACCGACCTGGAGTCGACCCTCGTCGGTCAGACCCACCACGAACTCGTCGACGTCGTCAGAAGTCACCCCGGGATAACGGACTCTCGGATCGCGCCCGCGCACGCCGAGTGTTGCCGAGCGGCCGCCCGCGAGGTCGCGGGCCCGCGCCCGGGCCGCATCGCCCTGCTGGAAACGACGAATGAGATCGTACGCGGAGGACAGGTTGTGGTACGCCAGCGCCGTCCGATCGTCAAGATCGATCGCCGAATCGTAGTACTGGATGGCGAGCTGGACATTGCCGTCCTCCAGCGCCATGTTGCCGAGGAACACGTACGGGCGAGAGTCGTGAGCGGATTCGACGGCCGCGGTCTGGAACTCGACCTTGGCGGATTCGACGGCCGAGTGCATGCGCAGCAGCTCCCCGAGAATCAGGTGGAAGAGCGGATCGCCGTCGAACTCCCCCTTGAGGTCGAGAAACTCGCGAAGAGCTGACGGGTTGAGCTGCCTCTCGTCGAGCATGACCGAAACCCGTTCGGTCACCGGCGGCACCCGGAGCAGCGAGCGCTGCCAGGTCTCGAGCAATGCCGGAACCACAGCGAGGAAGCAGCACAGCCCGACCGCGAGGCCTCGCGCACCGGGGGCCAGGTAGATCCAGCCACCGACGAAGAGATAGACCACCAGCCATGCCGGTCCGAGCCCGGCGAACACCGGCAGCAGCACGAGCACTGCGCCGAAGACGATGGCGTTGGCACGCGCGAAGATCATGTCGCCGACCGACAGTGCGTCGAATGTAGTTCGGGAGAGCGTGTACAGCGTCATCACGATCATGGCCGCGGTCCCGGCCGCCACCGCGCCGAGGATGATCCAAATCCCCAGGGACATCACCAGGTGACGACGCGTCACCTCGTGGCGAAACGCGGCCAACCACCCGCGCACGTAGTGCGATGCGCTTTCGAGATAGGCTCCACGTTGCCAGCTGCGACTCGACAGCAGGAAGTGGGGCGCCGGCAGCTGCGAGTCAAAGCGAATCGCCGTTCGCATCGCCGCGTCGCCTTGCTCGGGGTGGCTGATCGACCAGGCGACCATCGCCGAGGCTTGGGGCGTCAGGCGTCGGACATCGATCTCTTCCGCCGCTCGAACCAGGTCGTCGACCGGCTCATCGAGCGCCCGATCCTCCGGCGCCGACAGAACCTCCTGGACCCCGAGCCATGCCTCGTCAACCGTGGCGCTCACCGGTGCCGCCACGAACGCGGCGCACACCAGGATCGACACGCGGGCCAGCGGTTTCATCTTGCCTGTTGAACGTAGAGTGTCCGGAGCTGGAAAATTACATTGGACAGAATCTGCTTCTCTTCGGACGAAAGATTGCCACGGGTCTTGCTCTCCAGAACACCGAGATAGTCGATGACCCGTTGTGCCTCGGCAGGCTGAGCGGGGAGGCCCTGGCCGCCGGTGATGAGGATCTCCGCCTGTTGAGCGAGCGCCGCGACAAGCTCCAGAAACAACGGCGAGCCCGCCGCATCGGCAGTCGACCCTTCACCGGGCACTGTTGCCGAAGCCCCGGGGGCCGGGCCGGCACTGTCTGGCGCTGCCGTCCGCCCATCCCCGACCGATCCGGTCAGCGGATCCTGGCGTTCCGGTTTCGGTTTGGGCTCGGGCGCCGGACGATCCGGCCTCGGCTCTCCGCTGTCGTCGAAACGTCGCCGATCCACAACCTTGATCTTGCTCGGCCCATCACCACCTTCGCTCACGCGGTCCTCCTCACATACTCGTATGCAACAATACTACGAGGCTTCGGCCGTCGCATCAAGGACGATTCGTGCGTCCGGCGATCCGACGACGGCCGTTCAGGCGTTTCGAAAATCCGGCTTCCGCCGTTCGAGAAACGCGCTCGTGCCCTCGCGCATCTGCTCGCTCGCGGCGCCGACGCCGAACAGCGTCGCCTCGAGCAGCAGCGCGTTGTCGAGGTTCATGTCGAGCCCGGCTGCCACCGCTTCGAGGCAGTGGCGAACCGCGAGCGGGCCGTTGCCTCGGATTTCTTCGAGCACGGCCCCGACCGCAGCCTCGAGCCGGTCCGGCTCGCACACCGAGTTGACGAGACCGATCGACAGCGCCTCCTCCGCCGCCACGTTGCGACCGGTGAGCAGCAGCTCGAGCGCTCGGCCGCGCCCGATCAGCCGAGGCAGACGCTGGGTGCCGCCGTAGCCGGGGATCAGACCGAGCTTGACCTCGGGTTGGCCAAAGACCGCGTTGGCTGCCGCAATCCGGAGGTGACACGCCATCGCGAGCTCGCAACCGCCGCCCAGGGCGAAGCCGTTGACCGCCGCCACCACCGGCCGGTCGAGACGCTCGATGCGATTGAACACCGCCTGACCGCGACGGGCGAACGACCTGGCTTCGACCGGATCGAGCCGGGCGAGCTCGGAAATGTCGGCCCCGGCGACAAACGCCTTGGCGCCGGCGCCCGTGATGACCACCGCCTCAACTCCCGCATCGGACTCGATGTCGTCGATCGCGGCAGCGAGCCCGTTGATCGTGTCGGCGTTGAGAGCGTTGAGCTTCTCCGGGCGGTTGACGGTCAGCCACCGGGCGCCGTCGACGTCCGTGATCAGCAGGTTGTCAGAGCTCATGTCGAAGTGCCTCCTTTTCGGGAACGGTCGCGGCTTCCGCAGCGAGCCACGCGAGTGTACCTCGGCCCACCAAACCAAACGAGGCGGCCTGAGCCGCCTCGTGGATCGTGTCGTGTGACGCTTTTCGTCCGGTCTCGTTCAGTTGAAGTCCGATGGACTGACCGCCCGGTCGACGCCAGCGTCGAGCACGTGGTTGGCCGAGAATCCGTGGCCGAGACGTTTTGCGTGGTAGTCGCGGAGCTTGGTCACCTCGCGCCACAGCAGCGCCTCGAGAAAAACCCCGGATACCGGCGAGTCGGCCTTGGCGGGCAGGTATTCGATTCCGAGGTGCTCGAGCATCTGAGCCAGCTCGCCGTGCAGCAGCGGGTCGTCCCAAGCCCAGGTCACCGGCACGATGCCCCAGCTCTGGAGCCGCTCGTGCGCGGACTGGGGATCGGGCGTCGCCTCGGCGTAACCGGCGGCGATCTTGAGCATGAGCTGGGCGGCCTCACCATGGGTGATGGCGCCCTCGTAGCGGACGTCCTTCGGATCACCCTGGGCGACCGCCACGGCAGGGGTCAAAAGGAGCATCGCGCATACCGTCAACAGCCATCGCATATGAGACCTCCGTGTGCTCTCGACTTATCGTACGTCCCGCCCACCGAGGTGTCAACCTGTGCGCCGCGCGGCCGCGCTCAGAAAAAGCGCCGTCGGATGATGACGACGTCGCCGGCCTCGATGGTCGGGTCCGGGATCCGGCCCTTGCGGATCTGGGCCAGGTCGAACTCGTGGATCTCCTTGTCCCCATTGCCGCCCCGGTGCACCTCGACGCTTTGCGACGCGAACTTCCCCTGACCGCCGGCCTGCGAGATCGCCTGCATCAGGGTCATGTCGGGCGTCAGATCGTACTGACCCGGGCTGGCGACCTCGCCGGTGATGAAGTAACGTTGCTTGGCCGACACCGAGATCACGTCGCCCGGCCTCAGAATGACATCGCGGCCGTCTTCTCCCGTGAGCAGGGCAGCCGTGCTGAAGATCCGGACCACCGGGCGCTCCTCGCTGTCGACCATTTCGAGACGACGCAGCTCGACCACCGGCCCGGCTGAGGTCTTGAGGCCGCCCGCCTCGGCGAGAATCGTATGCAGCCCGGTCCGACCTTCCAGATAGTAGGTCCCGGGGCGGGACACCTCGCCGAGCACGGTGACCGGCTGCGACCGAAAGGTCTCGACCTCGACCTGGAGCTGGACGTCGACGTAGTAGTCCTTTTCGAGGAGGGTTTCCAGCAGCTCGGCGACCTCGGCCGTGGTGCGTCCCGCAACCGGAACCCTGCCGAGTAGCGGAAAGCTGACCTCTCCGGTCTCCTCGACCGCGAACCGGCCCGAGATTTCGTCGTGGCTGTAAGCCTCCACGTCGAGAACGTCCCCGGCGCCGACCCGATAGCCCGCCTCCGCCACGACGCTGTCTGCACCGGCCGGTATGACGAACGCGGCGAGCCCGAGGAGACACGACAGAACAACCATCCGGCGCATGGCCGGACCGTACCACAATTTCACTCGATCGGTGTCCGACAACAGATCAGTATCCGACCACCAGCCCGAGGGTGAAGACGTTGTAGTCGTAGGAATACTGGTGGATCGTCGAGTCCCTGTTCTCACGGAGGTAGCCGCCCCACAACGAAATGTACGGACCGAAACGGTAGCCCAGACCGAGAGCGTAGGTCGTGATCGGATCCTCGCGGTCTTCGCCGGTGCTGATGTCGGGCAGCTCGTAGTCGTTGACCTGATAGCGGGCCCGGGCCTGGGCGTAGAAACGGTGCCGGTCGAACTGATACTGCAGGCTGCCGCCGGTCGCGACGTAGTTGGCGTTGATGCCGTAGTTCGACGGGTAGTCCGAGCGCAGCAGGTCGAGCCTGAGTGACGACCCGTGGCCGAGCTCCCAGTTGACCCAGCCGTTCATGATGAAGCCGCTGAAGTCGCTCACCGGCGGGTCGCCGGGCTGGACGTTGTACGACGTGTTCCGGTAGCCGACGACGAGCTCGGTCGCAACCACCGGGCTGACATTGCCGCGCAGCCCCACCGTCAGCTCGTCGGAGCTCGACTCGCGAAACTCGACGGTCTGGGTCGGCTCGAACTCGGTGTGGCGGTAGGCCAGGTTCAGGACCAGCACCTCGCTGATCTGGTGCAGCCACCCGGCTCCTGCGATCAGCCGCGTGTAGTCGTAGAACAGATCTGGATCCTCGTGCGACAGATCCGTGTAGTCGGCGAAGATGGTGAGCCCGTCGGTGTTCGTGATCCAGTAGTCGAGACGCGCCGCCGCGAAGTGCTTCTTGAACAGCCGATCGCCCCACACCAGCTCGCCGCCCGGATCGACCTCGCGGGTCTCGAGGTTGCCTTCCATATACTTGTACGTGGTCTCCAGGACAACTCCGTTCGAGAATTCAAAACCGCCGAGAACGTCGATGAAATGTCCCCACTTGTCATCAAGCTCGTAGTCGCTGTACGCGCGGTACTGTGGCGTGTACGAAAACAGAACATAGGATTCGTAGATCGGCAGCTCGAACTGGAGACGAGCGCGGGCCATCAGAACCTGATCCGAGACCTCATTCTCGGGCGTGAAGAAGATATTGTCGCGGTGCTGCCAGTTGAGCTGCACCGCGGGGCTGAACAGGAACGGTCCGATCGGGATCGCCTCGCTCGGATTGGGATTGACCTTTCCAGACTGGGCGTTCGGGGGTTCGAGCTCACCCTGGCCCTGCTGGGCGAACGCCGTCGGCGCCGCCAGTACCAGCACCGCGAGGCACATCGCAAGCTGAGGTCTGAGGTTGATCATGGATCCTTCCTCGAGTTGCGTTGCCGAAGCTGTTGTTCTCGTCATGATCGTCACGACAACTCAGGATTCGTACTTGATACGACCACTCCATACACGATATAAAAGAGGATAACATATTTCAATTCGGACAGAGTGTCCAGGCCGGTTTGCATCGTTCTCCCTTGAGATGGCGATTCTCGCGGACGATCTCCCTCGGCCATTCTATCCCGATTCCGGTGCGCGGACCGCGGACAGGGTCGCTGCCGTTCGTGGCGTCGGTGGCGCCACGTCGTTGCCGCAGCGCGACAATCTTCCGGGAGCCCCTCTGCACAATTCACTGAAGTCCAAGTAAAATCTAGAGATAGAACTCGCCGTTCCGGATGATACCCGGTCAGACGCTGGTCGTTCCGCTGCCATTCGGATCCGGCTCTTGCCAACTCGCGGCAGATGGTTCAGAATGAATGAGTGTTCATTCATCAGACGTCACCCCTGCCGCGACCAAACCGGTCGACGACACCGTCTGACGGTCCAGGGGCTCACCATCACTGATATCGGGAGGTTGATCCATGCCTAGAAAGATCGAACGGGCCGCAGTTCTCGGAGCCGGAGTCATGGGCTCCGGGATTGCCGCCCACCTCGCCAACGCCGGGATTCCGGTATTGATGCTCGACATCGTGCCGTCCGACCTCACCGAGGACGACATTTCGAAGGGTTTGACCGAATCGGACCCGCGGTTCCGCAACAAGTTCGCGCTCAACGGGCTCCAGGGGCTCAAGAAGAGCAAGCCGGCGGCCCTGTACAGCCCGCGCTTCCTTCCCCTCATCGAGATCGGGAACTTCGACGACGACTGGGATCGTCTGGCGGAGTGCGACTGGATCGTCGAGGTCGTTGTCGAGAGGCTCGACGTCAAGCAGAAGATGTTCGCGCGCCTCGAGGAGGTCCGCAAGCCCGGCGCCATCGTCTCGTCCAACACATCGGGGCTGTCGATCAAGGGCATGACCGAAGGCCGGTCCGACGAATTCAAGCAACATTTCCTGGTGACCCACTTCTTCAATCCGGTCCGTTACATGAAGCTCCTCGAGCTCGTTGCCGGCGAACACACGCTGCCCGAGATCACGGACTTCTTCGCCGACTTCGGTCGTTTCCGGCTCGGCAAGGGCATCGTCTTCGGCAAGGACACGCCGAACTTCGTCGGCAACCGCATCGGCGTCTACGGCATCGCCGCGACGCTCCGCCACATGATCGAAATGGACTACCAGGTGGACGAGGTCGACGCCATCACGGGCCCGGCCATGGGCCACCCGAGCAGCGCCACCTTCGGCACCGCCGACCTCGTCGGGATCGACGTCATGGCCCACGTCATCAAGACCATCGCCGACGGCTGCCCGGACGACGAGGAGCGCGAGCTGTTCACGGTTCCGGACTTCGTCGAAAAGCTCATCGCCGACGGCGCGCTCGGCCGCAAGACCAAGGACAAGGGCGGCTTCACCGGCATTCAGAAGAACCCCGACGGGTCCAAGACCAAGCTCGTTCTGGACTGGAAGACCGGAGAAAAGAGGCCCAAGCAGACCTACAAGTACCCGTCATTGGGCAAGGCCAAGAAGACCAACGATGTCGGCCAGAGAATCAAGCAGCTGGTCGAGACCGACGACCGAGCCGGTCGGTTCGCGTGGGCCGTGCTGCGTGACACCCTCGCCTACACATCGCGCCGGATCGGCGAGATCTCCGACACCCTCGTCGATGTCGACAACGCACTCAAATGGGGCTTCAACTGGGCTCTCGGACCGTTCGAAACCTGGGACGCGCTCGGCGTCAAGGCCACCGTCGACCGGATGACCGCCGACGGAGTCGAGCCCGCGAAATGGGTCGAGGACATGCTCGTCGCCGGTCACGACAGCTTCTACGTCGAGTCGGCCGACGGCCGCAGCGTGTACGATCCCACGTCCTCGACCCACGTTGCCGAGCCGAAGCCCGAGTCCTTCCTGGTGCTGTCCCAGATCAAGCTCGATGAACGCAAGGTCGTCTTCGGCAACCGCGGCGCCTCCCTGGTCGACATCGGCGACGGGATCGCCTGCATCGAGTTCCACTCGACCCTGCAACCGAAGCTCAACCCGGTCGACGAGTTCATCACCGAAGTCATGATCAAGGGCGTCGAGATCGCTGAGCGCGACTTCCGCGGTCTCGTCATCCACCACCAGGGGGAGAACTTCAGCGCAGGCGCCAACCTGCTCGCGATCCTCGAGGCGGTTCAAGCCGACCAGTGGGCCGGGCTCGAAGAGATGATCGGGATCTTCCAGGGCATGACCATCGGTCTGCGCCGCGCTTCGGTCCCGGTGATCTCAGCGCCCTTCGGCTTCACCTTCGGCGGCGGTTGTGAGATTACCATGGGCGCCGACCGGGTGTGCGCCGCCGCCGAGTCGTACATCGGGCTGGTCGAGGTCGGGGTCGGCGTCATTCCGGCCGGCGGCGGCTGCCTGTACATGCTCGAGCGAGTGCTCGAGGGCATCGATCAGCCGGTGCTGTCGCAGATTCCCTTCATCCGGACCGCCTTCGAGAACATCGGTATGGCCAAGGTCGCCACGTCGGGCGAGGAAGCTCGCGACCGCAAGTTCCTGCGGCCCTACGACAAGGTGGAGATCAACCGCGAACAGCAGCTGTGGACCGCCAAACGAATGGCCATCGCCATGGCTGAGGAGGGTTACACGCCGCCGATGCCGAAGACCTACAGACTACCGGGCGAAGAAGGGCTGGCAACGCTCAAGATGATGCTTCACAACATGAAGCTGACCCACTGGATCTCGTCACACGACGAGAAGATCGCCACCCACCTCGGTCGGATCCTCACCGGCGGCGACACGACGATCAACGATCCGGTCGACGAGCAGACCATCCTCGACCTCGAGCGCGAGGCGTTCCTCTCGCTGTGCGGCGAGCCCAAGACCCAGGACCGGATCAAGTACATGCTGGTCAACAACAAGCCGCTGCGGAACTGAAGAGGGAGTAGCCATGCGAGAAGCCGTCATCGTTTCAGTCGCGAGAACGCCCATCGGTCGGGCCAAGAAGGGCAGCCTCAAGGACACCCGACCGGAGTTCTTCACATCCAAGATGCTCGAAGCGCTGGTCGAGCGCACCCCAGGGCTCGACAAGGCCATGGTCGACGACATCATCCTCGGCTGCGCCATGCCCGAAGGCGAGCAGGGTATGAATGTCGCGCGGCTGGTCTCTCTGGCCGCCGGCTTCCCGGTCGATGTCCCCGCCATGACCGTCAACCGGTTCTGCTGCTCGGGCTCACAGACCATCGCACTGGCCGCCGACACGATCCGAGCCGGCAATGCCGACATCATCATCGCCGGAGGGCTCGAATCCATGTCCATGGTCGAGATGGGCGGCAACAAACCCATCGCCTACCCCCAGCTGATGGAGGACCTCCCCAACGCCTACGCCGCCATGGGAACCACCGCCGAGGTGGTCGCGCGGAAGTTCGGCATCACCCGGGAGATCCAGGACGAGTTCGCCTGCAACTCACACAAGAAAGCGGTGGCCGCTCTCGAGTCGGGAGTCTTTGCCGAAGAAATCGTGCCCCTCGGGGTGCGGACCCGGGTCAACGGTTCATGGAAGGAGCTGGTGTTCTCCAAGGACGAGGGCCCGCGCGCCGACACCACCGTCGAGGGGTTGGCCCGGCTCAAACCGGTCTTTGATCCCAAAGGCACCGTGACTGCGGGGAATGCGTCACAGATCAACGACGGCGCCGCCGCCGTGGTGATCATGGGCGACGATCGGGCCGCCGAGCTCGGTCTCGAACCGATCGCGTTCGTCCGCCAATGGGCGGTGGCCGGTGTCGAGCCCGACATCATGGGCATCGGGCCGGTCAAGGCGGTTCCCAAGCTCCTCGCCAAGACCGGCATGACCCTCGACGACATCGACCTGGTCGAGATCAACGAGGCATTCGCCAGCCAGTCGGTGTACTGCGTCAACGAGCTCGGACTCGACCCCGAAAAGACCAACGTCAACGGCGGCGCCATCGCCACCGGACATCCGCTCGGCGCGACCGGCGCCGTTCTGACGGTCAAGATCCTCGGCGAGCTCAAACGCCGCGGCGCCAAGCGCGGCATCGTGACCATGTGCATCGGTGGCGGAATGGGCTTCGCGTATCTGCTCGAGATGGCGTAGCCGGAACGCGGTTCAGACTCTGAAAACGAGAGACGCTCGGGCTGACGGGCCCGAGCGTCTCTCGTTTTCAGAGAGTCGTTTCCTCACACGGCCGTTGCACCCAGTTCCTCGAGGGCCTGATTGAAGTAGCCTTCGAAACGGTCGGCGAAGGGGGCGTGGAGGGGGGCGACCCGCTGGCCGACGAGGTCGGCGCGAAAACCGTCGCCACTCTCGGTCACGCGGTACTCGAAGCTCGAGGCGCCCAGCCAGCAAAACCGGACGATCAAGCGATCACTCTCGAGTGTGATCGCGAGGTTGCGGTCGTAGCCGCGGGCGGCCAGACCCGCTCGGACCCGGTCGACGAAGTCGATCGGCGTGGTCGATTGGAACTCGAAGGACTGCATGGCGTCAGCGGTGGTCAAGAAAAAACGGCGGGCACAGGTTCGACCGCGCCCACCGTCGTGTGGTCTTCGAGCCGGGCGATCACTCGCCGGGCGGGTTCTTGAACTCGTGCATTGCGGCCGGATTGTCGAGATGATCCGCGTAGACCACAGCCTTCGAATGGCCGTCATCCTTGTGGCAGTTGTCGCAGGTTTCCTGGCTCGGAATGATCAGACCGTTGGCCACGGCGGCCTCGCGGTCCTTCATGATGCTCATCTTCTTGAAGTCTGCGCCGGGGCCGTGGCAGGCCTCACACTGGACGCCGGGCAGCGACTCGTCGGCGTTGGTCGCGTGGCAGCTCAGGCAGGCGGCATCGAACGCCGGGTCGGTCGACGCCTTGGCCGCGTCGGTCGACTTGGCGTGGGTCGTTTCGATCCACGTGTTGTACTGGACCTTGTGGCACATCTTGCACTTTTCGGCGCCGACATAGGCATGATCGCCGGCCTGCAGGTTCACGGCAATCAGCGCAATGGCCGCAAGACCCAGCGCACCGGTGATCGTCGTTCTCTTCATCTCCATCCTCCCTTGTTTCCCACCGGTCTCGATGACCGATCCGTGACGAATGTAGCACCACCGCCGAACCCGATCAACAGCAACCCGCCGCGACCGATTCGCGTTCCAGTAGCGACTTCAAGATAAGTATATCACTATAAATTCATGCATTCGAATGAGCTCGCGTCGCTTGACCACAGCTCCTGGAACCTCTGAGAAGTCTTGAGCCGTCACCTTTCCCAGCGCTCCGGCTCGATGCCGTCAAAGACGACCAACCGCCCCGTGCCCGACCTCCGGTTCATCACGAGTCGTCCGGTGCGCCAATCGGTCGACAGCGGCAGATACTCGATCTGGATCGGAGGCCTCACCCCGATGTCCAGCTCCGCGCGTCGGCGCCATCTCCATCGCCCGGAATCGGCGCTCCACAGCTCGAGCACCGCGCCGTCGGCCGACCGACGAAGCTGCAGAAGCTCGCCGGTGACCGGATCCCACACCGCTCGCGTCGGCGCCTCACCGACCTTGCGCGGTTCGCCGCCGCCGCTTGCGACCACCCACGTTCCCTGGGCAGGGTCCGACGCTTCGTTCCAGACCGCGAATGCGATCAACCGCCCATCCGGGCTCCAGCTCGGATAGTCGCCGCCGCTCGGGCTGACGGCCCGCGGAGTCCCGCCGGCCGTCGACACGACGAATACCTGAAGAGGCCGGCCGCCGGCGTAGGCGATGCTGCGCCCGTCGGGCGACCATGCGACGAGCTCGGAGCTCTCGACGTCACGCGCCAGGGTCACCGGATCGCCACCCGACCGGGGCCGGACCCGAAGCTCGGTGCTGCCTTCGACACGAGCCAGATAGGCGACGCGGATCGCGTCCGGTGACATCACCGGACACGAGGCCATTTCGTCCGGCGTCGTCAGCGCGCGCGCCTCGATGCCGGGCGCGCGCAGATATACGCGGGAGCTGTCCCCGACCGTCAACCGGTAGACAACCGAACCATCGGATCCCGCGCTGCCCCACCCCGATCGAGGCCTGTCGCACACCAGGCATTCCCAACCGCCACCGTCCGGATCGACGCTGATGATGTCGTAGGTCCGGCGGTTCTGCACGGCCGCGAGCCGGCCGTCGTCGGAAAACGCAGGAAACTGGAAGACCTCGTCCGAATCGGGGAGCAGGGGGCTCACCCGGGTACCGTCGAGCTTGACCAATTGGCCGTCCACCGAGGCCACGAGAACCGCTCCGCCGGGGGCCCAGTCGGCGCCCTGTACCTTGCGCCCCGGCGCCAGCCACTGGTCGACTCGATCTCCGGCGGCGTCGCTGACGAAGATCCCGGGATCGATGTCGGTCGCGCCACCGACCAGCGCCAGGCCGCCACCCGGTCGCGGAACCACTTCCCACCACGACAGGCCGTCGCGCTCGTCGACGAGCAGTCCCTCGCGCCCGGTTTCCAGCTCGACGGTCCAGATCGCCGACCTTCCATCGACCAGCCGGGAGAAGGCGAGGGTCGAACGGTCGAGCCAGACGCCGTGCAGCGCGTTCTCGATCTCGTACGCCGGTGGCCCTCCCACGGCCGGGACCACGTGAACCGATTGAGAGCTGCCACTGATGACCGACACCGCAACCGCCGCTGCTTCCGGCGAGAAGCTCGGCCGACTCGGCACTTCGTGGCTGCCGCCCCGGACCAGCACTCTCGGGTCGTCACCGCTCACCGGAACCACCACCACGACGCCGGTGTCGCCCTCGGTCCGGGCGACCGCCAGGCTGTCGCCTCCCGGGCTCCATGCCGGACGGTCGAGGTCCCCGCTGCCCCGGTAGAGTTCGGTCATCGTCCAGCGCCCGGGGTCCGGGCGGATCGGCTCGTAACCGCGCCGTCCGAACCACAGGCCGGCGGCTGTGCCGGCGACAAGCCCGACCGCCACGGCGCCGGCGAAACCGCGACGTCGGCGCCGGCGGCGCAGCACACTCGCCACAACCTCCGGACCGTGGCTGACGACTGTCGTGAGAACACCCGACGGCGACGATGCCTCGATCGCGCCCGCCGCCGCCAGATCGGCGGCCAGCGCGCCGGCGCTCGGATAGCGTCGGGAGCTGTCCCGCTCGAGACAGCGGTCGACGATCTCGACGACCGCGGTCGGCAGGCCGGGCGCGAGGTCCTCCATCGGAACCCGCTCGCTGCGCACCACGGCCTGGAGCACCCGCATCGGAGTGTCGCCGTGGAACGCCCGTGTCCCGGTCAGCGCCTCGTAGAGCACCGCGCCGAAGGCGAAGAGATCGCTCGCCGGCGTCACCTCCCGGCCGAGCGCCTGCTCCGGCGCCATGTAGGGACACGAGCCGAGGACCATGCCCGGAGTGGTCAGGGTCTCCTCGGTGACCTCGCCGTCTTGCCGGGTCAGCCGCGCGAGACCGAAGTCGAGCACGACCACGTGGCCGGTTTCGTCGACCATGATGTTGGACGGCTTGAGATCGCGGTGAACGATGCCGGCGGCGTGGGCCTCGGCGAGCGCCCGGGCAACCTGCTCCATCCACCTCAGAACCTCGCCCACGCCGGGCCGTCCGGCCGCGATCACGTCATGAAGCGGCCGACCGCGAACCAGCTCCATGACCAGAAAGGGGATCTCTCCTCCGGTTCCCGGATCGCCGCGTCCGATGTCGTAGATGCCGACCACGTTGGGATGCTGGAGCCGGCCCATGGCGCGCGCCTCGCGCTCGAACCGACGTTCCGCCGCCGGGTCGACGACCACATGCCGGGGCAGCGCCTTGAGCGCGACATCCCGCTCGAGCACCTCGTCGCGCGCCCGCCACACCGAGCCCATGCCGCCCTCGCCGATGCAAACCTCGAGCCGATAGCGCCCGAGAACCGTGCCGGCATGAAGATCACCGATGGTCACCGGTCCATGATACCGGCGCCTGGGATGAGCGATCCTCACCGACGATCTGCACCGGTCTCCCGCGCCCTGAAAGGCCGCAAAAACACTCGACATACCCAAGGGCATGCCTCCGCTTTTCGCAGCCACCAGCGTATCGGGATTGTGGCGCACCTCATCCAGCAGAACCGCTCACCTCAGGCGGCAGTCAACCGCTTTCGGGGGTCTCCTGGTTCGGCGGGAACAACCAGCGCGCCCGGTCCCCGGCGCCACCGTCGGGCTCGTGGCACCGGCGGCACCTGGCCTCGTAGACATCGGTGGCGCCGACCAGGACCCGCTGCTCGTCTCGGGTCAGGCGCTGCGTGTAGCTCGCCGGCGCGCCGCAGCGGGTGCAGATCGCGTGGATCTTCCGGACGTCCTCGGCGATGGCGAGCAGCTCGGGCATGGGCCCGAAGGGCGCCCCCCGGTAGTCCATGTCGAGACCCGCCACGACCACGCGCTTGCCGAGGTCAGCGAGATGGCCGCAGACCTTCGGCAACTGATCGTCGAAGAACTGTCCCTCATCAATTCCCACGACCTCGGTCCGCGGATCGAGATGGACCAGAATCTCGTCCGCCTTCTCCACCACCTGGCACGGGATCCGCCACTGAGAGTGCGACACGACGTCCTCTTCGGCGTAGCGGTTGTCGAGCGCCGGCTTGAAGACCTGGATCCGCTGGCGCGCGATGGCGGCACGTCGCAACAACCGGATCAGCTCCTCGGACTTGCCGGAGAACATCGGTCCGGCGACGATCTCGATCCGCCCGCCTCCGGGACGCAAGGGGCTCATGGGGCGTCTCTCATGAGCTGGAGGGTAGCACTGCCAAGGTGACATGATCCTCGGTCCGTGAACCGCGGTCGCGCTCGAGCATCCGATCCTCTTTTTCAACCGCAGGGCGTTTCCGGGGTAGCATGGGAAACCCGGTCTCGACCGGGCACGCCGCCCACCAGGGGGACTCCATGCCGCACCGCCTCATCGACGACTTCAGGACCGAGCGCGAGGCGCTCAATCAGCTGACCCTCGACACGGCGAACCTCGAGATCAAGCGCTTCTTCAGCCTGGACAGCCAGACCTACCGCGACGGCGCACTGCCGAGCCGGACCAAGGAGATGCTCGGACTGGTGGCGTCCATGGTGCTGCGCTGTGACGACTGCGTGCTCTACCACCTCGACCGGTGCCACGACGAGGGCGTCGCCACCGAGGAGATCCAGGACGTCTTCGCGATCGCTCTCGTGGTCGGCGGGTCGATCGTCATCCCACACCTCAGACGGGCGGTCCGAGCCTGGCAGGAGCTGACCGGAGAAGCTGACGGCTGACGGTCGATCACTCGTGAATGGTGCGGACAAAGTACGGGGCGAGCAACCGACAAAGACGGGCCGACCCGAAGTCCGAAAAGCCGCCGTGATTCGATGCGCTGCAGGCCCCGGGCTCTAAAAGACGTCCCAATCACCGGTCTGCACGGCCCAGCCTCGGGTCGTCATGACCGACGGCACCCGGTCACCGGCACGAAGGATGAGCACCTGCCGTTTGCGCAGCAGGCGGCTCGGAATCGGGACGAGCAGCACCCGCACCGCCGTGCGCAAGGGCAGCGCGGTCGTCATGAGGGCGATGGCTGCGAGCCCCGAGCCGCGGGCCCAGTCGGACGCATGCGACAGCAGCGCGGTCAGGACTTGGGGCTCCGTGCCCAGGAGTTCCATGACGAGCGCCAGATCGCGGCCCATGATCGACGCCGAGCGCACGATACAGATCCCCCGACAGCCGTTGTCCTCGTACGCGAGCAGAGCATAGTCGTGGATCGGGTGATCCGCGTATCTCCAATTGAGGTAGTCGTGCCCTCGGTCGACCATCGGCCCGTCGCCGCCCGCGCAGCGTCCGGCAAGATCGTGCTCCGGCCCGAAGCGGTCGACCGGACCAATCCTGTCGTGCCGCCTCGCGACCAGCCGGACCTCCGGACTGGCCCACGTGGTGACGACCCCGTGCTCGGCGAAGCCGAGCGCGGCGAAGGCGCCCAGCGATCCAGCGTTGGGGAAGCCGTACAGGATTTCGTCGTCGGCGACACCGTCGGCGAGGCGCCGCAAGGTCGCCGTCAACAGGCCCCTCCGTCGAGCCTCGGGTACCGTGGCGACGTCGACGTACTGCCACGCCGTCACGGATCTCCCGCAGCAGCTGACCCGGAGCGGGAAGATGGCGCTCGAGCTCAGCGTGACGCCGTCCGCGACCACCCTGGCGACTCGCCCGGCGCCGCTCGGCGGGCGGTACTTCCAACGATAGTATTCCGCCGTCATGTGGTCGTCGGTGGCTCTTTGTCGCTCGAGAAGATCCCGAAAGGCTCGTCTTTGAAAGGCCGCGTAGGCGTCGTAGTCGATGTCGTTCGCCGTCTGGATCTCGACCATCGGCTCTCGTCCTGCGGCCCCCGGGTCGGGATCATGCGTACTGCGCCGGCGCTGCTGCCGCCCGATCATTTCGCCCGTCGCTCCTGCGCGACCATGGCCTTCGGCGCCCTGAGCCACATCAGCTCCCGATACTCGGCGTCTCGTGCCGGGCTCAGGACGAACGCGGCCTTGCCGGGGCGGCCGCTCCAACGACCGAGCTCGGTTCGGGCGGCCCTGCCGATATGGACCACAATCTCGACCCGCCGCGCCGCTCGCGCGCGAGCCGCGGCGATGCCGGCAACGATGTTGGCACGGCTCATCATTCCGCTGTAAAGCACGCCGAGCAAACGGTCCGGCGACCTCAGCCCGGCGTCCGCGGCGATCCGGGCGTTGCCGCCCGCGAGCGTGTTCAGCACGGTTCGTTTGGTGATGTTCCTCACGAACCTGGTCGTGACGCACTCCCGGATGTTCCGGGACAGGTAGAAGGGCTCCCGAACGTTGCGAATCTCGGGAATTCCGTACTCCCTGGAGAGCTTGACCGCGAGCTGGAACAGGATCGGGACCATGTGCATGTGCAGGTGTCCGTCCAACGCGGTCAGCGAGCGCCCGGCGATCATTTCGATCACGTTTTCGATCTGGGTCCGCCACTCGCGCTCGATTTGGGACACCAGCTCGTTTCTCTCGCGCTGCGAGCCCTTGCCCCAACCCCGGCGCAGCAGGCCGACGAACTCGACGTCGAAGTTGCCCGACCGATCGACCAGGCGGTCGACGCCGGACCCACGGACCAGCGGCCGACCCTCCCAGAGATTGAGATGAACCGCGAGCCGGACCGGTCGCTCCGGCCGGGCCTGGAGGCGAGCCGCGATCATCTCGGGGTGGTCACAGTCACCGAAGACGCTGAAACCGTCGAGCAGACCCTGGTCCCAGGCGTCGAACAGCCGCGTCGTGATGGTCGGGGTCGAGCCCATGTCATCAGCGTGGAAGAAGATCCCTTCCTCGCGACGACGACGTCGAAGACCGTTGACCGAAGGCGGCGGCACTGGAGTCGTGGTCATGGCACATCTGTCCCGAAGGGGTCGCGCGGATGGCGCTCTCGTCCTTTGCGAGCGTACCACGAGTCGTCATCCGGTCGAGTCGCCCTTCAGCCGCGGCCGGACGAGGCGCACGAGGGCGCCGGTTCCGGGATCGTCGGTCGATGTCTGACGACCCGAAGCCGACTCTCGGCAGGGTCCGAGGAAACGCCGCCTGCATCCGTGACCTACGAGTTGACCTGATGCACCGCCTTGCCGAGAGCGGCCTCGACGGCCTCCTGGAAGGCTTCGGACATGGTCGGATGGGCGTGGATCGTCAAACCCACGTCCTCGAGAAAGGCGCCCATCTCGAGCGCCAGAGTGGCCTCGCCGATGAGCTCCGACACGCCCCGGCCGACCGCCACCACACCGAGCAACTGGCCGCCGTCGGCGTCGGCCACGACCTTGATGAAGCCGTCGGTGGCTTCGAGGGTCATGGCGCGGCCCGACGCCTTGAAGCTGAACGAGCCGGTCACCACGTCATACCCCTGGTCCACGGCCTGCTGCTCGGTGAGACCGGTCCAGGCGATCTCCGGGTCGGTGTAGATCACCGCCGGAATCGCGACGTTGTCGAAGGCGGCGGGTTCGCCGGCGATGACCTCGGCCGCCACCTTGGCCTCCTGGTAGGCTTTGTGGGCGAGCAGTGCGCCGCCGGCGACGTCGCCGATGGCGTAGATCCCCGGCACCGAGGTCCGCTGCCGATCATCGACCGTGATGAAACCGTGATCGTCGGTGGCGACGCCGACGGCCTCGAGACCGAGGTCGGCGCTGTGCGGCACCCGGCCGACGCTCATCATCACGACGTCGGCGCCGATCCGGAGGGTCTCGCCATCCGGGCCGGTGACCACGAGCGCCGGCTCGGCGCCGTCGTCGAACGACTCGGCGCGGTGCTCGAGCAGAAGCTTGACGCCGAGCTTCTTGAGCCGACGTTGCAGAGTCTTGGCGACGTCCCGATCGAGCCCGGGCACGATCTCGGACAGAAACTCGACAATCGTGACCTCCGACCCGAGCTTGGCGTAGACCGTTCCGAGCTCCAGCCCGATGTAGCCGGCCCCGACCACGACGAGCCTTCCGGGCACCCGGTCGAGGGACAGGGCCTCGGTGGAACCGATCACGCGTGTGCCGTCGAACGACAGATTCGGCAGCTCCATCGGCGACGAGCCGGTGGCGATCACCGCCGATGAGAACTCGATCTCCACGTTGCCGCCCTCGGTCTCGACCTGCAGGCTCCGGTCGCTGAGAAATCGAGCGTCTCCATGCACGATCTCGACGCCGTTCTTCGCGCACAGAAACTCGACACCACCGGTCAGACGCTCGACGATGCCGTCCTTCCAGGCCACCATCTTCTCCAGATCAACGGTCACGCCCTCGACAGTCAACCCCATGACGTCGGCATGCTGCGCCTCCCAGGCGAGATCCGACGCGTGAATCAAGGCCTTGGACGGGATGCAGCCGACATTGAGGCAGACCCCCCCGAGACGCGACGACCTCTCGACCAGGATCACGTCCTTGCCGAGCTGGGCCAGCCGGATGGCGGCGACATAGCCGCCGGGACCGGCGCCGATGACCACGACCTCACACCCCCGGGACACGGATCCTACGACCATCACAACCTCGCCATCAACAGACCCGGGCTGGCGAGCAGTCCGACCAGCTCGGTCATGAAACGCGCTCCCTCGGCGCCGTCGATCCACCGGTGATCGAAGGACACGCTGAGGTACATCATCTTGCGCACCGTGATCTCGCCGTCGATCACCACCGGCCGATCCTGGATCTTGTGCAGACCGACGATGGCGAGCTCGGGCTGGTTGATGATCGGCGTCGCGAACACCCCACCCAGCGGACCGATGTTGGTGATGGTACAGGTCCCGCCGCGAAGCTCGTCGAGCCCGAGCCTGCGGTCGCGGGCCCGCTCCGCGAGATCGGCGATCTCGCCCGACAGCTCGACCATGTTCTTGCGATCGGCGCCTCGGATCACCGGCACGATCAGGCCTTCCGGGGTGTCGACCGCAATCCCGATGTTGTAGAAGCGTTTGAGCAGCACCTCGCCTCGTTCCTCGTCGACGCTGGCGTTGAACATCGGGTAGCGCTTGAGCACGGTGACCAGCGCCTTGACGAAGAACGGCAGCAGCGTGAACCGGCCGCCGTCCGCCTCGACCTCCGCCTTGACCGAGCGGTAATGCTCGTACAGCTCGGTGACGTCGGCCTCGTCGACGTGCGTGACGTGGGCTGAGGTCTGCTTGGAGGTCCGCATGGCGCCGGCGATGACCTTGCGCAGGTGCGTCAACGGCACTCGCTCGATGTCGCCGTCTGCGGTCGACGAGGCGACTCCGACCGGCGCCGGCACGCGCTTGATCGCATCCCGTCCATCCGACGGGGCGGCGGCTGCGGCGGCGCGCTCGACGTCATCGTCGGTGATCCGGCCGCCGGAGCCGGTTCCGGTCACGCCGGCGAGGTCGACTCCGAGGCGGCGGGCGAGCGCCCGGGTTCTGGGGGTCGCCAGCGGACGTCGGCCGGCCGAGCTCACCGGCTCGGGCGCCGGCTCGGACGCCGGTTTGGGCTGCGGAGCGGCCGGAACCTCGGTCAGGGTGGCGCGCGCCGGCCCGGATGACCCGTCGACTGCGGCCTCGCCGGGCTCGCCGATGGTGACCAGGGCGTCGCCGACCTCGATGTCGGTCTCGGCCGGAACGTGGAGGGCGATCACCGAACCGGCCCGCGGCGACGGCAGCTCGACGACGGCCTTGTCGGTTTCGACCTTGACCAGCGGTTGATCCTCTGCGACCACGTCACCCTCGGCGACCAGCCACTCGACGACGCGCCCCTCGTGAATGCCCTCGCCGACATCGGGAAAATTGAAGACGAATGCCATGGTCTGCCTTTCGATCGGTCCCCGGCCGCTCACCGGGACCGCTAAAACTCCAGCGTCTCGCGAACCACGCCGGCAATCCGATCGCGGGTCGGCAGGTAGAGCTTCTCGTTCTTGGCGAGCGGAAACACGATATCGTAGCCGGTCACCCGCTTGACCGGAGCGACCAGGTGGAGCAGCGCGTGCTCGCCGATCAGGGCGGCGATCTCGGCGCCGAACCCGGTGGTGCGAGGCGCCTCGTGGACAACCACGGCCCGACCGGTCTTCTCGACGCTGGCGAGCACGGTCGGCCGGTCGAGGGGATTGAGGGTCCGCAGATCGACGACCTCGACGCTGACGTCCTCGCGGTCCAGCATGTCGGCGGCATCGAGGCAGACTCGCACCATGGCTCCCCAGGAGATCAGGGTCACGTCGTCTCCCTCGCGGGCCACAGCGGCCTCGCCGAGCGGCACCGTGTACGGCTCGGTCGGAACGCTGTCACGGAACGCCCGGTAGATCCGCTTCGGCTCCATGAACAGCACCGGATCAGGATCGCGGATCGCCGCGGTGAGCAGCCCCTTGGCATCGTAGGGGTTGGACGGTACCACCACCTTGAAGCCCGGACTGTTGAGAAACATCGACTCGTAGCTCTCGGAGTGGTGCTCAGGCGGGTGGATGCCGCCACCGTAGGGCATCCGCACCACCATGGGCACCGACAGCACACCGCGGGTGCGGTTGCGCATCCGGGAGGCGTGGGCCAGCAACTGGTTGACCGCCGGGTAGACGAAACCCATGAACTGGATTTCGGCCACCGGCCGCATGCCGGTGGCCGCCATGCCGACCGACATCCCGATGATGGCGCTCTCGGCGAGCGGGGTGTCGATGACCCGTTCGGGACCGAACTCTTCGATGAGTCCTTCGGTGGCGCGAAACACACCGCCGTCGACCCCGACGTCTTCGCCGAGCACGACGACCGTCTCGTCCCGGCGCAGCTCGTCGCGCATGGCATCCCGCACCGCCTGAGCGATGGTCAGCTTCCCGGTGGCGCCGGACGGCTGCGCCTCCACAGCGCGGACCTCGGCATTGCTCATGACCCCTCCCGATCGACCACCTCGGCCATCTGCTCGGCAAGGTGCGGCGGCAGATCGGCGTACATGTGGGTGAAGATGTCGGCGGGATCTTGGGGCGGCATGGCCTCGGCGTCGGCGACCACCTGGTCGACCCACGCGTGGGCCTCGGATTGGGCCTGCTCCTCGCGCGCCTCGTCCCACCAGCTGCGGCTCTCCATGAACGCCCGGAGCCGCACGATGGGATCGCGCCGGGACCATTCGGCGACCTCTTCATCCTCGCGATAGCGACTCGCGTCGTCGGCGGTGGTGTGGTCGCCGATCCGATAGGTCACCGCCTCGATCAGGGTCGGGCCGTTGCCGCTGCGCGCCCGCTCGATGGCTTCAGACGCCGCGGCAAACACTGCGAAGACGTCATTGCCGTCCACCTGAATGCCCGGAATGCCGTAGGCGTGCGCCTTTTGGGCGAGAGTTTTGGACGCGGTCTGCCGATGCAGAGGAACCGAGATCGCCCACTGGTTGTTCTGAATCACGAAGACGCACGGCACCTGGAACACGCCGGCGCAGTTCATGGCCTCGTGGAAGTCGCCCTCCGACGTCGAACCATCGCCGCCGAAGGTCACCGCCACCGCATCCTCGCCGCGAAGCTTGATTGACAGACCGACCCCGGTTCCGTGCTGCCACTGACTGCCCACCGGCACCGCAACCGGGAACACCCGCACGCCTTCGGGGAATGCCGAACCGCGCTCGTCGCCGGCCCAGTAGGCGTAGATCAGGTGGGCCGGAACGCCGCGCAGGAGCATGATGCCGTGCTCGCGGAAGGCGGGGATCAACCAGTCGTCGTCGGTCATGGCCTGGGCAACGCCGGCCTGAATCGCCTCCTGGCCCTTGATCGGCGGCCACGTTCCCATCCGTCCCTGACGCTGGAGCTTGAGCGCCTTGTCGTCCATCGCGCGCATCCGAATCATGTCGAGGTAGATCGAACGGACGCGATCCTCCTCGAGCTTCGGCAGCAGTTCCTCGTCGACGGAGCCGTCGGGCCCGAGAATCTCCAGCCGCTCGGTGACCGCGTGGTAGACCTGCGTAAGGGGCATACGTTCGCCTTTCCGATCGTGCTTTCCCTCGTGGAGAACAGGGTTCGTGGAGTGGCTATTTCGCAGCAGAAGGAGGCGGCACGACCCGTGGCCACCGTTTTGACCGCATCAGATCAAACTCGGGCGGTTGTCACCGCATTCCGCAATCCGGGACCATCGACCAGCGTTCATGGCGGTACCGCGCCAGCTCCTCGGCCGACGGGGTCGGCTTCTCCGGCGCCGCCGGCGTCCAACCGAGACGCTCTGCGAGCTGCCGGATCACCGCGTCCGAAACGTCCTCGATCTCGGCCCCTGTGAGGGCGGGCGCCAGCCCGCGACGGACGCGCTCCTCACCGACACCGAAAACACCGGCGTACAGCGACGGGTCGAGACCGAGCATGATCGCCGCGTGGATCAACACCGCGTTCTTGCGGCGGGTCTGAGAACAGCCGACCGCTTTGCGGCCGTCGACGACCAGGGTGTCCGACAGCTGATCCTCGAAGCAGATCGGTGACCGTACCCGGCCCGCCCGGCGCGGTTGTGCAACCCGCTCGACGCGGCTGCCGACCTCGACGAGAGCAGGCGCCAACGCGTCGAGGAATCGGTCGTAGAGCCCGACGATGGCCGATGCCCAGGGGTGCTCCCGGGGCAGCGCCAGCGCCACCCCGAGATCCTGTCTGTGAATCACTCCGGTACCGCCGCTGAGGCGCCTCAGCACCGGGATGGCGCGGTCGCGGCACCACCCGAGATCGACGTCGGTCGGCGGCTGGGCATAGCCGAGAACGACCACCGGCCCCGGCCACGAGGTCGTCAGCAGCGACGGCGTCCCGGCCGCCGCCCGGGCCAGCATGTCGCCCTCGAAGGCCAGGTCCCGGCTCGGTGGACCGTCGGAGACGAAGACCGGCGTCGTCAACCGCCGGACCCTGACGCTGCTCGATTGACGGCGGCGAGCTTGACCTGCTCGAGGGGCCGGAACGGCGGCCTGCGCGGCGCCGACGCCAGCAGCGCCCGCCGCCACGTGCCCGGCAGAGCATCGACCACCCGTTCGGCCGAGCCTGCCGCCAGCAGCCTCCCGACGCTCGGTAGCCTTCCGGGCCTCCCGATGGCGCCGACCCGGGCGAAGCCGGCCCGGCGCATGGCCCGGGCCAGGTCGTGGTGGCAGTACTCCCGGAGGTGAAGCCCCTGCGCCCGGTCGGAGAAACCGCGCGAGATGTCGTGCGGTCCGTAGATACGGTTCGGCGTCACCACGATGTACACGCCACGGTCGGACAGCAGGTCCCGGACCTGCGCCAGATGCTCGGGCAGGTCGTCGGGGTGGAGATGCTCGACGAAGTGGCAGCTCAGCGCGAGGTCGATGCCGCCGGCAGGCAGTCGGGCGCCCACCGCCCCGGAAATGACGAACTCGAAGCCCGACGGAACCTCGCCCGGCGCCAGCCCTGGATCGACCGCATCCACCGCCCAGACCCGGGCGACCCGCCCGGCCATGGCGCGGCTGAGATCGCACCGGCCGGCGCCGAACTCGGCGAATCGACTGTCCGGCCTGACGAACGGTGCCGCAAGCTCCAGCAGCGGGCCGACCTGGGCACGCTGGGCCGACCGGTCATCCGGCAGCTCGATCCGTCTGAAAAGCTCGCTGTAGATCTCCGGATACAGCTCCCGTCGATCGGCTCCGGACGCCGCTCGGAGCCGATCGGCGAGCTCGCGCTCGATCTCGAAGTGGCGCCGGCGTCGCTCGAGCCCGGGGTCCGATGTGGTCACCGGCCGGTCTCACGCACCCACGATGCTCGGGTGCAGCACATCGTCGAGACGCCGCATCTCGATCGGCCAGTCGTCCGGCAGCAGATCGGCGAAGGCGCCGGAGGCGAACCACCGGTCGTCGCCCGGGTAGGTCGGCACCACGAGCCGTGGAAAGCGCTCCAGGATTGCGCGGTCCGGCACCCTGCGCAGCAGGTCGAGCTCGTGACGCCGCCGTCTCGTGTCGTCGAGCCCGGTGAAGAACCCGCTCATCGCCCGCAGCTGCATGAGAAAGTGTCCGTCCGTGACTGTCGGCGCCCCGGCACCGGGGCCCATGACGATCCTCGACAGCAGGTGCCGCGCGGCGCCGAACGCGCCTCGCTCGCGCAGCCGTCGCCGCCAACGCTCGGCCCGGCCCGGCGGTGGCGGGACCGGCCCGAACGGGTCGGCGGCCAACCCACGCAGCGCCGGGTCGGTCTCGGCGTACGCCGCCAGACGGTGGAAAAACGTCGTGATCACCGCCGGCGCGAGCGCAGTGCGGTGCTCGTCGTCGGCGCAGGCGAAGAAGGTCCGCAGGGCGTTGCGCTCGAAGAGCACGCCGCGGCGAAAATCGCCGAGCCGGGACGAGGTCGCCGCACCGCGGTGCCGGGCGACGGCGTCGGGCGCCGCAACGACGGCGCGGTCCGACGCCCACAGGCGCCAGCCGAGGTCAACGTCCTCGAAGTAGGCGAACAGGTCGCGGTCAAATCCACCGAGTGCGTCCCAGTCCGACCGCCGGATCGCCATGTTGCCGCCGCACGGGAAAGCCAGCGGCTCGCCGCGCGAGGGGGTCGAAAATTCGTCGAGCGGCCAACCCTGGCCGAGCTGGAACGCGTGCACGTCGAAGGTGACGACACCGCGGACGAAATCGTGTCCGCCGCCGTCCCAACTGGTGAGCCGACCGGCCGAGACCGCCGCCTGCGGGTGGTCGACCAGGGCCTCGACGTGCGCCTCGACCAGGCCGTCGCCGGCCGCCGCATCGTCGTTGAGCAGAATCAGCACGTCGCCGGATGCCGCCTCGACGCCGAGGGCGACGCCGCCGGCGAAGCCGAGGTTGACCTCGGACCGGACGACCTCGGCCCACGGCCAGCGCCGAGCCACGGTTTCGTCGCAGTCGTGGGCCGACCCGTTGTCGACCAGCACCACCTGAGCGCCGGAGCGGACCCGTCCGTCGGCCAACGATCCCAGACTGTCCTCGAGATGGTCGAGCCCGGCGTGGGACACGACGATGATTGAAGCTGCCGTCACGACCGGCCGCCCCGGCGGCGCAGCGCACGATCAAGCCGGACGCGCCACGGCTCCGTTGCCGAGCTCGCCGCCGGCGAAAGATCGACGAACCGGTCCCGGTGCGGGTCTCGCCACGGGGCAGCGGCATACTCGCGCAGCGGACGAGACACCGCACGCCAGCACCGCCCGGCCGCCCACTCGCGCCCGGCGGTTCGGGCCCGGCGGCGCAGGTCGTCGTCGACGATCAGCTCGATCACGGCGTCGGCGAGCGCTCGATCATCGCCCGGCGGCACCACGCGACCGGCGCCGATGGTCTCGACCACCCCCGACATGGCGCCGCCGGACGTCGCCACCACCGGCAGGCCGAGCCACAACAGGTCGACCATGCGGGTCCGAAGACTGAGGTCCGTCTCGATCCCCGGCCGGTGGGTGACCACCGCGAGGTCGGACGCCGAAGCGAGCTCGAAGCGCCGATCCCAGGGGCGCCAGGGCTCGAAACGGACCGTCGTACCGAGCCAGCCGCGGCGCTCGGCTTCGGCCCGCGTCCGTTCGGCGACGGCAAGCGGCGTCGCCTCCGGGTGGGGGTGGTCGACGAAAAGCACGATCGCGTCGGGCCGCAGCTCGAGGATCCTCGGCAGAGCTTCGAGCACCAGCTCGGGATCGTACCAGTCGTAGATGCCGCCGAAGTAGAGCACGGTGGCGCCGGCGCCGACACCCGGCAGAAGATCTGACGCCTGAGCCCTCGGCGGCGGGTTGCCGGACGGGCTGCCGAAGGGCAGCTCGGCGATCAGCCGGTTCAGAGTCGGATCGTCATCGACCATCGACGGGTTGACCCGCCCCAGAGCGCCCAGCCAGCCGAGATAGAAGTAGCGCTGGTCCGACGATGAGCACAGGAAGAAGTCGCCACGGCCGAGCTGCAGCTTCCAGGTCGCATGATCCGTTCGGTAGGGCTCGAATCCGAGCTGGTGGTGGTAGTGCAGGTTCTCGATCAGGAACGGGTCGTAGAGGTCGACCACCACCGGCAGATCGTCCCGTTGCGCCAGGTAGTGGTTGCCGAGGTGGCCGTGGATCAGCACCCAGTCGTGGCCGTCGGCCTGGACGCCGATGCGATCCGGTTCGGCGGTGACGACCGTGACCTCTTCCGGAACCGCCTCGGCCTCGTCGGCAGGATTCGGGATCGCCAGAGTCACCGCATGGCCGCACTGACCGAGCACTCCCGCGATGGCGACGAAGCGGGTGCCGACGCCTGCGGTGAGCCGTCGCACGGGCTCCGGACAGATCATGAACACCCGGCTCACCGACGCCTCCCGGCCACGGTCTCGACCATGGGCGGATGGTAGCAGAGACCTGAGATGAGCGATTCTCACCGGCGATCTGCACCACATTTCCTGCGCCCTGGATGGCTGCGAAAAGACTCGACACGTCGAAGGGTATGCCTCCGTTTTCGGCAACCATCAGCCCATCACGATCTCGGCACATCTCATCCGGCAGAACCGTTCACCTCAGGTGACCGGCGTTCCCCCGCGTGTTGGTCGTCGAAGCGGTGTACTATCTCAACCACGATGCAGCTCGACCCGATGCCCCCGACGACCACGACGACGGTCGGCGCCCGACGCGTGCTGGTGCTCGCCCCACACTTCGACGACGAGGTCCTCGGCTGCGGCGGTCTGCTCGTCCAGCTCGCCGACCGGGGCGCCGACATCCGCATCGTCTACCTGACCGATTCGTCGGGGGGCAGCGAGGTCACCACCGACCGAGAGGGTTATGGGGCGCGCCGCCGCGCCGAGGCCCGACAGGGACTCGGCGTCCTGGGCATCTCCCGGATGGAGGTCCTGTCGATCCCTGACGGTGAGCTCGCCGCCTGGGTGGACACCGCCGCCGAAACGGCCTCCGGAGCGATCCGCGACGTTCGTCCTGACCTCATTCTGTCGGTGTCGCCCTGCGAGATCACCACCGATCACCGGGCGGCCTTCACTGCCCTCCATCTCGCCCTGACCTCCCTGCGCGGCGGCACCGAGCTCGACGAGATCATGGCCGGGTGCCGGATTCTGCTCTATGAGGTCAACCACCCGAGCTATCCCAACCTGCTGATCGACGTCAGCGACGAGCTCGACCGGCTGGCAGCCGCCATCGAGGCCCACGCGAGCCAACTCGAGCTGCACAACTACCGAGAGGCTGCCCTCGGGATGCGCCGATTCCGGGCACTGTCGCTGCCGACCGGCACCGTCGCCGCCGAGGCCTACTGCGAGATCGGCCTGAACGACATCGTGACCCAGGGCCCGACCGAGCTGGCACGTCGGCTCGGGGCAATGGTCGAGCTCGCGGCAAACACCGCGGGTCCGACCGTCAGCGTCGTCGTCCGAACCAAGGACCGCCCGGACCTGCTCGCCGAGGCTCTGGCAAGTCTCTCCGCCAGCAGCTACCGCCGGCTTGAGATCGTCCTGGTCAACGACGGCGGCGCCGAGCCCACGGTGCCGGCCGACTTTCCCTTCCCGGTCGTCCGGGTCGAAACGGGCCGCACCCTGGGCCGGGCCGCCGCCGCCAACGCCGGGGTCGACGCGGCCACCGGGGCCTATCTCTGCTTTCTCGACGACGACGATCTCGTCGAGCCCGAGCACATCGCCACCCTGGTCGGTCTGGTGGCCGCGGCGGACGTCCGCGTCGCCTACACCGACGCCGCCGTCGGCATCTACGAGCTCGGCCCGGAGGGCGGCTGGAGCGAGGTCGAACGACGACTTCCGTACAGCAGAGACTTCGACCCCGAGCTGCTCCTCGTCGACAACTACATTCCGTTCAACACCCTGATCATGGACCTGTCCTTGGCGCGCCGGGCGGGACCCTTCGACCCCGAGCTCGAGTTCTTCGAGGACTGGGACTTCCTGATCCGGCTCGCCGCGCTGGTTCCGTTCCACCACCTGCCTCGGGTCACCGCCGAGTACCGGCACTTTCGGGGCGCTGCTCACCATGTGCTCGGCGAGAGCCCCCGCCGTCGGGCGGACTTCCTTCGCCTCAAGGCGGCGGTCATCGGCCGTCACGCCGACCTGATCGGGCCCGAGGTCGTCGCCCGGGTCGTCGACACCCTGCGCGCCGAGGCGGTGACCGCCGGCGAGGCGGCGAACGCCGCGCGGCGCGACATCGCGAAGGTACGCGCTGCCGACGCGGCGGCGGCCGACGCCTCTCACCGCCTCAACGGCGAGGTCGAGGCATTGCGCGCCGAACGCGAACGCCTGACCGCCGAGGTCAGGCGGCACGGCGCCGACCTCGCCGCGGCCAACGCCGCCATCGGCGAGCGCCAACAGCTGATCGGGGAGCTTCGAACGGAGGTCGAGAGTCTCGGCGAGCGGGAGACGGCCCTGCAGATCGCGTGCGACGAACGAGCGTCCGAGATCGAGCGGTTGCACGCCGAAATCGAGCGGCTCGGTGCGCTGATCGGGGCCATGGAGCGCACCAAGGCGTGGCGCCTCCACCGGGCGCTCGACCGCCTCAAGGGCAAGAGCCAATGAGTTCTCAGTTCTCAGTTCTCAGTTCTCAGTTCTCAGTTTTTAGTGTTTAGTTTTGAGTTTCCATCGCAGCGTGATTCCACCGCGAAAGGACTCATGTGCGATGGAACTAAAAACTAAACACTCAAAACTCAACACTATGCTCCGTACTTCTTGATTGCGCGGTCGAGCCTGGGCAGCACGAGAAAGATGAAGGTCGCCACCACGGCCGCCAGCCCGGCCAGGAATACGAAGAACCACATGGGCTCCATGTGATTCTGGACCGCACCCAGAAAGCCCGAGAACTTGTTGCCGATCGAGGTCGCCAGGAACCATCCGCCCATCGCGAGACCGACCAGCCGGGGCGGCGCGAGCTTGGTCACCAACGACAGCCCGATCGGTGACAGACAGAGCTCGCCGAGGGTGATCACCAGGTAGAAGATCGCCATCCACAACCCGGCCACCTTGACCGCACCGGCGTCCGTCTGGGACCCCGCGACCGCCATGATGAGCAGCGCGGCGGTGGTCAGCAGCATGCCGTAGAGCAGCTTGTGAGCGGTCGGTACCGGCTTGCCGAGCTTGAGCCTCCAGCCGAAGAACCAGACCACGACCGGGGTCAGGAAGATGACCCAGAACGGGTTCCAGCTCTGGTAGACCTCGGCGTTGACGACCTGCAGGAAGCGACCTGGAGGCAAGTAGTCGGGCGGGCGGCCGTAGCGCGCGATGAAGCCACCGTAGATGGCATCCCTGGTCGCCTCGTCGACGACGAACACCGGGATCCGGACGCCGTCCGAGAGCTCCCTGAGCAGCACGACCTGGCCGGTCGGCACCGCACCGTCACCGAGCGCGACGGTGGTGATTTTCTCGCCGTGGGAACCGGTTTCGGTCCGGACATTGACCTCGTCGTCGGGGTAGACCTTGACCGCCCGGTCCAGCCAGGCGGAGTCGAGGTCCTGACCCGAGCCCTTCGGTCCGACCCGCACGACGGAGATGCCGGCGAAGCCGTCCAGGGTCGCCACCGCGCTCTCCCGCATCCGGCTCTGACCGAACTGGTTGGCGATCTCCGACGAGGCCACCACGAGCAGGCTGTCGGGATGGGGCCGGGGCACGTCCTGACCGGCGTTGAGGTAGTAGCTGGGCAGGGCATCCTGCTGAATCTGCCCGATCAGCGGGACGCTGGCGGCGACCCCCGGCCTGCGGTCGGTGTAGTCGCGCGCCCACTGGGTCATGGCGCTGCCGTTGAGGTGGAGGATCATGAAGAAGGCGCCGCCGGCGACGAAGATCGGCAGCAGGGCGAGCAGCCCGGGGCGCTCCTCCTCATTGGCGGTGAGCCCGAGCCGGACGAAGAAGATGACCACCGGGATCATCCCGACCAGGAAACCGAAGTCCGACGGCCGGACCAGCTGCATCTCGAACTGCTTGGCGGCGAAGTAGCCGATGAACCCGACGATGAACGCCGGCGCCAGGATCTTGCCGAAGATCTCGCCCATCGAGGTGTCGCCTGCGCTCCGCTCGGGCTGCCGGTCGGCATTGGCCAGGGACCGCCAGAAGATCGCCAGCAGCACCACCGCGAACAGCACGCCGATGCCGGCGGCACGGAAGGTCCACAGCCAGCCGAAGTAGTTCCGCACGATCGGGGCGACGATGAGCGTCGCCGCGAGAGCGCCGACGTTGATCCCCATGTAGAAGATGTTGAAGCCCGAGTCGCGCTTCGGGTCACCGGGCTCGTACAGGTTGCCGACCATCACCGAGATGTTGGGCTTGAAGAAGCCGTTGCCGACGATGAGGCCGATCAGGCCCATGACGAAGAAGGTGTAGCCCGGGATGCCCATCATGAACAGTCCGCTCGCCATGAGCAGCCCGCCGATCGCCACCGATCGACGGTACCCGAGGTAGCGGTCGGCGATCATGCCGCCGAGAAACGGCGTGAAGTAGACGAACGCCAGGTACAGCCCGTAGATCTCGTTGCCCTGCGCCCGCGGCAACCCGAGGCCCCCGCGTTCCGCATCGATGGTGTACAGGAGCAGGATGCCGACCATGGTGTAGAAGGCCAGTCGCTCCCACATCTCGGTGAAGAACAGCGGGAAGAGTCCCTTCGGGTGTCCGAACGCCATGTGAGTCTCCTTCCGAGCGCATCGAGTCGCGGGCCCGCCGAGGCGGGCCCGCGGCATCCTATCGCAGCTCGGGTCGGAAACGAAATCGTGAGGCGAGCTCGGGTCATCGGGCATCGCGACCGGCCGCGCTCACACCGTGCGCGCGGTTTCCGGTACCATCTCGCCGTGGCACGGAAACAGCGAGCGACTCCCCCGCCGACACCGGCGACCGTGAGGAAAAGCGTGTGGCTGCTCGCGGCGGCCTTTCTGCTCGTCGAGATCGTGGTGCTGCCCGGTGCGGCGAGTCCGTTTCGAGCGCCCAAGGAAGTTGTCGCGCTGTCCGCGCTGCTGGCCGTCGTCGGGCTCAGCGCCGCCGCCGGCTTCGCCCGTGGGCGGCTGACGCTGCGCTGGTCGCCCGCTGCCCTTGTGCTGCTCGCCCTGCCCGTCCTGCAGGCGCTGTCAATGCTGTGGAGCGGCAGTCCGCGCCTCGCCCTCGACGCCGCCTTGTCGTCGGCGATCTGGGTGTCCGGAGCGCTCTGGCTCGCAACCACCGGGGGCCCGGAGCACCGCCGGCTGGTCGACGCTGCGGCTATCGGCGCCGCAGTGTCGGCACTGGTGATGTTCGCCCAGGCGGCCGGCGCTGCGGTGTTCGCGATCGGACTCAGCGGACCCACCGGGCGCCTCGCGCTCACCGGGCTCACCGGTAACCCGGCCGACCTCGCGGCGGCTGCCGTTCTGCTGCTCCCGCTGGTGCTGGCCGCACCGGAGTGCTCACCCGGCGAGAGGCGCTTCCGACACTTCCTCGCCGTGCTGCTGACCGGAGCGGCGGTCGTGTCCCAGACCATGACTGCGCTGGTTGCGGTCGTGTTGGTCTGGGGTCTCTGGCTGGTTCAGCGACGATCGCGCCGGCTGTGGGTGGTGGCCGCAGCCACCGTCCTGGCGCTGATCGCCGTCGGGCTCGCCACCGGGCTCGACGACCGGATTCGGCGGCAGATCAGAAGGCTCGAGATGGGTGACTGGTACTTCCTGCTGTCGGCCCGCAGCGACGGCTGGACCGCCGCCGGCGAGATGGTCCGCGGCCGACCGCTGATCGGAACCGGCGCCGCCAACTTCACCCACTCCTTCTACCCGAGCCGACTCGCCTTCTTGGACCGAACCGGCGCGGTGGGCAACCGCGCCGAGTTCGCCACCCACTTCCGGTTCGCCCACTGCGACCCGCTGCAAATGACCGCCGAGCTCGGCGTTCTGGGACTGCTCTGGATGGCCGCCTTGGCGGCCGCGCTGCTCCGGGCCAAACCGCGCGGCGACCCGCTGCCCGCTCTTGCGGTGGCCGCATTTCTGCCCTTCCTCCTGTTTCACTTCCCGACCCATCTCGCGGTCGGGCTCGTGCCGACGGTCCTCGTGCTCGGCCGCCTGCTGTCCGGCGGCCGGGAGATCGTCGTCGAGCCGGCTGCCTGGCGCCGCCGGGTCGGCGTCGCGGTTGCCATCGCACTGGTACTGGCCGGCGTCTACTGGCAGCTTCACAAGCTGATCGTCAATCTCTGGCGGGGTGGCCTGGGGCACGCGCTCGCCACCATCGAGCGGCTCGAGCCGAGCCGCCGGGCGACCCACGCAGCCGCCGTGGAAGGTCAGATCCTGGCGCGGATCGAGCCGCTGGCGAGCGCCCAACCGTGGCTGTGGCGAATGGTCGGTCAGGCCAGGATGGCGCGCGGCGACGGCGTCGGCGCCGAGACCGCATTCCGTCGAGCCATGGGGCTGTGGCCCCACGAGGAAGCCGAGTTCGGTCTCGGACTCGCGCTGGCCGACCAGGATCGCAGACGCCGCGACACCGGCAACCGGCTCGACGCACGCAATCTACGCGGCGAGGCGATCGTCCATCTGGCGAGGGTGTGCCGGACCAACCCGGCTCTGCTCGAGCTCATCGCGGATGACGATCTGCGACGAGCTGTGACCGAGATCGTCGTCCCGCCGGTTCGCCGCCAAGCGCCCGGTCAACCCTGACCGACCAACCGTCACTCGAGCTCGAGCCGAAGCGCCGTCATCTTCTCGATCTCGCACTCGTTGCGGGCGACGAAGTCCCGCAGGTGGACGGTCGCGCACAGACTGCGCACACCCGCGAAGCTCAGCTCGTCGAGCATCTCGTACTCTGCGGTGCGCGACTCGATGGCCGCCAGGGCACGGTACTGCCGCCCCCGACAGTCCTCGACCGCCGCCTCGCCTTCGGACCGCCGGGCCTCACAGAGCTCCGCGATGACGTCATCGGGCGACGTTGCCGCCGTCCGGGGCGATTCCTGCTCCTCTTCGGCAGCGCCGTTGCCCGCCGCTTCGTCGGTGGTCGTGGCGTCCGCGAGCAGGGCCGCGGCATCGTCGAGCAGGCCGCGGCAGCGAGCGACCTTTTCATTGGCTTCACGGAAGGCGATTCCGCCGCGAGCGAGCTCGGTTCGCACGCTTCGTGTCGTTTCGTCACAGACCTCGGCCGCACGGCGGGCGGCCGTCAGCGGCTCGCTCAAGATCCCGGTCAGGCGCAGAAGCTCGATCTCCCGGATCGCCGTCTCGAGCTCGAGCGAGGAGTCGCGCAGGCGAACCGGGATGTCGCTGTCCTCGGTCAGAAAGGTCTCACGCGCCTCGTTGATGAGCTCGTCAAGCCGGTCCGCCCGGGCCGAGCACCCGGCAAGAATCTCACCGAGCAGATCGCTGTCGGCCTTCAGCGCGGTTCGGGGATCCTCGACCACACCCTGCTTCTCGACCACCGCATTCGGATCGAGAGTGATCGACCCTGCGACGTCGCCCAACCGGCCATCCTGGGCCATGATCGGCCCGCACACCAAGACAGTGATCGTCAGAACACGCGCTGCTCGGCTCATGGCGGCCCTCCTGCGCTCCGGACATCTCGATTGTATCATTCGGAGGCCGAACGATTTGCGCAGAGCAGCCGAGGGCCGAATCGGCGCCAGACGGCGACTCGCCGGTCAGCCCGTCTCAGCGAGATCGAGCGCCTCGGCGTCGATGACGAGCTCGCACGCGTCGTCATTGACATCTTCGGCCGCGCTTCCTCGGGTCCGTTCGGCTCGCGAACGCGCCGCGGCGAGGGCGAGCTCTACGCTGAGCGGGGCGTCCTTCGCTTGATGGTCGACGTCGACGAACTCGATCTCCACCATCTCCGGCTCGAAGCGGATACCCCGGTCATTGTCGTACGGTGAGCGGTGGTCGTGGCGGTTGCCGAGAATCGCTGCAGGGATACCGTCGGGAAACGCGCGACACCGCCGCCCGTCCTGGGATCGGTGCCGGCACCAGACGCACTGGGAGATCTCGAGCCCGCCGCTGGTGGAGTAGACATCGCCGGTGTGTGTTCGACTCATCTCTCGACCTTCCCGCCCTCCGGCCGCCGTGCTCTATCTACCGCGGCCGTCGACCACGGAACCAGCAAGGCCCATGCCAATCACGGCCGGCAGCCGCGCCGGCCGAGCCGCGAGACATGTGCCGTTCTGGGACACTCGCACCTCGCTGCCGGCGCCAACCCCGGATCAGGGTCGGCGTTCGCCACCGGCTCGCGGAGCCGGTGGCGCGATCGGCTCACACGCCACGGTCCGGATCAGCCGGACGTTGTCGAGCCACCAACCGGTCCGGGCGTCCGACCGGTCGCAGCCGAGCCGCCAGCGCAGGGCGACGGTGAGCCCGGCGAAGTCGCCGAGATCGACAACGGTCTCGAACCAGCCGTCGACGAAGCCGGTCCACGCCGGCTCACCGCCGAACGGATGGCCGGTCCCGGAGCTGACGAACCCGCTGTATCCGCCGCGAAGAAACCGGTTCGGGTTGTCGCCGACGGCGCCGCCGCCGCCCCTCAGGATGTCCTGCCACGTGGCGCCGCCATCGGTCGAGTACTCGAGCCGGCCGCCGTCCCAGAACGGCTCCAGATCGAACAGGTGGGACAAGGCGAGCACCGTCGTCGACCCGGTGATCTCCACCGGCTCGATCAGGCCGACCACCTGATCCTTGACCCGCGGCTCGTTGGCGCAGAACCAGGAGTGCGTCCCGTCGAAGGCGCGGTCGTCGACCACCCGCCACGGCTCGGTGCCGCTGTCGGCGCCCGACCCGACGCCGGTCCACCAGCCGTCCGCACCGTCCTCCACCGAGTCCTCGAACAGAAGCTCGTCGGGTCCGGTGGTCGAACCGGTCTGGAGCACCGGGTTGGCGTCTTCGGCGCCGCTGACGGCGTCGACCGCGCGGACGCGGTAGTGGACGCGCTCGCGGTCGCCGATTCCGAGATCGCGAACGCGGGTTGCGATCACGCCGTCGTCAATCAGGGTCTCAGGCCCGGGCTCGAAGCCGGCGGTCGGCGACCGGTACACCCGGTACCGGACCTCGGCGCCGGCACAGCCCGGCTCGGCCGGCCGCCAGGCGAGGTCGAGGGCGCAGCCTGGCTCGCGGCGGTCGACCACCTCGTCGAGACCCCAGAAGGCCGGCGCCCGGGTGCACGGTCCGACGGCGGTCACCGTCGTCATGATCGACTCGTCCGACAGGCAGCCGTCGTCGGCTCTGACGGTGTAGTAGTAGGTCGTTCCACCCGAGACCTCGCCGTCGAGGTGGAAGGTCTGCGGCGCCGCGACCCTCGCGATCTCCTCGCCGGGGCTCGACAACCGGCTCCGGCGATCGAGCCGATAGGTCGCAGCCCCGGGGGCCTCGGGCCAGCTCAGCTCGACACCGTCCCCGGTGGCGGTCGACCACAGCCACGGCGGCGGGTCGGGCGGGATGCAGTCCTGGCACTCCCGATCGACGACCAGCCGGATACCGTCAACCCACCAGCCCCGGTCGCCCCCCGGCGTGTCGTCGCCGGCGAAGCGCCAGCGCAGCAGGATCCGGAGGCCGGCGAGGTCGGAGAGATCGACAACCGTATCGACCCAGCCCGCGGTGTCGCCCGACCAGGCGTCCGCGAGATAAAGCGGGTTGGCGGGGGCCGCGATCGTGTCGGTGTAACCGCCGGCGAGGAAGCGTCCGGGGCCGTCGGGCACGGTCTGGCCGTCCCCGGAACGGATGTCGTGCCAGTCGAGCCCGCCGTTGGTGGAGTACTCGAGCCGTCCCCCGTCGCGGCCCCGGTCGAGCCGCATCCGGTGGTGGAACTCGAGGCGCGGCGGCTGCCCCTCGACCAGCGGGATCGGCTCGCGCAGCTCCAGCACCTGGTCCTTGACCCCGGGCTCGTCCGCGACGAACCAGGACCGAAGGCCGTCCCAGGCGTCATCTTCCGTTCTGCGCCACGGCTCGGATCCGGGGTCGACCGCGGACCCGGGAAGGCGATTCCAGGTGTGCAGGAACTCCGCGGTGATCGGATCCAGGTAGGCCTCGTCCGGTCCGACGGGACGGCCCCCGATCCGCACGGTGTTGCCGTCGTCGTCGCCGCTTCCGGCGTGCGACGCGCGAACCAGGTAGAAGGCCTCGCGGTCGGGCTCGAGGCCACGGTCGAGCCAGGTCTCGGCGTCCAGGCCCTCGACGATCCGGTTGGTCTCGGAAGGCTCGAAGTCGGGCGTCGAACCGTGGTAGACGTCGTAGCTCACAGGCGCGGGACAGGTGGCGGTCGCCGGCGACCACGCGAGCTCCAGCGAGCACGAGGCGCTCGGGACGCCGGTCACCGAGGCGATGCCGGCGAACAAGGGCACCGTCGTGCACGGCCCGGTGGCCGCTGCCGACACCTCGTACGAGTCGGCCGACCAGCACTCCCCTTCGGCCCGCACCACGTAGTAGTAGGTCGTGCCTCCCGACAGCCCTGCGTCCACGACCGACGTGACCCCGCCGCCGATGGTCGCGACCACCTGGTAGGGGCGCCCGCCGGGACGAATGGCGCGCGCCACCTCGTACCGCGTGGCGCCCGACACCGGCGACCAGGTCACCGCGATGGCGTTGTCGCCAGCCGGCGCCGCCTGAACCGCCGCCGGCGGCAGCGGCTGGTCGACACAGGCGCCGACGTCGCCGACCGCTGCCACGGCGAAGTCCTGGCCGTCGAGGCCGACCGGCGGCACCGCCACCTCCACCCCCACCACCTCGACCGTCCAGCTGCCGACCTCGGGCTGCTCGACCCGGACCACCTCGACGTTGTTGTCGCCGTCGCGCAGCGCGCCCGGGTCCGGCCGCGACCAGCCGCCGTCGAAGACGTTGCCGCGCAGCACCGCGCCCGACGGCATCGTCACCAACAGGTCGAGGTCGTTGACGAGGGGGTGGTCGGCGTCGGCCTCGCCGGGCGGGTCGGTCCAGACCATCGCCAGCTCGAGGATGCGGTCCGCGGACCGCACCGCGATTTCGGTCGACCATCGGTCGCCGGTTGCCAGCTGCGCCGTCTCCCCCTGGTCGAACGCGACGATCGGCAGGGCGGTCGTGGGCGCCGGCGACAGCGCGATCCGGCCCCAGCCCCGGTCGGAGTCGACGGCGTCGCCCGGCCGATCGGCGGTGGCGATCAGCGCCGCCTTGAGCAGGGCCGGGCTGGGTCGCAGGCCGCTTCGGCCGTGTCTCCAGAGAATCTCGTGCAGCAGAGCGCCGGCCCCGGTGGCCAGAGCGCACGCCTGTGAGGTGCCGGTGTTCAGGGCGAGCAGCGGCCCGGTCCAGCCCAGGTCCCAGAGCTGAATCGCATAACCGTCCTGCGACTGAAGCGACATCACGTCCGAGCCGGGGGCGACCAGGTCGGGCTTGATCCGCAGTTGGGACGGGCCGCGACCCGAGCTCGTGACGACCACCTCCGGGTCGGGGCCGGGCTGCTGAGCCGGCACCCATGCCCCGCAGCGCGCGTTCTGCACCGCGCCGACGGTGATCGCGTTCTTGGCCGTTCCCGGAGAGGTCACCGTACCGGGATCGGGACCGGTGTTGCCGGCCGAAAAGAACACCGTCATCGGCTGGTCTCCGCTGGTCGCCGGATCCGCATCGCGGACAGCCGCGTCGACCTCGGCCGCGGCGGCGCTGTAGCCGACCTCGGGACCGGTCTGCCCGAGCAGCCCCCACGAGTTGTTGCTCAGCTGCGCCCCGCGACCCGCGCCCCAGGCCATCATCTCGGGGATCTCCCCGAAGCCCCCGTTGAAGATGTTATTGGTGACCAAGGCCGCGCCGGGCGCCATGCCGGACGCCGTCTCCAGACCCGGCACGAGGTCGCCGCATCCCGAGGCGTTGACCGGCGCGGGCGTCGCGGGCCGGCCGACAATCGACCCCGCGGTGTGGGTCCCGTGCGCCGTGTCGAAGTACTCCATGCGACCGGCCGCGGCAACGATCGCGCCCGCGAGCCCCGGATGCTCGAGATCCACCCCCGAGTCGTTGTGCAGCACCGTGACCCCGTCGCCCACGAAGCCGAGGCTCCACGGCTCCTCGGCGCCGAGCAGTTCGGACCGTCCTGCGAGGTTGTTGTGGGGCTCGATACCGAGCACCGGCTCGACGTAGCCGATGTCGGGGCGCTCGTCGAGCAGCCGCGCGAGACCACCGGGCGCCGCGTCTTTGGTCTCGACCGGAATCGGTCTCCCGTCCCAACCGATCGCCCGCAACCGGGGGCGGTCGGCCGCATCCCAGCCGGTCGCCAACGGCAGCAGAGACCGGTGGACCCGGGCTTCGGCGGGCAGCACGGCGGCACCCACGACGACCGGCAGGCCCTCCGAGGTTTCAAGCCCGAGGACCCGCGCCGCGGCCGCGGGGTCGCCGCGGATCACCAGCGCGTGCGGGTGCGCCGGAGCCAGGATCTCGATCCCGGCCGCCTCCAGCTCGGCCCGCCACCTTCGATCCAACGGACCGATGAGCCCAAGGACGATCGGCGCGCCGTCCGGCAGCAGGCCGGCGTCGACGGTCGTGCCGCTCCAGTGACGAAAGCCCACGGCGCCGACCGGCGCCACCGGGTGGACGCGATGGGCGGTCGCGATCGGCGGCTCGCCGACGACACGCACGAGACAGAGGTCGCCGTAATCGTGCACCAGCTGGATCACCGCGGCAGTCGTACCGATCCTGTCGCACTCGGCCAACACCGGCTGCGCCGCCCGCACGGCGCCGGACCCTCCTGCAACCGACAGCACGACGAGGACCGAGACGAGCCGGTTCGCGACACTTGGAAAACGGACGTTCGTTGCCACCCGACCACTCTAACCCGCAGGGTTCACGGCCGTGTCTGCTCCACCTTCGGTCCATGCTCCGAGCTGGGTGCGCTCCGGCGGCGGCAGCCGATTCCAGCTTCCGGCGAGCCAGCTGACGCCCTCCAGGAAAGCGCGTGCCCGGTCGGTCTCGGGGCAGATCCCGCGCAGCAGGGCCCAGAACGCCGGCGAGTGATCGGGGTGAAACGAGTGCGCGAGCTCGTGCGCGACGACCGCCTCGAGCACCCATGGCGGCATGGTGCGCAGAGCTGCATTGAGGTGCACGGTCCGGGTTCGGACGCTGTAGCTCCCCCACCGCGCCCGCTGGTTGGTGGAGAAACGCGCCGCCTCGATTCGCGGCGGATCGGCGAACCGGAGCGCCACGCGCTGCGCCAATGCCAGCGCGTCGTGCGCGTCGTTGACGTTGTGCGCGCGTTCGCGCCGGAGCAACCGCCGTCCGAGCTCGCGGACGATCGGCTCGAGCTCGGTATCCCGCACCGCGGGCGGCGCGCTGATCCGAAGCTCTCCTCCGACCAACCGGGCGTTGATGTTCTTGACCTGCTTTCGGGTCACCTGCAGCGCGAGGGTCACGCCATCGATGGTGATCGTGCGATCGGCATCTGCCATGGCACGAGTGTACGTGACGCCCGTCCTGACGGCCGCGACCGAACGGCGAGGGTCGCGTCGACCCCGGTCGTCACGAGCGATCTCGACATCGAGCGCGACCGGCATGAAGGTCCGGTTCGAGGCTTCGAACACCGGCTGTCCAACCCCCGACCTGCAGAATCGCTCAACTCGTTCCCGAATCGAGAACTGCGCAGTCCCCATCGGGGTTTCCGAATGGGAACTAACTCGGGTCGGACATCTTCTGGACGAAGGCCCTGGCGGCGTCCTCGGCACGTCGCGGTCGCTTGCGACGGTCGTTCGCGACGGTGATGTTCCGGTGCCGCCGGTCACGACCCGAGCGGCGCTCGACCGTGGTCTTCTCGCTGCTTGCGAAACCGCGGAACCGGGGCAGCACGACCAGCAGAACAAGAGCGACGGTCACGACGATGATGATCAGGACGCCGATATTCATGATTCAGTAACAGCACGATAACCGAACAATTTGATCAATACAACTTCACCCGAGACCCTGAACCGCAACCGCCGGATGCGGATTGGCTATACTCCACGAACCACGGACCGAAACGACGCAGGGATCCACAGGGAGGTCACATGCCCGCTCGAATTGCCAAACCGATCGCCGCCACCATTCTGGTGCTGGCGCTGGCCGGCTGCTCTACAACCGTCACTCGAGTGCCCACCGACGAGACCATCGATCTCTCCGGACGGTGGAACGACACCGACAGCCAGACCGCGGCCGGGGATCTGGTCGACCAGTCGACCGCGACGCCGTGGGTCGACGAGTACATGATGAAGCACGGCGACAAACCGGCCGTGATCATCGGGACGCTGCGCAACAAGACCCCGGAGCACATTGCCGTCAAGACCCTGGTCGCCGACCTCGAGCGCTCGTTCATCAACTCCGGGCGGGTCACCGTGGTGGCGTCCGCCGAGGAGCGCGACGAGCTTCGAGCCGAGCGCGAGGACCAGCAGCGCTTCGCCTCCGAGGAGAGCATGAAGGCGTGGGGCCGCGAGCTCGGCGCCGATTACATGCTGATCGGCGAGATCAACTCCCAGTTCGACTCGGAGAAGGGCAAGGAGGTCAAGTACTACCAGGTCGACTCGTACCTGGTCGACCTCGAAACCAACGTCAAGGTCTGGGCCGGGTTCACCAAGATCAAGAAATTCGTCGGCCGCAGCAAGTACAAGCCGTAGGGCGTCCATGAACCCAAGGGTCAGGAGCCGCGCCATGGCGGCCGCCGCGCCCGTCCTGGCCGTGGCGGTCTCGCTGACGACCGGCTGCGCGAGCTATGTCGCCTCCAACCTCGAGCTGCGCACCATGCTCGAGGCCCGGGACTACCAGAACGCCCTCGACCGGATCGACTCCCGTCAGGGCGGCCGCGACCGGCTGCTCGAGCTGCTCCAGCGCGGCCACGTTCTCCACTACGCGGGGCGCTTCGACGAGTCCAACGCCGCCTTCCAGGCGGCCGAGGATCTGGCCGCCGAGCTCTACACCCGGAGCATCTCCCAGGCTGCCGCGTCGCTGATCGTCAACGACCTCACCATCGACTACCGCGGCAAGCCCTTCGAGCTCGCCATGGCGCCCTTCTACCGCGCCTTCAACTATCTGTCGCTCGGCGACGCGGACGCCGCCCAGGTCGAGGCTCGCAAGGCGACGCTCGCCCTTGCCGACGCGGTCGAGGCAACGATCCGCGGGATCGAGCGGCCGGACGATCGAAGGATCGCTCGCAAGCTGCAGGACAGCGGTTTTCTGCACTGGTTCTCCGGCATGATCTTCGAGTCCGAAGGCGCGGCGAACGACGCCTTCGTCGCCTACCGCAACGCAGCCCGCGCCTATCTCGCCCATCGCGACCTCATCGGGATCGCGCCCCCTGTCGATCTCGGCCGTGATCTCGAGCGGGTCGGGCTGACCTTCGGTTTCCGCGACGAGGTCGAGGAGCTGCGGGCCACGGCCACGGCCACGGCTCTGTTCCCGGCATCGGCGGCCGGACCTCGGCAGCCCGGAGGCGAGGTCGTCTTCGTCCTCGAGTCGGGCTGGATCGCTCCCCGCGACCAGGTCAAGCTCAACGTCCCGATCCTCGACATCGATCGCCGCTACTCGTCCAACGAGGACTGGGCCTGGGGTCTGGTCAACCGCGCCGGTCCCGGCTGGACCAGGTCCTACGATGTCGACATCGAGTACTGGCTGACGGTCGCGGTCCCGACCATGGGCAGGGCCGACCCGGGCCCGGTGGCCTCGGTTCGGCTGTCCGCCGGCGGCGCCGGCGTCGAGTCGCTGCCGGCGGACGACCTGTCGCGGCGCGCCGAGGCGACCCTCGAGGCCGAGATGGGCCAGATCCTGTTCAAGGCCTTTCTGCGCGGCCTGGTCAAGTACGCCGCGACCGAAGCGGCCGCCAACGAGGACGCCACTGCCGGAGTCCTGGTCAACCTCTTCGGCGTCCTCACCGAGCGCGCCGATACCCGCTGCTGGCTGACTCTGCCCGCCCGGCTGTCGGTGGCCCGGCTTCGCCTGCCGGTGGGACGACACGAGCTCCGCGTCGACTACCTCGGCCCGAGCGGCAGCGTTGTCCACAGCGAGACCGAGATTCTCGACATCGCCGACGGCGATTGGGTCTTTCTGAACCGACGGCCGTTCTCGTAGCCCGGGTCCGTGGCCGTGGCCGGGTCCGTATCCGTATCCGTATCCGTCTCCGTATCCGTATCCGTATCCGTATCCGTATCCGCATCCGTGGCCGTGGCCGTATCCGTATCCGTCTCCGTATCCGTCTCCGTATCCGTCTCCGTGTCCGTGGCCGTATCCGCACGATACGCCTCGATCCCCCCACGGGCGCGCCGAAGCGACCGCCGCCCTCCAGGGCCGGAACGGGCGCCTTGGGACGGATGTGCCGTCTTGACCATTGTGCCGAGCGTCTCCCGGCTCACATCGCGCTCCTCACAATGTTCAAGGGGGCACTCACCGAGCCCAGTCCTCGATCTCCGGGGTGCGCTCCGGCGAGCAGGAAGGCCGCCGGCGCCCGAGCAGCGCATGGCCGTGGCCTTGACCGTATCCGTAGCCGTGGCCGTGTCCGTGGCCGTGGCCGTGGCCGTATCCGCATCCGTGGCCGTGGCGGTCCCCTTGCCCGATGAGCCCTCTCCCTCTCCCATGCGGCGGCAGTGAGTTTCCGGTTCCGCCTCGCCACGGCGGCGCCGGTTCGCGCCCACAATCCACCGCGACCAGGCTCGTCGATTGCCCCCTCAAACGATGTTCGGGTCCGCAGGGCGTCGGCGTCCGCAGCGCGCTCGTTGCCGAAATCGTCTGAGACGGCTCGTGCCGCCCGTCGAACCGCTCGAGAGTCGCGTCATCTGCCGACCATCTTCAGAATATCGTCGAGCGGGTTGCCGTCGCCGTCGAGATCGAGCATGGAGGCGAGCCCGGAGACGCCGCTCGAGGATCCGCCGCTGCCGCCGAGCAGCCCGCCGAGCATGCCTCCGAGGCCACCGCCTTTCGACTGCGGCGAGGCCGAGGAGGCGCCTCCCTTGGCCATGAATCCGGCCACGGCCATCGCGAGCATGGGCAGCATCTGCTTGAGCACGCCGGCATCGAGCCCGGTGCTCGCAGCCGCATTGCCGGCCACGGTCCGGCTGACGTCCTTCGAGCCGAAGATCTGGCCGAGCACGTTGTTGCCGCGGCCGACGTCGGTGGGCTCCGGCGCCAGAACCGAGTCGAGCAGGCCGCCACCTCCGAGCTGGCCGAGCAGGCCGCCGAGCCCCTCGAGACCCGCCGGCTGCGTCTGCGCCTGCTTCTTGAAGCCGCCGAGAATCGCGGGCAGCAGCGCCGCCGCGCCACTCTGCGCCTGGTTCTCCGAGATGCCGAGCTCGCGTGCCATCGACTGCACACCGCCGACCTGGTTGAGAATGTCCGTGATGTTCATCGTTCTGCTCCTGAGTTGATGTGGGCCTGAGATCATATCGCAGTCGACCGGAATCCGCACCTTTGCCGCGGTCGGCTCTACAAAGGTTCTCTCGCTCGCGGCGTCTGTCCTCTGCCAAGATTCTGACAATCCCGAAACCGCGAGAACCGAGATTCGAATGCCCGATCGTCGCAGCCGGCGCTGACGCAAAAAGGTAAAACGCGAGAACCACTCCCCCGCCAGAACGACCGCTCAACGGCGATATCGACCGCTCAGCCGCTGGATCGACCGGAGTGCACTCAGCCCATGGCACCGATCCCGGACCGAATCCTGCTCCACACCACCGACGATCGACGCATCCCGGTCGATTCCCACGACATCCTCCTTCGGTTGGATCCTCGCGGCCTGGCATGTGTCCCGGCTGTGCCCAAGAAGAAACGCGCCGGTTTCCCGGCGCGTAAGTCCGTTGTTTGTGGAGCCAACGGTCGGATTTGAACCGACGACCTAGTGATTACGAATCACTTGCTCTACCTCTGAGCTACGTTGGCGCGGAGCGTACTCTAGCACCGGCCTCAGCGGGTGGCAAGACACGCGGCCCAGGCGGCGGCGAGGGCGGCAGGGGTGTTGCAGTTGGCGGCGACGCCGGGGTCGTCGACGGGCAGCGTCGCGGCGCCGACGGCAGCGAGAACCTCGCGCAGGGTCGGTCCTGGAAGCTCGCCGCTCACGATCCCGAGGGCGACCTCGCGGTCGAGCACCACCGGGTGGCCGTGCTTGCCGCCGAAGCTCGGGATCACCGCCCGTCCCTCGGCGGCGGCAAGGGCGGCGACGGTCGCCGGCCGGACCAGGGGGTGATCGACGGGCAGGACGGCGGCGCGGCGCCAGCCGCGGTCGTCGAGCAGGCGCTCGAGACCCAGGCGCAGGGAGGCGAACATGTCGAGGCCGGGCCGCGGCAGGGCCAGGACCTCGAGGTCGGCGATGTCGTGATCGTCCGAGCCCGGCGGCAGGGTCGCGAGAAGCGGCCAGGCGCCGGCCAGGGCGGCGGCGCAGGCCTCGAGAAAGGTGCGGCCGTCGGGCAGCGTCGCCCACGCCTTGGGGCCGCCGAAGCGCCGGCCCTCCCCTCCCGCCAGCACCACCCCCGCCATCCCATCGCAATCATCGCAGTTAACGCAGAGGCGCAGAGGCGCAGAGGCGCAGAGGAGGATCACAGATCGTTCACCACGCGGTGGATTCCATCCACCACGCGCCTCGCACCGAAGTTGATCACGAGAGCCAGGCGAAGCCCGAGCATCCGAAGGTAGGTCAGAGCTTGCGCATCGAAGATCGGGTTGTACTCCGAGACTGACTTGCACTCGACCACCACGAGGTTCTCCACCAGCAGGTCGAGACGAAGATCGGAGCTGATGCGATGCCCTTTATACATGATCGGAACCGCGAGCTGGCGTTTGACAACGAGCCCTCGTTCGGCAAGCTCGAACGCGAGAGCCTCCTCGTAGACGCTCTCCAGGAGCCCTGGACCGCCGAGCTCCCGATGGACCTCGATCGCCGCATCAAGAACCACCCTACTCACCCGATTCTCGGGCAGATTCAGCTCCTCGTCGCCTCTCATCTCAACACCTTACCCTCACCAACGAACTGCGATGACTCCGCTCCTCCGCACCACTGCGATGAACTGCGACGGTGCGACGGCTGCGATGGCTTCGACTTGCGATGGTGCGATGGCTCTGCGCCTCTGCGCCTCTGCGCCTCTGCGTTAAGTTGCGATGGCTGCGACGAAATGCGATGGCTTTGACGTGCGATGTCGCGATGTCCATTGCGCCTTTGCGTCTTTGCGTTGAACTGCGATGTTGCGATGGCTTCGACTTGCGATGGTGCGATGGCTCTGCGCCTCTGCGCCTCTGCG
>CAZXMW010000005.1:0-14511 GCA_964641415.1 uncultured Thermoanaerobaculia bacterium | reverse complement strand
CCTCTGCGTTAAGTTGCGATGCTGCGATGACCCGTTCGCTGATCATCGCGGCCACAGGCTGACCCGACGGACGCCGGTGATCTGCCCGGTGACGGCCCCCTGCTCGACGGCGCGCAGCACCGCCTCGGGGTCGACGACGACGGTGCCGCAGAGCAGGTCGATCCCGAGGCCGAAGAGCCGCGGCGCCAGGGGGGTGCTCGGCCCGAGCAGCAGGACGAAGGTATCGGGCCGGACGCGCCCCAGGATCTCGGGCAGGGTGCGGTTGATGATCGAGGTCGAGGTCACGGCGACCACGTCGGCCTGAGGCAGCAGCTCGGCCATCTGGTCGTCGTCAAGGTCGTCGGGGCGACGGCCGTCGCCGCGCTCGAAGACCCAGAGCTCTCCGCAGGCGCGATCGAGCCTGTCGGCGAACGGGAAGCGGCCGACCATGGCGACCCGCTTGCCGGCGCCCCGCTCGGCGAGGACGGCGGCCGCGTTGTGCTCGGTGAGCCGTCCGTCGGGCGGGCCGAGCAGGGCGTTGGCAGCGGCGAGGCCGAGCGACGCCTCGAGCAGCGAGGTCGACCGCAGCCGTTCGGCGAGCTCGATGGGCTCGAGCTCGTGCAGTGAACCGGCATCGGCGATGGGCGTCGAGCCGTGCAGATGCTCCTCGCTGCGCAGGGCCGATGCCATTCCGGTACCGGCCGAGGTCTCGACCACGGCCCAGAAGTGGCCGAGCCGGAGCCGAAACAGACGAGCCTTCCGGTTGACCGCGGCGGCGTCGAGGATGAGGTCGTGGATGGCGTCGATGGAGAGCATGGCTTCAATGATGCATTCTCAATTCTCAATTCTCAATTCACGACTGCCCATTCTCGACCGTCGATCCCACAGGGTCGGGAGTGAGATCGAGGGGGGTGAAGCCGGCGGCGGCGGCGCGGTCGGCGAACCTGGCGGCGGCGTCCGGGTCGTCGGTGAAGGCCAGGGCCATGTCTCCGCCGCCGGCGCCGCTCGGCTTGACCCGGACTCCGGTCTCGTGACCGATGGTGCAAAGCCGGCGATGGGCGTCGGAGAAAATGTCGAGGCCGGCCGTGTCGCCGAGTGCCTGCATCGCCTCGGCGAAGGCATCGATCCGGTCGAGGAACGCGGGCAGGTTCGCCGTTCGCAGCTCGCGGATCCCCGCCGCGGCCAACCCACCGAGTTCGGCGACGGCGTCGGCAACGGCACCCGTGCCGCCGTTCATCTCCGCCTCCAGCCGCTCGAGAAAGGCGGAGGTCGAGACGCTGCGACCGGTCCACACGGTGACGATGCGAAGCCCCGACGGAAGCGCGATGGGCTCGACGACGGCGACCCCGCCGTCGGCATTCAGCCGGTACTCGACGACGCCGCCGGCCAGGCTCGCCGCGAGGTCGATTCCGCTGCCGCGCCCACCCTGGACGCGCCGGTGCAGCTCGAGCAGCCGGTTCGTGCGCGCCACAAGATCCGTCGGCGAATCTGCCCCGCACCACCGCGCCAAGGCCTCGAAGAGGGCCACGGTGAGGGCGGCGCTGGAGCCGAGCCCGAGCTTGGCGCCGCCGTCAAAGAACGCTCGTGTGTCGAGCACGATGTCGGCGCCGGACGAGCCCGGATCGAGCCGCGACCCGGCGATCATCCCCGACACGACCGACTCGACGAGCTCGAAGGTGTTCCCTGCGTCGGACAACCATCGAAGACCGCCGCCCGCGTCGATTCGAAACTCGGCGGTCTCCTCCGCGAAGCCCGGCGCCCGCACCGACCACCTTGTGGCCGGTGCAGGATCGAGCTCGACCGAGGCCCGGCGGTCGACCGCCATGACCGCGGCCGGGTGGCCGAGGAGCACCGCGTACTCGCCGAGCAGAACCAGCTTGCCGGGGGCCGAGGCGTGAACCGCGGCGGTCACCGCTCGGTCACCCGCGCGCCGTCCCCGAGCCCGCAGCGCAGAATGCCGACCACGCCCGGTAGCTCGACCAGCGCCGCCGCCACCCCGTCCGACGCTCCCGGCCCGCAGACCGCCTTGAGCTGCGGACCGGCGTCGATGGTGAAGAACACCGGCACGCCCGAGCGGCGCAGATCGCGCACCCGGCGCAGGCCCTCGACGGTGGCGCCGTTGACGTAGACCAGCCCCGGCCGCGCCGCCATGGCCACGGCATGCATGGCCAGGCAGCTCGCCTCGGCGACCGCCGCCAGCGCCTCGAGGTCGCGATCGGCGATCGCCCGTCGCGCGGTGGCGAGGTCGCGCGCAGACGTCTCGAGCCAGGCGTCGTAGAGCGGCGAGGTCCGCCGGGTGAGCTCCATGCCCTCCGTGGACCCGATTTCCTTGGCCGCGGTCGAGGTCACCGCGATGACCACCTCGAGGGGCCAGTCGGGGGCTTCCCGGAGCACCCTCAGCTCGGTCCCGCCCGCGGTCAGGGCGAGCTCGGCGAAGCCGCCGAGGAGCGACCGGGGCGCCGAGCCCGAGCACCGGCGCGCGATCTCGGCGCGCTCGTCGAGGCCGAGGGGCGGGTCGACGAGGGCGTCTGCAGCGGTCACCAGGGCGGCAAAGCCCGACGCCGACGACGCGAGCCCGGCCGCGGTGGGAAACGAGTTCTCGCTCGTCACCCGCACCCGGGGCAGCTCGGGCCGCAGCTCGCGGACCAGCTCGAGGCAGCGGCGGACCCTCGCCGTGCGGGGCCCGGAAGCCGGCGCGCCGTCCAGGATGAAGTCGTCGTCGTCGAGCACGGGGTCGGTCTCGACCGCCGTGGTGGTCGTCAGCTCGTCGAGGGTGATCGAGATCGAGCCCACCGCGGGCAGATTGCGCGCGACATCCGCCTTGCCCCAGTACTTGACCAGGGCGATGTTGGGGTGGGAGACGGAGACGGCTCGCACGCTCCGATCTTCTCACGACCGCCGGCCGGGCAGGCTGTCCATACCGGCCTCGCGCGCGGCGCCGGTCATTCTCTCCACGAGGCTTTCCACCACGTCGACGGGCAGGCTGCTGCGCGGCGCAGAGGCGACCAGCCGTTCGACCTCTGCCGCGGCCCGTTCACCGAGGGTCGCGCTCCCCTCTTCGCGCCACCGGGCACGGCCGGCGCGGTCGATGACCGGCCCGGGAAAGGCGATCTCGTCGCTCAGGTGGCGCAGGGTGTGGTCGGCGATGAGCAGGTGGCCGTCGCGGAGCAGCTCCTCGATGAGCGGCACGGTCGGGAGGTCGTCGCGCGGCTCGATGCCGCGCCGCAGCCGTCGGACCATGGCGCAGATCTCGTGGTCGACCACCAGCTTGGCGGTGCTGTGACAGTTGATGTAGTCGAGCATGCCCGGCCCCGACACGTTGTCGAAGCAGCCGAGAGCGGCCAGGGTCGAGCCCATGGAGGTCTCGAGACCGGCCTGGGCGTCGAGCCGCTTGGCATCGCTCAGGCCGATGTAGCCCTGGGTCGGCAGGGCGAGCCTTCGGCCGATCTCGGCGGCGCCGCATGCGGTCATCATGCTCTCCACCGCTCCCATTGGCGCGGTTTCACAGCGGATGTCGAAGATCGCCGGGCAGCCGCCGAACAGCACCGGGGCCCCGGACCGGGCGAGCTCGGCCAGGACGACTCCGCTCAGCACCTCGGCGGTGTGCTGGACCAGGGTGCCGACCAGGCTGACCGGCGCCATGAAACCGGACAGCGGCACCGGCACGATCTCGACCGGAATCCCGGCTCGCGCCGCGTCGATGAGGTTGGCGGCGCCGTTGACGGTCCAGATCAGGGGCGAGGTCGGGCAGCACGAGAACACCGCCAGCGGCCGCTCGGCGAGGGCCTGCACGCCGCCTCGGACCGTCGTCAACAGCTCGTGCATGAGGGCGAAGCCGTCGGCCGAGAACGCCCCGGTGACGACCGGCTTGTCACAGCCGACGAGCGACAGATACAGCCGGTAGGCGTCGGCGATGCCCTGGTCGACGTCGGACGGGATGAATGCGGTGCTCTGAGCATCAATCCCGGACAGTCCCGCGACCACCCGGACGTAGCGCTCGTAGTCGGCGGTCACCGGCGGCCGCGCCTCGCCGGTGTCGAGATCGAGCACCGCCACCGCCGACGACGCCGGCGCGAAGTGGAGTCTCTCGCCCGACAAGAGGTGGGTCCGCTCGCCGGCGACGTCGAACAGCTCGAACGACGACGGCGCCCGGGCGATCGCCGCGTCGACCAGGTCCGGCGGGATCCGAACCCGGCCGCGGTCGCCGACGGATCCGCCGTGGTCGAGGAGCAGCGACGAAGCGCCCTGATGCCGGACGTCGACTCCGACCTCGGCAAGCACCACCAGTGCCTCGTCGATGATCCGGTCGGCGAGCTCGTCGGTCAGCAGGCGCACCGTCGGTCGCATGAGCCCTCCTCTACCGGAACCGGTTCAACCTTACCCGATCCCGCATCATCCACGAATCACGTGCCGCACATCGCGGCGAGCTGTCACCGAACCCGCGGGCCTCGCTGACACGGTCTTCACCTCACCTCCGAAAAGACCGGCTACACTCGCGCTCGGGACCGACCGCCGGCCGACACGGGACGGCGGCACGGCCGCGACGAAAGCCCGGGAGCACTGACTCATGACGACCCTCCGTATCTCGGTTCTCGCCCTCATCATCGCCCTCACCTCGGCTCTGCCGGCGGCGGCGGCCGACCACCTTTTGATCTCCGAGATCGTCGTCACGCCGACCGGCGGCGAGTTCGTCGAGATCTTCAACCCGACGGGCGTCACGGTCGATCTGTCCGACGTCTACCTGACCGACGCCACCTACACCCCCGGCGGGGCCTTCTACTACAACATCGTGACCGGCAACCCGGCAGCTGCCGGCGGCGGCGGTTTCGGCGACTTCCACGCGCGTTTCCCGGCCGGGTCGAGCATCGCGGCCGACGAGTACCAGACCGTCGCCATGGCCGGCTCCGACGCCTTCTTCACCGCGTACGGGCTGCAGCCGACGTACGAGCTCTACGAGGACGGCGGGTCGCCGGATGCCGTTTTCGACATGCGCGAGGCGCTGCCCGGCACCATCAACAACCAGGGCGGACTGTCCAACGCGGGCGAGGTGGTGGTGCTCTACCACTGGGACGGCGTCAGCGACCTTGTCGGCGACCTCGACTACGTCCTGTGGGGCGACAAAAACGAGGCGGTGGACAAGACCGGTGTCGCGATCGACGGACCCGACCCCGACACAACGCCGACCGGCTATCTCGCCGACACCGCGATGGCGAGCCAGGACGTGACCGCACCGGGCGGCCACGCCAACGGCAACTCGTTCACCCGCACCGACCCGACCGAGGGCGGCGAGACCGCGACCGGCGGCAACGGTCTGACCGGCCACGATGAGACCTCGGAGAACCTGTCGGCGACCTTCGCCGAACAGGCGGTCACCCCGAATGGTGGGTTGCTCGGCGGGATCGGCATCGCGGTCGACGACGTCGAGCTGCCCGAGGGCGACGGCGGTTCCACCACCTTCACCTTCACCATCAGCCTGACCCAGCCGGCGCCGGCCGGCGGCGCGACCTTCGACATCGCCACCGCCGACGACACCGCCACCGCGGCCGGACTCGACTACACGCCGGCGTCGGCAACCGGCGTGAACATCGCCGCGGGCGCGTCGTCGACGACCTTCGACGTCGACGTCATCGGCGATCTCGACGGCGAAATCAACGAGCGCTTCGTGGTCGTGCTGGACAACCTGTCGGGCGACGGCGTCCAGATTCTCGACGGTCAGGGCGACGGCATCATCGTCAACGACGACCCCCTCGCCATTCACACCATCCAGGGCGTCGACGGGTCGTCGCCGCTGGTCGGCAGCGAGGTCACGACCCCGGCCAACGTCGTGACCGCGGTCGGACCCGAGGGCTTCTTCATCCAGACGCCCGACGGGCTCGACGACGACGACCCGAACACCTCCGAGGGGCTCTACGTGTTCACCGCGACGCCCCCGAGCGTGTCGGCCGGCGAGCTGGTCGACGTCACCGGCACCGTGGTCGAGTTCTACGGCATGACCCAGATCGAGGGTCCGCCGACGGTCAACCTCGTCGGCAGCGGAACGGTGCCGCCGCCGGTGCTCTTCGACGCCGCGACGCCGAGCCCGGACCCGACGGCGCCGTCCTGCGCCATCGAGTACGAGTGCTCCGAGGGCATGCTGGTCAGCGCCGCCGGGCTCGTCGTGGGACCGACCCAGACCTTCGGGACCGATCCGGTGGCCGAGTTTCACGCCGTCGCGACCCCCGGCCCCGCCCCGTTCCGGGAGATCGGCGCGGAGTACCCCGGGCTTGCGACCCTGCCGGCGACGGTGCCGATCTTCGACGGCAACCCCGAGGTCTTCGAGGTCGACCCGGACAAGCTCGGCCAACCCAACGTCATCGCCAAACCCGGCGACACCTACGTCGTGACCGGCCCGCTCGGCTACGAGTTCGGCGGCTGGGAGATCTGGGCGTCGTCCCCGGTGATCGTCACCGCCGGGCCGCCGGTCGTCGCACCGGTTCGCCCGGCCGGCCCCGGCGAGATGACCGTCGCCTCGCTCAATCTGTACCGCCACTACGATGACGTCGACGATCCGCTGACCCAGGACGAGGTCGTGTCCACCGCCGAGTACCTGGCGCGCCAGATGAAGTTCCGCCGATACATCCTCGACGTGCTCCGGGCGCCCGACATCGTCGGCGTCCAGGAGGTCGAGAACCTCGACGTCCTGGTCGCTCTCGCCGCCGACATCGAGGCCGCCGATCCGTCAGTCGTCTACACCGCGCACCTGGTTCCGGGCAACAACTCCTTCGGGATGAACGTCGGCTACCTGGTGCGCGACACAATCCAGGCCGCGACCGTGACCCAGCTCGGCCTCGGCGACATCCTGGTCGGCTGGGGCTACCCGCTGTTCGACCACCCGCCGCTGCTCCTCGAGGGCAGCTGGACCGGCGACGGCGGGTTCTTCGACGTCGCCTTGCTCAACAACCACACCCGATCGTTCAACGGCGTCACGGATCCGTTCGACGACTTCGCACGCCAAAAGCGGTTCCAGCAGGCCCAGTCCATTGCCCAGAAGGTCCAGAGCTACCAGACCACGAACCCGAACATGCCGCTCGTCGTCATCGGCGACCTCAACGCCTACCAGTTCACCGACGGCTACGTCGACGTGGTCGGCCAGATCCGGGGCGACGTCAACCCCGACCACAATCTGCTGTCGGGCCCGGAGATCACCTCTCCCGAGCTGACCAACGAGATCGTCCGGGCACCGGTTGCCGAACGCTTCTCTTACATCTACCGGGGCACGCGCCAGGTACTCGACCACGCGCTGACCAGCACGGCAGCACGCCCCTACCCATCCGATCAGCAGTACGGCCGGGGCAACGCGGAGTCTCCCGGAATCCTGATCACCGACGACTCGGTGCCGGACCGCAGCAGCGATCACGACGGCATGGTGCTCTACCTCGACGTCGGCGCGGTGGTCTTCGCGGACGGTTTCGAAAGCGGCGGTACGGGGGCGTGGAGCGCCGCGGCGCCATGACGATTCGCTGGGCGAATCGTGGCGGCGCGCCGGACCCGCCGACCGGGCCGGAGTCGCCTCGAGGCTGAAGGGCCGTCGATTCTTCGCGCGCGTCGCGTCTTCCCGGTTTCATCGTGTCTGCAGAATCCGATGCCGGGGTCGCTGCCGCTGCATCCGGCCCCGGGGATTCGAAAGCCGAAAGACGATACAATCACTGGCCGCGCCATGTATCTGGATTTCTACGACCTCAAGGCCGAGCCCTTCAGCATCACGCCCGACCCGAAGTACCTGTTCTTCAGTCGGGGCCACCGCGAGGCGTTCGAGCACATCGTCTACGGCATCACCCAGCGCAAGGGGTTCATCCAGATCACCGGCGAGGTCGGCGCCGGCAAGAGCACGCTTTCCCGGGCGGTCCTCGAGGAGCTCGACGACTACTCCACCGCCCTGATTCTCAACCCCGTGATGACCGGCATTCAGCTGCTGCGGTCGATCCTGCGCGAGCTCGACCTCGACGACCGCGGCAACGACCGGGTCCGGCTCACCGAACGCCTCAACGAGTACCTGCTCGAGCGGGCCGACGCCGAGCGCGACGTGGTGCTGCTCATCGACGAGGCCCAGGACATGTCACCCGAGCTGCTCGAGCAGGTTCGGCTGTTGTCGAATCTCGAGACCGACGACCGCAAGCTGCTCCAGATCGTGCTCGTCGGCCAGCCCGAGCTCAGGGACATGCTGGCGAGCGACGGTCTCCGCCAGCTGAGCCAGCGGATCACGGTCCGCTACCACCTCGACCCGATCGGCCGGGACGAAATCGAGGCCTACATCCAGCACCGGCTCCAGGTCGCCGGCTCCAACGGGCGGCCGAGCTTCACCGGCGCTGCCTACCGGGCCATCCACCGACGCTCGCGCGGCGTGCCCCGGTTGATCAACGCGGTGTGCGACAAGACCCTGCTGTGCGGCTATGTCGAAGACCGCGACCGGCTCGGCTACTGGCAGGTCCGGCGCGCGATCCGGGAGCTCGGCGGGAGGCAGCGGTGAGCCTGATCGGCGACGCTCTGCGCAAGGCCCGGTTGGAGGCCGCCGAGCGCGAGGTCGAGCGCCGCGGCGTGCTCTACTCGGCCAGGATCGCCGACGCCCCCGGCCGTTCCAATCTCGGGCTCGGGCTCGTGCTCGGCGCCGCTCTCGCTCTGCTCGCCACGGCCGCCGGAGGCGCCACGGTGTGGTGGCTCTTCGTTCGCGGCGCTGCCGACCGGCCGTCGCCGTCGGCGGCCGCGCAAACCGGGATGGAGGCGAGGGTCGGCAGTGACCTCGGCGGCGGGGGCGGCGGGGTCAGCGGCAGCGGCGGGGTCAGCGACAGCAACAGCGACAGCGGCAGCAACAGCGGCAGCAACAGCGACAGCAACAGCAACAGGGACGGCGGCAGGGACGGCGGCAGTAGCGGGAACGGCGACAGCCGGCAGGAACCGTTGGCGGCGCCGCCTGCGCCACAGATTGAGCCAACCGGCCGGACCGGTCCCGAGACCGGAGACCCGGCGGGGCCTGCGGCCGCCGGCAACGAGCAGCCCCGGTCGGCGCCGCCGCCATCACCGGGGCCATCCGCCGACGGCTTCACCGGAGTCGAGGACGGCGCCGAGGTGTACATTCTCGAGGCCGATCTGGGCACCGTCCGTCTCGGTCTCGACTTCATCGTCTTCCGCCCCGAGGACCCCTTCGCCGAGATCAACGGCGTCGAGGTTCACCTCGGCTCGACCGTCGGCGGATTTCGCGTCAAGGCCATCGAGGCCGACCGGGTGCGACTGAGCGACGGGCGGCGTGACATCGTGCTCCGCGCACCTTAGCCCGGAACTGTTCATGAGGGTTGGCGGCGAATGACGGGAGGCGCAAGCCACGGCAACCAGGCTGTGCCCCGTTTTTGCAGGCGAGGCGCCGTGCACGGGCCGTCCACCGTTCTGGTACCGTTTCGCCGATGACCGGTCGAACCCCACGTTCCCCCGCCGACCTCGTCACCGATCCCGGCGTGCTTGGGCCGGCGCCGACCCTCGAGGTCTTCGGTGACGCCGCGGTCGCGACGGTCGGTGGGGTCGCGATCCTCCCTCATCGCGGCGCGTGGCTCAAGGCCCGGGAACGCGGCATCAACGCTCTCGGATGGTTCGACGACGCCGCCTCCGGCCCGTTCGCCCAGGCGGTGGTCCACCTCCAGAAGGGCCGCGCCGCCACCGAGCAGGGTCTCGCCGCGGCGTGGCGCCGCCTCGCCGCCGGTGGCCGGCTGCTCCTGGTCGGCGGCAACGACCTGGGAGTCAAGTCCGCGGTCAGGAGGCTCGCCGTCGAGCTCGACGACCCGCCCGAGATTCTGGCCAACCGGGCCCGGGCCCGCGTTGCCTGCTGGCGTCGAGACCGCGGCGACGGTCCGGCATCGCCCGCCGGAGCGTCCATCGACATCATCCTGGACGGTGATCGCTTTGCCGTCGCCTCGGCGCCGGGCGTGTTCTCGGCCGACGCTCTCGATCCGGGCAGCGCACTGCTGCTCGCTCACCTCGGCGAGTTGAAGTCGCCGATGCGAGTGTTCGACCCCGGCTGCGGTACCGGAGTGCTCGGGATCGCCGCTCTTCGCAGATGGCCTGAAACCGTCGCGACGCTGGCCGACGTCGATCACCGCGCCGTCGCGTGCGCCAAACGCAATGCCGACGCTCTCGGTCTCGCCGATCGTTCCAGGATCTCGTGGTGGGACGCCGTGTCCGAGCCGGCGCCCGGACCCGCCTGCGACCTGGTCCTGGTCAACCCCCCATTCCACAGCGGCGTCCCGGTCGATCTCCAACCCGCACGGGCGATCTTCAGGAGCCTGGGGAGGGTGCTGGCGCCCGGCGGCCGCGCACTGATCGTCGCCAACCGCACCCTGCCCTGGGAGCGCGACCTGCGGGCACTCGGCACGCTCCGTCAGGTCGAAGACCACGCCGGGTACAAGATCCTCGACCTGCGGCGCTGAGCCGGATCAGCCCGCTTCGGCCCTGCTCTGGAGCGCAAAGGCCGCGCCCTGGGGGTCCACGCACTGGGCGATCCGGCCGCCGCCGGGAACCTCCATGGGACCGTTGAGCAGTGTCCCGCCGAGCTCCTCGAGACGCGTCATCGCGCCGTCGAGGTCGTCGACGGTGATGGCGTACAGCCACATCGGAGGTCCGGGCATCTCGTCGGACCTGGTGAACATCCCACCCAGCGCGGGGCCGCCGGGTCGACCGTAGGTCCGGTACATCCAACCGCCCCCCATGTCCAAGTCTTCCTTGGATTGCCAACCGAAGAGGTCGAAGTAGAAGGCCGACCCGGCCTCGAAGTCGGTGGTGGCGAGCTCGTGCCACGAGAACTCGCCGGGTCCCGACTCGCCGGGCTGGTCGCTGGACAGGCTGTCTGAGGCGTAGACGGCGAAGGGCGCGCCCTGGGGATCCTCGAGGATGGCGAAACATCCCGCCTGCTCGATATCGGTCGCCGGATGGAGAACGGCGCCTCCGAGCTCCGCCGCTCGATCGCACACGGCCCGAACGTCGGCCACCGCCACGTACGCCACCCAGTGCGGCGGCGCACCGGCATGCTTCGCTCCTTCCGGCAGGTCCATGACGCCGCCGACCGGGTTGTTTCCGGCGGTCCACATGGTGTACGGCATGTCGCCACCCTCGACGGGCCGGGTTCCCCAGCCGATGAGCTGGTTGTAGAAGCTCTTGGCGGCAGTCCGATCGGTGGTCATCAGGTCGTACCAGATGAAGCGGCCGTGCGCGGGATGGGACATGGTCTCGACCTCCTGCTGGTGATGATAGACCTTCCAACGGCCCGCTCGTCCGGCGTCGCGTTTCGTCCCGACCGGATGCTCACTCGCCTCTCGGCCGCCGTCGCTCGACCTGCTCGAAGATCTCGATCAGCTCGCCATCTCGGAACACGTGAACGAAGGTTGGCGCTCCGGGCAGCGCCTCGGCGAAGAAAAGCTCGCTGCGGGCGCCGCTGCCCGGGTCGACGACCGTGTACAACCACCCTTCGTGAGAGCCCAGCCGCGTCTCCCTGCGCACCCTCTCCACCGTCGTCAGGTCGGCGGGGAAGCTGGCGTGATCGCGAAGCTCGGTCCAGGTCGAGCGCCGCACGGACGGCTCGCGGAGGAGCTTGCCCTCGGCGTCGAGCGTCGACGAGGTGATCTCGACGCCATCGGCATCGGCGGCGGTCACCGACCACTGCTCGAACGCCTCGGCATCGGCGGTCCACCGGCGGATCCTCAGATCGAGCCCCTCGACCCACTCGTTTCGGATCTCGTCGGCGGTGAAGGGGGGCTCGAGAAAACCCGCCCTCGTCTCTTCGGCAACGGCCGCGACCGGGGTTCCCATCGCGGGAACCGGCTCCCGCCCCGAGCCGCAACCGACCGCTACGACGAGTGCAGCACACACAACCGGGCTGCGCCAAACCATCACACCCTCCAGCGGCACGCGCCGGTCAGTATACCGGCCTCACGACTCGACGACACGTCGGTAGAGGTCGTGCAGACGAGGCTCGATCCGCCGACGGCCGAATCGGCGTTCCACCGCCTCCCGGCCGGCCGCTCCGAGCGCCGAGGCGAGCTCGGGCTCGCCGTCGAGACGGCGGATGGCGTCGGCCATGGCGTTGACGTCGCCCGGCGGCACGCGCAGGCACCCCGCCGAGGACCATTCACCGGTACCGCCGGACCCGGCAACGATCACCGGCGTGCCCTCCGCAAGTGCCTCGGCGCCGAGAATCCCGAACGGCTCCTGCCAGCGGGCCGGGAACAGCAGCGCCCGGGCGCCGCGGAGCATCCGGCGAAGCGCCGGCGGATCGAGCCAGCCCCGTCGGTCGGCGCCGTCCAGCCGGTCGGCGAGCGGGCCGGCGCCCGCCACGACCAGCGGCTGGGGACGGCCCGCGCGGCGCCACGCCCGCCAACCGTCAATCACGCCCTTGTGGGCGACCAGGCGGCCGCCGAGCACAAAGCCTCGGCCCGCCGCGAATCCGGGCGGACCGATGTCGAGCCAGGGCGGCAGCACCACCGCATCGGGCCTCCCGACCGCGGCGAGCTCGTCGGCCATGTAGCTCGACAGCACGATGATCGTGGCGCCGGCGAGGGCGTCGAGTCGGCGGCGGGTGAGCTCGAGAGTGCGCCGGCGGTAGCCGTCATCAGCCAGACAGATCCGGCACGCCGCGTCCGACATGACCCGTCTGCACGGCGAACCGTCGGGCAGGGTCTTGCCGGGCCCGGGACAGAACGACCGATGATCCTGGATCGTCACCACGACCCGGCCGCGGCCGGCCACCGCGGCCAACGCGGTCGGGTTCATGACGTTGTGCACGTGCACCAGATCGGCGTCGTCGAGGAGCTCATCGAGGCTCCCGAGGCCCGAGCCGGTGTCGACCGGCGACGCGAGGCCGCGCACCCGGCGGCGGGTGGCGAATCGGGGAGCAACGCCGCCGAGCTCGTCGCGGCCGAAAGCCACCGTGACGCGATGCCCCGAATCCGCCGCCGAGCTCATGACCTGAGCCAGGTGATGATCGGCCCCGCCGCGGTCGCTCAGGCGGTCGGTCAGGTAGAGCAGTCGCACTCAGTCTTTCTTGAACTCCTCGGAGTAGCGCAGCACCCGCCCGCGACCCGTCGCCTTGACCTGATACAGCGCCGCGTCGGCGTTGAGGATCAGGGTGTGCGGATCCTCGCCGTCATCGGGGTAGCATGCGACGCCGGCCGAAGCGGTCGGCGGCTCGAGCGGTTCCGGCAGCGCGATTGCCGAAGTTGCCTCCTTGACCGCGTCGACCAGGCTCTCGGCGGCGGCGATGGCGCCCTGGGGCTGGGTCGCCGGCACCAGGATGCAGAACTCGTCACCGCCCCACCGAACCACGAGATCGGTCACACGGACCCGCGACCGGAGAGTCGACGCCACCGAGCGAAGGATGTTGTCTCCGACCAGGTGGCCGGCGGTGTCGTTGCAGATCTTGAACTTGTCAAGGTCCATCATGATCACCGCGAGCGGCTGCCCGGTCCGCTTGGAGAACGAAATATTGCGTTCGAGCTCGATCTCGAGACGGCGTCGGTTGGCGAGCCCGGTCAGCGCGTCGCGGTTGGCGATGTCCATCAGCAACCGGTTGGCCTGCTCGAGCTCCCGGGTTCGTCCGGTGACCTGGTGTTCGAGGGCCAGCCGCTGGTCGCCGAGCTCGCTCAGCAAACCGCCGATCTTTCTCGCCATGCCGTTGAAGCTGCGGGCGATGTCGTCGATCTCGGCCGGGCCGCCTTCGGTGCAGCGGGCCTTGAAATCGCCGTTGGACAACCGGTCGATGGTGTCCCGAATGTCGCGCAGCCTCCGGGTCATGGCGGTGCCGACAACCAGCGACAGCAGCAGCGCGACCACCGCCGCACCGATGCCGACCGCGGTCCACGCGGTCTGCACGCGTTGTCGGGTCTGGCCGTACGGCGTCAGGTCGAAGGCGAGCCACACCCTGCCGCCGGTCACCAGCCGCTGCACAACCGCGATCGACGGGACCCCGTCGACCACGAGCTGTGCCGTCGTCGCCTCGGAGTCCGGCCATGTCGCGAGGGTGGTTCCCTCGACCACGGACGATGGGACCGCGGCGACGATCTCCCTGGTCGGAGCGAACACCACCGCCGCCGTGAAGCTCCCCTCGGCGTGCAGCCGCTCGAGATTCTCCTGGGTCTGGTACGCCGAGCCCTCGACCACGAAGGTCTCGATCCTCGACGCGATGGCCGCGGCTCGTGACCCGAGCCCAGACTCGACCTCGTCGGCGGAAAGCCGATAGCCGACGTAGGTCAGGGCGGCACACGCGACCAACGTGGCGCCGACCGTCACCAGCACGAGCCGGCTACGCAGCGATATCAGTCGCATCGTGCGGATTGTTCTCCAGGTCGCGCCATTGTACCCCCGGTCCGCGGAACACCGCGATCGACCGGCCCCGCGCCTCGCCCATTTTCAGCTCGCCGACCTAGAATACCAGGGTCGAGGCCAAACCGGTTCCGGTTGAGGCCGGCGACCCGGCGCAGCTACACTGCGCGCGTGAGTTCGCTGCAACGCGCCGTCGCC
>CAZXMW010000004.1:98799-157674 GCA_964641415.1 uncultured Thermoanaerobaculia bacterium | reverse complement strand
ATGGCTGAATTATACCATGACCTTAAGCAACCGGAGACGCAGGATTCATAATTCATAACTCATAATTCACAATTACGAATCGACCCTCACAATCCGAAACAACTCAAAACTAAAAACCAAAAACTAAAAACTGATGTCCGCCATCGCCTCCTCAAACGCCTCGACCGTCTGGTCGATCACCGTCTCGTCCATGGCCGTCGACACGAACATGACCTCGTAGGCCGACGGAGCGAGGTAGACCCCGCGGTCGAGCAGCGCGGCGTGGAGCTTCGCGTAGCGCGCAGGGGCGTCCGGATGGATGCACTCGGAGGCGAGCGGCGGCTCGCCGTCCTGGAGGACGAGCCACAGGATCGAACCCAGGCGGACCACCGACCAGCCGGTCTCATGACGGTCGAAGATCTCGCGGATGCCGATCTCGAGACGGCTGCCGAGCTCCTCGAGGCGGCGCCACGCCAGGCCGTCGTCGGCAAGCAGCTCGCGCAGCGTCGCGGTGCCGGCGGCCATTGCCACAGGATTGCCGGACAGCGTGCCGGCCTGGTAGACCGGACCGAGAGGGGCGAGCTGCTCCATGTGTTCCCGGCGCCCGCCGTAGGCGCCGACCGGCATGCCGCCGCCGATCACCTTTCCGTAGGTCACGAGGTCGGGCTCGATCCCGTAGTGGCCGGCGGCGCCGTCGGGGCCGAGCCGAAAGCCGGTGATGACCTCGTCGAAGACCAGCATGGCGCCGTGCCGGTCGCACTCCTCGCGCAGAGCCTCGACGAACGACTGCGACTGGGGCAGCAGCCCGTTGTTGGCCGGCACGCCCTCGATGAGCACCGCGGCGATCTCGGCGCCGCGCTCGGCCATGAGCGCACGGAACGCGGCCTCGTCGGCAAGGGGCAGCAGCAGGGTGTGGCTCGCGGAAGACTCGGGAACGCCGGCCGACGACGGGGTGCCGAAGGTGGCGAGCCCCGATCCGGCCGCGACCAGCAGGTAGTCGGCGTGTCCGTGGTAGCAGCCGGTGAACTTGACGATCGCGTCGCGCCCGGTGACGCCGCGAGCGAGCCGGACGGCGGACATGAGCGCCTCGGTGCCCGACGACACGAACCGGATCATCTCGAGGAACGGCACCGTGCCGACCACCAGCTCGGCGAGCTCGACCTCGGCCTCGCACGGGGCGCCGAACGACATCCCGCGGCCGGCTGCGTGCTTGACCGCCTCAACCACGGCCGGGTGGGCGTGGCCGAGAATCAGCGGTCCCCACGAGTTGACGTAGTCGATGTACCTTCGGCCGTCGGCGTCGGTGAAGCGGCACCCCGAGGCATCGGCGTAGAACGGCGGATCGCCCCCCACCGACTGAAAGGCCCGCACGGGGGAGTTGACGCCGGCGGGGAGCACCTCGCAGGCGCGTCGGTACAGCTCGCGGGAACGCGGTCCGATGCTCACAGCCATCCCTCCCGGAGTGCCAGCCGGCCGTGGTAGGTGATGAGGATGTCGGCGCCCGCGCGGCGAAAGGCGTGCCAGTTCTCGAGCACGATGGCGCACTCGTCGATCCAGCCGCGCTCGGCGGCCGCCTTGACCATGGAGTACTCGCCGGAGACGTTGTAGACGGCGAGGGGCAGGGGAAAGCTCTCGGCGAGATCGGACACCACGTCGAGGTAGGCGAGGGCGGGTTTGACCATCAGAATGTCAGCGCCCTCCTCGACGTCGAGCTGGGCCTCGAGCAGCGCCTCGCGGCGGTTGCGTGCGTCCATCTGGTAGGTCTTGCGGTCGCCCATGGCCGGCGCCGAGTGCGCAGCCTCGCGGAACGGTCCGTAGTAGGCCGAGGCGTACTTGACCGAGTACGACATGATGGCGGTGTCGACCAGCCCGTCGTTGTCGAGGACGTCGCGAATCGCCGCGATCCGCCCGTCCATCATGTCCGACGGAGCGACGACGTCGACGCCGGCCCGGGCGTGGGACAGCGCCATGGCCGCGAGGTGGGGAAGGCTGGCGTCGTTGTCGATCCGGCCGTCGGCGATGACCCCGCAGTGCCCGTGGTCGGTGTAGGCGCACAGACAGACGTCGGTCATGACCGTGACGTCGGACGCGAAGCGTTCCTTGACAGCCGCGACCGCGGTGGCCACCAGGTTGCCGTCGTTGGAGGCGGCGCGGCCGTCGGGCGTCTTGTCCGACTCGTCCGGGACCCCGAAGATCAGGACGTTCCGGATGCCGAGCTCGAGGTCGCCGGAAACCGTGTCGACGAGGCGGTCCACCGACTGGTGTTCGATGCCCGGCATGGCGTCGATCGGGTGGCTGACGCCGGTTCCGGGCACCACGAAGTGAGGCTGGACGAGCATGTCGGCGTCGATCCTGGCCTCGGCGACCAGGTCGCGGATGGTGGCGGACGTCCGCAGACGTCGAGGGCGAGTGATCAGCTCCGGCATAGGTCCTCCGCGAGAGATTGCAGGGTCGGTTCGGATGGGATGGCACAGTCGAAGCCCATTGCCCGCGCGGCATCGCGCGTCGTGGGACCGAGCGCCCAGTGGGGGCAGGCGAGAGGGCGGCCGCCGACGGCGTCGAGGTAGAGCTCGAGCGAGCGCGGCGAGGTGACGATCACGGCGTCGGGCCTGTCCTCGATGGTCGGCAACCGCTCGACGGAAGTGGCGGCCATGCGATAGACGACCACGGGCACGACGACGTGGCCGGCGTCGATCAGGGCGTCCGGCAGCTCGGACCGGCGGTGCTCACCGCACACGAACACCAGGATGGTCGGTTCGGTCAGCGTTTCGCACAGCGTCGCGGCGAGACCGAGACCGGTTCCGGGACCGGTGACCGCCGGCTCGAGCCCGGCCGCGCGGGCCGCGGCAGCGGTGCCGTCGCCGACAACCGCAACCGGTGCGGCGAGGAGCTCGACGAGATCGCGCCGCCGGCTCTGGTCGACGAAGCGCGACGGTGCGCGAGGTGAAGCCATGACGATCCAAAGCGGACGATCACCGCCGACGAGACCGGCCTCGGCGCGGGACCAGCCCCCGGGCTCGTCGACGTCTTCGAGCACGAGCACCGGGTACGGCAGCAGCCGGATGTCGCACGGTGCGAGCAGCGCCGCGAGTTGGTCGCAGTCGCCCGCCTGCCTGGTGATCAGCACCGTTCCGGTCACGGCGGGCTCCCTCCGGCCTCGGCGATCGCCTGGAGGGCTTCGAAGCAGCTTCGGGCCGCGAGCTCCGGGGTCGACGCGACGGCGGCGACCCGGACGACCGTGGCATGGGTCGCCTCGTCGTCGACGGTCCCGAGCGCGGCCTGCAGTCGGACGGCGCCGTCGTTGTCCTCGGCCAGGCAGCCCAGAGGAAGATGACAGCCGCCGCCGAGCAGGTCGAGCAGCCCCCGCTCGGCCGACACGAGCCGAGCAACGGCGTGATCGTGAAGCCCGCCGAGGTCCCGGCCCGCGGTGTCGTCGCGGCGGGCCTCGATGGCCAGGGCGCCCTGACCCGGGGCGGGCAGCATGACATCCGGCCGAAGCTCGGCGACCTCGAGTCCGTCGAGGTCGAGTGCGATCCGGCGGACCCCGGCCGCGGCGACCAGAATGGCATCGTATTGGCCGGAACGGAGCTTGCCGACCCGAGTCGGAACGTTGCCGCGCAGCGCCTTGATCTCGAGCCCGGGGGCGAGAGCCAGGATCTGGGCCGCGCGCCGGAGCGACGAGGTCCCGACAACCGAGCCCGACGGCAGACCGAGTGGGTCGGCCGGCGTCGGCGTCATGAGGCCGGGTCGAGCGAGCAGCAGGTCGGCGGGAGTGTCCCGCTCGGGAATCGCGACCACCTCGAGCCCCGCCGGCTCTTGAGTCGGCAGATCCTTGAGCGAATGGACGACCAGGTCGACCCGACCGTCGATGAGCGCCTCCTGGAGCTCCTTGGTGAAGAAGCCCTTGCCCTCCATCTTGCGGAACGCGACGTCCTGAACCCGGTCGCCCTTGGTCGAGATTACCTCGAGTCGGGCGTCGAGGCCGAGCTTGTCGTCCAGCAGCCGTGCCACCCGGCGGGCTTGCCACAGCGCGAGGTCGGAGCCCCTGGTGCCGATGATCAGCGTCACGACGAGCGGTCCTTGTCGCGGTCGATCCGGCCGTCAAGACCGGCCAGAAAACCGTCGATGACGACGCTCGAGTGATTCCAGGCCGCCCCTTTGAGGCCGCGCAGCGGCACCTGGACGAGTCGCTTGACCAGGCTCGCCGTCATCCTCTCCACCGCCTCGCGGTCGGCCTCTTCGAGGTGGGACAGGTCCTTGGCGAAACTGTGTTGAACGGCGCGCGCGGCGACGTCGGTGAAGCTCTTGTGCAGGCTCCGGGCGGCGGGCGACAGCGCCCGGTCGAGCAGATGGCGGCGAAGTGTCTCGATCTGATGTTCGACGAGCTTCTCGCAACGATCCACCTCGGCGAGGCGGAGCTTCCGGTTGAGCTCGGCCTCCTCGCGCATCTCCTCGATGCCGTGGAGGTCGACGCCGCGGATCGCCCGAGCGTCGGGATCGAGGTTGGGCGGCATGGCGAGGTCGATGAGCAGGATCCGCTCGTCGGGTTCGAGCCGGGCCCGAAGCGACTCGATCTGGGACCGCGTGATCATGATCTGATCAGACGAGGTCGCCGCGATGACCAGGCCGACGCCGGGAGGGTCGGCCAGGGTGGCGTCGAGGAACAGGGGCTCGGCCTCGGGGTCGCCGGCAGCGAGCTCGCGGGCTCGCTCGGGGGTCCGATTGGCGATCAGCACCGGCCGGGCCGGGTCGGTGTTGCGGATCAGCCGCAACGCCTGGCCGGCCATCTCGCCGGCGCCGAGGATGAGGGCTGGGGCGGAGGTGGCCTCAAGATGCTCGTGCAGCCGTCGTTCGACCAGGGTGACCAGCGACACCGGGCGGCGCGTCAGGTCGGTCTCGGTTCGGATCCGCTTCGCCAGGTGGAACGCCTCGTGGAAGGTCTGGTCGAGGATGCCGCCGAGCAGGCCGATGTCGTGGGCGCGCTCGTGGGCCTCCTTGGCTTGACCGGTGATCTGGGCCTCGCCGACCATCATCGAATCGAGGGCTGCAGTGACCCGGAACAGGTGGCGGACGGCGGAGCGCCCGAAGTGGATGTAGAGCTGCTCGCGGTCCGGCAGCCGGGTCGCGCCGCCGGTCAGGTCGGCGAGGGAACGGCCCAGGTGGAACAGGAGCGGGTCGGTGTGGATCCGGGTCTCCCCGCGGAAGTAGAACTCGACCCGGTTGCAGGTGCCGAGGTAGACGAACTCCGTGAACCCGGCCAAACGGGCGAGCTCGGTGAGCTGCCGGTGGTCGAAGTCTGCCGGCAGCGAAGCGGCCGCCAGCTCGTCCACGTGAGCGGTGCGGTAGCTGATTCCTACAAGACCGATCCGGTCCAAGCCGGTGCTCCCTCCGGTCGCAGATGATACCCGAGATGGTGTTTCATTTCGTCATGGGGGCGTAAATTCGCGGCGCTTCACGGTGTTTTGGACGAGTGATCGGGCGCCGACCCGGAACAGGTGCCGGATTCCGGATGAGCGGTGCTGCGGCGGAATCCTCTCCCGCTCCTTTGAGTTGGATGGGGTTCGTCGCAAGGGAGGGAGAGAAGGAAAGGCAGCGGGAGAAGTGTCAGGCCGGAAGCGCCGAGCATCCAGCACCTGCCGAAGGTCCGGAGATGGTCGCGGCGGCCGCAACATGGAAGGAACCCACGCCCGGAAGGCGTTTTCTTGGTACGATGCGGGCGCGACGCTCACCGACCCGCGACTGGAGGCTCGAGGCATCCGATGAACACGATGGCAGGTCTCTCCAATTCGACCCTCGGCAAGAAGTTTCTCATGGCGGCAAGCGGCGCGTTTTTGTGCCTGTTCGTGCTCGGGCACATGTCGGGCAACATGCTGCTCTACTTCGGACCGGAGCTGCTCAACGCCTACGGACACAAGCTGCAGAACAGCGGCGTTCTCTTGTGGGCGTTCCGCCTGGCAATGCTCGTCGCGGTCGGCGTCCACGTGATCGCGTCGGTGCAGCTGTGGCTGCGCAACCGCCGCAGCCGCCCGGTCAAATATCGGGTCTTCAATCCGCCGGCAGTGGACTACGCGGCCCGGACCATGGTGTGGAGCGGGCCGATCATCCTGCTGTTCATCCTCTACCATCTCGCGCACTTCACCGTCGGCTTGGTCCACCACGACTTCGTGCGGGGCGATGTCTACCACAACGTCGTCTCGTCGTTTCAGATCCCCTGGGTGGCCGGAATCTACATCGTCGCCAACGTACTGCTCGCCATCCACCTGTACCACGGCGTGTGGAGCGCCATCCAGACCGCCGGGTGGGACCACCCGAGGTGGGGGCGCTACCGGCGATGGCTCGCGGTCGGTTTCGCGGTGTTGATCGGGGTCGGCAACGTGTCGTTTCCGGTTTCCGTGCTGACCGGCCTGGTGCAGTGAGGGAGGTGGACGATGAAGCTCGACGCACGCATTCCCGATGGAGCGCTCGCCGACAAGTGGATGAACCTGCGCGATCACCTCAAGCTGGTGAGCCCGGCGAACAAGAGAAAACGCGAGATCATCATCGTCGGGACCGGCCTTGCCGGCGGTGCGGCCGCGGCCAGCCTCGGCGAGATGGGCTATCGCGTGAAGGCCTTCTGCTATCAGGACAGCGCCCGGCGCGCGCACTCCATCGCGGCCCAGGGCGGGATCAACGCGTCGAAGAACTACCAGAACGACGGCGACTCGGACTTCCGGCTGTTCTACGACACCATCAAGGGCGGCGACTTCCGTTCGCGGGAGGCTAACGTCTATCGGCTCGCCGAGGTCTCGGGCGCGATCATCGACCAGTGCGTCGCCCAGGGCATCCCCTTCGCCCGGGAGTACGGCGGCTATCTGTCCAACCGGTCCTTCGGCGGCGCCCAGGTGTCGCGGACCTTTTACGCCCGGGGCCAGACCGGCCAACAGCTGCTGCTCGGCGCCTACTCGGCGCTCAACGCGCAGGTCGCGGCGGGCACGGTCACGGTGTACCCGCGAACCGAGATGCTCGATCTTGTGGTCGTTGACGGGCGGGCCCGTGGAATCGTCACCCGCGACATGGTGACGGGCGAGGTCGGCTGCCACGTCGGCGACGCCGTGCTGCTGTGCACCGGCGGCTACTCGAACGTCTACTATCTGTCGACCAACGCCAAGGGGTGCAACGTCACCGCGGCCTGGCGCGCCCATCGGCGCGGCGCCGGGTTCGCCAACCCCAGCTTCACGCAGATCCACCCGACATGCATCCCGCAGTCGGGGGACTACCAGTCCAAACTGACGCTGATGTCGGAGTCGTTGCGAAACGACGGCCGAGTGTGGGTGCCGAAGGAGCCCGGGGACGACCGGGCGCCGGGCGTCATCCCGGAGGACGAGCGCGACTACTACCTCGAGCGGATCTACCCGGCGTTCGGCAACCTTGCGCCGCGCGACATCGCTTCCCGCGCCGCAAAGCGGGCGTGCGACGAGGGTCGTGGAGTGGGGCAGACCAAACGGGGCGTCTACCTCGATTTCGCGGAGGCCATCGGCCGTCTCGGTGAGGACGTCATTCGCGCCCGCTACGGCAACCTGTTCAACATGTACGAGCGGATCACCGGCGAAAACCCCTACCGGGCGCCCATGAGGATCTACCCGGCGCCGCACTACACCATGGGCGGGCTCTGGGTCGACTACTACCTCATGAGCACGATCCCCGGCCTGTTCGTCCTCGGCGAGGCGAACTTCTCCGACCACGGCGCCAACCGGCTCGGGGCATCGGCCCTCATGCAGGGGCTCGCGGACGGCTACTTCGTGGCGCCCTACACCCTGGGTGAGTTTCTGGCGGGGACCTCCAGCGACAACATCGGCCCGGATCACGAGGCCTGCCGGGCAACCGTGGAGGAGGTCGAGCAGCGAACCGAGAAACTGCTGGCGGTCAGGGGCTCGCGCTCGGTGGACAGCTTCCACAGAGAGCTCGGGCTGCTCATGCTCGACCGCTGCGGCATGTCGCGCACCGAGCAGGGGCTGACCGACGCCATCGGGACGATCAAAGAGCTTCGCGAGGCATTCTGGAACGACGTCACGGTTCCCGGTGAAGGCGCCGAGCTCAACCAGGAGCTCGAGAAGGCCGGCCGGGTCGCCGACCACATGGAGCTCGCCGAGCTCATGTGCCGCGATGCTCTCCAGCGCGAGGAGTCGTGCGGCGGCCACTTCCGGGAGGAGCACCAGACCGGGGAGGGCGAGGCGCTGCGCGACGACGACAACTTCTGCCATGTCACGGTGTGGGAGTACGCCGGTCCCGGCAAGGAGCCGGTAGCCCACCGCGAGGAGCTCGAGTTCGAGACCGTCAAGCTCGCCCAGAGGAGTTACAAATGAAGCTGACGCTGCACGTGTGGCGACAGAAGGACGCCCGGGACGCCGGTGGATTCAAGACCTACGAGCTCGAGGATGTCAACTCGGACATGTCCTTCCTCGAGATGCTCGATGTTCTCAACCAGGACCTCATCCTCAGGGGCGACGATCCCGTCGCCTTCGACCACGACTGCCGCGAGGGAATCTGCGGTTCGTGCGGCTTCGTGATCAACGGGGTGGCGCACGGTGATCAGAAGGGCAGCACCGCGTGCCAGCTCCACATGCGCCATTTCTCCGACGGCGATGAGATCACCATCGAGCCTTGGCGAGCCAGGGCCTTTCCGGTCATCCGCGATCTCGTCGTCGACCGCTCGGCCTTCGACCGGATCCTGACGGCGGGCGGTTTCATCAGCGTCCGAACCGGCAGCGCTCCCGACGCCAACGCCCTCCCGATCGCGACCGAGACCGTCGAGCACGCCATGGACTTCGCCGAGTGCATCGGTTGCGGGGCCTGCGTCGCTTCGTGCCCGAACAGCTCGGCCATGCTCTTCGTCGGCGCCAAGTTGGCACATCTCAGCCTGCTGCCGCAGGGTCAGCCCGAGCGTGACCGTCGTGCGCTGTCTCTGGTCGAGGCCATGGAGGCCGAGGCGTTCGGCTCGTGCACCAATTTCCGCTCGTGCGAGGCCGTGTGCCCGAAGGAGATCTCCATCGAGAGCATCGCGCGGATGAACAAGGACTACCGCAGGGCCCTGCTCTCCGGCATCGGACGCGCCAGCGGCAAGAAGCGCTGACGCTCCATCAGGAAGCAGGGCAGCGGGACCGGTCCGCCCGCGCGACGGTCATTCGCCGAGGATGGACGTGATGATGATGCCGACAAAGAGCACGATGAGCAGGGCGCCGATGACGGCCATGAACAGCTCGGCAGGCGAGTAGGTGGAGCGGGACGACCGTCGGTCTCCCGCGTTACAATCTTCGGACACGCGTTTCGTCCGTTTCCTCTTGACCACGTTGTGAGTGTAACCCGGAATGGACGCCGGCGGCCACGGGAAGGACTTTCCGGCAGGTCTGTCCGGTCCTCGAAGACCAGCGGGTGGGTGCGGTCGAGGGCTCCCTGCCGGCGAACGGTCGACACCGGCTTTCTCCGGCGCCGACCGGCGAGGACCGGATTGTCGGCGTCCGCCGCTGAAGGTGCAATTTCGCGATGACAACCCGGTGAAATGCGCCGTGTCATTCTGCGAGAGCGCCTGTCGTGCCGCAGTGCGTCATGCTCGAGGAATGGTAGGGAGGCAACCTCCGGATTCCCTGTGATCCGGAGACTGCCGTGATACGGTAGGCCAATAGTGGGTTAATATTGGCGGGTCAAATTGGGTGAGCGGCAGGTAACCTGCCGATGCAAGGTGGGTATGCGGACGGCCCTTGAAGCCTTCCGGACTCCCTCGTGCCAGGACGAGCAGGGATGAAGGACCGTTGAACGCATGGTGCACCATAAGATGCAAATCTCGTACCAGGCATTCGGCTTGAAACTGACAACCGACGCCGCTCGTATGACCCACCAGCCCGGCTGTTTCGCGGATTGAGGCGTGGGAGCCATTCGAACGTCGACAAGGAGGCAACGACATGACCGACGGCGTGGAGAGTGCGCGCGAACAACGCAACTTCGTCGAACGTATCGGCGCCAGGATACCGGGCTTCCGCGGGTACCTCGAAGCCGAGCTGCGGCGGGACGTGGACAAAATGCAGCGCGACTGGCTCGCGGCCCAGGTGGACCGAGCTCGCGGGGCGATGCAGGCCCGCGTCCGTGACTGGAGCCGGAGCGGAAATCTGGCCAACCTCGACCTGGCATCGAGCGTCGACAAGGGTCTGGATCGTCTGGCGAACCGGATCCGGCACGCCGACTACGGGTCGAGCGGGTTCTTCGACTCGGTCAAGATTCGCGAGGCCGAGCTCGACCGTCTGTATGCCTTCGACCTGGCATTGATCGGCATGACGGAGAACCTCGCGGACCGCGTCGAGATGCTGCCCGGCACCGCGGCGGAACCGGATCTGAGAACGTTGCTCGATGCGGTCCACTCGGCCGATCGCCAGTTCGACGAACGGGCGACGGTCTTCGAGGATGTGACGCGGAAGGGAGGTGTGTGATGGCGCTCCTCGAGATTCTCGAGCACCACGACCCGACCGGCGAGGAGATGGTCTACCGGTTTCCGCCCCAGGGCAGCGCGGACATCAAGCTCGGCGCCCAGCTCGTCGTGCACCAGGCCCAGGAGGCGGTGCTCTACCGGGACGGCAAGGCGCTCGACGTTTTCGGACCCGGTCGTCACACTCTGAGCACCCAGAACATTCCGCTCCTCGGAAAGCTCATCGGCGCGCCGTTCGGCGGCGACTCGCCGTTTCGTGTGTCGGTCGTGTTCGTCAACAAACGAACGTTCCTCGATCAGAAATGGGGCACCCGCGAGCCCGTGGTGTTCCGGGACACGGAGCTCGGCATGGTCCGGCTGCGGGCGTTCGGCAACTACGGCTACCGGATCGTCGACAGCCAGCTGTTCGTCAACACGGTGGTCGGCTCCCAGGGTTTGTTCGAGACCGATCGGCTCAGGGACTTCTACCGCGACGTCATCGTGTCCAGGCTCAACGACCTGCTCGGCGAGAGCCTCAAGACCATCTTCGATCTCGCCCGCTACTACGACGAGCTCGGCGCCGCGGCCAAGGCGCGCCTCACCGAGGACTTCGCAAAGTACGGCGTCGATCTCTCCGATTTCTACATCAACTCGATCACGCCTCCTGACGAGGTTCAGGAGAAGATGGACGAGCGGGCTGCGATGGGCGCGGTGGGCGATATGAACACCTACATGAGGTTCAAGGCCGCCCAGGCGATCCAGGACGCCGCCGAGGGCGGCGGCGCCGGCGGCGAGGGCGGCGGCGCAGCCGGAGCGGGAATGGGGCTCGGGCTGGGTGCCGGGTTCGGGGCGATGATGCCCGGGATGATCGCCAACGCCATGCAGCAGGCCGGCAGCGGCGGTCCGGCCCAGGGCGGCGGTGCTCCGGCTGCCGGTGCGGCGGCGGGCGCCGCTTCAGCGTCCGCGGGTGGTTTCTGCCCGGAGTGCGGATCCGGGCTTCCCGCCGGGGCGAAGTTCTGCCCCGGGTGCGGAGCACCCCAGAACGTCGGTGGCTGCCCGGGTTGCGGTCAACCGGTGCCCGATGGCGCCAAGTTCTGTCCCAACTGCGGCACCAAGCAGGGGGAGTAGGGTCGCGAGCTGAGAGTTGAGAGTTCCTGAATGGCGGTGACGTGTACGCAGTGCGGAGCAGCGCTGGAGCCCAGAGCCGACGAGCGACTCATCAAATGCCCGTACTGCTCGACCGCGCTGGTGCTCGACGGTTCGGCGACCCTGTTTCACGAGATGATGTTGCCGACGGTCGGCGCGGAGCAGGCCGCAACCCACCTGAGGCGGTTCCTCGCCGGCCGCGACACGGTCGCCGATCTCGATCGCAAGGCCCGGCTGGGTTCGTCGCACCTCGAGTACTTTCCGTTCTGGGCGTTCACCGTGCACGACGGAGGCCGGGAGCAGGTCGTGCTGGAGCCGGCGGCGCCGTCGGCGCTCCAGGGGCTTCAGGGTCTCGAGCTGCCGCCGGGTACAACCCGTCCGGCGAGCGTCGAGGCGGCGCTGGGGGTGCCGGTGATCGAGCCCGAGGTGCCGGCGGCCACCGCACGGGAATGGCTCGTATCGCGCCGCGGTAAAGACCTCTCGGTGCGCAAAACGGTGCTCTACCACCTGCCGATTCATCGCACGCCCTACAGCTGGCAGGGACGGACCTATCAGGCCGCTGTGGACGCGATCTCGGGCAAGGTCTTTCCTGCCGATTTCCCGGCCAAGGCGGAGACGCCTTTCGTCGTGGTCGCCGCTCTCGCCCTGGTCGTGTTCGGCATCGAAGGGCTGATCATCGGGAACCTGTTCGTCAAGGCCGCGGTGTATGCCGTCTCGGCAATTCCGATCCTCGGCATCGCCTGGCTGACCAGCCGGAAGGTCTGACGCAGGTGTCCGCCCGCGTCCCGCCACCACCGCCGCCCGCGCCTCAGAGAGCCGATCTCAAAGGTGACGCCGCCCCGGAGAAGTCGACGGCACAACGTCCGCTCCGGGTGCTCACCGGGCTGACGTGCGCCTCGTGCGGCGGCACCGTGAACGTCCGGGAGGGGCATACCAACGTCGAGTGCCGATACTGCGGCACTCCTCAGGCCGTGGTCGGCAACCGCGGCGTCGCACGGCTCATGGTGCTCAACCGGCTCGACCGCGAGCAGGCGATCGAAAAGGTCCGGAGCTGGTTCTCGCAGGGAATTCGAAAGGATCCGGCCCTCCGCCGTCAGGCGACGTTCGACGAGGCCTTTCTGGCGTGGTTTCCGTTTGTCCGGGCGCGCCTCGACGCGATCGGTTGGATTCTCGGCATCGTCACCCGCCGTCGCAAGCGCGGCAATCGATGGGAAACGACGACCCACCCGGTCGAGCGGTCCGTCGAGCAGGACGTGGACCTGACCATGCCGGCAGCCGACATGGCCGAGTTCGGTGTCCAGAGGATCGACCTGACCGGCGACGAGGTGGTGCCGCTCGACGACGAGGTGCTCCGTTCACGAGGCATGGTGTTCCGGCCGTCACAGTCGCTCGACGAGATCGCAGACCGGTTGCGTGAGCGGGCGCTCGACGAAGCACGTCGGCGCCACCGGCTGGATCGGATCACCTTTTCGTGGTTGACCTCGGTGCGTCGACGGGCGGCGCTCGTCTACTACCCCCTGTGGGTCGTACGGTATGGCTTTCGAGGCCGCACCTATCAGGTGCTGATCGACGCCGAGGACGGGAGGCTGGCGTACGGCAAGGCGCCGGGCAATCACCTCTACCGTGCCGCATGCCTGGTGGCGTCGTGTGCCGGCGCCGCTTTCGTCGGTACCAGCGTGCTGCAGAATGCCGGCATTGTCCTGCGTTCGGACAACGGGCTGACCGGGCTCGCGGTGATCGGATTGACCCTCGCGGGCCTGGTGTACTGGGGCTACCGCCAGTTTCGCCACGGTGGTGTGATCGAGGAGGGAAGCGGTCTGGCGGAGGGGCGGACCGAGCCGGATCTCCAGACCACGGTCAAGGATGTCTTGGAGCGCTTCCAGTGACCCTCAGACTGGTCAACCTCGACTGTCCGTCGTGCGGCTCGGCCATGCGGGGTGAGGGGCTCGACACGATCTTCTTCTGTGCGCACTGTGGTGGCGCCGCGGTGCTCGAAGCAGACGGCCTCGAGACGGTCAGCGGCTCGGCTTTGCTGCCGAGCCCCGGGCGTCGGGCCGAGGTCTGGCGGCCCGCCTGGCGCATCGAGGCCACGGTGAGGGTTCATCAACGGGTATCGGCTGACGGCCGATCGACCGGTGACTGGCAGGAGCTCCGGGTCTTCGTGGTTCCCGCCTTCGATCTGCCGCTCGACGACCTGACGCGGTTGAGCCGTGCGCTCGCGGAGGTGGCGGCGGTCGCCGTCGAGGTCCCTCGGGAACCGATCCGTGGCGGCACCCTGGCCGCGGACGATGCAAAGACCCTGGTTCGGCACCTGGTGATCGGCGACGAGGTTCGACGTTCGGACATGCTGGCCTCGGTGGCGGTGGATCTCGACGACGTGGTGTGCGGCGTGATCGCACTGCCCCTCGAGTCGGTTGACGGCGGACTGCGATGTGCGGTCACCGGAGTCACGGTCCGGGCGTGAAGGTGCATCTTTCGAGACTTGGGTTGCGCCTGGAGTGGGACAGCCTCGATCTTCCCGATACCGGCGTTGTTTCGATCCTGATGGCCAGTTTGACCTCTCGATTCTGACTGGCGGATCTCGGCGACGCGACCGCACCGTGTCGGGTCGTTGCCGGCCCAAGCTCGTCACGGAGTTTCGTCACGATCGCGATTCACCGGGTATCCTGATCGACATGATGCGAGCAACGGAGGTTGTTGAACGCTGGTACGCCGAAGCCATGGCGCGGCCGGTGACGCTGATTCGGGGCTACCGGCGTCGGTGGCTGCGACCCGACGCAACGGCCGGGCTCACGGTGGCGGTGGTGGCCATTCCTCAGTCCATTGCCTACGCGTCGATCGCCGGCCTGCCGCCCGCTTACGGGTTGTACGCCGCTGCGGTTGCGTCCATCGTCGGGTCGCTGTGGGGCTCGTCGCGCTTCCTCAACACCGGGCCGACCAACGCGATCTCGATCCTTGCCCTGTCGATCCTGACGCCGCTCGCGGCCATCGGCTCCGCCCAGTACCTCATGGCGGCATCGTTGATGGCGGTGATGGTCGGCGTTTTCTGTGTCGTCTTCGGCTTCGCCGGGCTCGGGGTGCTCATCAACTTCGCGTCGCGCGCGGTGCTGCTCGGTTTCACCGCCGGCGCCGGGGTGCTGATCGCAGCCGGTCAGCTCAAGCACCTGCTCCGGCTCGACGTCGAGCGGAGCCCCCACCTGTGGCACTCCATGGCCGAGGTCGCCGGCGTCATCGGGGACAGCCACCTGCCGAGTCTGGGGCTGGGGCTCGCGACCCTGACGGCGATGGCCTTGATCGCGCGGCTCGCGCCCCGGCTGCCGGCGGCGCTGCTGTCGCTGATCGGCGCGGGAACCGTTGCCGCCGTGATCGGAGTCGATCGTCTCGGCGTTTCGGTGATCGGCGAAATCCCGCGCCAGATGCCGAGCATGACCTCGTTCTCGCTCGGCTGGATGTGGCAGAACGACGTCGTGGGCGCGCTGGTGACGGGCTCGTTGGCGGTGGCGGCCATGGGCCTGGTGGAGGCGGTTTCCATAGCCCGTGAAATCTCCAGACAGAGCGGCGAAAGGCTCGACATCAACCAGGAGCTGGTCGGGCAGGGGGTGGCGAACATCGCTGCGGGTCTGTTCTCCGGCTACGCCTGCTCGGGTTCATTCACGCGCTCGGCGATCAACTATCAGTCGGGGGCGCGAAGCCAGATCTCGGGAGTGTTCTGCGGCGCGTTCGTGCTGGGCGGAATGCTCGCGTTCGGCCCGGCAGCCGCTCTTCTCCCCGAGGCCGCGCTGGCGGGGATGATCATGGTCATCGCCTACCGGATGGTCGACTGGCGGGGCGTGCGTCGGGTGATCAGAACCTCGCGCAGCGAGACCGGCATCATGGCTGCGACGTTCGGGGCGACCCTGGTCTTCCCGCTCGAGTTTGCCGTCTTGGCGGGCGTGATCCTGTCGCTGGCCATCTACATCTACAAGTCGAGCCTGCCGACCGTGCACACGGTGGTGCCGGACGCCAACTTCCGGCACTTCATCGAGCGCGAGGACGCGCCGTGCTGCCCGCAGCTCGGGGTCATCAACATCCGGGGCGCGCTGTTCTTCGGCGCGGCGAGCCACGTCGAGGACGAGCTCCTTGCCAACTACGAAGCCAACCCGGGACAGAACCACCTGCTGCTCAGAATGCACGGGGTGCACCAGTGCGATCTGGCCGGGATCGACGTGCTGGAGGGGATCGTCCGACTGTACCGCGGCGCCGGTGGCGACGTCTTCATGATCCAGGTGCGCCCCGAGGTCCGACGGATCATGCGGACCTCCGGGTTCCTCGATCTGCTCGGCGAGGAGAACATCCTGGTCCAGGAGGACGCCATCGAGTGGCTTTTCGAGAACCGGATCGATCCCGCGGTCTGCATCTACGAGTGCGAACACCGCGTGTTCGCCGAGTGTCAGCCTCTCGAGAAGCATCCCTATGATCTGCGGCTGCCGGCATTTCCGGCACGCTTCCGCTACCCGGAGCGGCAGCTCACGGTGCCCGAGTTCGAGGACGCGCTGCGTACCCATCGGGATGACGGAATCCTGATCGATGTTCGCGAGCGCCAGGAGTTCATTCACGGTCACCTTCCCGATGCCGAGCTGATCCCCCTGCGCGAGATCATCGGGGACGCGGAGCGGCTGCCGAAGGATCGTCCGATCCTGCTCGTCTGCCGGTCGGGGCGCCGCTCGACCCGCGCCATGCACTGGCTCATCGATCTCGGGTTTGAGCAGGTTGTCAACCTGAAGGGCGGGATCCTGAGCTGGAAGGCGATGGGGCGCCCGGTTGAAGTCGATTAGTCTCAATCGACTTCAACCGGGCGAATGATGAATCAAAACTCATCATTGGACTTCATCACGCTTCAGCCGAACGGCTGAAGCGTGATGAAGTCCTTGTTGCGGAGGTTGCGGATGCGGCGGCAGACCTCGATGCCTTCGCGCGAGCCGCCGTCGTTGGTGTTGCCCTCGATGGTCTCCATCACCGAGCCCATGGCGGCGATGATCACGCCGACGTGGTTCCAGCCGCTGTCGTCCTTGCGATGAACGAACAACGAGCCGCGCGGCAGCGCCTCGACCGACGTCGTGCCGTCGACCACCTGTCGGCCGGACACGAAACGGCCGTCGGTTCGAGCCTCTCGGGACAGGGTGTCGCAGCTCACCGAGCCCCCGATCGGCTCCGGAACCCCTGCATGCCACGCCGCCTGGAGAATGAGAAAGCTGACGAAACCGGCGCACCAGGGCCGGTCGGCGCCGTCAGCGCCGTCCATGTAGACCCGGACCCACGGTCCGCGGTTCGCACCCCCAACCTCGCGCGGTCGTTGATTGCGATGCTGCCGGGCGGCGGCGACGACTGCCGCAGAGACGCTGGAAGGGGCGACGGTCGGCGGGGCCAGGGCGAGCCGCAGCGGTTTCGTCAGCTCCGCGAAGGTCGGCTCGTCGACGACGCCGGTCTTGGGGAGGCCGCGGTAGACCTGGAAGCGGCCGACGGCGTACTCGGTGGCCGGGCCGAAGTCCGAGTCGACGACCACGGCGACACCGTTCAGCGTCAGCCACTCCTGGACCCGCCCGGCTTGTCTGCCCGAGGCGCCGCGGCGGACATCGCGGTCGTGCTGGAGCTCGTCGCGAACCCATGCGAACGGAACGTCGCTGAGACTCAGAGGCATCCACTCACCTCCTTGGACTGCGCGGTGGGTGTTCCCCACTGTACGACATCCGGTCGGCCACGACCGGCTCGGAGGTTGCACCTCACAGACTGGTTGCGAGGCAACGGCATCCGTGCGGCGCCTCTTCTCTTCAATTTGCTGCGCAAATCCTGCCGGGCGATGCGATTCGCAAGGCGAATCACACGAGGACCTCAGCTGGGTATAATCCCAATCCGATGATCGAAACCACATGGCGGACCTTCGGCATCGTCAGCTTCGCGGTGCTCATCGCCGTGGTCAGCCAGCTTCAGGCGCCGCATCAGCGGGTTCTCGCCGCGGTCGGCTTCGCGGTCGCCGTCGCGGTCTTCATCCTCGGGTTGCACAGGACGCGCGGCCTCGTGCCGGCGCCACGCCCGGATCTGCCGGTTGCCGAGATTCCTCTGATTGCGGCCGCGGATCTCAGATTCGGTTGCCTGGCCGCGGCGGTGGTGTTCCTGTCGCTCGCCTTTTTCGGCTTCGGCGGCGGCAGTTTCACCGCCCACGGGGTGCTGCCGTGGGCCGCCGGGTTGGCGTGCTTCGGGCTCGCGGTCTGGCGCCGTCCGGCACGGATCCAGCGCCGAGGTGCCCGGACGCGGAGGCTCGAGGCACACCATCTGGCGCTGATCGGCATCATGGTGCTGGCGGTGTTCTTCCGCTTCTGGCAGCTCGATGCGATCCCTCCCGAGATGACCAGCGACCACGCCGAGAAGCTGTTCGACGTGCGCGACGTGCTCGACGGAGAGCGACCGATCTTCTTTCCCCGCAACACCGGCCGGGAGGCGCTGCAGTTCTACGTCACGGCGTGGCTCATCAAATGGACTCCGCTCGAGCTCGGCCACCTTGCGCTCAAGGTCGGCACCGGGATCTTCGGCGTGCTCGCGGTGCTCTTCACCTATCTGCTCGGGCGGGAGCTGTACAACCGGCAGATCGGGTTGCTCGCCGCGGCGCTGCTCGCCGTCGGTCACTGGCACGTCGCCATCACCCGGGTCGGGCTCCGCTTTCCGTTCACCGCGGCGTTCGCGACGCCGGCTCTGTATTTTCTGTTCCGCGCCTTTCGGCACAACCGGCGTCGCGACTGGATCCTGGTCGGAGTGTTTCTGGGCGTCGGTCTGCACACCTACATTCCCATGCGCATCGTGCCGCTGCTGCTCGTCGCGCTGTGTGCGATCAAGCTCGGGTCCGACCTTCGACGGCGGGGCTCTGGTCTCGCGATGCCGGGCACCAGCCTCGATCCCGCCTTCTGGGTCAACGCCGTGATCGGCGCCGCGACGTCAGTGATCTTCTTCCTGCCACTGCTGCGGTACATGATTGACGAGCCCGAGATCTTCTGGTCTCGGGCGGCTTCGCGAGCCGTCCCGGAGGCCATGTCGGCCGGCGAGATGCTCGGTGTCTTCCTCGGCAATCTCGCCGACGTCGCATTGGCCTTCAGCTTCATCGGCGATGTCGTCGCCATCAACACCGTCCCCAACTCGGCGGTGCTGGGCTGGCTGACCGGTGGGCTCTTCGTGCTCGGGGTGGCGGTGTTGGGCTGGGGCGCGCTGGTCGAACGCGACCTTCGGCCGGTCTATCTCGCGGTGACGCTGTTCGTGCTGCTGCTGCCGTCGACTCTGAGCATCGCCTTTCCCGTCGAGAATCCGAGCGTGGTCCGGATGGGCGGCGCCCCGCCGGTGGTGATGATGATCGCGGCCCTGCCGCTGTACGTCTGGGCAGTGGTCGCCCATCGGGTCGGCGCCCGGGTCGGGCCGGGGTGGAGTCGCGGGCTGCCGGCGGCGGGGATCGTGGTTGTGCTGGCGGCGGCATCGGCGTACGGCGCCCACTGGTATTTCGTGCGCTATCCCCACTCCTACGTCAACATCGCCTGGAACACCTCCGACATGGGGCGGACCATCCGACAGTGGGTCGAACGCGGCGGTGATCTGGAGCATGCCCACCACGTGCCGTTCAAGTACTGGGCCGACACCCGTTTGATCGCTCTGCATGCCGGCGATTTCTCCTGGCACAACGATCTCTGGAAGCCGGAGCGCCTCGCCCCGCAGGCGCGGTCCGGGGAGGCTCGCCTGTTTCTGCTCCACCCGGGCGACACCGAGCACCTGTCGACCCTCGAGGAGCTGTTTCCCCACGGCCGGGCGCGAATCGAACCGTCGTCCTACCCGGGCCGAAATCGCGAGTATGTCGTTTTCGAGGTTCCCCCGGGGATGCCGGTCACGCCGGAAGCTTGGACGCCGCTGCCGCCAGACGGTCCGCCAAAAGGGTGAATCGACGCCGCTGGCTGGCGTTGGTCACCGCGCGACCGAGCGCTCGCCGACTGCCGACGATGACCACCGCGCGTCGGCCGCGAGTCACCGCGGTGTAGAGCAGATTGCGCTGGAGCATGACGTGGTGCTGGTGGTGGAGCACGATGACCACCGCCGGGTACTCGCTGCCCTGCGCCTTGTGGATCGTGCAGGCATACGCGGGGATGATGTCGTCGAGATCGTCGTGAGGGATCGCCACCGGTCGACCGTCGAAGCGAACCACGACCTGGCTCTCGTCGTCGTCAAAGTGCTCGATTCGGCCGATGTCGCCGTTGAAGATGTCGAGGTCGTAGTTGTTGCGGATCTGCATGACCTTGTCGCCGATCCGAAGGCGGCGGAGACCGGAGCTGAGCTCGGGACCGAACGGTGTCAGAACGGCCTGGAGCCGCTCGTTGAGACGGCGCACGCCGAGCTCGCCGCGGTGCATCGGGGTCAGAACCTGGATGTCGTCCACGGGGTCGAGCCGGTAGTGGCGCGGAATCCGGCGTGCGGCGAAGTCGACCGCGAGCTCGGCGGCTTCGGTCGGGTCGTCGCGGGCGACGAAGAAAAAATCGGAGCCCGGGTCGTTGCGGTCGGTGATCGGCATCCGGCCGGCGTTGATCCGGTGTGCGTTGACCACGATCCGGCTGCGTTCGGCCTGCCGGAAGATGTGGTCGAGACGGACCACCGGAACCGCCTTGGAGGCGATGAGATCGCCGAGCACGTTGCCTGGGCCCACCGAGGGCAGCTGGTCCGAGTCGCCGACCAGCACCAGCCGGCACGACGGCGGCACCGCCTCGAGCAGGTGGGCGGCGAGCTCGACGTCGAGCATGGAGACTTCGTCGACGACCACCATGTCGGCCTCGAGGGGGCGGCCTCGGTCGCGCGCGAAGGTTCGGCTGCGCGGGTTGAACTCGAGCAGTCGGTGAATGGTGCGGGCGTCGTTGCCGGTGGCCTGGGCAAGGCGCTTGGCGGCTCGGCCGGTGGGTGCGGCGAGCAGGATGCGCAGCTCCTTCGCTTCGAAGATCTCGGTCAGTCCGCGCACCAGGGTGGTCTTGCCGGTGCCGGGGCCGCCGCTCACCACGGCGACACGGCCCTCGAGCGCGGCGCTGAGGGCCTGGCGCTGCCGTTCGCCGAGCTCGATCGCGGCTCGATCCTGGTACCACTCGACGGCACGGGGGACGTTGATCGGCTCGTGACGGGCGGCGGTCCGGAGCAGGGCCGCGAGATCCTCCGCCACCGTCGACTCGGCCGCCTCGAGACGGGGCAGAAAAACCGCCGCCTCGTCCGCCGGCCGGTCGACGACCACGACCTGTTCGCGTTCGGCGACGGTGTCCAGGGCGCGGGACACCAGTTCGCCGTCGGTCTCGAGAAGTGCCGCCGCAGCGTCGACCAGGGTCGTGCGCGGCAGAAAGACGTGGCCGTTGCCGGCCGCCTCGGCGAGGGTGAAGACGAGCCCGGCTTGCAGACGGTGCGGCGCGTCGGGCGGCACGCCGATCCTCTGGGCGATCCGATCGGCGGTGCGGAAACCGACGCCGAAGACCTCGTCCGCGAGGCGGTAGGGGTTGTCGCGGACGACGTCGACGGCGGAGGCGCCGTAGCGGCCGTACGCCTTGACCGCGACTCCGGGGGCGATTCCGTGGCCGGTCAAGAAGATCATGATGTGCTGGATCCCTCGGTGCTTTTCCCAGGAATCCCGGACCTTGCCGAGAGTCGCCGGACCGATGCCGCGGACCTCGACCAGTCTCTCGGTCTGGTGGTCGAGAACGTCCAGGGTGTCGAGGCCGAAAGCGTCGACGATGCGGGCCGCCATGGTCGGCCCGATGCCCTTGATCCGGCCCGTGCTCAGAAACCGTCGGATACCGTCCAGGGTCGACGGCGCGATCTGGACGTACGAGTCGACCTCGAACTGCTCGCCGAACTTGGGGTGGTCGACCCAGCGGCCGCTGAGCTTGAGTTCGTCGCCCTCGCGGACGCCGAGCAGCGGACCCGTGGCGGCGAAGACACCGCGTTCGTCGTTGTCGAGGCGCAGCGCGCACCACCCGCTCTCCTCGTTCGCGAACAGGATGCGGGTGACCGTCCCCGTGATCGATGTGGTGGACATCCGGAGCATTCTACTGTTTCCGAGACTCGGCCCGGCGCTCGAAGCGCTGGGCCGAGTCTCGGAATCGAGAGGGCTTTCAGGTCGTCGTTGCGGCAGAAGCGGGAAAGCGTGAGCAGAGATGCTCGGCGAGCGCGGTAATGGTGAGCGAGGGGTTGACCCCGAGATTGGCGCCGATCACCGAGCCGTCCATGACGTACAGGCCGGGGTGGCCGAAGACCTCGCCGCAGGCGTCGATCACGCCGGCCTCGGGGCCGGCGCCGATCGCGCAGCCGCCCAGAATGTGGGCGGTCGACCCCATGTTGAGGAAGATCTCGTTGAAGCTGTTCTGAGCGATTCCGTCGAGCTCGTCGGCGACCTCGCGAGCGACCTGGTTGGCGACCGGAACGTAGGACGGGATGCCGGGCTGTCCGGGGTCGGCCTGTGAGGTCAGGGCTCGGGTGAAGGGCCACAGCCACTGACGTTGGCGGACCAGTCGGGTGTGATTGTCTGCGGTCTGCATGGCCATGAGCACGACTGAGTGCTCGGCCTTGCCCCAGGGCTTGCTGACCCTGAGAAAGTCGAGTGGGTGGCGGATCGAGTTGCCGAGCCAGCGGATCGGCCTCGGCAGGCCCGGGCCGCCGTCGGCGAGCATGGTGCCGAGCAGCAGCATAATGTCCGAGCCCTTGCCGAAGCGAACGGCCTCCATGTGGGTGACGTCGTCGACCTCGGCCTTGGCGGCGATGGCGACGCCCTCCCAGAGGTCGTCGCTGCTTCGCGAGGTCATGCCGAGCAGAGCCTCGGAGTTGGTCCGGACGAAATTGCCGAGCTGATCCGAGATCCGCGGCAACGCGCCGCGCTCCTTGCACTGCATGAGCAGGCTGACCGTGCCGAGGACGCCGGCGGAGAGCACGACCCTGCGGGCGGTGAGGGCGCCTCGCTCGGCGAACAACCTCGAGGTCGAGCGTCGCCACTGGATCCGGTAGCCGCCGCCGTCGACCTCGCTGACGATCTCGACCCGGGTCTCGGGAACGACCCGCGCCCCGGCCTTTTCGGCGAGGTACAGGTAGTTCTTGTCGAGAGTGTTCTTGGCGCCCGGTCTGCAGCCGACCATGCAGTTGCCGCAGAACGTGCAGCCGGTGCGATCGGGCCCGGCGCCGTTGAAGAAAGGGTCGGCAACGGTGACGTCGGGCTCACCGAAGTAGATACTGACGTCGGTCGGCGTGAAACGGTCGCCGAGACCGCGGCGCTCGGCCGCCCGCCGGAGAGCGTGGTCGGGCGCCCCGAGCTTCGGGTTGGCGGTCGCCCCGAGCATCCGGCGGGCTCTCGCGTAGAACTCCGGCATGATCGAACGCCAGCTCTCGAGCGTCTTCCACTGGGGGTCGTCCCACACCGTTTCGGGAGGCTCGAACAGGGTGTTGGCGTAGACCAGGCTGCCGCCGCCGACTCCGACGCCGTGCAGAATGAGCGACTCCCGCAGCAGGTGCAGGCCCCAGGTTCCATGGCAGCCGATCCAGGGCAACCAGAAGCCCTTGCGGAGATTCCAGTTGGTCGTGGGAAAGTCAACCGGGGCCCACCTTCTGCCCTTCTCCAGAACCGTGACCCGGTGTCCCTTCTCGGTAAGCCGCAGCGCGGCAACCGAGCCGCCGAAGCCGGACCCGATGATCACGACGTCGGTGTCGAAGTCCCCGCTGTTCACACCCTTGGAAAGCGCCATGCTCAACCTCGAAACGAGTGTACCCGCGTTGCCGCACGACGGCAAACGAGGATGACCCCGTCCACTCTTCCGGTTCCCGATCGCCCTCGGGGGATCCGGGATGGCTATACTTCGAGCGTGGACCGGATCGCCGCCGCCGTTCGAATCGCGGTCGTCGTCGTGGTCACGACGATCAGCCTCGCCGACGCAGCTTCGGCTGCCGAGATCGTGCTGACGACCCCGGAAGGGGAGCGAGTCGTGTGGTCGAGCTGGGTCGGGGAGCGGGGTCCGCTGGTGGTTCTGCTCTGGGCGTCGTGGGTGCCGCGATCGGCAGAAACGTTGGACCAGCTCGACGAGCTGTCGAGGGCGGCCCGGCAGGACGGCCTCGACCTCGTCGTGGTCGCGGTGCAGGAGCCCCTCGAGGATGCAGAAGATGGGCTCGCCGGGCTCGACCTGGTTTGGCTCCACGATCGGTACGGCGAGCTGCTGAAGGAGTACCGCGTGGTGACCGTTCCCCGCCTCGTGATCGTCGATCGGGACGGCAGGAAACAACGAACGCTTCCGCCGGACCCGGCGGCTCTGCGGCGCGGCGGGGGCCCGTGATGTTCGGCCTGAGCGTCATCGCGAAAAATCGGAGAGTGCGGCTCGGCCGCAGCCTCCGGTGGGGACCGATCGCGCTGGCTGTCGGTCTCGCGTCGGGGTGCGGTGGGGAGGTCGCGCGATCGGCGGACCGTGCCGAGCCGGTGACGGTGAGCCCCGTCGAGGCCTATCGCGCTCCGGTGCGGACGACGGTCGCACCGGGGGACACCCTGGAGAGCGTCAGCCGGAGGCTGGCCGGCGCCGAGTGGGTGTCGTGGCGGGATGCTCTGGCCGACGTGATCGACTCCCGCCGGCTGCTGCCGGGAACGCTGTTCGAGGGCGTGTGTCGGCCGGACGGGTCGCTGGAATCGCTTCGGGTGGTGCTCGACCGACGTTCCGAGCTGCACTTCGAGCTCGCTGCAGGGGCAATCACCGGGACCCGCTTCGAACGCGAAGTGACGAGCGAGGTGGTGCGACTCGAAGGGGTGGTGACGTCGTCGCTGTTCGGTGCGGTCGAAGCGGCCGGGGGGCGGCCTGCGCTTGCGATTCGACTGGCCGAGATCTTCCGCTGGGATCTCGACTTCCTGCGCGACCTGCGGCAGGGCGACCATTTCATAGCGATCGTCGACGAGCAGCGGGTCGAAGGCGCGTTCTATCGCTACGGGACGATCTTCGCCGCGCGCTTCGTCAACCGGGGCGACATTCGCGACGCGGTGATCTATCCGGACGGCGACGGCCGGCTGGGATACTACGATCTCGAAGGGGTGCCGCTGCGCAAGATGTTCCTGCGGTCGCCGCTCGCCTTCAGCAGGGTCACCTCGCGGTTCAGCATGAATCGATACCATCCGGTTCTGAAGCGGCGGATGCCCCATTACGGCATCGACTACGGTGCGCCCGTAGGAACGCCCGTCCACGTCACCGCCGACGGCGTCGTGACGCTCGCAGGACGCAACGGCGGCGCCGGCAACATGGTTCGGGTCCGGCATCCCAACGGCTACGAGACCAACTACCTGCACCTGAGTCGTTACGGTCCCGGCATTCGCGGTGGTGCTCGGGTCAACCAGGGCCAGGTCATCGGGTACGTCGGGTCGACCGGACTGTCCACCGGTCCGCATCTGGATTACCGGGTCAAGCACAACGGCCGGTGGGTCAATCCGCTGACCATCGCCTCGCCGCCGGTCGAGCCCCTGGACGGGGAGCGGCTGCCCCGGTACCTGGTCCACGCCCTCGCCGTTCTCGACCTGATCGAGGGAGGGACGGCGCCGGCGGGCGCCGGCTGTTGAGCCCGCGTCCGGATCCGGTTCGCGCGATCGCACCCTGTCGGGCGGATCTCGCCGGCGGCACCCTCGACATCTGGCCGCTCGGGTTGCTTCATCCCGGTGCGGTCACGGTGAACATGGCGCTGCCGGTCACGGTCGAGCTCGAGGTCGACCGTGACGGCGAGCGGGGCCGGGTCATCCACACCGCGACCGACGGTGAGATCCGCGTCATGACGCCCGAGTGTGCGGCCCGCGATCTGACGGCGGCGATAGCCTTCGCGCTCGCGCCGGACGGCGGACTGCGGATCCGGGTCCTGCGGCAGGCGCCGTTCCGATCGGGTCTCGGCGGCTCGTCGGCCTACGGTGTCGCTCTCTCGCGCGCGATCGACGGCTGTCTCGGCTCGGCCCGTGATGACCGCGGCTGCGTCGCCCTCGTTCGAGACCTCGAGGCTCGGGTGCTCGGGGTGCCGACCGGCGAGCAGGATCACTGGGCGGCGGTGCTCGGCGGCGTGCTCGCGCTCCATCTGGAGCCTGGAGGCTTCCGGGTCGAGGAGCTCGACGTCAACACGGATTGGTTGGCGGAACGGGCGACCGTCTTCTTCACCGGGATGAGACACTCGTCGGGAATGGTCAACTGGGCGGTCATCCGGCGACGCCTGGATCGAGAACCCGAGGCCGTCAGCGCGTTCGAAGCCATCGCCTCGGCGGCCCGCGACTGCCGCGCCCGGCTGCTCGACGCGGACGAGGCGGGGGTCGCCCGGGCGATCCGGGGTGACTGGTCGGCGCGGCGCAGGCTGGCGCTGGAGGTCAGCCCCCCGGAGCTCGATCGGCTGGTGCAGACGGCGCTCGACGGCGGTGCGACCGCGGTCAGGGCGTGCGGCGCCGGCGGTGGCGGCAGTCTTCTGATCTGGCACCCGGCCGGCGCCCGCGGTATCATCGCCGCCCGCCTCGGCGCCGTCGCCGCCGGCGGGCGGGTCGTGGCAACCGGGCCGGCTCGGACCGGATCCAGCGTTACTCGGGGATCCTGAGCTTCTGACCGACCTTGATCAGATCAGGGTTGTCGAGGATGTCCCGGTTGGCCTCGAAGATCTTCATGTACTGGCTGGCCTTGCCGTAGTAGGTCTGGGCCAGCTTGCCGAGTGTGTCGCCGGCGGCCACCTCGTGGATCCGCTCGGTCGGCTCTTCGGGCTCGGGTCGGGCCGGAGGCTCGGGCGCCGACTCGGGCTGGACGACCTTGATGGCGTTGACGATGTTGTCGGGCGACACCATTTCGTCGAGCTTCTGCATCGCCATCGTCGCCACCTCGCGGCTCGGGGCCTGACCCTTCAGCGTGACCACCTTGCCCCGAACCTCGGCCCGGAGGTCGGTGACGCCGAGGTTCATCGTTTTCATCGTCGTGACGGCGTCGGTGACCTTCGCGTCGAAGCTCTTGCCGAACATGTCGAACAGACCCATGGCGTGCTCCTTTGCAATCGTCTGCGTTGCGTTTCGTTCACGTCGGAACGGGGAGACTATACCACCTCAGGTGAGCGATTCTCTCTCGCGATCTGCAGCCGGCTCTCGGGCTCTGGATGGTTGTGAAAATACCCGACATCCCAACGGGTGTGCCGCCTTTTTCACAACCACAAGCGAATGAGGATCCCGGCACATTTCGTCCAGCAAAATCGCTGACCTGAGGTCCCGGAAAACGATATACTGTCGCGACGCCGCGCACTGAGTCGACCAGGGAACACTGATGAGCGAGACAGATCTACATCTCGGCGCCACTCTCGACGGAGGCGATCCGGTGGGCCTGGAGATGGACCACCTGACGACTCATGCGGTCTGTCTCGGCATGACCGGGTCGGGCAAGACCGGGCTCGGGATCGTCGCGCTCGAGGAGCTCGCCCGACGACGGGTCCCCCTGCTCGTCCTCGACCTCAAGGGGGACATGGTCGACCTGCTGCTCAACTTCCCCGATCTGGCGGCATCGTCGTTCGAGCCGTGGCTGCCGATTGACGAGGTCGGAGATCGTGACCGCGACGAGGTCGCGGCCGAGGTCGCCGAGCGCTGGCGCCGGGGGCTCCGAGGTTCCGGCCTCGGCGAAGCCGACGTCGCCGCCGTTCGGCACGGGGTCGAGTGGCGGCTCGCGACGCCGGGCGCGGCGGCGGTGGCGCCCCTCGACATCCTGCCGGCGCTCAATCGGCCCGGCGGTTGGGACCCGGACGGCGATCCCGACGGCGCTGCCGATCGGGTCAACGGTGTTGCCGGCGCCATTCTGTCCCTGATCGGGCGCGGCGGAGATCCGTTGTCGGACCGCGACCACGTGCTCACGGCGACTGTCATTCTGAACGCCTGGCGGCACCGGCAGGGTCTGGACTTCGGCGGCCTGCTGCGGGCCATCGCCGACCCGCCGATGGACTCCCTCGGCGCGCTGCCGCTCGACGTCTTCTACCCCCGCGACGACCGGCTCGATCTGGTCCTGGCCCTCAATACCCTGCTTGCGAGTCCGGCCTTCGCGGCCTGGACCCGGGGCACCCCCCTGGCCATGGAGGCGCTGCTCGGCACCCGGTCCCGGCCGCGGGCCACCGTGGTCACCGTCGCGCACCTCGACGATCGGCAGCGTCGCTTCATCATCGCCCTGCTGGTCTCCGAGCTGGTTGCATGGATGCGACGACAGCCCGCATCGGCCGGTCTGCGCGCCCTTGTGTACATGGACGAGGTATTCGGGATCCTGCCGCCGCACCCGGCGAACCCGCCGACCAAGGGGCCGCTTCTGACCCTTCTCAAGCAGGGCCGTGCCTTCGGGGTGGGCGCCTGGCTGGCGACCCAGAACCCGGTCGACCTCGACTACAAGGCATTGGGCAATGCGGGAGTCAAGCTGGTCGGCCGGCTCATCACCGACCGCGATCGGCGGCGGGCGTTGGAGGGGCTCGGGCTCACCGTTCTCGACGACGGACGCAGGGCCGACGACGTGGTGGCGGGCCTCGGCAAGCGCCAATTTTTGCTCGACGACGTTCGAGATCGCCCGCGGGTGCGTCTCCTGTCATCGCGTTGGGCCATGAGCTACCTTCGGGGGCCGGTCACCCTGGCCGAGATGGGACCGCTGGTGAGCACCCCCGGCGTCCGGGCAGGAGGCGAGCTCGCGGCGGTGCCCGCCGCCGGCGGTCGCCCGCAACCGGTCGGCTCGGCATCGCCACCGGTGCTCGAGCACCCGGCCCCGACCAGGTACGCGCCGGGATCCGGCGGGACCGCCCGGCCCCACCTCGCGATCTGTTCGCGGCTGGCGGTCGCCCGCACCAGCCTCGGCTTGGATCGGCGCATCGAGGAGACGTGGTGGGTGCCGGTCGAAGCCTCCGGCACGCCGCACTGGGACGGGGCCGAGCGCGTCGACGAGCTGCCGGCGCTCGACAGCCGGCCGCCGGAGGGGATGCGTTTCCCAGTGGCCGCACCGCCGGGTCTCGGCGACGGGCTCGGTTCCGCGGAACGGGACTTCGTGGCCTGGCGAGCCCGCCGAGGCGTCGAGATTCTGGCCAACCCGGCCCTCCGCCTGGTCGCTGACCCCGGGGAGGATCGCGACGCGTTCGCCCGACGCTGCCTGGAGGCTGCCGATCTGGCGGACGACGCGACCCAGGAGAAGATCCGGGCGCGGTACGCGAAACGGATCCGCGGCCTCGAGGCGCGGCTGGAACGGGAGCGGGGCGAGCTCGACCGGGATCGCGAGAAGCTCGCCTCGCGCAAGGCCGAGGAGCAGCTCGGGGTTGTCGAGGGTCTGCTGTCGGTTCTGCTCGGTTCGAACAGCATCAGGTCGGCTTCGCGCAAGGCGGCCTCCCGGGCGCGGACGGCGGCGGGCAAACGGAGAATGCGGCAGAGCGCCGAGGGCTCGGTGACCGAGTCGGTGCGCGAGATCGACCGCCTCGAGGACGAGCTGAGTCTCCTCGCCGACGAGCTCCAGGACGAGGTCGACCGCATCGCGGAGGCCTCCGAGCAGACCGCGCAGAAGGTCGAAACCGTGACCGTGCGTCCGATCCAGCGAGACATCGAAGTGAAAAATCTGTGGCTGGTGTGGCGGTGACGACATCCGGCTGGAAGGTTGTCCTGGTCCGCCACGGTGAGGCCACGAGCACGACCGACAACCCTGAGCGGCCTTTGACCATCACCGGCCGTCAGCACGCCGAGCGGATCGCGACCTGGCTCGAGGCGCACGATGTCGAGCCCGATGAAATCCTCCACTCGACCAAGCTCCGGGCCCGTCAGACCGCCAAGATCTTAGGCCATCGCCTCGGGGTGCCGCCGTCGCGGGTGTTCGAGGTGGCGGATCTCGGTCCCCACGACGAACCGCAATCGGTGGTCGACCGGCTCGAGGCCGGGCAGAGATCGGTGATGGTCGTCGGCCACCTGCCGCACCTCAACCGCCTGGCCAGCGCCCTGCTCGTCGGTGGCGCGGCGTCGATCCAGTTCAGGTTCGTCGATGCCGGCGCCGTGGTCCTGGCCCGGGTTTGGGACGGTTGGCGGATCGATGCGGTGATCGGCCACGATCTGGTGTGATCCGTGATCCGTGATCCGTGATCCGTCCGTGATCCGTCAACCCCTGGTCTCGACTCAGGTGTCGCGAGAGGACGGCCGTCGCCCGCCGAAGCGCCGTTCGACGTAGGCGTCAACGAGCTCGATGAACCGGTCGGCGACCTCGTCCGGGTCGCCGTGGAGGGTGGTGGTCCGATTGCCGTCGACGTACACCGGGCACGAGGGCGAATCGCCGGCGCCGGGCATGCTGATCGCGATGTCGGCGGTGCGCGACTCGCCGGGGCCGTTGACCAGACAGCCCATGACGGAGACGGTCAGATCCCTGACGCCCGGGCCGGCGTGGTTCCAGTCTGCCATCCTGGACGCGATGTGCGCCTCGACCCTTTCGACGATCCGACGGTGGGCCGACGCGGTGGTCCGCCCGCAGCCTGGGCACGCGATGACGGTCGGCGAAAAGGAGCGCAGCCCGAGGGCCTGGAGCAGCTCGCGTGCGAGCGTCACCTCGTCGGTCCGGTCACCGTCCACGGCGGGCGTCAGGGACATCCGGACGGTATCGCCGATGCCCGTCGCCAACAGCGGGGCGAGCGCAGCGATGGACCGCACCGCGCCGCGGCGACCGGCGCCGGCCTCGGTCAACCCGAGGTGCAGCGGTTGTCGGATCTCGCGCGCGAGGCGCCGGTTGATCCGGATCAACGACGGCGGGGACGACACCTTGCACGACACGACGAGGCGGTCCTCGCCGAGACCTGAGCTCAATGCCAGGTCGAGCGACCGCAGAACAGACTCGACGGCACACGCCTCGACGACTTCCTGCGCGCTCAGCCGACCGCTGTGGTCATGGTTGTCTTGCATCATCGAGGCCAACGCCTTCGGATCGAGCGACCCGCCGTTGACGCCGATCCGAACCGCGAGGCCATGGTCTCTCGCGAGGGCGCAGATCGTTTCGAAATCGGCGTCCCGCCGCCGGCCGGGGCCCGCGTCGGCCGGGTTGATGCGGATCTTGTCGAGCGCCTGAAGGCAGGCCGGGTGGTCCTGGAGCAGGACGAGCCCGTTGAAGTGCAGGTCTGCCACCAACGGCACCGAGCAGCCGCTATCCTCGACCCGCCGGCGGATCTCGGGAACCGCGGCCGCGGCCTCGGCACGGTCGACGGTCAGCCGGACCAGCTCGGCGCCGGCCTCCGCGAGTCGGCGGATCTGCCGGCCGGTCGCGGTGGCGTCGGCGGTGTCGGTGTCGGTCATCGCCTGGATCGACACCGGCGTACCGCCACCGATGGTGACTCCGCCCGCCGTCACCGGCGTTGTCGTATCTCGTCGAACGTCCACCGCGCGACCTCCCGTTTGATCTCGTCGACGACATGATACGGTGCCGGCCGGGAGATCACGTCAACATGGCGGGTGAACGGTCGCGCCGCGGTCGGAGATCTTCGCCGGTGGATGCGGCGCCGGCGAGACCGGCGCGCAAGCGGCGAGCTCGCCGGCAATCGGCGAGCAGGGCGAACCCGGTGCCCGCCGTCCGGTCAATCAGGCCCACGCTACAATGCCGCTTGGCATGAGCCTGTTCCTTCTCTACATCCTGATCACGCTGCCGGCGGTCGCTGGGCGGACGGTCGCGGTCCGCCTGCTCGATCTGTCCGATGGTGAGGGCTGGGCCGCCGGCCGCACCCTGGGCCTCGTCATGGTCGCGTTTCCGGCCTGGTGGGCCGGGGTGGCGGGGGTCGGCGCGTGGCGTGGAGTCGGCGCCGCGCTGATCATCGTCGGGGCCGTGGCCGGGGCAGCCGACATCGTCCGCCGCCGCCCCGACTGGCGCGCCGTCGCACAGGCCGAGACCGTCTTCCTGGTCGCCGCGGCGCTGGTGATCTGGCTGCGGTTGCCGCGTCCCGAGATCCTGCAGCAGGAGAAGCTCATGGACCTGGGGATCTTCGCGTCGCTGCTGCGGGCCGAGGCCTTCCCGCCGCCGGACATGTGGCTGGCCGGAGAAGGTCTGCCGTACTACTACTGGGGCGCGGTGCCGTGGACGGTGCCGCTGGCCCTGAGCCGGATTCCCCTCGATGTCGCCTACAACCTGGTTGTGGGCGCGATCGGCGGGCTGGCCGCCTGCCTGCTCTGGGCGCTCGGGCGACGCGCCGGCGGCAGCCATGCCGCGGGGTGGATCGCGGTCGGCATCGGGCTCTTCGCCGGCACCGCCAACGGCGTGCGGCAGGTGATCGCAGGCGTCGGCATCGGCTCGCTCGATCTCTGGCAGGCGTCCCGGCAGGTTCCGGACACCATCACCGAGTGGCCGCTGTTCACGTTGTGGCTCGGCGATCTGCACCCCCACCTGCTGTCGATTCCGTTGGCGCTGGCAACGCTGCTGGTCGCGTGGCAGGTCGGGTCGAGGGGGCCGCGGCCGGCGCCGGTCGCGGTCACCGCGGTGCTGCTCGGCGTCACCTGGGCGGCAAACCCGTGGGCCATGCCGCCGACCCTCGTCGCTGCCGCTCTCGTCATGCTGTGCGGCGACGGCGTGTGGCACTGGCCGGACCGTGAAGGCTGGCCCAGGTGGGCCGCCATGGTTGTCGTGGCGGTCGGGGGATGGCTCGCGACCGTGCCCTTCCACCTGAGCTTCCACCCACCGTTTCAGGGGATCGGCGCGGTTTTCGCGTGGACCCGGCCGCTTCATCTGCTGGTGTGGGGCGCGGTGCTGCTGGTGCCGGTCGTCGCAGCGGCGTCGGCCCTGCTGGTGGTGAGGTTCGGCACGGGCCGACGGGGAGCGGCGATGGCCGCGGCGTTCACCGCGGTCGCGCTCGTCGGCGCGTCGGCCAGCGGCCGGCCGACGCTGGTCATGCTCAGCGCTCTGCTCGCGGTGCTGACCGTCGCTGCGATCACCGGGCCACCGCATCCGACGAAACCGGCGATCGCTCTGGCGGCGCTCGGCGTCTTTCTGCTCGCGGTTCCCGAGGTGGTCTACGTCGTCGACAGCTACGGCGACACGCTGCACCGGATGAACACGGTCTTCAAGTGCTACATCCAGGCCTGGGTGCTGCTCGCCGTGGCGGCGCCGGCACTGATTCCGATTGGCTTTCGCCGTCGCTCGAGCCGCGTCGCGGCCGCGGTCGTGCTGGTCGTCATGGCCCTTCCTCATCCGCTCGGAATGGTTGTGCAACCGGTCACCGGTCGCGCCGTCGGACTGGACGGACTCGCCTGGATGGACCCCGCGGACCGCGCCATCGTCCGCCATCTGAGGGATCAGTCTCGGCACGTCGCCATCGTCGAAGCGGTCGGCGGCGCCTACACCGAATATGCCCGGATCTCGTCTGCGTCGGGGGTCCCGGCAGTCCTCGGCTGGACGAACCACGAGCTGGTGTGGCGCGGCCGCGGCGTGACAGCAGAGACCGATCGGCGACGGCGACTGGTCGACGAAATCTACCAGTCGGGCGACCCCGAGAGAGTGGCCGCGGCGGTGGCGCAGACACCGGCCGATCTGGTGGTCATCGGCGCCCTCGAGATGCGCGACTTCAGCGCTCTCCAGCTCGACGCCGTGCGTGCGGCCGGTGAGGTGGTGTTCGACGAGGCGGGCGGACAGCTGGTGCGTTTTGCCGCCCCCGAGTCGGCAGTGAAACAGGAGGCGCCATGAGCGAGACCCCGGAGCTGAGCGTCGTGATTCCGGCGATGAACGAGGAGGCGAACGTCCGGGCGATGCACGATCGGCTGATCGCGGCGCTCGACGACGCGGTGGAGGGTCTCGAGATCCTCTGGGTGGACGATGGCTCGACCGACGACACCTGGGCGCGGGTTTCGGAGCTCGCGGCGGGCGATCCGAGGGTCCGGGGGCTCAGCTTCTCGCGCAACTTCGGGCACCAGGCCGCGGTCACTGCCGGAATCGACGCGGCCCGCGGTCGCGCTGTGGTCGTGATCGACGCCGATTTGCAGGACCCGCCCGAGGTGATTCCCGAGATGGTCGAGAAATGGCGCGACGGCTACGAGGTGGTCTACGGGCAGCGCGCACAGCGGGAAGGGGAGACCTGGTTCAAGAAGGTCTCGGCCGCGGCCTTCTACCGGACTCTGCGTCGGCTCGCGCACATCGAGATTCCGCTCGACGCCGGCGATTTCCGGTTGATGGGCCCGAAGGCGATCGAGGCTTTTCGCGCGCTGCCCGAGCACAATCGCTTCGTGCGCGGGCTGGTGAGCTGGATCGGTTTTCCGCAGGCGGCGGTCCTCTTTGACCGGCAGCCCCGGGCGCGCGGTGAGACCAAGTACCCGCTGAAGACCATGATGAAGCTGGCCCTGAGCGGCTTCACCTCGTTCAGCTTCGTGCCCCTGCGGGCGGCGACCTGGGTCGGAGGCGCGTTGGCGGTTTTCGCTCCGGTCTACCTGGTGCTCCGAGGCGTGCTCGCGATGATCGGTGCGGCGGCCTTCGGATCGGCGGGATTGGTGGCCTTTCTGTCCCTGCTCGCGGGCGTGCAACTGCTCGCCATCGGGGCGCTCGGCGAGTACCTCGCCCGAGTCTTCGAGGAGGCCGCCGGCCGTCCCCTGTATCTGGTCCGGGAGTGGACCGACGGCGGCACGCGGGTCGTCCCACCTCCTCGTGCCTCGCAGGATGACCGACATTCCACCCTCAAATGAGCGATTCTCACTGGCGATCTGCACCAATTTCCTGCGCCCTGGCGGGTTGCGAAGATCCTCGACATGCCGACGGCGATTCCTCCGTTTTTCGCAACCATCAGCGGATCGAAATCTCGGCGCATCTCATCCGGCAGAACCGCTGACCTCGGGTTCACCTGTCCGAGCTGACGGCGGATCGCCGACGGCTCGAGGCTCAGTCCTCCCAGACCGTGATGGAGTCGATGCCGGCGAGGGGGACCTGGTCGACGTAGAACACCGCTCCGCCGCGAATCGCGGTGTCCTCGTCGAGCAGCAACTGCGGCCCGTCAACGCCCTTGATCACCGATTCACGGGTCGACCCGTCCTTGAAGAGGATGGTGACCCGCCGGCCGACAACCGCGATGACGGCTGCCGGATCACCCGGATCGACGATTTCGAAGCGGTCCATCCGGGCGTGCCGCCGGGCGGCCTGGTCGATGATCGTGGCGTCGAGGCCGAAACGGGTCGCAACCCGGCTCGCGCGCGCGAGAGTCAGCTCGGCGATCTCCCAGAGCCCGGCATCGGCGGCGTTGTCGGCGTTGTCGACGAGCCGCTCGATGATCTGGCCGGCGGTCGCGAGCACGCTCCCGTGATCCGAGTCGACCAGAGCGGCGCGGGAAAGGTGATCCATCGCCGTCTCGATGTCGTTGGCTGCGAGAGCGAGCCGGGCCTGACCGACCGCCTCGGAGAGCACGGCGCCGGGCGCCGGGCCGTCAACGGTCTTCTGCGATGTCGAACGCGGTGTCGGGACCGGGATCGTCGCAGTCGGTCGAGGGGTGACGGCGGTCTCGACCGTCGCGACCCGACCGCTCAGCAGGCGGTCATGGTTGACTGCGAGGACGATGCAGGCGACGACCGCGACCACGAACAGGACAAAAACCGCGGCGAGGGGGCGTGGAACCTTCCAGCGGGAGGCCGGCGCCTCGGCGATCGTGTCGTCCCCGACATCATCCGCTGCTGCGGCCTCGTCATGCTGTGCTCGGGCAGCCGCCGCCACCGACGCCGGGGCCGCCGATTCGTCCGGCGGCGCCATCTCCTGGAGGATCCGCTCGACGTGCGCGACCTCCTTGGCCACGGAGATGAAGCCGTTGCTCTCGAAAAACCTCTCGACCGCGTAGAGCTCGCGGGCGAGTGCGGCGAAAGGGACCGGCGCCTTGTCGTCCTCAGCGCCGTCCTGGAGACGCTCGAGGACCGATGCGATGCGCTGCTCCATGTCCGTCGCCTCGCTGGAACGCGATGCCGCCGCTCGGCACTTGCGTTGAAGGTCAACCAGACGGTTGGTGACGGTGCGAAGGTCGCGGCCGGTCGTCGGCGGGTTGGTGTCGTCCTCAGCCATGGCTCTCCCGTGTCGGAGGTGAAGATACCACCGCCGCACTCGCCGTGGATGATCGGGACGCATTATGATCGGTGTCGGAGTGGTTGACCAACGACGCGGTGGGGCTGGGCGGCGCCGGAAGTGGCCGGGGCGGGCCGCGGTGGCCGGGCTGGTGCTGATGGCCGGCTTCGGTTGCGCCGAGCGCCGGACGGGGGGCCTCGACGCGGTTCGCGAGCACGGCGAGCTTCGGGTCTCGGTGCGGCCGGGTTTCTTCGACGCTCCCGCGCCGCCGAACGAGGCCGGCGATCAGGAGGCCCAGCTCCGCCACCTCGCCGCCCGGCTCGGAGTCGAGCTGGTGTGGCTCGAGGCGCGCCGCCACGATCAGCTCCTGACGTGGCTCGAGACCGGTCGCGCCGACCTTGCCGTGTCCCGTTTCGCCGAGGCCCAGCTGTTGGAGCGCGCTGCCGCCGGGACAACTCCGGTGGAGTGGGTGGAGGAGTTTCTGGTCGCCGCCGACGGCATGCCCGGACTCGATCTCGACGACCTGCGCGGCGGCAGTGTCCACATTCAGGAGTCGACCCTCAGGCCGGCTTTGCGGTTGCTCCTCGAAGACCTCGGGCTCGAGGTCATTCCCGTCGCCGAGGAGCAATCGTTGGAGATGGTGCTCGATCGCGTCGCGGCTGGAGACCTTCCTCTGACCGTTGTCGACAGCGGCATTCTCGACCGGCGATCCAATCTCAAGGGGCTCCAGCTGTTCGGTCCGCTGGTCGAACGGCGGTCGGTGGTGTGGGCGGTCAGAACCAGCAACCTCGCACTGCGCCGCGCCATCGACGACTTTCTGTTTGCCGAGCAGGTCCTGACCCGTCGAACGCGAAGCCGCGTCTGCCGGGACCTTCCCGAGATCCGAGTCGCGCGCGTGCTCCGAGCGGTCACCCGAAACTCGCCGACCACCTGTTTCGTCGCGCGCGGCGGGCTCGAGGGTTTCGAGTACGACCTGGCGGTGACGTTTGCCCGCGAGCTGCGGCTCCGCCTCGAGCTGGCGATTCCGTCGCCGGGAATCGACCCGCTCGACTGGCTCGAACAGGGCTTCGGCGACATCGCGATCCTGCATGAGCCCGCCGGGTCCTCCATAACCGGGCGGTTTCTCGTCAGCCGGCCGTACCGACGGGTCGACCTGGTGTCGGTGATGTCCGGACAGGAACCAACCTTTCTGACGCTGGAAGATCTGGCGGGTGCGTCGGTCGCGGCGTCGCGGCCGGTGGCAGAGCTGATCGGAAATCTCCCTCTCGAACCGCCATTCGAGATCGAAGCGACGCCCGCCGGCGCTGACGCCTTCAGCGCTCTGGGCAGCGTTGCCCGCGGCCGCGTTGACGTGGCGGTGGTCGACGAAGACGCCGCTCGGCTCGAGCTCGACACCTCGAGTGGTCTCCACCGCGGTCCGGTGGTTCTGCCCGACGTGCCGTTGGTTTGGGTGCTCAACACCAGCTCTTCGAAGCTGCACCGGGCGGTCGACGAATTTCTCGCCCAGGCGTCCCGCTCCGGCCTCGCCCGCCAGCTGGCGCAATCCAACCTGGGCGGCCGCCGTCTCGCACTTTCGCCGCGGCTGCCGCCGATTCCCGAGGGCGACCTGACGCCCTACGACGAGTATCTGAAGTGGGGCGCCCGCCGCTCCGGTCTCGACTGGCGATTAATGGCGTCGCTGATGTACGAGGAGTCGCGCTTCGACCCGGACGCTGTCGGCCCCGGCGGTTCGTCGGGACTGTTCCAGTTCATGCCGTTCACCTGGCGGGAGCTCGGTGTCGAGGACCCCCACCACCCGGGAGAGGCGATCGAGGCCGGAGCGCGGTATCTGCGGCGACTGATGGACATGTTCGCCGACCTCGAGCTGCAGGATCAGGTCGCCATGGCCATTGCTTCGTACAACGTCGGGCCGCGACACGTCTTCGACGCCCGCCGTCTGGCGGCCGAGCTCGGCCTCGACCGCGACACCTGGCTCGGCAATGTCGAGAACGCCATGTACCTGCTCGACGATCCCGAGGTCGCGCGCCGTTTTCCGGCCGGAACCTGCCGCTGCCGCCGCGGCGCCGCCTACACCCGCCGGATCCTCCGCCGCTACGCCGCCTACGCCGAGCAGTTCCCTCCGTCGTGACCGGCCACCGGGTTGCCGCTTGAGTTCTCGAGTGCGGGCCCGAACTCAGATGTCGTTTTTCTGGAACATGTCACGCAGCGCGAGCAGGATCGAGGCGAAGCGCGAGTCGTTGAGGAAACTCTGGATCTCGGTCTTGGACGCGCCGCCCTTGAGCTTGGCCCTGACCTGGTTGATGAGTTCGAAAAAGTCGGACAGCGGGCGCAGGTCGAGCTTCGAAAAGTTGCTCTCATACCAGGAGTTCGTCGAAACACGATCCCACGCCGGGCTCGCTGGGACCTGGTCTGTGGTCCAGATGACCTCGGCGATCCCGGTGACCTCGCGGTAGAGCTCGCGCAGGACGGTCTGACTGTCGCCGTTCTCCATGGCCCGCTTGAGGATCGTCGAGGTCGCCTCTCTGGCCGGCGCTTTCTCGTCTTCCGGTGGCCCCGCGTCCCCTGAGGCGCCCGCGTCCGGGGGCTCGTCGGACGGAGCCGACGGTTCGGCTTCGGGCTCGGGACCGCTGGTGGATTCAGCCGATGGCGATGCCAGACGCTGGGGCGGCCGTTTGGGCCGATCAGGGGCCGGGGTCGGCGCTGCCGAAGGAGCTTTTGAACGGGTGTCGGCATCGGACTCGCTGCCGGCGCCTGCTTTCCGCTCGGTCTCTTTCCCGCCGTCGGTCGGAACGTCGGCGTCGCCCGCCGGCGTGGCCTCGGCGGCGTCGGTTTCGCCGTCGGGAGACGACTCCCGGAGCTCCGCGATCGCCCGGCGAAAGCGGAGGTGGAACGACGTCAGGAAGTTGATCTCCGCCTCGCTGACTTCGCGAGCGCGTCCGATCTTGGATCGCATGACCTCGAGCTCGAGGAAGCGGGTGTTGACCAGCGACGGGCTCGGGGCGAGCTTGAGGATCGGTCCGAAGAGATCGGGGTTGGCGCTGATGATCTCGAACAGATCGGGGAAGACGGCGTAGCTGATGACCTCCTGGTAACGGTTCTCGTACCAGTCGATCGAGGCCTCCTGCTCCTTGTTTCGAATCAACCGCTCGAAGATGTCCTCGGGAATGCCGTCGCGGAACCACTCGCGTCCGAAGCCCGACTCGAGGCGCTTCCTGACCAGCGGCCGCAGATCGGTGAGGATCTCGGCGATGACACGGTAGGCGTCGAGGTTCTGTTCGATCCAGTCCATTCTCTTCCCGTTGGCCGGGTACTGTACCACCGCCCGGCGAGGAGCGGAAGAGAGCCTCGGGCCGGCGGTCCGGGCTGGGAGAGCTCAAATGGCACGGGCAGAGGGCTGGTGCAACGATCGGCTGTCCGTCCCGGCCGGCGACCCAGAGCCGAACGCCCGGGTCACCGCGTCGACGACAAGGAGGCGAGGTCGGGCCGCTCTGCGACATCCTCGAGCAGGAACACGTGGCAGTTCTCGCAGTCCATCGGGATGACGTGCTCGCCGTCGGCGGTCGCCATCTCCGAGTCGTGGCAGCGCCAGCAGCCCGGCGACTGCTCGTGCCCGATGTGGTTCGGGTGGGTCTCCCAGTCGGTCTTCATTGCCGGAAAGACGGTTCGGCCGTAGATGTCCGCCGCGACGTCTGCGCCGTGCCCGACGAGATCCGGGTCGCTTCGCCAGAGCTCGGGATGGTCGCTGCGATAAAACGCGAGCACTGCCTCGCGGACCTGTCGGATCCCGTCGGTGTGGCTGGCGTAGTCTCCGGTGATCGCGCTGACCGTCTCGCGCTTGTAGTAGGGCAGTCGCCGCAGCTCGGGGTTCTCCTCGAGGATGCCGTCAATCGCCCAGGACGGATTCTGGAAGAGGTGGGTCGGCCGGTTGTGGCAGTCGATGCAGTCCATGATCCGGGCCTGCTCCTGCAGCTGGTCGGGCGGCGGCAGCTCATCGCCGTCGCGGGTGTAGACGCGAGTCTCACCATCCGGGGTGGTCAGCTCGACCCAGATGATCTCCTGGCGGCGGTCGTCGGCGGCGACGTAGCGGACCCTGTTGTCGGACTCGATGTGCCACCAATGGGTGCCGCCGTGGGCGCCGAGATCGAGGCTGCCACCGCCGGTCTTCAACAGCATGACCGTGTACGAGGGGGTGTTGGCTTCATCACTGCGGAAGCGGGCGAAAACGCGGAGCTTGTCGCCGTGGTGCTTGGTCGGCCAGTGACACTGCTCGCAGGTCTCCCGCGCCGGGCGCAGGGTTCGCAGCGGTGTCTGGATCGGCCGGTGGTAGGAGTCGAGGGCGGTGTGCCAGACCTGCCGCAGTCCGTCGAGCTTCGAACGGACGAACCACGAGGCGCCCGGACCGATGTGGCACTCGACGCATGCGACCCTCGAGTGGGGAGAGTCAGCGTACGCGGTGAACTCGGGCTGCATTACGGTGTGGCAGGTCTCGCCGCAGAAGACCACCGTTTCGGAGTACTCGACCGCGAGAAACGAAACGCTGCCGAGAATGACGGCGTTGGCGGCGGTCATGATCAGGAAGACCGCGGCGACCCGCCGAAGGTGGGGATCGTTGAAGTCGAGGGTCGGATAGGGGGGGAGCTCCCCGGCGTCGGCGCCGTCGCGACGCAACCGACGGCGTCGGAGGGCCATTCCCACTGGGATGAGAATCAGGCCGAGGGCGAAGAAGAGCGGGAGAATGACATAGGCGAACATTCCGATGTAGGGGCTCTCGCGCAATCCTCCGAACAGGTTGACGATGAGAAACACGGTGATGGTGAGTCCCGAGACGGTCGTCATCGCGATGCCGGCGACGGTGGTGGGATTGTTGGCCAGATGGAGCAAGCGGCGCGCGGTGTCTCGGGTCTGCTGCGACATTTCGTGTCTCCCGAAGGTGTGGTTTGGAGAGTGTTCAGGGCTGCATGATTGCTCCAATGTACCAGCTTTTTCCGGTGCCGGGCGAATCGATTCGGAACCGGCGATCGGAAGCCGGAATCTGAAGGTGGAAATCCTGGAAGGGACGCGCAGAGGAATCGAGAATCAATCGCAAATGCCTGAGTCCGCTAGAACTTGAGATATTTTCCATCTATCGATAGAGTGATCCCATGAAGACGACGATCTCGGTCTCTCGGGGCGCCCGGATCCACTCGACTCCGGCCCGGCGATTCTGCTGCTTGCTGTCGGTCATGTTCACGGCGCTCGTCTTGTCTGCCGTTCCGGCCGGCGCCCAGGCCAACGACGACTGCCTGATGTGCCACGAGGATCCCGAGCTCGTCGGCGAGCGCGGCGGCCGTCAGGTCTTCATGCACGTCGATCCCGCGGCCTACGCGGCGTCGGTGCACGCGGACTTCGCCTGCGTCGACTGCCACATGGACCTCGACGGCGCCGAGCTGCCGCACGACGAGGAGCTCGAGGCCGTGGATTGCGCCATGTGTCATGACGACACCGCGGCCGAGTTGGTCTCGGGGCCACACGGCGCCTGGGCCGGCGAACCGGGCTCGCCGTCGGCGGCGTGCGCCGAGTGCCACGGCGTCCACGCCGTGCTCGCGGACACCGACCCTTTGTCGCCGACGGCGCCGGGCAACTCGAACCAGCTCTGCGCGAGCTGTCACGACGACGCGCTCGAGGCGGTGGCGGGGAGCCCGCACGGCGCGATCAAGGGTGATCGTCCCACGGCGGTCTGCATCGACTGCCACACCGGCCATGACGTCCACGCCCCGGTCGAGCCGCTGGCCCAGATCGCCGCCTGCGGCGAGTGCCACGACACCCAGGCGCGTCAGAACCGCAACTCGCTCCACGGCCGGGCCGCGGTCAAGGGCGATCCGGCGGCGCCCAACTGCATCATCTGCCACGACCACCACGCCATCCTGCCGCACACCGATCCGTCCGCTCCCACCGCAACCCAGAACGTGCCCCTGTTGTGCGGCCGGTGCCACCGCGAGGGAACCGAGGTCTCGCTCCAGCACGACATTCCGCAGCACCGGATCCTCGAGAACTTCTCGATGTCGGTGCACGGCGAGGGCCTGTTCCAGAAGGGCCTCACGGTCACCGCGGTCTGCACCTCGTGCCACACGGCGCACAACATCCTCGACCACAACAACCCGGAGTCGAGCATCAACCGGGCCAACGTCGCCGGGATGTGCATGCAGTGCCATGCCCGGATCGAGGAGGTCCACGTCAAGGTCGTCGAGGGCCGGCTGTGGGAGGAGGAGCCGCACAAGGTCCCGTCGTGCGTCGAGTGCCACCAGCCGCACAAGATCCGTCGTCGGCCGGTGACGGCGGTGGAGGCGACCACCCAGAGATGTCTCGAGTGTCACGGCGACCCGACTTTCGCCGCGCAACGCAACGGCGAGAGAACCTCCTTGTTCGTCGATCATGAGATCTTCGGGCTGTCGTCGCACGGCCGCACCGCGTGCGCGCAGTGCCACACCGACGTGACGCCGAATCATCCGGAGCGCGCCTGCGCCACCATCACCTCACCGGTCGACTGCGGCATCTGCCACGCCGAGCAGGTCGAGCAGCACGAGCTCAGTCGGCACGGTCAGCTCGCCTCCTCGGGCGACGATGCGGCGCCGGTCTGCGGCACCTGCCACGGCGACGCGCATCGGACCCTGAACAAGCGCGTACCGACCTCGCCGACCTACTCGCGCAACGTTCCCGGGCTGTGCGGCGAATGCCACGCCGCAGGCCAGGTCGCGGCTCAGCGGCTCGGCGACGACCGGGACATCGTCGAAAGCTACCTGCAGAGCACCCACGGCCGGGGGCTCATGGGCAGTGGACTCATCGTTTCGGCGAGTTGCGTTGACTGCCACACGGCCCACTCGGCGCTGTCCCAGGAGGACCTCGGGTCGACAGTGCACCGGGACAACATCCTCGACACGTGCGGCGCCTGTCACAAGGGAATCGAAGAGGAGTTCAGGGCCAGCATCCACCACCCCGACAACGTGGTCACGACCGAGGATCTGCCGACCTGCGAGAGCTGTCACACCTCGCACGAGATCACGCGGATCGACGCTCAGGGCTTTCGGTTCATGATGATGGACCAGTGCGGAAGATGCCATGAAGACTTCGCCGGGACCTTCTTCGACACCTACCACGGCAAGGTGACCCAGCTCGGATCGGAAGGCGCGGCCAAGTGCTACGACTGCCACGGTACCCACAACATCCTGCCCAGCGAGAACCCGCAGTCCACCCTGAGCCAACGGCACGTGGTCGAAACCTGCGGCGAGTGCCACCCGCGCGCCCACCTCCAGTTCGCGGGGTACCTGAGCCACGCCACGCACCACGACAAGGACACCTACCCGTTCCTGTTCTACTCCTTCTGGTTCATGACCATCCTGCTCGTCGGTACCCTGTCGTTCTTCCTGCTCCACACCTTCCTGTGGTTGTTCCGGTTGTGGCGAACTCGCGAAAGCTGGCGCATGGTGAAGGCCAACGGGCACAGGGAGCAGCGGTTCTACATCCGCTTCACGTCCAAGCAGCGGATCATGCACTTCATCATGCTGCTCAGCTTCTTCACTCTCGCTCTGTCGGGGATGGCGCTCAAGTTCTCCTTCATGACCTGGGCGCACGTGGTGACCGGGATGCTCGGCGGCTATGCGAGCATGGGCGTTCTGCACCGGATCGCCGGAGTCGTTCTGCTCGGCTTGTTCGTCTCTCACCTGCGCGACGTGTTCAAGGCCAAGAAGGTCTCGGGCAAGAGCTGGATCGGCTTCATCTTCGACCCGGTCAACTCGCTGATGTTCAATTTCAACGACGTCAAACAGTTCTGGCAGAGCGTCAAGTGGTTCCTCGGGCGCGGTCCGCGGCCGCACTACGGTCGGTTCACCTACTGGGAGAAGTTCGACTACTTCGCGGTGTTCTGGGGTGTCTTCGTCATCGGGTCGACCGGGCTGCTGCTCTGGTTCCCCGAGCTCTTCACCCGCTTTCTGCCCGGCTGGTCGGTCAACGTGGCGACCATCATCCACTCGGACGAGGCTCTGCTCGCGGTCGGCTTCATCTTCACCATCCACTTCTTCAACACCCACTTCCGGCCGGACAAGTTCCCCATGGACCCGGTGATCTTCACCGGACGGGTGCCGGTCGACGAACTCAAGCACGACAAGCCGGCCGAGTACGAGGAGTTCATCGAGGGCGCGGATGACGACGAGCTCGCCGCGCGCATCAAGGGACCGGCGAAGCCGCGGTTCGAGCGGGCGGCGAGAATCTTCGGCTTCACGGCGCTCGGGATCGGGCTGACGCTGATCTTCTTGATCGTCTTCACGATGGTCTTCGGCTACCGGTAGGCGAGGGTCGGTCGCGGCGGCGGGCCTGTCTCAGACGGCGGTCCGTCAGGGCCCCTCATCGTCCGACGGCTCTCCGGCCACCGGGTCGCCGGAGAGGTTGAACAGCCAGGTCAGAGCGACGGCGAAAATCGCGGCGGTGATCCCCAGCCCGGCGTCGACGAACCGGGGAGCGGTCAGCGCGAGACGGATGAGCACGGTGGCGACCGCGAATCCGAAGTACCGGAAGACCACTGAATAGGCGATGCTGTAGCGCATCGAGATCAGCACGATGAGGACGTCGGCGAAGATCAGCAGGGTGTAGAAGATCTCGAAGAACTGCGTCGACAGCGCACCGATCAGCGGTTCCGTCATCCCGGCCTCGAACCAGACCCAGACCACGTGCGCCGCGATCACCGCGAGGCTGGCGAGCAGGGCCAGGGCGATGAGCTTCTTCGAGGCGATGAAGCTCGATCGCTCGGCGGCGTCGTGGCTGATCGGACGATGGCGCTGGAGCCGGATGTAGAGCACCAGGATGCCGAAGATGGCCAGCGCGCCGAAGGCGTCGGACAGGATGAACAGCACCTGTCGACCGACCTCCTCTGACCACTCGATGGGTTCGGACAGCTTGGACAACTCCTTGAACGACTGGCGAACCAGGATCAGCGACATGATCTCGAGCTGCTTGCCGGCGGCGATGGAGACCGATTTGGCCAGGGCGAAGATCAGCGAGATGACCTCGGTCAGCAGGAGCAGGGTGAAGGCCCAGATGATAGCGTCGAAGTGCTTGGTCGGGATGTCGTCGGCGACAGCTGACGGCAGCCATCCCCGGCGGTTGACCTCGATGAGGATCATGCCGAGCAGGAAGACGGCGGTCAGGGCCGACGCGACCCGGCGCTGAGTACTCAGGTTTTCCCAGCGCGCCTCGAGACGGTCGAACACGACTGTCGAGCGCGCCAGCAGCGAGACGGCCATTACGACGCCTCCTCGGGGTCGGGCCGGAGTGACCGGACGAGCCCGGCGTAGCGGCGTTCCACGGTGAATCCGTAACGGTAGAAGAACTGCGGTCGGAAGAACCCGGTGGTCAGCCACCGGTAGCTCTCGGCCCGCAGTCGATTGGCGAGCTCCTCGATGAGGTGGCCTGCGACACCCTGCCCGCGCGCTGTCTCGGCAACCACGACCTTGTCCATGTGGGCGGTATGGGCTTCGGGCTGGACCTCGTAGAACAGGCCGCCCAGAAGGTGGCCGCGGTCCGACACCGCGACCAGAAAGCGATGCTCCGGGCGGAACTGGACGGGCAGCTTGGCGGCCAGGAAGAGTCGGTGCAGGCGCGCGATCTCCTTGGGGTTGAGGGCGTGCCGGATGTAATAGACCCGCCCGTCGGCATCGTCGTAGGAGACCACCATCTCGCTGTGCCGAACCCCGCTCGATACCGCCGCGACGTACGAAGCCTCGTCCTCCGGCCTGAGATGCGGGTAGGACAGCCGTGCCAGGAAGAAGTCGTGCTCCTGGCTCAGGTCGAGCCGGGCCCTGAGATCGGCGACGGCCGAGCTGAGGTCGTCGGTCACAAGCGTGCCGGATCTCAGCTGTGCGATGATCGCTTCGAGACCCTCGGCCAGGGCACCGGGCGCGTTGCGCAGTACGGTTTCGCGGAAGAAGCGCGCACGGCTCTCCGGATAGCTGTCGCGCAGGTCGGACAACCGGTAGGTTTCGTAGAGTTCCTGCAGGGTCCGCGCGCGGACGGTCGGCGTCGCGTCGAGAGCGAGCCGGTCCCAGATCCGGAAGCGCTTGGCGGCGAAGAACAGCCGCCGCGGCAGAAAACCCCGGTCGGCAATGACCACGAGATAGCGTTCGAGCTCGCCGGCGAACCCGGGCCCGTCCTGGTCGAGAACCGCGTCGAGCAATCGCCGCCCCTCGGTCTCGCCGACGATCTCGAGCAGCGACGAGAAAACCACGTCCCATCCGACACGCCCGCCGAGGCACGGAATCGAGGCCTCGATCGGGTCGATGAGATTGGTCTTGAAGTCGGCGAAGAGACCCGGCAGCGACGAGAACTCGCGGCGGGCGGCGATCGAGACCAAACGGGCGCCGGCGTGGTAGTCGTGGGTCGGAACGATGACGTTGCCGGGCGCGGGTGAGTCGACCACCAGCCGGCGGCCGGTCCGATTCCAGAAGTCGACATAGGCCGACATCGCGCTCCAGGCGGCGAACGGCCACAGCGCCTCGAGCCTCGCCCGGTCGCTGTCCCGCCGCGACAGCCGGGTCATGGCGTGGTCGAGGGTTTCGCCTGGGATGAACTCCTCGGTCCACATGCCGTGCTCGGGCCAGTAGCCACCGAAGTCCTCGACCAGTGGTCCGAGCTCGCGCGGCTCCGAGCAGATCACGAGCCAGTCGATCTCTTCCCTGACCGCCCGATCGTCGAGCTCGTGGTTGACGTTGATGGCGAGGTCGAAGTGCCCTTTATTACGGGACTTGACCGCGACCCGGTAGACCGACTTGCCGTGTCCGGCGCCGAGTTCGCGCACCCAGACCCCGCCGGGCAGGATGTCGTCGAGCCGGACCGAGACGCCGTGTGAGAACAGAAACACGCCTTCCCGGACCAGGGTCGTGCTCTTGACCGCGGCGAGGATGCGCCGGCGCGCTTCCTCGTCGACGTCGTCGGAGAACGCGACGACGTCGTCCCATCGGTACTCGAGCCCGGTCTCGGGGTCGATGGCGATCCGCGATGCGGGTCCGAGCCAGTGCCGGAATCCGTCCTGCAAGTGGTCCAGGGCTCGTCTCGCCGAGCGATTGTCGCTGTCGGTTTCGGCGACCGCCATCCTGGTGATGAAGCCGCGGAGCTGGCGGTAGCGTGATGGGTGAGAGGCGCCGTAGTCGGACAGAAAATCCAGCATCGAGGCCGCAGTCGCGGCGGCGGTCGGGTCCAGGGCCGACCGTGCGATGCGGTCCTCGGCCTCGTCGATGAAGGCTGCGACGATCTCCGGCGAAAGCTCGTGATCATTGAGCACCGACCCGGTGGTCTCGTCGAGCAGGTCGGGCACGGCGTCGAGGAACGACCGCAGGGTGGGTCGGAACAGGGTCGGGTGTTCGACCTGTGCCAACACTCGGAAGGCCTGCCGGGCGATGGTGTCGGACGCCGCGGCGGCGGCGCGGCGGAGCACGACCAGGGCGAGCTCCGCGAGCTCGCCGTCGGCGACCTTGATGACGCGATCGAGCAGCTCGAGGGCACGGCCGGCAGCTTCCACGTCGCCGCTCCCGATGCCGAGGGCCGCGACGTGGAGATCCATCAGATCGAGCTCCGGTCGCTGGAGGGCCTCGGACATCGTGTTCCGTTCGCCGGCGGTCGGGACGTGGGGCTCGTGGAGGCGGCGCCACTGGAGGCCGGCCGAACGGTGACGGCGCCGATTGCGGTGCTCCGACGCCAACGGAGCGAGCTCGACCAGGCCCTGGTTGCCGAGCCACAGCGGTGGGGTCGACAGGACGACGCCGAGATCCAGGGCGCCGGATTTGGTGAGCCCGTAGATGACCGAGTCGATGACAATCTCTCCGTCGTCGAGCGTACGGATGACAGTGGGTCGGCCGACGCTGCCGAGGCTCAGGCGGTCGCCGTCGACGGCGAGCTCCTGCGAGGTGATGCCCATGGCCTGGAACAGCCAGTTCGGGACGGTCACCGCAGCGCCGCCCACCGTCAGGGTGGTCCGGCGGTAGAGCAGCCTGATGATCTCGGCGAAGCCGCGCTCGACGGTCTTGCGGCGGTAGGTGCCCTTGGGCGTGAGCTCGCCGCGATCGGCGCTGAGATCGCGGTCGATGACGGCGAAGTCGACGATCCGCTCATACGGCGCGAGAAAGCTGTTGGCGCTCACGACCAGCGAGCGAAAGTGGGCCTTGAGCTCGGTCGCGTCGAGAGACCGGAAATCGACCTCCTCGAAGTCGAAGTTCGGATAGATCAGGGCGGTGTTGTACGGGCGGTGGTCGCCGATCAGGAAGATCCGTGCGACCGAGGCGAAATCGCGAAACAGATTCTCGATCTTCTGCGGCGCGATGGTCTGGCCCTTGACGTTCTTGTAGATCTCCTTCTTCCGGTCGACCATCCGAAAATGGCCCTCGGCGGCCCGCTCCATGAGATCGCCACTGTGGAACCAGCCGTCGTCGTCGAACGACGGCCGACCCTCGGGGTCGTCGAGGTAACCGATCATGACGTAGGGGCCACGGATGACGAGCTCCCCGTCGTCGGCGAGCTCGGCCTCGATTCCCGGCAGTGGGACGCCGAGAGAGTCATCGGCGTAGGCGCCGGGGGGGGTCATGGTGATGCCGCCGGTTGCCTCGGTCATCCCGAAACCGCTCATCAGCTCGACGCCGTAGCGCTGAAAGAAGCGGAAGATCTCGGGGTCGAGATACCCGGCGGCGGACAGCCCCCAGCGGAGCTCGCCGCCGGTGACCCGGGCGACCGCGGCGGCGATTTCGTCATCCGGGGCCGACTCGAGGTCGACCTCCTTGCCGATCCGCTCATAAAGCTGGGTCCACTTCATCGGGATGCTGATGAAGACCGATGGACGGAACTCGGCCATGTTTCGGGTGAGCGCATCGACGGAAGGGCTGTCGGCGAAACGGTAGGTCGCACCCCAGAAGACCGCTCCGGTCATCTCCAGGAACCGCCCGAAGGTGTGGAACAGGGGAAGGTAGCAGAGGAGCCGATCGCGATCGCCGATTTCGGGGAGCGCCAACGCCCGCGCGAATCGCTTGAAGACGATGTTGCGCTGAGAGAATCGGATGCCCTTGGGACGTCCCGTCGTTCCCGAGGTGTACATCACGGTCGCGAGATCCGAGATGTCCACCGATCCGCGCCGCTCGCCGATCACCTCGACCGGCACCTCGGACGCGCGGCCGAGGACCTCGTCGAAGCCGAGCACGTCACGATCGACCGCCGCAGCCGCGTCGAAGGCGATCACTCGCTGCAGACCGCCCAGCCGGTCGCGGCAGGCTGCGACCTTCTTGAGCTGTACCGGGCTCGAGACCACCACCGTACCGGCTCGGGAGTGTTCCAGAATGTAGGCGACCTCGGTGTCGGTGGCGATGGCCGGGATCATCACGTTGACGATTCCCGTAGTCAGGCAGGCGAGGTCGGTGAGCGCCATCTCGAGCCGATTCTCGGACAGGATGGCCACCGGTTCCGGATCGTCGCCGAGGACCGCCAGCAGCCCCCTGGCGATGAGGCCGACCCGACCCGCGGTCTGATGCCAGCTGAGCGTGCTCGCCGGTCCCGTACCCGGCACCTCGAACAGAGTCTGTGAACCGTAACCCGCCACCCGCTGCTCGAACAGGGGACCAAAGGTGAAGTGCGACGAGTCGACCAGACGCAGCATCATGTCGGCCCACTCGTCGACCGCCCCGGCCTCGGCGATCCGTACCAGGAGGGGCGACCGGCGCACGATGTCGAGCAGCGACCACGCCTGCCACCGGCGTTCGTCGTCGGGCAGGGGAGCGCCGTCGCCCTGCCGGGCGATGGTCCGCTCCGCGAGCGCACGCAGGGCGTCGAGGTCGAGGTGGGCGACGATGGCGTCACCGGTGGTTCGGCTCTCGAGAATCTGCACCGCGCGCGCGTCGGCGAGCGCCTGGTCGCTGTTCGCGGCTTCGGCGAGCAGGGACGTCAGGTCGTCCGCGGCCGATCGCGGGTCCATGTCGAGCAGACGGTCGAACGAGTCGATGATCGAGATCGGTTCCGGCATGGGCTCACTCTACCCGATTTCGACCCGCGGCCCGGCGCCGAGTCGCCGGTCGAAATCGGCAATCGGTCGGCCCCGGCAACAAACGGGCGCCGATGGCAACGGATTGGCGTCGAGCCGACGGGAAGTGATCTACTGTGGAGGTGACCTCGCACGAATCCTGGAAGCTGCGCCGGTCGCCGCGACGTCGGTGGCTGCCGACTGTGGTGGCGTTGGTGGTGCTCTGGGTTACTCTTCTGGCCACCATGGCGGTTTTCGAGGACTCCATGATCTTCTTCCCCGACCGTTACCCGGTGGGGGAGTGGGACGTCGACGCGGCGGCCCGGGGCACCGGCGCGACCGTCGAGGACCACTGGTTCACGGCCTCGGACGGTGTTCGGCTCCATGGCTGGCGGTGCCGACCGGGATCGGCCGGCGGGCCGACCTCGAGCATGGTCCTGCTGTGGTTCCACGGCAATGCAGGCAACCTGGCCCAACGGGCCGACCAGATGCTCGCTCTGGCCGAAAGGCTGCCGGCAGAGGTCTTCATTGTCGACTACCGGGGCTACGGTCGCAGCGAGGGCCGTCCGAGCGAGCGTGGGCTGTACCGCGACGGTCGGGCGGCGTGGCGGTACCTGACCGGCGAGGAAGGCGTCGAACCCGGCCGCATCGTGGTGCTCGGCGTCAGCCTCGGTGGGGCGGTCGCCGTCGATCTCGCAGCCGAGGTCGAGCCGGCGGGCCTGGTCGTCCAGTCGAGCTTCACGTCGGTGCCCGACATGGCCGTCCATCACTACCCGTTCGTCCCGCGCTGGCTGATCCGGACCCGGATGGACTCGGAGGCCAAGATCGGCGCCGTCGGCTGCCCGATCCTGGTTGCCCACTCACCGGCGGACGACGTGGTGCCGTACGAGCTGGGCCGTCGTCTGTACGACGCCGCGACCGGGGACCGTCACTTCGTCGAGATTCCAGAAGCCGCCCACAACGAGACCTGGCTGATCGGCGGTGCCGCCTATCTCAACGAGCTGCGGGGCTTCATCGAGCGCTGCAGCAAACCGGGATTGGACCATGCCGAACGATAATCCGTGCGTCCTGATCATCGGGTGCTCGTCGGGGATCGGGCGGGCGCTGTCGAGGCTGCCCAAGAAGCTGCTGGCGAGGCTTCTGGCCCGCAAGTTCGGATTGCGCTGAACGCCGCAGCGAATCGGGCGCGCTCATGGCATGAAAGAGACCGCCGCAGAGATTCCACCGCGAACAGGCGAGGGCCGCGAAGGCAGATTCGTGTGCGACGGCTTCGCGCCCTGGCGGTAGCTGGAGGCGCACGCCGGGAACGGACCGGTACAATGCTGTCTATGAAATCTCTCAGTCCCAAGCAGGCGGCGTTCTTCGAGACCGTGGCAGCGACCGTGACCCCGGAGGTGGCGACACTCGACGCCGGCGGGCGGGCCCGCATGGCGGCCATCGTCGACGCCGCCTTGGCGGATCGCGACGAGGGGACGCGGAAACAGGTCGGGACGTTCCTGGACCTGATTCGTCTGGCGCCCATCGCCCGCTACGGCCGGCCGTTCCACCGGCTCGATGCGGCACGCCGAACGGCGGTTCTCGAGTGCTTCCAGGACTGCCCGATCCCGCTGCTGCGCAAGGGTTTTTGGGGATTGAAGACGCTGGTTTTCATGGGCTATTACGGTCAGCCCGAGCACTGGTCCGAGATCGGCTACGCACCGTCCTTCGACGGTCGGAAGGGGGTGCGGCGTGGCTGAGGTGACGTACGACATCGTGATCATCGGCTCCGGTGCGGGCGGTGGCGCGGTCGCCAAGGAGCTCGCACCGTTGGCCGCGAGCGGTCGACGGATCGCGGTGCTCGAGTGGGGGCCCAAGCTCGCCGACGACGCCTACACCGGGCGCGAGGTCGAGATGGCGCGCCAGCTCTACTTCGACTCGGGTGGCGTCCTGACCCGGGACCGGACCCTGACCATGGCCTACGGTCGCGCCTACGGCGGCTCGACGGTGGTCTACACCGGGACCTCGCTGACCATGCCTGAGCGCGTGGTGGAGCGTTGGGACGTTCCGGGCCTCGGCTACGACGACCTGCACCGGCGGTCGACGAAGTACCTCGAGGAGAACAACGTCCACCTCCTCGACGAGTCCGAGCTCAATGACAACAACCGACTGTTCCGCGACGGCTGTGCCGAGCTCGGATACCGGGTCCGGCAGTTTCCGATCAACGTCAAAGGCTGCCGGGCGTCGAGCCTGTGCAATCTTGGATGCCCGAACGCAGCCAAGCAGGGCACCCACCGCGTCCAGCTGCCGGCGGCAGAGGCCGCCGGCGTCGAGGTCGTCACCAACTGCCGCGTGACCAGGGTCGACGAGAACGGCTGCGACGCGGATGTCGCCGACCCCGGTTTCGGGCTGCCGTCCGCCTGGGCGCCGGGCGCGTACCGCGTCAACGCCAAAGTGGTGGTGGTCTGCGGCGGTGCAATCAACTCCGCGGCGCTGCTGCTCCGCTCGGGCTTCGGCGCATCGCTTCCCACGCTCGGTCGGTACCTCACGCTCCATCCGGCGCTCATCCTGGTCGGTGAGCACCCGGCGCCGATCTCCAACTTCCACGGCCACCCGAAGAGCTTCTACTGCGACGAGTTCATCGAGAACGAGCGCTTTCTTCTCGAGACCTGCATGTACTTTCCGTTCACGACGTCGAAGAACCTCATCGGCTTCGGCGCCGAGCACTCGGAGCTGATGCGCGCCTTCGACCGGCTGCAGATGATTCTGGTGCTCGCCGTCGACCCGGCCGTCGAATCCAACCGAGTCTCGCTCGACCGTGAGGGCGAACCGGTCATCGACTACACCATGGGTCCAGAGGTCCTCGACTCGCTCCACCGGAGCATGGCGGCGTCGGCGCGGATCTTCTTCGCGGCCGGCGCCAGTCGGGTTCACGCGCCCGCCGGCGTGTCGTTCTTCATCGATCGGGAGGACGCCGACCGGGTCGACGAGCTGATCCTGCGGGACAACGTGCGTCCGGGTAAGATCTCGGTGACCAGTGCGCACATCATGGGCGGCTGCCGGATGGGTCGGGACGCGACCGACTCGGTGACCGATGAGTGGGGCCGGGTGCACGGCACGCGACGCGTGTTCGTCGCTGACTCAGCTCTGTTCCCGAGGGCGTCCGAGATCAACCCCTACATCACCGTGATGGCCCTCGCCGACCGCGTCGCGGAGCACATCCGAGACCGGGCCGGGGAGCTGCTCGCGTCATGAAGATTCGCGGCTCCAAGCTCGTCGCCCGGGCCCTGGCCGACGAGGGAGTGACCTTCACATTCGGAATTCCGGGCACCCACAACATCGAGCTCTATGATGCTCTCGACAACGAGCCGGGGCTGCAGCCGATCCTGGTGACGTCGGAGGTGGCGGGCGCCTTCATGGGCGACGGGGTGTCGCGGACCTCGGATCGGGTCGGTGTACTCAACGTGGTCCCGGGGGCCGGTGTCTCCCACAGCATGTCGGGAATCGCCGAGGCTTTCATGGACCAGGTGCCGCTGGTTGTGCTGGCGTGCGGGATCCGACGGGACACCGGGGCCGCCTACCAGCTTCACGACATCGACCAGATCGCCATGCTGCGACCGGTGACCAAGGCGGCGATGCGGATCGCCACCGCCGACGACATCTACCCGACCATCCGGAGCGCGTTCCAGATCGCGCGACGGGCGCCGTCCGGGCCGGTGGCGGTGGAAATTCCAGCCAATCTGATGATGCTGACCCAGGAGGTCGAGGCGCCGACGTGGCGCCACGATCCCGAGCTCGAGACACCGCTGCCTCGCGATCTTGTCGAGCGCGCGGCGCGGCTGCTCGGCGAGGCGTCACGACCGACGATCTATGTCGGCGCCGGCGCGGTCGGGGGGCGGCGTGCGCTGATCACTCTCGCTGAACAGATCGGCGCGCCGGTCATGACGACCTTTCAGGGCAAGGGCGTGTTTCCGGAGTCCCACCCGCTCTGGCTGTGGACCGGGATCGGACGCGCGGCGCCGCCCTTCGCGCGAGCCATCGTCGAGCGGTCCGACTGCCTGCTCGCCGTGGGCTGCCGCTTCGGCGAGGTCGCCACCGGCTCCTACGGCATGTCGCTCCCGGACACCGTGATCCACGTCGACATCGACCCGGAGGTGCTCGGGCGCAACGTCCCGGCCACGGTCGCCGTGGCCGCGGACGCCGGAAAGTTCCTCGCCGCGCTGACAGCCCTGATCCGGGGTCGGCGGCCGTTCGGCGAGCTCGCCCGCGAGATCGCCGAGGGCCACGAACGGGTTCGCAGCGACTGGCGGCGATCGCCGTCGAAGGACGGGGTGACCCCGTACGCCTTGTTCGAGTCGCTCCAGCGACACTGCGGCGACGACACGATCTACGCCACCGATAGCGGCAATGGGACCTTCCTGGCGGCGGAGCACCTGCGACTCAACCACCCCCGATGCTTCATCGGGCCGGTCGACTTCTCGTGCATGGGGTACTCGGTGCCGGCGTCGATCGGCGCGGCGTTCGCCAACCCGGACCGCGACGTCGTGACCCTGGCCGGCGACGGGGCGTTCCTGATGACCGGTCTGGAGGCCCTGACCGCCGCGACCTACGGCGCGGCGCCGCTGATCTGCGTCCTGCGCGACGGCAAGCACGGCCTGATCGCCGAGTTCCAGAAGATCCCGCTCAACCGCCAGACCTGCAGCGTCCTGCCGGATTACAGCGTGCAGCTCATCGCCGAGGCGGTGGGTTGCAGGTACGTCCGGGTGCTCAGCGACGCCGAGCTCGATTCGGTGATCCCGCACGCCCTCGGTCTCGTGCGGAAGAAGACCCCGGTCATCCTCGAGGTCGCCATCGACTACTCGGACAAGACCTACTTCAGCCGCGGCGTGGTGGCGACCAACTTCTGGCGGTTCAGCTGGTCCGAGCGGCTGCGGGTGCTGGTCCGGGCGCTGGCCAGGAGGCTGGGTGGCTGAGCCGCCGCGGGACGATCCCCGGTTGCCGGACGACGGGGACGGCACGCTGACCAATGTCAGTCCGGTCGAGCTGCGGCAGTCGGACGTGGTCCGGGACCCGCTGTTTCAGGCCGGCGACGTGGTCGCCGGCCGGTACCGCGTCGAGCGGTTTCTCGCCCGGGGCGGGATGGGGGAGGTGTACCGGGTTCACGATCGCGAGCTCGGCGAGTCGGTCGCGCTCAAGACGATCCTGCCCAAGAACGAGGACCAGACGACGGCCCTGGATCGGTTCCGGCGCGAGATTCAGGTCGCCCGGCAGGTCAGTCACCGAAATGTGTGCCGGATCTTCGACCTGGGTCGCCACGTCCGGCCCGACGGCGACGACGTGGTTTTTCTCACCATGGAGCTTCTCGACGGGATCTCGCTCCGGGCTCGTCTGCGCCAGGGAACTCTGGCGCCCGACGAAGCTCTCGACGTGGTCGAGCAGCTGGCTGACGGGCTTGCGGCAGCCCATCGCAAGGGCATCGTCCACCGGGACCTGAAGCCGTCGAACGTCTTCCTGGTGCCGGAGGGTGACGCCACTCGGGTCGTCATCACCGATTTCGGCCTCGCGAGGCCGCAGATCTCGGACGCCGCTCACCTGACCGTGACGGGAACCGGCGAGATTCTCGGCACGCCGGCCTACATGTCGCCGGAACAGCTCGAGGGCAGACCGGCGACGACCGCGTCGGACGTCTATGCGCTGGGTCTGGTGATGTATGAGATGCTGACCGGGGCTCAGGCATTCGAGGGCGAGAGCGCCTTCCAGATCGCTCTCAACAAGCTCCGCGACGCCCCGACCCGGCCCAGCGTGCGCAGCCCGGAGATCCCCCCGCGGTGGGAGAAGACCATCCTGCGTTGTCTCGAAAAGGCGCCGGAGGACAGGTTTCCCGAGGTTGCCGCGATCCCGCAGGTGCTCGCCGGCGACCGACAGCTGCCCCGGCGGAGCTGGCGACGGCTGGCCGGCAGCCGCGGTCTCCGTCTGGCCGCGGCGCTGGTTGCAGTCCTCGCGGCGCTCGCTGCCGCCTTCGCGATCGGCGGGTGGCGACCCTGGAACGGTCGGGCGCCGGTCGGCGAACCTGTCGTCGTTCGTCGCGCGGTGGCCGTGCTCGGCTTCGAGAACGTCAAGAACGACCCGAACCTGGAGTGGATCTCGACCTGGCTCGCGGAAGCTCTGACCACAGAGCTCGCCGAGGGCGGTGCGGTTCGCACGGTGCCCAGGGAGAGCGTGTCCCAGGCGCGGGTGGAGCTCGGAATCGAGAGGACGACGACCCTCGGCGCGCAGACCGCGGGACGGCTTCGAAACCTCTTGGCGTCCGATCTCATCGTCCTCGGGTCGTACGCGGTGTTCGGCGACGGCGCCGAGGCCACGATCCGGCTCGACTCTCGGATTCAGGACATCGGCGCCGACCAGATCATCATCGTGCCTCCGGTGACCGGCCCGGCGAACGACCTGGTCATGTTGGCGCGCGATTCCGCGGCCGAGATCCGGCTTCTGCTCGGACTCGACGTGGTTGCAGAGTCGGTGACGAGCGATGCGTTTCCCACCGACCCCGAGGCGGCGCGGCTGTACGCCGAGGGTGTTGCGCGGTTGCAGTCGTTCGATCCCGGCGGCGCGCGGAGCAGGCTCGAGCGGGCGGCGGAGCTCGCGCCCGACTCCGCGGTCGTCTGGATCGAGCTCGCCGCCTCGTGGTACCGGCTCGGCTTCAGCGCCAAAGCTGTCGCCGCGTCGACCCGTGCAGTCGAGCTGGCCGTCGATCTCGACCGCGAGATCGCGCTCCAGATCAGGGGCCGACGCGAAATGATGGCGGGTTCATGGTCCGAGGCCGTGGAGACTTTCGAGTCGTTGTGGACGGTGTACCCGGACAACCCGGAGTACGGCATCGACTTGGCCGAAGCGCAGGTGCTCGCCAATCGCGTCAACGACGCCCTGACCACGATCGACGAGCTGCGCCGGCTTCCGCCACCACTCGATTCCGACCCGCGGATCGATCTCGCCGAGGCCTCCGCAGCGGAGTCGGCGGGCGACGCGGCCCGTCAGGAAGCCGCGGCGCGACGCGCGATCGAGGCAGGCCGGCGGCTGGGCTCGGCATCGCTCGAGGCACGGGCGCGCCTCGCGCTGGGCAGCGCGTTGCGGTCCGCCGGCGCCATCGATCGCGCCGTGGTCGAAATCGACACGGCACGTCGACTGATGTCCGATATGGGAAACCGTGACGGGGTCGCGACGGCGCACTACGCGCTCGCACTGGCCCATGCCAGCCGCGGTGAGGTGGAGGAAGCGATCGCCGAGGTCGGCGCGAGCCTGGAGACTGCCCGCCAGATCGGGGCCAGGGTCACCGAGGCGGACGGGCTCAACCTGCTCGGAAGCATCCGGATTCACCAGGGAGCCCTTCCCGAAGCCGGCAGCGCGTTCAGAAGCGCCTACGAGCTGCAGCGGGACATCGGAAATCGAAGCGGCGCGGCGGACGCCCTGAACAATCTCGCCCTGGTGCAGATGTGGTCGGGGGATCTGTCCGCTGCGATCGACAGCTTCCGGCAGGCGTTGACCGAGTTCAGGTCGCTCGGCATGGCCGGGCGCGAGGCCGCGGTGGTCGCGAATCTCGCGCGGGTCGAGGCGGCGCGCGGCGATCTCGAGGGCGCCCGCCGCTACTTCGAGGAAGCGGCGGGCCTGCACCGGATTCAGGACAACCGCGAGGGCCTCGCGGAGGCGCTCTTCGGGCTTGCCGAGGTGCTGCTGACCCAGGGCGACATCGGGGCGGCCCGCACGCGGCACGAGGAGGCCCGCGACCTCCGGCGAGAGCTCAAACACAGCGCGCTCGCGGAGAGCGAGTTCGCGCTCGCCGGAATCGGGTTGGCCGAGGCGGATCTCGGCCGTCGAGATCTCGCCGACGTCGCCGCGGAGCTGCAGCGGACCGTCGAGGTCATGGCCCGGCAGGAGCGGCGTGCACTCGAGGCCGACGCCCTCAACTACCTCGCCGAGGCTCAGCTCAAGGCCGGCAATCTGGCGGGCGCCGAGCGATCGATGACGCGGCTTCGGGAGTTGGAAGGCGCGTCGAACCCCATGACACAGCTCGCGCTGAGGGTCAACGAAGCGCGAGCGCTCAGGCTCCGGGGCGATCTCGATGCGGCGACCGGCTCGCTCGACGAGGTCGTCGAGACCGCGCGGGCCCAGCCGAACCTCGCGATGGAGTTTGAGGCCGAACTCGCGCGCGCCGATCTCCTGCGCGCCTCGGGCCGATCGTCCGATGCCCGGCGGGTGCTCGAAGCGGTGGCGCAGAAGGCCGAGGCCCGGGGCTGGCTGTTGGTCGCGAATCGAGCGGCGGCAGCTCGGGATCGTCTCGACGGCGGTTGATTCGATTCGTCGCCGGGGATCCTGGTACAATAGTTTTCTGTCGGGTCCAGGAACGGCTGCGGCCCGGGGGAGCGCTGGAATGTCGAGTTGGCGCACATGGCGACGGGGGGCGGTCGTCACACTGACAGTGTGCCGATTCGGTTTGTGCCCCGTTCCCGCGGATGCCCAGACCCTGCCGTGCACCAAGGTGTTCGCTCTCGATGACAGCGGCAGCTGGCACGCGGACGAAAACTGGGTTCCGCACGGCATCCCGGGACCGACCGACGTCGCGTGCATTCTCGAAGGTGGCGACTACCAGGTGGCGGCCGAGCTGCCGGTGACGGTCGCCGGCCTCGAGATCAGCGGGCCGGACGACAATCCCATTTTGGTCATCGAGGGCACGGCATTCACCCTGAACGGTCCCGGTCTGGTGTCGGGCGCAGCAGGGCTGAAGGTGGAGGACGGCGCCGAGCTCCGCAGCGACGAGGGCGGGGCGGTCGACGTCCGCTCGAAGCTCAAGATCGAGGCCTCGACAATCTCTCTCGACCTGGAGCTTCACGGCGAGCTCAAGGTCGAGGGCGCCAGCTCTCTCAACGGCAACCTCAAGACCTACCCCGGATCCTCGATCGTCATTGAGGGCACGGTGGGGGGTTGGCTGACCATCGCCAACGGTTTTGAGAACCGGGGTGAGCTGGTGCTTGGCAACGGTGGAACCCAGGGAATCACCGTCGTGTCCGGTCCGCTGGTCAACGCGGTCGACGGGACGATCACTGTCCGGGCGACTGAAGGAACCAGCTGCACGCCGCCCGAGCTGCGCGCCGAGATCGTCAACCGCGGACTCCTCGACGTCGGCGGTCCGGGTTTGCGGATCGCCGCGGACGGGGCGTCGCACAGCAACCAGATCGGCGGCAGCGTCGATGTCTCGGGCGCCGAACTCGTCATCGATCTCGGCGGGGTCGCGG
>CAZXMW010000004.1:0-98699 GCA_964641415.1 uncultured Thermoanaerobaculia bacterium | reverse complement strand
AGGCGGCGTCGAACTTCACCAACTACGGTTCGATCACGGTGGCGACCGGCGGCACGATTCGGGTCGGCGGTACGACGCAGCTCATCGAGGCGGCGTCGAACTTCACCAACTACGGTTCGATCACGGTGGCGACCGGCGGCACCATCCGGGTCGGCGGCTCGTCGCAGGAGCTCGCCGCGCTGGGGTTGTCCAACCGCGGTTTCTTGACCATCCTCGGCGGAGGTCTGGTCGTGGTCGACGGGGCCGACTTCGAAAACCTCGTTGGTGGGACCGTGTCGGGCGACGGCCAGTTCGACGTGGCGAACGCCGCGAGCGTGGTCTACAACGGCGTGCTGAGCCCCGGGCAGCCGATCGGCCTGTTCACCATCCATGGGTCGGTCACTTTGGGTTCACAGGCGACAGTCGAGATTGACGCCGGCGGCGTCAACCCGGGTGTCGATCTCGACCGCCTCGATGTCGGCGGAACGCTCGGGGCGGGCGGAACGCTGGAGGTCAGCCTCGATCCTCCGTACCATCCGAGCGTCGGTGATCGCCACCGGATCCTGACCTTCAATCAGCTCGACGGGTGGTTCGACCAGGTCTCGCTGCCACTGCTGCAGTCCCTGCTGGCGTGGTCGGTTGACGTCGGTGCGAACGACCTGGAGCTCGACGTGATCTGTATGGGAACTCAGCTGAGCATCGACCAGTCGGCGAGCGCCGATCCGGTGTCCGTCGGCTACGATCTCGTGTTCGAAGCCGCCGTGACCAACGCCTCGGCGGTATCGGCGACCGACCTCGTTGTCACCGACTGGCTGCCGGCGGAGCTGATGTTCCGGCCCGATCTGTCGTCGCCGGAATGCGTTCTGATCGGCGGCACCGTCGAGTGCACGATTTCAGGTCTGGCGCCCGGGGCGGTCTGGCAGCCGCTGATCGGGGTGGAAACGGTGGCCACAGGAATCGTGACGAACACCGTGCTCGTCGAGGCCTGGGAGTGCGACACCGATCCGGGCGACAACCAGGCGGCGATCAGCGTCGAGGTGGTGGCCGCCGAGCCGTGCGACGCCAACTACGACCTGGCGGTGGACAGCGACGATCTCGAGCCGTCGGTGGCCCACATCTTCGGCCACGACGCTCCGGGCAATCCGGACTGCCGTCTCGGCGATGGGATCACCGCAGACGACCTTTCGGCGATCGTTGTCGAGAGCAATGAGCACTGAAATCTGCCGGCTGTGAGCCCTCGAACGCAAGTCGCTCCGGCGACACGCCTCAATGCCGAGAGCTAGTTCCCATCCGGAAACCCCGATGGGGACTGCGCAGTTCTCGATTCGGAAACGAGGGGTTTTTGTGCAAGGTCAAGGAAGATCAGAATGTACGCGGAGGCGTACTTCTGTACGCCGCACAAGGAAATTCGTAATCTGACGCCGAGATTGCCAAAAAGCGCCGTTTCCGGACGAAAACGAGCTAACGGCTCACCGCCTTGCGGTACCACGTCAGGTGGCCGTCCGAGTCGATGCGTTCGAAGACCGGCGGCAGAAACTCGCGAAGGCAGTCGGCGATACTGAAGATCACGACCTCTCGACGTTCGGCGCTCAGGGCCCGGACGAGGCGCTCGTAGAAGCTGCGTCCGGGTCCGTCCGGACGGACCGGCCGGTAGAGGTAGACGAAGTCCCAACCGCCGAGCGGGGTCGCGGTGACGTCGGCAACTCGCCATTCGACCCGCTCTTCCGGAATCGAGAGCCAGTCCTGGAGCCGTCGTCCGATCTCGACCATAGCGCCCGAGATCTCGATCTGGCAGAGACGCCGATGGGGGTAGAGTCGCTGCATGAGCAGTCCCTGAAGCCCATTGCCGGCGCCCAGGTCGACGCTGTCCGTGGCCGGGCGGATCCAGTCCGCGGCGCGCAGGATCGGGCTCAGGCCGCCGGCGTGGGCCCAGTAGCCGCCGGTCGCGTCGACTCGCTGCCGCTCGGCGCGGGTGTACGGCGCCTCGTGCATGTGGAGGTGGGCGTAGAGCTCGAGAAAGCGCTCCTCGAGGAGCTCGCCGTCACCGCCGCGGCAGGCGTCGAGCAGGGCGTGCCGGAGCTCGCGGTAGCGAGGAAACAGCCCGGCGTCCGGTGGGTCGGGCCGTCCGGCCAGCAGGCCAATCAGCTCGACGAGCCGGGTCCGCTCGGCCGGGACTCGACCGTCGCCGGCAAGCAGTGAGGCGAGCCGGTCCAGGTCGAAGGGGCGCCCGGATCCCGTCACGGGACAATCGACAGCGATGCGGTCACGGCCCGGGGCCCGGCGCGTCGCCCGGCCCGAGCTGCAGCACCAGGTTCGCCCCCACCTGTCGCCGGTCGGCAACCACGACACCGGGCCGGGACAGGTGGAGCACGATGTGGAGCTCGCCGCTGCGGGTTTCGCCGTCGTGAATGAGCCGGATGCGGTCGAGGTTGGCATCGTCGACGGTCAAGGTGCGCGGCAGGTCGGGCGCGCTGAGGCCACGAAAGCTGACGATCAGGCGCGGCGGATCACCGGACACGTTCATGACCCGGGCGCTCCCTCTCGTCATCCGGGCGTCGGCCGTGATCAGGACCAGCGTCGAGCCGTCGCCCCGTGGGGTCGCGCTGATGCCAATGACCCGGGAGGCGGTCTCAGGCTCGGCAACCGGCGTCGGGATCGCGGTGGCGCTGCCGGCCTCCTCGACCGGAGGCACCGCGTCGGTTGCCGGAGCTCGGGACTCCGGCGGGCGGCTCTCCGGCGGCGCCGCCGCCGGCGATGGGCGCCGGTCGGCCGCAGCACGAGTCGGTGACGGCGCCACCGTCGCGACCGGTCTGAGTCGCGGGCTCGCGGTCGGCGTCGGGGCCGCGGCGGCGAGCGCGTGGGACGGCGCCGCACCGGGTCCGACCAGTGCGACCAGGCGCGGGCCGATGGCCTGCAGCTCGTGCAGCCGAATCGCGTCCGAGGCCAGGTCGAGCACGACATGGAGCTCAGACGGCCGCCGGTCGCGGTGGAACCCGAGCCGGACCCGTTCGACGACGCCGTTGCCCACCCGCAGCACGGGAACCTCGGGCGCTTCGGTCACCCCGGTGATCACGATGACGATCCGAGGCGGGGCGGCCACCGCGTAGGCGCGGAAGGTCCCGGCTGCGGGCGGCTGGTCGAAAGCCAGAGTGATCGCGGTGTTGCCGGTTGGATGGCGGTCCCATGAGACGGATGTGACCGCGGCCGCGAACGCGGGCGTGGCCCCAGCCATGGCAGCCAGGGTCGCGACGACGGTCCGAGCCGTGAGTCTGAAGAAGCTGGAGCGTTGACGAGGTCGCTGACTTCGCACGTCGCAGATGATACCGGAGCGCGAGGAAGCGGCGCTCGTCGATCGTCGGCGGGGGGCGCGGTGGCAACGTCGACGGTCGGCCATTCTCCAATCAGTCGAGACGCAGTGACCGTTGCGCGATCCAGCTGAACACCGCGCCGAAGCCCGCCAGCACCGCGAGCGGGACGACCACGCCGTCGAGGCCCCTGCCGAACGAGATGGTTTGGTGCAGGGCCCGCATCGCCCAACCCGTGGGCAGGCCCATGGCGACCGTCTGCAGGGCCTCGGAGACGACCTCCAGGGGCCACCAGCAGCCCCCGAAGGCGGCCATGGTCATGGTCGCGATGACGCCGATGCTCGCCGCCCGATCGGGGTCGACGACGAAGGCTCCGAGGGCGACCCCCAAAGGCGCCACCGCGACCGCGTACACGAGCAGCACGACCCAGGTCGCGGCGAGGTTGTCGCCGATCTCGACGTCCAGAGCCGCCCGTGCCGCCACCGCCACCGCCATGAGGACCGTGATCTGGATCCAGGCCACCGCCAGCCGTCCCAGCAGCTTGCCGGCGACGATCTCGCCCCGGCCCGCCGGTGTGGTGGCCAGGCGCCGGAGCTGCCCGCCGGCGCGGTCGGCGCTGATCGACGCGGCGCCGTAGGTGAGCGCGACCAGGAGCACGAACATGACGGTGTTGCCGGGAATGGACTGGGCGAAGCCGCCGGGCACGACCCGCGCCTCACCGGCGAAGCGGCTGTCCACGACGACCAGCTCCCCGACGGGCGCCAGCGCGGCCAGGGCATCGGGAGTCGCCGGTGGCCCGGGGCCCGCCTCCGAGGCCGCCGACGTCTCGACCAGGCGTCCCAGGACGGTGGCCAGGGCCGCCACGATCCGGGCCTTGGCCACGAGTTCGGCCTCCATCGAGGAGTCCGGATCGCGTTCGAGGCGCACCACCGCCCGCTCGCCCGCGAGCACGGCGTCGCTGAGTCCGGCCGGGATCACCAGGGTGCGAACCTTGTCTGGCGTGGCCTCCTTGGCCTCGGGTGGGATCTGAACGAGCGACAGCCGCTCCGACGCGAGTGCCTCGATGAGGATGGCGCCGACCGGTCCGCCGTCCTCGTCGACGACCGTCAACCTGGCCTTCAGGTCTGAGGGGCTCGCCCCGCCGCGCATCACCAACCCGAAGAAGGCCGCGAAGGCGACGGGCATGAGAATCAGCCAGACCACGGCGCCGCGGTCGCTCCAGACCTGGCGCAGGTCGTGGCGGGCGATGGCGAGGACACGGCCGATCACAGCGCCCCCCGGCGGATCCTGCGGCCGAGAAGCAGCGCGCCGGCGGCGAGAAAGGTCACGCCGACCGCGAGCAGGACGGCCAGGTTGGGCAGCACGTCGACGAAACCGCCGCCGCGCAGCACCAGGTCGTTGAAGCCGGCGACCGCCCAGTAGACCAGGGTCGTGGCGGACAGCGGACGGACGAAGGCGGGCATGCTCGCCAGGGGCACGAAGGCGCCGCCGAGCATCGACCAGGCGATGATGACGATGGTCGTGAGGGCGTCGCCCTGGCGCTCGGTGGCGACCAGGCTCATGATCAGCAGCAGGGTGCCGCTGGCCGCGATCGCGGTGGCGGCGATCAGCGCGACGACCGCCACCGGCGGCCCCCAGGACATGCCGGCGGCCCAACCGACCGCGATCAGCGCCGCGAAGCCGATGCCGGACACGAGGAGAACCGACAGGCACTTGCCGACGAGGTACTGGGCGGGCGAGACCGGGGCCGTGAGCAAATGCCGCACCAGCCCGGCCTCGCGGTCGCGCAGGATGTCGCGGGTCGCGGACTGGGCGAGGAAGAGCACGCCCATGACCGCAAGACCGGGCAGGAAGAAGGCGAGGATTCCGATGTCGGAGTCGGCCTCGTCTTCCCCCACCGGTCTCACGGTGACCGTCTCGAGCTCGATCGCGGGGGGGAACAGGAAGCGATCCAGGCCCCGGAGCCGGCTGTTGACCCGGGCCGACAGCTCGCCGACCGCCAGGTCGGGGGGAAAATCCTCGGACAGCGCGAAGGCCCGGACCTGCTCGAGCTCGGGACGGAAGACCCGCGACGCCACCGACAGCACCGCGCGGCCGACGCCGAGCCCTTCCTCGACCACCTGGGGCAGGAAGCGCTCGGACGGGTTTTTGACCAGCTCGATGAGGACCGGAATCCCAGCCAGGTAGTCGTCGGTGAAGCCCTCGGGGATCCGGACCAGGGCCGAGGCCTCGCCGCGCTCCATCATCTCGAGCCCCTCGGGCCCGACCTCGACCACCTCGAGGCGGCCGGCTTCGGGATCGGCCGCCGAGGCGCCGCGGGCGATCAGCGACAGCAGGCTCTGGTCCTCGTCCCAGAGCAGTACCCGGATGGTGAGATCGTCGCCGACGCCGCCGCCGCCGCCGAAGACCAGGGCGAAGATCCCGGCCAGAACCAGGGGCAGGGCGAACAGGAAAGCGGTGCGTCCGGGGTTGCGGCGGTAGCGGGCGAGGTCGCGGCGGAGGATGGCGAGAACGGCCATCAGTCGCGCAGCTCGCGCCCGGTGAGGGCGATGAAGACGCTCTCGAGGTTGGGTCGCTGGATCGACACGTCCTCGACGCCGAGGCCCGGCTCGAGGACCCGAGGCAGGACCTCGAGCAGGCCCGGACCGTCGGCCTCGATGGCGAGGACCGCGGCGTCGTCGTCCAGGCGCAGCAGGCGGGTCCCATCGACGGTGGCGAGGCGGTTCCGGGTCTCGGAGGCGCCGAAGGCGCCGCTCAGGCGGAGCACCTCGGCCTCGCCCGCACGGCGGGTGAGCTCGGCCAGGGAGCCCATGGCGAGGATCCGGCCGTGATCGATGATCCCGATGCGGTCGCACAGCTTCTCCGCCTCGTCCATGTAGTGCGTGGTGTAGAGCACGGTGGTCCCCGCTGCGGCGACCTCACCGATGACCTCGAGGATATTGAGGCGGGCCTGGGGGTCGATGCCGACGGTCGGCTCGTCGAGGAGCAGGAACTTGGGCCGGTGGAGCAGGCCCATGCAGAGGTTGAGCCGGCGCTTCATGCCTCCCGAGTAGGTCGAGACCCGGTCGCGGGCACGGTCGGCGAGGCCGACCTTGGTCAGGGCCTCGTCCATGCGGTCCGCGAGCTCTCCGCCCCTGAGGCCGTACAGTGCGCCCCAGAATGAGAGGTTGTCCCGCGCGGTGAGATCCTCGTAGACCGCGATCTCCTGGGGCACGACACCCAGGGAGCGCTTGACCGTGGCGGGCTCGAGCCAGATGTCTCTGTCGTCGACCAGGACACGCCCCGAATCCGGTTGGAGGACTCCGCAGATCATGCTCAGGGTCGTGGTCTTGCCGGCGCCGTTCGGGCCGAGCAGACCGAAGATCTCGCCGTCCTGAACCTCGAAGGACACGTCGTCCACCGCAGCCAGCGAACCGAAGCTCCTGCACAATCCCTCGACTCGAATCACCGATGGCCTCCCCGAGTGACCCGTCGGATGGTACACGAGAACACGGTTTCGGTGCGGGGTCGGCGGTCAGGAGAGCGGCGGTCGGTCCCGTGCGAGCGGATGGCGGGTCGCGATCACGGGCCGGCCATCCAGCGCGCCCGGTCGAAACCCAGATGGGCGTGGCCGTTGACCAGCCGCACGACGGGCTCAGGGCCCCAGTCGACGACGGTCACCGTGGCGGGGTCGAGGAAGATCCGCCGCGATCGATCGAGAGGCAGCCCCAACGCGGCGCACAGCGCGACCTTGATCGGTCCCATGTGGCTGACCACCACGATGACTGCCCCGGGCATTCCGGCCGCGAGGTCGTCGAGGCAGCCGCAGACTCTTCTCTCGAGGTCGGCGAAGCTCTCACCGGATGGAGCTGCGGTGGCGGGGTCCCGCTCCCAGCGGTGGACCAGTCGGCGATCCTCGTCAGACCCGGACAGCACCTCGTCGCGTGAGCGGCCCTCCCAGGCGCCGAAGTCGATTTCGGCCAGCCGATCATCGGTCTCGAGACCGGCGCCAGTCGAGGCGGCGATGGCCTCGGCGGTGACGAGGGCGCGCCGGAGCGGGCTCGACCGAACGGCGTCGACGGCGATGGTGGTGAAGACCGAGCCGAGGGCCTGTGCCTGCCCGCGCCCGACCGCGTTGAGGGGCTCGTCGAATCGCCCGAGGTAGCGCATCATGCGGTTGGAATCGACCTCGCCGTGGCGGATCAGAAACAGGCGGCTCCGGGGCTGTGGGGTCATCAGTCGAGTATCGCACATGGACAGACCTGTCCCAGCCCGTGCAAGGTGGGAGTGGTTCGGTGGGTTGTGTCAGGTGGGTGGTTGCGGTGGGATCGGTGGGGTGGGATGGTCAGACACGGGCTTCGAACAGATCTTGAGAACTCTCGACTCTCTACTTTTCCACTTTATAACCAAACGGTAAACTTGTCAAGGTTCTGGTTGCTGTCCCGAGCGGATCGGCCTCGACCTTCGCCGGTCGGTGTCGAGGCTTGTTCTTCGGCGCCGTCGACCCTACATTGAACACAGGGGGATTCGATATGAAGATCCGAACGATCCCGTTCCTTTTCGTTTTGCTCGCCGTGGCGGCGTGCGGAGGTCCGTCGTCCGCACCGCCGACCGCCGGGACTGACGACGGCGCGTCGCCCGGGTGGCAGGCAATCGGCATGGCGACGCTGGACGCCGACCAACAGGGACAGTTCGATCGGGCCACGGCGGCCGTCCAGCACCTGAAGGGCACTCTGATGGAGGCACTCGCCGACGAGCTCGAGGTCGGCGGGCCCTCCGGTGCGGTCGACATCTGTCGGGACATGGCGCCGATGATCAGCGCCCACGCCGGCGAGGAGAGCAATGTCGACATCGGCCGGACGTCGTTCAAGCTGCGCAACCCGGCGAACCGACCGCCGACATGGGCCGAGGGCCCGGTCGCCGATCGCGTCGATTCGGTCACGGCGCTTCGAGGCCCCCATGGTGAGCTCGGGGTTCTGATGCCGATCCGGCTCGGCGAACCGTGCCTGGCCTGCCACGGCGACCCCGCGACCCTCGACGACGGGGTCCGCGATGCGCTGGCCGAGAGCTACCCAGAGGACGAGGCGGTGGGTTTCGAGACCGGCGAGCTGCGCGGCTGGTTCTGGGTGGAGGTGCCGCCGGTCGAGTCGTGAAGCTCGCTGCGGCCGATCGCCGAAGACTGGCGCGAGCAGCCCGGCCGATCAGGGCGCGACGCGCCCTCCCGGATGCCTCGGGGCGCGTCCGTCGGCGGTCACGCGGACCCGGCCCAGATACCAGCCTTCGGCGCCGTTGCAGCCGTCGACTCCGAAGTCGAAGCGCAGCGCGAAGATGTCGCCCGGACCGATGAGCGAGCCCAGATCGACCTGACTCTGACCCCAGCTGCCGCCGAGCACTCCCGGGTTGGCGCCGGTGAACGCGGGCTCGCCGGCGAGCGGGTTGCTGTTCGGGTTCGAGCCGGCCGGAGGATTGATGCGACCGTTGTAGGGGTTGAATTTGAAGACGCTGCCCGGCACCGTCATCCACGGACCGCCGTCGACGCCGATCTTGAGGTTGCCGCCGTCCCAGTCGGGCTCGGTGGAGATCCAATGGTCGAAGACGAGCACCGGATCGGTGACGCCCTCGGGCACGGTGATCGGCGGGCTGATGAGCTCCATGACCCCGCTCTGGTCGTCACTCCCGGGGATGCAGTCGCCGATGAAGACGCTGTCGATGGCGAACCAGCCGCCGCCGACTCCGCCCTCCGGCAGATCGTCGGTCCAGACCCAGTCGCGGGGCTCGTACTCCGGGTAGACGCCGTGGTTGTGGAGAATCCATTCCGACCCCGGAGGATCGTCGAAGCCGTCGTCGAACAGCGTGACGTTACCGGTGGCGGCCGGCGGGTCGGGATCGAGCAGGGGCCGGAAGCCGCACTGGTCCGGGCTCTGTCGCATCTCGACCGCGCGCATGGCCGCCGCGACCTGGAGGCAGTCGTCGGCGGTCACGGTCTCGGCGATCGGGTCGCCCGAACCGGGGTCGTAGAGCTGGGCGCCGATGAGGTCTTCGCAGCTGATTTCGAGCAGATCGGCATGATCGGTGAAATTGCTGACCGGCGTCTGGTAGCGGCTCATGGCGCGCCAGTAGATCCGGGCCGCTTTGGTCGCACCGATGGCGCGGATGTGTCCGCCGTTGAAGGCGCCGCCGTCGACGAGCAGGGCGAAGGCGTGGTTGGCGACACCCGAGTTGGTATGGACGCCGCCGTTGTCTGTTTCTTGGCAGGAGTAGTTGGCGCTGCCGACGCGATCGGGGTCGCCGAAACAGGACGGCGACCACATGTCGCGAATCGCGCCGAGAGCGCCGGTGTCCTCGCCGATGAGCCAGCGCACCGTGGCGGACAGCGACGCGGTCAGCTCCAGCGTGGCGGTGACGCCCTGGTTCAGAGCGCCCCGGATCCGGGCGCCGTCGCTCTGCCCGATCAAGATCGCCGGGATGTCGAGAGGCTCCAGATCGCCGCCCATGTCGAGCACGCTGTCGCCCTGGTTGTTGACGATGATCGCACCGGCCGCTCCCGCGTCCTGGGCGTGGCGCACCTTGTCCCGGAACAGGCAGAGACCCCGGTCGATCAATGCCACGGCTCCCGCAGGGAAGCTGTTGACAGGCTGGCAGGCGTCGCTGGTTGCTCCGATGCCGTCGTCGGCGAGCTCGACCGGAGCGGTGACCGACCACGGGCCGGGCGGGTTGAACACCGCGCCGCCCGCGGGATAGCGCCCGGCGGCGGCAGCCGGCTGGAGGATGTCCAGGGTCGGAGACGGGCTGCCGCCGGCGAGGGAGCACTCGCCGGGACCGCGGAGGTCGTCCGGAAGGTCGCTGCCGCGGCCGTTGAGCTGGTCGACCAGCTCGCCGTAGATGTCCGAGTAGGCCTCGTTGAGTGCGCCCGGCTGCCACTGGTAGACGAGCGCGTGGGTCCACTCGGTGTAGGCGTGGGCCCACTCGTGGGCGACGACGTCGTCGCTGACCATGTCGACGCAGTAGGCGGTGACGCCGTTCGACTCCACCGCGTTGGGGCAGTCGAGTGAGTCGGCGTCGTACACCGCGTTCATGGTGGCGTCGAAACCGTCGAAGCTGAGGTACTGGCCGCCCGTCAGGTTCGCCATCAGCGTGTGGATGTCTCCGGTCGCGCTGATCATCTCGTTGACCTCGGCGTCGCGGGCCGAGTTGCCGCTCGCGAAGGGGAGGGGATCGCCCTCGCTCCAGATCGGATTCGGCATGCGGTGGAGGTGGACCCGACGGTCGATTCGGTGGATTTTCGAGCGGCGGTCGAGGAGCCGTCCCGAGCCGGCGTCGAAGTAGACGACCTCTCGCACGATCGGGGGCGAGGCGACCTCGACCTCCCACGCCAGGTGGTTGTCGCCGGGCCGTCCGCGCACCAGACCGGTGCGGTAGACGAGGAGCCGGACCGAGTCCACGGCCAGGTCTTCGGGTCGGAGTTCGTTCGGCTTGGCGACCGCGCGGCGGGCCATGTTTTCGGCGTCGAGGGCCGACAGCCGAGGCGAAGGGTCGAGATCGATGTCGGAGACGACGGCGCCGTTGACTGCGCGCACCGTGCCGCCGGCGTCGAAGTGGACCCGAACAGTGGCGCCGAAGACCGGGAGACCGAGGTAGAACTGACGAAAGAAGACCGATCCCCCGCCAACCGGGTCCGCCAGCTCGGCCACCGTCCGGAGCTCGTCGGACGGAGAGACCAGGCCGAACGCTGCAGCGTGCCGGGTCAGCAGGTCGAGAGCCTTGGTGGTGAGCGTGTCCCCGTCGGGCGCCGGTGCGGGGCTCGCCAGCCGGACCAGGCGCGGGTTGCCGGTGGCCGGATCGACCACGAGCCGTTCGACGGCAAGATCGGTGCCGCGGATCCGGGATGGCTCCCCGGCGCGGGCCGAAGGCTCGACGGGAGCTGCGACAGCGAGCGACGCCAACGCCGCGACGGCGACCGAATGTCGGTAACGGGTGATTCGGCGAGCAGGTCTCATTGCTGAATGATAGCAAAACGATGAATGGGCGCGGCTACACTGTGTGCAGTCATGACGAACGCCAGCAGATTGATCCTGGGGCCGCGGGTCCCGATCCGTGGGACCCGCTTTTCAAGGTGGCTCGGACGAACCGCCTTCGGCGGGTTCGGCTGGCGGTTCGCGGGCGCGATGCCGAACGTCGACAAGGCGGTCGCCATCGTCGCCCCGCACACCTCGAACTGGGACTTCGTGGTCGGGGTCGCCGCCATGTTCGCCCTCGGCATCCGGGTCGCGTTCCTCGGCAAGCACACGCTCTTCCGGTGGCCGCTCGGGCCGCTCATGCGGTGGCTGGGTGGGATCTCCGTCGACCGCCGGGCATCGGCGGGCGTGGTCGCCGACTCCGTGCGGATGTTCGCCGAGCGCGACCACCTGATCCTCGCCCTCGCCCCGGAAGGAACGCGGCAGCCGGTCGAGCGCTGGAGGACCGGCTTCTACTGGGTCGCACATCGGGCCGGCGTCCCCATCGTGCCGATCGCCTTCGACTGGGATCGACGCCGGATCCTCTTCGGCGACCCGGTGGCGCCGAGCGGGGACCTCGGGGCGGATCTCCGAATTCTGGAGAGCTTCTACACCGGCGCCGGCGGGCGCCGGCGCCAGGGGAACACAAGCAGCAGGGGCGCGCGAGCGGCGCCGCCACGGTGATCGGCGCCCTCGATGCCTCGACCTCGACCGCAGCCGGGTCTTCGTCACCAGCGTGGCGCCCATGGCGTGTTCGACGTTGGAGTTCTTCTTCAGCCTCGGGCTGCCGATTCTCGAGGTTTACGGTATGAGCGAGTGCGCCGGGGGGATCACTCGGCGGCGAAGGTGCAGAGCAGCGTGTCGGGATAGGCGACGAGACGTTCCATGATCTCAGGTGCCGGGGCTGCGATCTCGTCGGCGGAGAACCCGGCCTCGATCATCGTCCGGTTGACCTCGGTGGTGTAGGGAACCAGCGAGCCGGTGACGTCCCCGGCCCCGGGCGCCGCCAGGTCGAGCATGAGCGGCTCGGCGGTGCAGTCGAGCTCGAGCTCCTCGAGTTCGATGAAGCGGATCTCGGAGCGTCCGGAACTGGAGAAGTGGACGCGGGTGGCCTGGAGGTCGTAGACCACGCGCCATTGGGTCCGGTCGGGCTGGGCGACGTCGTCGAGGATGGAGAACGCGGCGGTCACCGGGTCGTTGTCGGGCCGCCGGCGGGCATCGTGGGTGCCGTCCGCGGCTCGAGCGAAGCGGGCGAGGGATCCGGCGCCGGTCGGCTCGACGGGCTCGCCGCCGTAGCCGAGGGTGCGGTTGAGGTACTCCAGCGACGCCTCATAGGTGTCGTTGGTCAGCGCCGGCAGGGGTAGCGACCGTTCGCTGCGGGCAACCAACCTGCCCTCGAGAAACTCGATGACCGCGCAGCTGCCAGTCGGATCGCAGGCCAGGAAGTGGAGCGGCGCGGTGCTCGAGACGGCGAGCTCCGACGCGCTGGCGACGACGTCGCCGACGCGGCGGAAGCTGTCGAGGCAGTACTGGACCCACTGCAGGGCATCGATCGCCGGACGTTCGCCCGCCTCGGGATACTCGGACCCGGCGAGCCACAGCACCTCCATGGCGAGCCCGGCCTCGTTCATGCCGCCGATCGGGAACTCCCGGCCGTACTGGTTGAAGGTCGCGCTGCCGTAGCGTGAGGTCCACCTCGCCGGTGTCGCGTCGTCGCCGACCAGCGCGGTCTTGGCGAGCCCTCGCGGATTGATCACCACCATCCCGGCGGCGATGTCCCAGTCGAAGTTCTTGGCCATCACCGGCTTGTCGGGATGCTTGAGCAGAAACGACGTGCAGGCGTCGGCTGAAACGTTCGGAAACGCGACGGCGAGGCAGCAGGCAAGCAGCAACGGGACACGCATGTCAGACCTCCGGCCGGTAGTCTACTACCCCCGCCGGACATCCCTCAGCGCGCCCTTCGCTCACCGCGCCTGGGCCCGGCGATCCTCTGGGGTTCGTTCGATCGCACGGCGCGCAGTGTGCGCGCGCCGGACGACGGTCTCCTTTGCGTCCGGCGGGCCGTTGGCTTACGGTGGTGGAGTGAACCGCCGCCTGCTCCCGATCCTCGTTCTGACCGCGCTTGCCGTCTCGTCGCCGGGCGTCGGCAAACAGGACCCCCGCCCGGGCCGGCTGGTGTTCAACGGCGGCAACGAGATCGGCGAGGTCTGGGCCAACGTCGGCCTGACCGGCCGTCGGCTCGACGAGGACTACATTCCAATGGTCGTAGCGGTGGTCAATCGCAGCCCGCAGCCCGCCCGTTTGGATCGGGACGCCTTTCGGCTCATCGGCCCGGATGGCGTCCGCTACCCGTTACCGACCCTGCGGGAGCTCCGCTCGGGCTACCGCAAACGGCGGCTCGACACCCGAGCCGTGTCGGCGGCGGGCATCCCGTGGGAGGTCTGGCGACGGGACCGCCGGCTGGTCGAGTCCAATTTCTTCCCGGAGCTGACCAGCGGCCGGCGGGCCATCGTCATCGACGAGCTGACCCTCGCTCAGGGCGATGCCATGGTCGATTTGCTGTACTTCGCGCGCCCGCCGGGGCTGGCAGTGGGCAGCTCGTTCATCCTCGAGGTCCACGCCCTGGGGTGGAAAGCCCCGCTGCGCCTCGCCATCGTGCTCGGTTGAGCTGCACGCGTTCAGCCCACGAACGTTCGCCGGCGTGGTCGCCGGACGGGTCGAGGATCGCGTACTTCTCCGACGCGTCCGGAGGGAAAGTGCGCGCTGCACATCGCGGACCTGCACGGCCGCGACGACGTCGTGGTTCAGTCGCTCGACGGCGCCGGGTTCTGCGACGACCTGTCCGGCCGGAGGCCGGATCCCGAGTCGAATTTCCGGCGCCTTTTCGGGATCCCGACAAGTAGCCTCGGGAACGAGCATGTGCTAACTTTCACGTGGCTTCCGAGAGGAGCCGAAACCCACAGCCACTGGAGCGTTTCATGGCCCGAATCGAGCCCTTCCGCGCATGGCGGCCGAAGTCAGAGCTGGCCGACAGGGTGGCCAGCCCGCCGTACGATGTCCTGTCCAGCGACGAGGCCCGTGAACTGGCGGCGGACAACCCGCTGTCCTTTCTGCACGTGGTCAAGCCGGAGATCGATCTCGAGCCCGGCGTCGACCTCTACTCGGACGCGGTCTACGCCAAGGGTGCGGAGAACCTGCAGCGGCTCAAGGATGACGGCGTGCTCACCCGCGAGGCGGCGCCGGCTCTCTACCTCTACCGGCAGGTCATGGGAGACCACCTCCAGACCGGTCTGGTCACCGGAGCCAGCATCGACGAGTACGAGGCCGATCGGATCAAGAAGCACGAACACACCCGACCCAAGAAGGAGGACGACAGGACCCGCCACGTCGAGGCCCTCAACGCCAACACCGGCCCGGTCTTTCTGACCTACAAGGCGCGACCCGAGATCGACGTGTTGGTCGAACGGTTGACGTCAGGCGAACCGGCGGTTGACTTCACCGCGCCGGACGGCATCCGCCACGTGCTCTGGGTGGTCGACCAGGCGCCCGACGTCCAGGCCCTGGTGACCGCGTTCGGCGAGGTCCCCGAGCTCTACGTGGCCGATGGTCACCACCGCTCGGCGGCTGCGACCCGGGTCCGCGCGCTGCGCCGCGACGCCAACCCGGACCACACCGGGGAAGAACCGTACAACTTTTTTCTCAGCGTGATCTTCCCTCACGACCAGATGCTCATCATGGACTACAACCGGGTGGTGAAGATGCCCACGGAGCTCGACCGCGACGCTTTCCTGTCGAAGGTCGGCGAGACCTTCGAGATCGCGCCCGGATCCGCGGACAGACCGACCGAACCGCGGACCTTCGGCATGTATCTCGACGGCGCCTGGCACCGGCTGATCGTACGGCAGGGGAGCGTCGCCGAGGACGATCCGGTCCGCAGCCTGGACGTCGCCATCCTCCAGGACAATGTGCTCGCACCGGTGCTCGGCATCGGCGACCCGCGCAGCGACGACAACATCGATTTCGTCGGCGGCATCCGCGGCCTCGGCGAGCTCGAACGGCGGGTCGACAGCGGTGACTGGGACGTCGCTTTCGCGCTGCATCCCACCGCCATCGAGCAGCTTTTCGCGGTCGCCGACGCCGGCACGGTGATGCCGCCCAAATCGACCTGGTTCGAGCCGAAGCTCCGCTCCGGCCTGATCGTGAGACCCCTGGACGACTGACCGGTGCGCCGGTGAACCGATCCGACGAGGAGGAAAGATGAAGATCCTGATCTCCGACGCCTTCGATCCCTCGCTCCCCGACAAGCTCGTGGCCTTCGGCGAGGTCACCGACGACAAGGAACGTCTTCCCGAGGTCGATGTCGTGCTTGTCCGGTCGAAGACCAAGTGCCGCAAGGACTACATCGACTCGGCGACCAACCTGCGGTTGATCATCCGCGGCGGCGTCGGGCTCGACAACATCGACGTCGAGTACGCACGATCCAAGGGCGTCCAGGTCTTCAACACCGCCGAGGCGTCGGCGGTGGCGGTGGCCGAGCTCGCCTTCGCGCTGATGATCGCGGTGCCGACCCGGATCGTCGAAGGCCATCTCGGCATGAAGGACCGCGAGTGGCTCAAGAAACAGCTCAAGCGTACCGAGCTCATGGGCAAGACTCTCGGTCTGTTCGGCGCCGGCAACATCGGCACCGAGCTCGCCCGGCGCGCCATCGCCTTCGGGATGCGGGTGATCGCCTACGACCCGTTCCTCAAGAGCCACGAGTCGGTCGATCTGGTGACCATGGACAAGTTGCTGAGCGAGTCGGACTACATCTCGCTCCACGTGCCGCTCACTGACGAGACCCGAAATATGATCAACGGCGAGACCCTCAGCCGGATGAAGGACGGTGTCGTCATCGTCAACACCAGCCGCGGAGGCTGCGTCCACGAGTCCGACATGACGGCGGCGCTGGATTCGGGCAAGGTCCGGGCCTACGCCACCGACGTTTTCCTGTCCGACCCGCCGTCCGACGACTGCCCGCTTTATGACGCGCCCAACGTGATCTTGACGCCGCACATCGGCGCCTCGTCGAGCGAGAACATGCTCAGAATCGGCGACGTCGTCGTCCGCATTCTCGAGGACTTCGCCCATCAGACCGCCTGAGGAGGACGAAATGGCACGGATCCACAACTTCTACGCCGGTCCCGCGACCCTGCCGCTGGCCGCGCTCGAGCGCGCCAAGGCAGAGATCCCAGACTGGGAAGCCACCGGGATGTCGGTGATGGAGACCTCGCACCGGTCGAAGGAGTACGACGCGGTCCACCGCCAGGCCATGGAGCTGTTCACCGAGCTGCTCGGGCTCGACGACGACCACCAGGTACTCTTTCTCCAGGGCGGCGCCTCGCTCCAGTTCGCCATGCTGCCGATGAACTTCATCCCGCCCGGCGGGTCTGCCGACTACATCGACACCGGGACCTGGTCGACCAAGGCGATCAAGGAGGCCGACATCATCGCCTCGGCGAGGATCGCGGCGACCAGCGAGCCCGACGGTTTCACGCGGATTCCAAGCCAGGAGGAGCTCGACCTCGACCCGTCTGCGGCCTACCTCCACATCACCAGCAACAACACCATCAAGGGCACCCAGTACCACTCGTTTCCCGAGTGCGGCGACGTGCCGCTGGTCGCCGACATGTCGTCCGACATCCTGTGGCGGCCGATCGACGCCAACCGGTTCTCGCTGATCTACGCCGGCGCCCAGAAGAACATCGGTCCGTCCGGCGTGACCATCGTGATCCTCCGCAAGAGCTGGCTCGAATCGGCCAACGACACCGTGCCGACCATGCTCGCGTACAAGACCCACTCGGCCAAGGACTCTCTGTTCAACACTCCGCCGACCTTTGCCATCTACATGGTCCGCAACGTCCTGGAGTGGGTCCAGCAGCAGGGCGGCCTGACCGGCATGGAGCAGCGCAACCGCGCGAAGGGCGATCTGCTCTACGGGGTCATGGACGAGTTTCCCGACTTCTACACGTGCCCGGTCGAGCCCGCGAGCCGCTCGTACATGAACGTCGTGTGGCGGCTGCCGTCCGAGGAGCTCGAGGGGCAGTTCGTCAAAGAGGCCCTCGAGGCCGGCATGTGCGGCCTCAAGGGCCACCGCTCGGTGGGCGGCTGCCGGGCGTCGATCTACAACGCCATGGCCATGGAGGGAGTCGAGTACCTGGCCGACTTCATGCGGGTGTTCGCGAAGAGCAACGGCTGAGGCTCGCCAATCGTACTTCGTGAATCACCGTCGGCGATGTGTCTCAGGATCCGATCCTTCCTGTCGCGGCCGATGGTCGCGCGCTCCATGGTTCAAGCGGGGGTCGGCCCACCTGATCCGTCACCTTTGCCGGAGGACCGCCCTCGACGCCGCGGATCCGACCGGGAGATGCCACCCCCCGTGTGACCGGGCGCCCACGTGCGGTGGGCTACTCGAAGAGCCTGAGCAGCACGGTCAGCAGGTCGTCCGGCCGCAGGCGGCCGTCGCCGGTGACGTCGCCGCCGGGCGCGGTGAGGTCGCCACCTCCGGCGCCGACCACGGTGTCGCCGTCTCCGTCGGTGAGCTCGGGCAACAGGGCCGCGAGATCGCCGGCATCCACGGCGCCGTCCAGATTGCTGTCCCCACCGGGGTGGCCACAGTTGCCGAGGACCACGGTGCACGGCTCGTGGCCCCAGCAGCCGGCGCCGTCGTCGACGTCGACCCAGTAGCCGCCGGCGACGGGCGCGGCCACGACCCGGGTCGAGGCACCGGTGCTCCAAAGCCAGGACGCGCCGGCCGGCGCGGTCAACCAGACCGGACCGCCGTGGCAGACGCCGTCCTGGGTCGGCGGGTCGGGATTCCAGCAGCTCGAAACCTCGATCAGTCGCGTCGTCGAGTCGCTGCCGCCGTCGTTGGTCACGGTGAGCTCGACCGGGTACCGGTCGGGCACGGGCCACTCGTGGCTCGGCTGCAGTGTGGTGCTCTGGAAACCATCGCCGAAGGTCCAGTGGAACTGGCAGCCTCCGGTGCACGAGCCGTTGAATGTGAGCGTCGTCGGCTGCAGGATCCAGGGCGCGGATGGCGAGACCGTGAACGAGGCCGTCGGCGGCGTCACCGGATCGCCGACCTCGATGGTGCCCGCGGCGGTCGCCGTCTCGTCGAGGGTTCGAACGGTGACCGAGACGTCGTACCAGCCGTCGTCGGCGTACTGGTGGGGGTAGTCGAGGCAGGTGTGGTAGTAGGGAGGCGGGCAGCTCGAGTAGGTGACGACGGTGCCGTCGCCGAAGTCCCACACGACCTCGGTGAAGTCGCCCTCGGGGGTCGTCGGCTCGACGCCGGCGTTGAAGGTGACCAGGTCGCCGGGATCGGGATGGAAGGGAGTCCAGCCCAACTGGACCGACAACGGGATGACCTCGATGACCTCGAAGCTGCCGGTGGACAGACTGCTGTCGCCGCTCGCCGGGTCGACGAGCAGAAGACCGGCGGTGTGCCATCCAGGGTCGAGCCAGTCGGCAGGAACGGTGCATTCGATGTCGCCCGGCGTCGCGGGCGGAGGTCCGCCGTTGCACGCTGGAAACGACAGCCCGTCGACCTGCCAGTCGACGGTGGGCTCGACGCCGGCCGCCCAGGCGGAGCCGGCGCCGTCGAGCACGAGCGCCTCGTCGGTGGTGATCTGGCCGGCGCCGAGACCGAGGACCGCGACCACCGCCGACGCGCGGACCGTCACGCAGGCCTCCGACGACCAGAGGCCGCCACCCGGCGCCTGGTGTGAGTAGTCGACGACGCAGGCGACGCTCCACAACCCTGGTTGGTCGGGGGTGAACTGATGGGAGAATCCGGTCGAGGTCGGCTCGGTCGGCGCCGGTTCGCCGGGCGGCGTGACATACCACGAGGCGGTGGCGGGGTGGCCCTGGCTGGCCAGTGCGTCGACGGCCACCGGATCGCCGGTCAGCATCTCGAGGGACGGCGGGTCGTCACACCAGTGCTGCGCCACCGCCGGCGACGCCAGGACCGTGACCAGCAGCGTGACTCGGATGAGCACTCCTCGCGTCCTCCCTCACCTCGATCATAGCAGCGGGAGCAGCTCCGCCGGTGACCGAGATCACGTGCCGGATCAGTTAGTTAGCGAGGTCTCGACGGCGACGACTGGAACGAAGATCGCGTCGCCGGAAACCGCGTCGACCACCGAGCCGTAGGCGAAGAACCGACCCGTACCCGCGGTCCGCTCGACCTCGACCCGAGCGTGCTCGTGGGCCTCGGCGCCGACCACAGAGAAAATGTCGTTGAGCTGGGTCGAGTCCAACGGACTGAGACTGAGAGGGATCGGCGATCCGAGGGTGCGCCCGAATCGGTCGGTCAGTCGAACGACCAGGTGAACGTGGCCGCCGCCGGTCTCGACGATCCCGACGTTGGTTCTCGAGGCGGAGGTCTTGCTGACATGGAGGATTGCGCCGGTCTGAACCAGACCCTCGCCGTCGAGCAGCGCGGGAACGTACTGACCGTAGGTTCCGGAAGGACTGTGATTGGCGGTTCGGGAGGTCGCGAACAGGGCTGCCGGCCCCTCGCGGGGGACCAGACGCAGCGAGGCCACGATGTCGTCGAGAGCGAAGAACGAACCGACCACGTCGTCGATGAAAATCGCCTCACCGCTTCCCAGCTCGAAACCCCTGACCACCGGCGGCAGGCCGAAGCCGCCGTGCAATCGGAGCTCGGCGTCGACGTGCACCGAGAAGCTGCCGTGGTTGAGCACCCGCAGATCGCTCTGCCAGCTGGTGCCGAGCTGCCCCTCGGCGCTGGCAACCACCGGAATCAGGAGCGACGCCGTCACTGTCGCTTTGACGCCGCTGATGAAGACCGCGTCGCCGGTCCGGTTGTCGATCACCGAGGCGTAGGCGACGATGCGGCCGTTGCCCTGGACGACCGTGATCTCGGCATAGGCGTTGTCCGCCGTCCCCGGCCCGGCACGGGACAGGATGTCGTTGAGCTGCAGATTGGCGAACCGGCTGATCGAGTGGAAAGTGGACGGTCCCGTGGCGGCCCCGCTCTCGGCGTCGATCAGCGAAATCGCCACCGTGGCCGAAGCGCCGGAGACCTCGGTGAAGCCCATGTTCACGCGGTGGTCGTCGCCGAGGACGGGCAGCACGACCAGCGGCGGTTCACCGGCGCCGGTCGAGGGGGCGCCGTCCGGCGCCGATGGAATGTACTGGCCGTAGGCGCCGCTCTCCGCCTCCGTGTAGGTGCGAGAGCTGCCGTGGCGGACCGCCCCGGTCGGATCCTCGACCAGCAGCGTGCCGGTGGCGTCGTCGAGGCCGAAGCGCCGTTGAACGACCTCGTCGAGTCCGACGACGGTGCCGTGGGGCACGATCACGTCGGTCTGCCTGCTCTCGACGAGCTCCTGCCCCGGAGAGTCGACCAGAAACAACCGGACCCGGGCGTCCACGTCCCCGATCGGGTTGAAGAGACGAACGTCCGAGCGCCAGCTCGTGCCGTGGGCCCCGGCGCTGTGGGCGACCACCGGGAACACCAGGCTGGTCTGGGCAGCCAGCGGCTGGTCGGGGGTTTCCAGGGCGAGCGACCAGCCGATCAGGGTCGCCGGCGCCCCGGGCGTCGCACCGTCCAGCTCGTTGAAGATCGTCAGGTCCCAGACACCGGTCGGGCTGCGACCGGCGAAGACGCCGAGGCTCTCCACCGGTTCGACGTCATCCGGGTAGGTGGCGGCAATGCCCTGTCCGGCGGCGCCGGCGGCGGCCGGAAGCTCGGCGCCGTCGTGTAGCACGACTGTGGTCCCGTCCGGTGCGGTGAGAACGAGCCGGAGCTGATCGGGATCGGGATGCGCCAGGTCGACCATGACCCGCATGCTGCCGATCGGGCCCGGGTGGTCGAACCGAAGCTCCGACCGGGTGGGAGAGTCCGCTCTCGGGGCGATCAACAGTCCGTGGTCTTGGGTCACTGCCACCCGGCTCGCGGCCTCGATCGCAGCGGCGAGATCGACCATCGGCCGGACGAGCCCGTTCTTGTCGTCCATCTTCGGCGCGCCGCTGGTCGCGAGCAGATGCCGGGTCGCGGTCGGTGAGAGGTTTGGCACGGCCTCTGACAGCAGCGCGACCGCGCCGGCGACATATGCCGCGGCGCCGGAGGTGCCGCCGAAGTCGACCATCACGCCGTCCTTCGCCGCGGCCCTCAAGTACTCCGACGGCGCGAGCAGATCGAGGAACGGGCTCGAGTTGGAGTAACACGAAACTGCGCCTTGCCAGCGGAAGCTGTCGTCGCAGAACCTGGTGCACTCGGGGTCGAGGCAGAAGCTGTATCCGATCCAGCTCGGGTCGGCGTCCCACACCGATCCGACAGCGATGGCGTCGCCGAGACACGCCGGCACGCTGAGAGAGCTCGGCTCGCCTCCGTTGCCGGCGGCCGCGACCACCACGATGCCGGACTCGACCGCGGTCCGGACCGCCTCGGCGTACGCCGCGTTGTCGGCGTCGCAGGGACCCTCGAATGCGCCGCCCCCGAGCGAGATGTTGATCGCTGCGAGGCGGTAGTCGCCACCCTCGCGGCGCAGGACCGCATCTTCGATGGCGGCGACGACCGCGCTGGTTGCAGCAACCCGGCAGCCGTCGTCCGACGTCACCTTGTACGCCAGGATCTTGGCGGCCGGAGCGACGCCACCGGCGAACCGCCGGCCCGGGCTCCACTGATAGGTCGAACCGGCGGCCACAGACGCGACCGCGGTGCCGTGGCCGCTGCAGTCCATGGGATCGTCGTCGCCGTCGGCGAGGTCGACGCCGTGAACGACCTTGGCATTGGGAATCTGTCCATTGCCGAGCGTCGGGTGCAGGTAGTCGATTCCGGAGTCGATCACCGCGATGGCGGCGCCCTCCCCGGCGATCCCGAGGTCGTGGAGGATGTCGGCCCCGATGAGCTCGAGGCCCTCGAGGGTGGCCAGAGTCCAACCGCGGTCAGGCTCGATCCAACGGATTCGAGGGTGCGTGGCGAGCGTTCGCAGGACATCGGGGCCGACCTCGGCCGCGAACGCCGGCTGCAGAAGGAAGTTCCGGCTGACAACCAACTCGTCCGGAGCCGCCGCGGCCTCAATCTCGGCGAGAACGTCGGTCAGGATCCGCTCGACCTCCGCGAGCCGTCGACGTTCGGCTTCGCCGGACACCGGCCCGAGCGCGAGCTTGGTGTCGGCGCCGCCCTGGACGTGGATGATCACGTTCTGGCTCCGTCCGCCGTCGATGCCCGCCTCGAGCTCGGGCGCGATCGTCGCACCGGAGGCGGACAGGGCTGCCCACAGGGCGGCGGCCCCGGCACCGATCAGCCTGTGCGGAAGCATGGCGGACACGACGCGACCTCCAATCACTCGACGGGGTCGGGCGGCCGCCGACGGATCACCGCCGACCGCTCGGCGGTCGCCGCGACCGATCCCGACCGATGCTCCTGCCGTTCGGGGTGAATGTCGAGTATACCCCACGGGCGGTCGCCGCCCTGGGGTAGTATGGCCGGCATGCGGCGTTTGGTGATCGCCGATGCCCATGTCGGGCAGCGTCCGGGTGATGTTGCCGACATGGTTTCGATGCTACTCGAGGCCCGGTCGCGGGCTGTGACCGAGATCATCTACCTCGGGGACGGATTTCAGTATCTGATCGGAATGTCCAAGTTCTGGACGCCGAGCGTCCTCGAGGTCATCACGACGTGGCGGGCGCTGCGCAGCGAGGGTGTGAAAATCGGGATCATCGAGGGCAATCGAGACTTCTTTCTCGATGCTCGTGACCTGCGAGGGGAGATCGACTGGAGCGGACCGAGCCGCGAGTTCAACGCCGGCGAACGCCGGATCCGTCTGGTGCACGGCGACAAGGTGAACCTCCGCGATCTCCAGTACCGTTTCTGGTCGCGATTCTCGAAATCGGCGCCGGCTCGGGCTTGGGCACGGCTGCTGCCGCGGTCGATGGCCAACGCCATTGTCCGCGGGATGGAGGCACGCCTCGCCGCGACCAACCGGCGCTTCCGCTATCACAAGCCGCTCGCGAGCCTCCGAGCCGCCGCGGAAGGCGCCTGGTCCGAGGGCGTCGACCTGCTGCTGTGGGGGCACTTTCACACCACGTGGTGGTACCGGAAAGACGACCGCGCGGCGGCGGTGCTCCCGGCCTGGCTCGAGACCGGCCGCGGTGCGCTGATCGAGCCCGACGGAACGCTGACCATGGTGGAGAATAACTTGACACCGGCGCCCGCGCTTTTCACAATCGTCGAGTGACCCGACAGACAGCTCGCGCTTCGACCGGCGGCAGCCGGCGATGATCCGGCGGCTGCTTCCCGGTTCGGTATCCGGCCTCGATGCCACGGCCGAGGTGCCGACGTCCAAGAGCCTGACGAACCGAGCTCTGATCGTCGCCGCCGCGGCGGGCGGAGGCCGGATCCGGTGGCCTCTCGACTGCGATGACACGCGCCTGCTCGCGGATGCGCTGACCGCTGCGGGCTGGAGTGTCACGTGGGAGCGAGAGATCGTCGTCGGTCCGCGGCGCCCCGGGTCGGAGGGAAGGGTCGACCTGAGGGACTCCGGCACCGGCGCGCGGTTGATTCTCGGCCTGCTCGCCTGCGTAGAAGGTCGCTTTCGAGTCGACGGCAGCCCTCGGCTGCGCGAGCGTCCGATGGCTCCCCTGATCGACGCGCTCATCGGACTCGGGTCCGAGATTCGGCACCGCGACGGCTTTCTTCCGGTCGAGGTGGTCGGCCGGCAGCTGGCGGGGGGGGCTGTCCGAATCCGACCCGAGGTGTCGTCTCAGTTCGTGTCGTCGCTGCTGCTCGCCGGACCGCTGATGAGCAACGGCCTCGACCTCGTCGTCGAAGGTCCGATCCCGTCACGGCCTTATCTCGATCTCACCCTGCAGGCCATCGAGGAGTTCGGGGCATCGGTGCGTCCAGTCGCCAAGCACCGCTGGCGGGTCGAGCCCGGCGGCTACGTTCCGTCGGACGTCGCCATCGAGACCGACTGGTCGGCAGCCGCATTCCCCGCCGCGGCGGTCGCGGTCGCGGGCGGGCGGATCCGGATACCGAGACTGTCACCGGTCAGCCGTCAGGGCGACCGGGCGGTTGCGGCGCTGCTTGCAAACGCCGGCATCAGGACAGATTTCGACCACGACGGCATGACGGTGTCGGGCCGTGCGGTTCGACCGTTCGAGGCCGATTTGGGGCCCACGCCGGACCTCTTCCCGGCACTGGTGGTGGTCGCCGCCGCGGGCCCGGAGGGCTCGACCCTGACCGGTCTCGAGCACCTCCGCCACAAGGAGAGCGACCGGTGGGCGGTGATGATCGACAACCTGTCGCGGCTCGGCGCGACCTTCGACGCCGACCGGTCCCGGCTCGAGGTGACCGGAGGCCTGCGGCGTCGTCGCCACGGGCCGGTCGAGGTCACCGCAGCGGGAGACCATCGCGTCGCCATGGCGATGGCGGTTGCCGCGCTGGCGGCGGGACCCCTCGCCCTCGATGACGGCGACTGCGTCGCCAAGTCATTCCCCGGTTTCTGGTCGATGTGGGAACGGCTGCTGTCGGGCTCGACGTCGCCGCCATGACCGGGGCCTGGCCGCAGGCGCTGCTGGTCGAGCATCCGGCGCTGCCGCTGCCGGCCGCAACGGGCCGATCCGGGTCCGAGCGAGTGCTCGCCACGGACCTCGAGGCCGGGCTGCGTGCCGCCGTCGCGCTGCAGCTGGTCGCGGTCACCGCGCTGCTCGCCGAGTTCGAGCTCTGGCCGGGACGTTGGGCTCTCCGGCGAGCGTCGGTCGAGATCACGGACGACGGCCCGCGGGTCGTGCTGCCGGCTCTGCCGGTGCCCCTGTCGCCGGTGTGGCAGCGCCTCGGAGGCGGCGAGGGCGCGGCAGAGGCAACTGCCGCCGGGGCGCTCGACGCGGTGGCCGCGGTGACCGGCATCGACCGGGAGCGGCTGTCCTCGGGCCTTCCAGAGCCGGCCGGTGGACTCGACCGGGTCATCGAGCACCTGCTCGACGAGCTCGTGCTGCCGCTCGACCGTGCGACAGCGCGTGCGCTGTGGATGCTCCGCTGGTCGATGCCGCCGGAGCCCGAGCCGGGCGACACCTTGCTCTATGAGGTGCGCGATGCTGGGATCGCCATCAGACTCGGCGCGGCCGTGTGGTCGGCGGCCCGCCGGCGACGCACGGCGGCCACGCTCGAGCTGGCGCGCCTCGGCGAAACCGTGACGAAGATCGCCGAATGTCCCGGCGACGGCGCTCTGCAGATTGTCGTCGGGGAGCTCGACTCGTCGACGCTGGCATCGCTGGTTGACCGGCCGGGCGACCGGTCGAGCTCACTGCTCGTGCTCGGTTCGTTGCCCCACGGCTGGACCGCGGCGCCGGCGCCGGTGTTCGACGGCTCGCGGGTGGCCAACCACGTGGCGGTGATCGGCCTGAGCCCGGCCCCGAGGCTGCGCTGGCTGGATCATCGCAACGGTCGCTTCGACCCGTTCTCGGGCGCCGACCGGCGCTGGCTGACGACCTCTGCGACGCGGCTGTTTCGCGACCGGCGGCAAAGGCGGGCCGGCTGCTTCGACGGGCTGGTGTCGACCGCCGGTCTGGCCCCCGACGGAGTGCCGGTGGATCTCGCGCTCGAGCTTGCGGACAGCGATGCCGAGTCCCTGCGACAGGCAGCCCGCGAGCGCGTGGTGCGGATTGGTGACGGGTTGGTGATGCTCCCCGAACCGGCGCCCCTGAGAGTCGATCCGCGGCACGGCGACGTCGCGGACCTGTTCGCTCACGACGACCCGCGCCACATCCTCCACCGCTCCCTGGCCGGCGGCAACCCCGGGCCGTTGCTGGACTGGGCGCGGCAGCGGCTCGACGACCTGGACTCGTGGCCGGTCCGCGACCTGCTGTCGGCCGTGGCGCCCGGAGCGCTCGGGCCAGGCGCCGACATCGCCCTCGCCGAGGCCTGTCTCGGCCTGGCGGACGTCCACGGCGCCAGACGTGTCCTGGACGCTCTCGACGACGAGATCGCTCGACCGTGGACGAGCTGGCTTCGGCTGCTCGACCGCAGCCCGGGCCTCGAGGTCGAGCTGCCCCGATCGATCGATCTGACACCCGCGGCGCGGGCCTGTGCCGAGGTGGCACTGGTCGGCGTGCGCCGCAATCTGTGGCGCGGTCGGCGGCAGGCGACCGAGCCCCTGAAAATGGTGCACGACGCTTCAGAACGGCTGGTCGGCCCCCTCCGCCGGTGGGTGGAGATTCGGCTCACCGCCCTGCTCGAGCCCGAGCGCCTCGACGACGCCGGGTGGCGCCGGGAGCACGCTGGAGGCCACCCCGAGCTCGTCGGACTGGTGCTCTTCGAGCGGTCGGTTCGCGCCACGGTCTGCGGAGACCACCGCCTCGCGATCGGTCTGCTGCGCAGGCTGATCCGGGCCGAGCGATCGCCCGGACGGCGGGCGCTGATGCTGGTCAACCTCGGCACCGCTCTCGCCGAACAGGGTCGAGACCGGGACGCGGCCCTGGCGACCATGAGCGCGTACCGTTTGTTCCAGGCAGCGGGTTTCTGCAATCGGATCCGGGACCCGCTTCACAACCTCGCCGTGGCCGACATCGACGCGCTGCGGGTCGATCGGGCCGCGGCTCGGCTCGACGCCATCTCCGACGGCGATGATTCGTTGTTCGTGACCGTGGAGCGGGCGCGACTCGATCTCGCGATCGGCGACCTCGACGGCTTTCGTGCTCGCGTGGCCGCTCTGCCTCCGGTCCGAGAAATGACCGCGCCGCCCCTGGTTCAGGCGCTGTCGCTGCTGCACGGCGTCCGCGCCTTGCTGGGGGGCGAGCTCGGCGAGGCGCTGCGCCTGCTTTCCGAAGGAGGGGCCGAAGCGGAGGCCTGGCGAGAGCTCGCGGCGGTCGCCGCCGGGGCGCCGAGCCCGGGTCCGGTCAGTGAGGACCTCTGGGGGATCGCGGCCGCGGCGGCAGCGGCCCGCGCTCGAAGGCGCCGGGTTGACGATTCGACGGCGGCCGAGTCGGACGGTCGCGTGACGGTCCAGAACGCCCTCGGTGCGGCAGTCCTCCGCGAGCTCGGGCTCGGCGCCGGTGTCGCCGATTCCGCCCGGTTGGCCGCGGCCGTTCGCCAGCTCGATGCGCACGGCATGACCGGTTGGGCCCGACGCCTTTGGTGGGAGGGCGAGCGTGTCGAGGGCCTGCTCGGGTCGCTGACCGGAATCGTTCGCCGAGCGCGTGGCGCCGGCATCGACGCTGAGGTCATCGAGGGCGCCCTGGCGCCGCTCGGAATCTCCGGGCTCGTGCTGTCGGCGACCCACGGCGGGCGCGTCCTGTTTCGGGTCGGGCACGGAGCTCCGGGAGAGCCGGTCGTGCGCGGGGGCCTGACGTTGGCGCCGCTCGGACCGGCTCCGGTTTCGAAGGCGGGATGGTCGCTGCTGTTCGACGTTCTCGAGTCGACGGCGCCCCACGCCGTCGAGACCGCCGATGCCGATGACGGATCGGGGGTCCGGCTCGACGGCGTGTCGCCGGCGACCGCCGATCTGCGGCGCGAGATCGTCCGTACCGCAGCGGCCCGGTTCGCGGTGCTCGTCGAGGGTGAGACCGGATCGGGCAAGGACGTGGCTGCGCGCGAGATCCACCGGTTGTCCGGCCGAGCCGGCGACTTCGTCGCAGTCAACATCGCGGCGGTGCCCGCCAACCTCCTCGAGTCGGAACTCTTCGGCTCGCTCAAGGGAGCATTCACCGGGGCCGATCGGGCGCGGCTCGGGCTGGTCCGCAGCGCCGACCGGGGAACCCTGTTCCTGGACGAGGTCGGGGATCTCGACAGCGCCCTTCAGGTCAAGCTGCTCCGCTTTCTCGAGTCGGGGGAGGTTCGGCCGGTCGGCTCGGACCGGAGCCTCGAGGTCGACGTTCGCGTCGTCTGCGCGACCCACCGCAACCTGGAGCGGCGGGTCCGTCAGGGTCGCTTTCGTGAGGATCTCTTCTACCGGATCGCGGTCGCCCGGATTCGAGTGCCCGCGTTGCGCGAGCGGCCGGAGGACATTCCGGTGCTGCGGTCGATCTTCGAACAAGATGCCGTCGACCGTCACGGGTTGCCTGCGTCGGCGTGGAGCGGCGCCGCCGAGCGGGCTCTGCTCGACCACGACTGGCCGGGAAACCTGCGCGAGCTGCGCCACACGGTCGAGGTTGCCATGGCTCGGGCCGGCTCCGGAGTGGTCAGGCCCGAGCACCTGCCGCTGACCGCGGGGCGAACGATTGCGACCGGGACCTGGGAGAGCTCGCTAGCCGAGTTCAAGCAACGGCTGCTGACCGAGATGCTGAACCGGCACCGCGGCAACCGGAGCCGCACCGCCCGTGAGCTCGGGATCTCGAGGCAGGCGCTGCTGTACCAGATCAAGAAGCTCGGACTCGAGGACCTGTGACCGCGGCGGTGGAACCGTCCGGGGACCCCATGGCATCAGATGCGCCGGGCTCTCGATGCGCTGGGGTGGTTGTTGCGAAAAACCGAGGCGGTCCGCCGGCCACGTCGGGTATTTTCGCAACCGGTCCGGGCGCGCGGGAACGGTGCGGACCGCCGGTGAGAACCGCTGGACTGAGGTGAAAAAAAGATGCGGGCCGTGGGGCCCGCAGGAGGAAGGAGGAGGTATGATGCGTGTACCAGGTCGTTGTGTGCCCGGCTGACAAGACCAACAAGCAAGCGTCGTGCCAATATTCCTCGCGGGGTGCTGATTGTCCATGAGTCAGTTCGAAAGACTGGAGCACGGGCTTCGCGAGCTGCGGCGAAACGAGGCGGTCGAGCTGTACGAACGGGTCGATCTCAGGGCCTGGACGGCGCTCGGCGTCGGCGGGCCGGCGAGCCTTGTTGTGCGCTGCCACTGCTCCGACGCGGTGCGACAGACTCTCGAGCTGGCCGCCTCTCACGGTCTCGGTTGGCTGGTGCTCGGCGGTGGCTCACGGCTGGTTCCGCCCGACGGCGGCATCCGGGTGCCGCTGCTCAGCCTGACCGGCGACCTCGGGCGATGGGAGCTCGATCTCGACGGTTTGATCGCGGGCGCCGGTGCCAACATGGCACAGGTGTGCCGTGCCGCGTCACGAAACCGACTCGCCGGTCTGGAGCGGATCCCGGGCGGCAATCACAGCGTCGGCGGCGTAGTGCGGGCCACGAGCGACGGTCTCATCCGGCTCGATGATCTGGTCGAAGCGGTCGAGCTGAGCCGCCCCGGAAGCTCGGAGGAATGGTGGCGGCCGGCCGACGGTGATTCCGCGCCCGTTGATTCCGAGCTTCGGCGGAAGGTCATCACCCGGGTCCGGTTCCGATTGCGTCCGGCCCGCCCGACGATCGCGCCTGAGCGGATCGGGCTGACGACCCGCGGAACCGTGCGGGTCGCGAGTCCGGTCTTCCTCGACGCTCCCGACGCGAGCGCCGCGGATCTCCTTTCAGAGGCCGGGATGGCGACCGCCGCGGTCGGGGGCGTCCGGCTCGGCGGCGCGGAAGGCAACCAGCTCGCTGCCGGTCGGTCGGCGTCGTCAACCGATGTCCTCGATCTGTGCCGCCGGGCTCGCGACCGGGTCGTCGCGGTCACCGGAGTCGAGCTGGCTCCGGCCCTTGTTTTCGTCGACGAGGACGGACGGGAGATCCGCCTGTGACCCGGCAGCGTCCACGGTGGGCGGTGGCGGCCGTGGTGGTCGCCGGGATCGTCGAGCTGGCGGCGACCGTCGGCTGGATCGGATGGCGCTCTGTGGTGGTCCGCCTGAGCGATGATCCGACAGCCGGCGCCGATGCGCTGGCGGCTTCGCGGTGGCTCGATCTCCCCGAGACCGTCGCCCGCCTGCGACGGGCGCCGCTGGGAACGCTCCGGGCGGTCGGCGACCAGGACGTCGCCCGCGCGTTGGCGAGGCTCGGCCGGGAGCAGACCGACTGGGCCCCGGCAGCCGATGACGGCTTCGTCAACATCGCCCGCTCGCAGCTCATCCGCGGCGCGGTCGAAGAGGCTGCGGAGACTCTCGATGCAGCTCTCGACCGGAACCCGACCTCGCCGGTGCTGCACCGGTTGACCGCCCTCGTCGAGGACGTTCGCGGCCGGCGTGACCGCGCATTGGCGCACCTGGCCGAGGCCCAGGGGCTTGCGCCGGGAACCGGGCTCGACGGCGTCGACCTGACCCCGGAGGAGGCCGCCCGAGTCCGGCTCGAAGGCCTGCATCGTCGGCTCGAGCTGTACCCGAGGTCGCGCAGCCAGGGCATCATCGACCTGGCGCGCGAGATGAACCTCCAGGGACAGCGGGAGGCGGGCCGGGGGCTTCTGGAGGAGGAGTCGACGCGCGACCCTCGAATCGCGATCGAGGCGTCGCGATGGGATCTCGACGACGGACAACCGGGGCGAGCGGACGAAAGGCTGTCGGCGATCGCGGCGCGCCACGGTCTGCCGGCCTCGATGTCGGCGCGAATCTGGGCCCTGCGGGCCTCGGTTCGCGACCGACTCGGTGATCCGGAGGGCGCGATCGAAGCGGCCCGGGTCGCACTGTCATTCGATCCGACGTCGCCGACGCCGCACCGGGTGCTGGCTCAGCTGGCGGAGCGGCGCGGCGACCTGGACGAGGCACTCGAGCACCTGCGGCGGGCCTGGGGGATGAACCCGACCGACGCCCGGCTGTTGTCGGCCATCGCTTCGGTCGCCGAACGCGCCGGCGCCCACGACGACGCCCGGCTCGCTCTGGAGCGCGCCGTGGCTGTCGAACCGGACGACGCCGCGCTGCGCGCCAGGCTGGTCGAGCTCCTGCTGCGGCGCGGTGAGCTGATGCCGGCCACGTTCACCCTGTCGGATGCGCTCGAACGCTTTCCCGACGACCCCCGCCTGCTGCGTCTCGCCGATCGCCTGCGGTCCGAGGTCAGCCGACGCTGACTCTTGACGGCTTTCGGTAGGGACGATTTCGGCTTGCATCATCACCGAGAGCGAGAGCGTGTCACGAGTCCCGCCGTCGATTTGCCGCCCACTGCATCTGGCGGCAGATCCCGCGCAGGATGGCGACCTCGTTGTCGGTGATGCCCGCACGACCGAACAGCCGGCGGAGCTTTCTCAGCACACGGTCGGGGTTCGCCGGGTCGATGAAACCGATGTCGGTGAGCGACGCCTCCAGGTGGCTCATCAACCCGTCAACCCGTTTCTCCGTCGCCGGCGCCGGGGCGGAGGGGGAGGGGGGTCTGAGCTGGAGGTCAAGATAGCCGAGCAGCACGGCGATGGCCTGGGTCAGGTTGAGCACGGGAAACGACGGGTCGGTCGGGATCCGAACGACGAGGTCGCAGCGGTCCAGGTGGCGGGCCGGAAGGCCGCGGGTTTCGTTGCCGAACACCAGCGCGGCGGTGTCGAGACCCCGCTCGGCCAGGCGCGATGCCGCCTCGGCCGGCGTGACCACCGGCAGGTTGTCCCGACCGCGGCCCGAAGCGGTGGCGACCAGAGTCCGGAACCCGGCCACCGATTTGTCGAAGCTGGTCCAGCGGTGGATCTCGAGGTGATCGTGTGCGCCGCACGCCCACCGGCGCACCTCGCGGGCGCCGACGTCGACCGCGGGTCGGACCAGATCGACACGACGAACCCCGAAGTTGGCGGCGATCCGGAGCGATGCGCCGAGATTGCCGGCGAGAGAGGGTTCGACGAGGACCAGCGACGCGACAGTCATCGCGGCCAGTGTACCGGCTCGCCGTCAGTCGGTGTCGAGCTCCGAGAAGACTTCGGCCGAGAAGCCCGCGATCCTGGCATCGCTCGACCGCCAGCAGCCGGGCTCCAGACCCGCCTTGAGGCAGGTGTGATCGAGGAACTCGGTCGGCGACCAACCGTACCGCTCGGCGACCTGGGGCAGCAGCAGACCGCGTCGCTGTCCGCGCTCGACGATCAGGCCGTCGCGACCGATTTCGATCTGGTCGGGACTGTCGATCATCCAGAGCGGCGACAGGGCGGAGACCTCGACGTTCAACCCGGGGAGCTCGTCTTCGGTGACCTGCGGAAACCGGGGATCCCTGAACGCGGCGTTGACCGCGTTGACTCTGACCGACCGCCACAGCGGGTCGGTTCCGATCACGTGGCCGATGCAGCCGCGCAGGACGTTGTCCCGGGTCAGGGTGACGAAAGCGCCGCGCGGCTCGGTCAACGGTCCCGGCTCTGGCGCGAGGTCTGGATCGGGCTCTCCGGCCAGCCGGGCGGCGATCGTGGTCCGAACGAGATCGAGCAGCCATCGTCGCTCGGCGGCACTGAGATCACGGCGAGGGAGTTCAACCATGGCGGGCTCCTTGAGTGTACGATGGTATCGTGATCCGGTGATCGTCAAGCTCGCGTACGGTTCGGACACGGTCGCGGTCGATCTCAGGGGTCTCCGGGTGCGGCCGCTGCAGCCCGATGCCCCGCGCGGTGCGGCCGATCCGGGACGGATGCTTTCGCGTGCGGTCGACTTTCCGATTTCCGGCCCCGCCCTGGACGAGCTGGCACGGGGCCGCGGCTCCGCGGTGATCGTGGTGCCCGACGCAACTCGGCGCGCCTGCCTGCCTACCGTGCTGCCGGTGGTCCTGACCCGGCTGATCGCCGCCGGAGTGCGGACCTCCTCGATCCGGCTGCTCGTGGCGTGCGGCACCCACCCGCCGTCGTCCGAGACCGAGATCGCGTCGCTGATCGGCGAGCTGCCGCGCGGGGTCGTCGTCTGCCAGCACTCGAGCCGGGACGCGGAGAATCTCGACGAGATCGGGGAGCTCCGCCTGGGGCTGCCGCTTCGGCTCAACCGCGCGGCCGTCGCGTGCGATCTTCTGGTGACCATCGGCGCGGTCCGGCACCACTACTTCGCCGGGTTCGGCGGCGGACCGAAGATGGTCTTTCCAGGCATCGCGGGCGACGAGGAGATCCAGGCCAACCATGCCCTGGTGCTGCGCCGCAGCGGCGAGGGTCGAGAGCGCCACCCGGGTTGTGAGCCCGGCCGGCTCGAGGGCAATCCGGTGGCCGAGGAGATCGCCCGCGCCGCTGACCTTCGGCCGCCGGATTTCGCGATCTGCCTCGTCCTCGGGCGCGACGGCAACCCCGCTTGGGCCGGCGCCGGCGGCTGGCGCGACGCCTTCGCGGGAGCGGTCGAGAAGGCGCGCGAGTGGTACGAGATCGGTCCCGAGCGCTTCGACCGGATGATCGTCGGCGGTGGCGGCATCCCGGGCGACGCGAGCCTGATCCAGGCCCACAAGGCCCTCGACGCCGCATGCCGGTTCGCCAACCCCGGGGCCGAGGTGACGTTCGTCGCCGAGCTCTCGGACGGCGCCGGATCCGCAGCCATGGCGCCCTTCCTGGACGACCCGTCCACCGAGGCGATCATTCGGCGCCTCGACCAAGCCTACGTGCAGTACGGTCATACGACGCTGAGAATCGTCGAGAAGACTGATCGGTACCGGATCCATCTGTACTCTTCGCTCCCTGAAGACCTGGGTCGACGGCTCGGCTTCCACCCGACGGCGTCACTTGACGAGATTGCCGCCCGCTGGCGAGCGAACGACGACGGCGGGCGGGTCGGGGTGATGGCCGATGGGGCGGTCTGGCCGAGGCGCTCGGACCGGCCGTGACCGCGATTTCCGGGCATCGACGTCGCACCGGCGCCGATGCCGGGTACAATCATCCAACGCGCGGCGTCCCGCCCCGGGGCGGTCGGCGGCGACGGAGGTTGGGATGAAGCGTTGTCTCCTGTGTCTGATCGCGGTGTTTTTGACCGTCGTGGTGCTCGCGCCCGACCGGACCGGAACCGCCCAGACAACCGTGCCGGCCTTGACGGTCGAGGCGCCTCGAATCGACCTCGGCGAGGTTGTGGCCGGCCGTGACGCCGTGGCCACCTTCACCTTCCGCAATAGCGGCGCCGAGGACATCACGATCATCCGCGCCAAACCGTCTTGAGGCTGCGCTGTGGCCGAGTTCGACTCGGTCATCCCGGCCGGTGGCACGGGAACGCTGACCGCGAGAGTCCGCACCCTGACGTCCCAGAGCGGGGCGGTTTCCAAGAGCGTCGCGGTGACCACGAGCGATCCGGCGGCGCCGCGGATCATGCTCGGCGTCACATTTCGGGTCGCGACGGTCGTCGCCGTGCTGCCGCGGCCGCGGCTCTATCTCCAGGGGGTTCAGGGCGACCGCCCCGAAACCTCGCTGCTGCTGCGGCGGGACGACGGGGCGCCGCTCGAGATCACAGGGATCGAAAACAGCGGCGGCCGGCTGCTGCTGTCCGCCGAAACCCTGACCGAATCGCGGTCGGTCGAAGGCGTCGACGGCCGCGTGGGGGACGTGGTCCTGCGGGCGACCGTCGAGCCGGATCTCCCGGCATCGACGGCCAACGGTACCGTCAAGGTGCGCACCAATCACCCCGATGCTCCCTCGATCGACATCTTCTACTCGCTGAGAATGCGCCCGCTGGTCGAAAGCCGGCCGGGGCAGGTCGTACTCGTGCTCCAGGAGGGCAACAGCTCCGGTCGCGCCGCCCTGGCACGCCTTCAGCACAACCGGGGCGCGAGCTTCGGCGTCACCGGCCTCGAGCCGTCCAACCCGGCGCTGTTCCAAGCCGAGCTGATCGGCGACCCGGCGAAGCGGTCGGTTCACAGCGTGTCGATCCGGCTGGCGGAAGAGGTGCTGCCGGGAACGATGGCGGGTCGCAGGATGGAGTCGCTGGAGATCACCACCGACGATGAGCAGGCGCCCGAGCTCCGGGTTCCGATCCTGATCGACGCGCGAGTCCAGCGCGTCGTCAGCCGCGACCGCTGACCAAGCTCGCCGAACGGCCGACGACGCGCACTCAACGGTGAACTGACGTACAATGCCGCCCTCGTCCCGCTTCGGAGGGAATCCCGGTTCGAATGCCACCACAAACCCCCACCGCGCTGCCCACGTCACCGGTGATCGCGATCGACGGCCCGTCCGGCGCCGGCAAGTCGACCGTCGCGCGCCTGCTCGCGAAGCGGCTGGAAGTCCCGTACCTCGACACCGGCGCCATGTACCGCGCCGTCGGACTCATGGCTTTGCGCGGCGGCCTGCGCCCACCGCTCGACGAGGCCGGAGGGGCCCGGGCGACCGTCCTCGCCGAGAAGCACGTGATCGGCCTCGAACCCGAAGGCTCGGGGACCAGGGTGCTGGTCGACGGAGAGGACGTGACCAACGCCGTTCGGACTCCGGAGTGCGCGCTCATGGCGTCCGCGGTGTCCGCGGTTTCCGGCGTCCGGCATGCCCTGGTGCCGCTCCAGCGCGCCATCGGACTCGACAGCGGCGGTGTCATGGAGGGTCGCGACATCGGCACCGTGGTCTTTCCCGACGCGACTCTCAAGGTCTTTCTGACCGCGAGCGCCGACGAGCGAGCCCGGAGGAGACATCGCGACCTTCAGTTGAGCGGCGTCGACGCAACCGTTGACGAGGTCCGGCAGCAGCAGCGGCAGCGCGATCGGCAGGACGCCACACGCGCGGATTCACCGCTCCACGTGGCGCCGGGCGCAGTTGTCGTCGACACGACGGGGATGACGCGCGATGAGGCCGTCGACCGATTGCTGGCACTGCTCGAGGAGCGGACCGGACAGTGCCTTGACACGAGCGGTGAGAACACCGTAAGGTCTCGGAACCACGGAGGATTGGGTCGCGGGAGGTCTGCGCCCATCGAGGAGGAGTCGTCTTGAACACGGACCCTGAACTGAACGGCGAATCGAACAACGGAGAGGGAATGGACCAGCTCTCGATGGAAGAGCTGATGGAGACCTCTCTTCAGACGCTGCGGGAGGGTGAGGTCGTCGAGGGAACGGTGGTCGCGGTCAACAGCGACGAGGTTCTCGTGGACATCGGCTACAAGTGCGAGGGAAGCGTCCCCATCGCGGAGCTGACCGACCCCGAAACCGGAGAGCCGACGGTGTCTGTCAACGACGTCGTCGAGGTCTTCGTCGAACGCCTCGACGAGGCCGAGGGGCGGGTTCGCCTGTCCCGCGATCGCGCGACCAAGCTCAAGATCTGGAGCACGGTCGAGGAGGCCTACAAGAACGGCGAGACCGTGACCGGCCAGGTTCTGGAGCGGGTCAAGGGCGGTCTGTCGGTCGACATCGGCATCCGTGCCTTCCTGCCCGGGTCGCTGGTCGATTTGCGACCCAACCGTCGGCTCGAGGACTACGTCGACCAGAAGATCGAGGCCCGGGTGATCTCGTTCGACCGTCGCCGCTCCAACGTCGTGCTGTCCCGCAAGGCGGTGCTCGAGGAACAGGTCGGCAAGGTCAAGGACGAGACCATGGCCGTCCTCGAGGAAGGCAAGCTGGTCAGCGGCGTCGCCAAGAACATCACGGACTACGGGGTCTTCGTCGACCTCGGCGGCATCGACGGCCTGCTCCATATCACCGACATCTCGTGGGGTCGCGTCGGCCACCCGAGCGAGTACTTCAAGGTCGGCGACGAGGTCGACGTGGTGGTGCTGCGCTTCGACCGCGAGCGCGAACGCGTGTCGCTCGGCTACAAGCAACGCTTCGAGGACCCGTGGATCCTGGTACCCGAGAAGTATCCGGTGGGCAAGCGGGTCCACGGTGAGGTTGTGAGCATCGTCGACTACGGCGCCTTCATCGCGCTCGAGGAGGGCGTCGAGGGACTGGTCCACGTCAGCGAGATGTCGTGGACCAAGAAGGTCAAGAACCCACGCTCGATCCTCGATATCGGCCAGGAGGTCGATGTCGTGGTGTCCGAGGTCGATGCCGAGAAGCGGCGGCTGTCGCTGTCGTTGCGCGCCATCGAGCCCAACCCGTGGGAGCAGGTGGCGGAGACCCACCACGTCGGCAGCCGGATCAAGGGAATCGTGCGCAATCTCACCGACTTCGGCGCATTCGTCGAGATCGTGCCCGGCGTCGACGGTCTGGTTCACATTTCGGACATGTCCTGGACCAGGCGGATCAACCACCCGTCCGAGGTCGTCCAGAAGGGCGAGGAGGTCGAAGCCGTGATCACGTCCATCGACGTGGTCAACCAGCGGATTTCGCTGTCCATGAAGGAGCTCCTGCCCAACGAGTGGGAGGAGTACGCCAACTCCCACGGCGTCGGCGACCTGGTCAACGGCACCGTCACCAACGTCACGGACTTCGGCGTCTTTGTCGAGCTGGCCCCCGGCGTGGAGGGGCTGTGCCACATCTCGGAGATCGACCGCGATCCCGGGCTGACCCTGGCCGAGACGTTTCTCAGCGGCCAGGCGGTCACCTGCCGTATCCTCCGCATCGACTGGAACGAGAACCGGATCGGGCTGTCGATGCACAGCGTCGATCAGACCGAGGTCGCGGCAGAGGTCGCGGCTGCAGTCGAGACGACGGCGGCCGACACCGCCATGGCGGCGGCGTTCAAGGCGGGCGGCATCGTCGACGACGAGCCGGAGTCGGAGCCAGAGCCGGAGGCTGAAGCCGCCGCTGCGCCTGCCGACGAGACGACCGACGAAGCGGACGATGCATCCGACGGCGACGACGCCGATCTCGAGGTTGCCGCCGCGCCCGAAGCCGAGTCGGTCAACGATGACGAGGTTGCCGACGCCGAAGCCGAGACCGAAGCCGAGACCGAGGCCGAGACCGAGACCGAAGCCGAGGCCGAGACAGGCGGAGAACCGGAGCAACCGGCCGCGGCCGACGACGGAAAATCGACCACGGACGGGGCTGCGACGGTCGAGACCGGGGACGCCGACGACAGTGAAGACGACGAGCCGGCATCGGCCGACGACGACGGATCCGGCGACGAAGACGAGGCGACGAAGGAGCCCAGGGACGCGAGCTGACAGGCCGGAGGCCCGGCCGACGACGACGGGGGAACTCGAAGATGACGATGACCAAGGCGGATCTCGTGGAAAATGTCGCTGGCAGCGCGGACGTCGCGCGAAAACAGGCAGACCAGGTCGTCCAGGTGGTGCTCGACAGCATCGTGACTGCCCTGCACCGGGACGAAAAGGTCGAGTTGAGGGGGTTCGGCTCGTTTCGGATCCGGCAGCGCGACGAGCGGACCGGACGCAACCCGAAGACCGGCGAAAAGGTCCACGTTCCGCCGAAGAAGATCCCCTACTTCAAGCCGGGCAAGCACCTGCGTGAAGAGCTGCTGCACCAGTGACGCGGGCTGAGCGACCGTGACGGATCACGCCGACGTCGGCACATCTCCGGGCTCGAAGACGTCGAGCCCGAACCAAGGGCGAGCGGTTTCAAAGCTGCTTCTCGGAGTTGCCTGGCTGGTGCCGGGTCTCGGTCACTGGCTGCTCGGAAAGCGCGTTCGAGCGGTCGTCTTCGCGGCGCTGGTCGTCGCCTCGTTCACCACCGGAGTGCTGCTCGACGGCGAGCTCGCGGTGCCGCAGCAACGCAGCCCTCTGTCGTGGCTTTTCGCCTTCGGGGCCCTCGGAAACGGCATTCTGTACCTCGGACGTCTGCTCTGGGTCAACGGGCTCGACGGCGTGTTCAGCGCCGGGTTTCCGTACGGCCTTCAAGGGGGGGGCGACCCGGTGGCGGCGGGTTTCTTCTACGGGAAGACCTTCCTGTACACCGGCGGTCTGATGAATCTGCTGGTGGTGCTCGACGTCCACGACATCGCGCGCGGCGACAAAGACTGAGATGGACCATTTTCTGCTTCTCGTCTGGCACGCTCTGCTGATCGGGGTGTTCTTCGCGTTCGTGTGGCGCAGCGATGCGGCCGGTCGACGGCGGCTGTTCGCCAAGACCTTTTTCATCATGGTGGTTGGCGCCATCCTCTTCGGATGGCTCATGTACCCCTTCCCGTGACCTCGAGCCGCCCGTCCCGAGCGGCGGGGGTTCGGCTGACAGCGGCCTGCCGCCCTCCAGTCTGTGGCCGCCGATGATCGGACAATCCCATCTACGGTGGGCAATCAACTCGGCGTACGCGATTTTTCTGGTCGTTGCCGCGGTGCTGCCCTCGGGCCCGGCATTGGCGCTGCTGACAATTCCTGACTGGTTCGCGCACGCCGTCGCCTACGGCGTCCAGGCGGGGCTGCTGTTCTGGGCTGCGGGTTCCGGAGACCGGCCCGTTCCCGGGCGGGTTGCGATCGCCATCGGCGGCGCGGTGGCTCTCGGCCTGCTCACCGAGGGGCTGCAGATGCTCGGTCCGGGGCGCTCGGCGGAGCTCGCCGATGTCCTCGCCGACGCCGCGGGCGCCGTGGCGGTCGTCGGCTGTGTCGCGACCGGGTTGGTGCTGTCGCGCCGGGTGAGACCGTGACCATCGACCTGCTGATCGTTGCCGGCGAGGTGTCCGGCGACATCCACGCCGGCAACCTGCTGGCCGAGCTTCGTCGTCTACGGCCCGGGTTGACGGCATTCGGCGTCGGCGGTGAGCGGCTGGCCGCCGTCGGCTTCGATCGCGTCGCAGCCACCGACGAGCTCGCCCACATGGGACTGATGGAGGTCCTGAGGGAGTTGCCCCGGATCCGACGGATCATGAACCGCCTGGTCGATGCGGCAAAGAAGCGGCGACCTGCGCTGGCCGTGTTGGTGGATTCGCCCGATTTCAACCTGCGATTGGCGGCTCGTCTTCGACGATTGGGCATCCCCGTCGTTCTCTACGTGTCTCCTCAGCTGTGGGCGTGGCGCGGCGGCCGGGTGCGCCTGGTTCGCGAGCTGGCGCTCGAAGTGCTGTGCCTGTTGCCCTTCGAGACCGATTTCTACGCCGAACACGGGGTGCCGGCGCGCTACGTCGGCCATCCTCTGGTTGACGACATCGCTCGGGAAGGACTGCTCGACCATGACTGCCGGCCGGCGCCGGGGCGGATCGCCCTGCTGCCCGGATCCCGGATCATGGAGGTGCGCCATCTGCTGCCGACCATGCTCCGGGCGCTGCGCGCTCTGGATCCCGGAACCATCGCCGAGGCGGTGCTGATCGAAGCGCCCGGGGTGGGGGAGGCAATCGACGAGGTGCTCGCGGCCGAGAGCCGTGATCCTCGGCTGCGCCGTCTGGCCGGCGACGGGCGACGATCCGATCTCGCCGGTGCGGGCGTCGCGTGGACCGCGTCCGGAACGGCGACCCTGGAGTGTGCCCTGCTTGACGTGCCGATGGTTGTCGGCTACCGCCTGCACCGGCTTTCGTACGCCATCGCCAAGCTCCTGGTGCGGGTCGATCACGTCGCGCTGGCCAACCTGATCGCCGGCAGGCGCGCGGCGCCCGAACTCATCCAGCGCGACTGGCGCCCGGATCGGCTGGCGGAGTTGACCCGGGAGCTCGTCGCGGAGGGTGGCGCGAGGCAGCGCGAGGCCTTGGCGACGATTCGTCAACGTCTCGGCCGACCGGGCGCCTCCCGGAGAGCTGCCGAAGCGGTCCTCGAGCACCTCTGACGCGGTCGTTCCTCCGGGATCGCGCGGCGCGTTCGGTGCGCCGCACGATCCCGGCGCCTGCATCCCGCTCTCGTCGGCCGGACCCGATCCCGAGTGGTAGAATCTGCGCCCTGGAGGATTGATGAGCGGCGCCCGAGATCGAAACGAGCCCGGACGATTCGCGACCGACGTCACCGTCGGCATGATCAGTCTCGGCTGTGCTAAGAACCTGGTCGACGGCGAGATCATGCTCGGTCGGCTGCGGACCGACGGCGTTCGCATCACCTCCGACCCGACCCGCGCCGATGTGGTGATCGTCAATACCTGCGGCTTCATCACCGATGCCAAAGCCGAGTCCATCGACTCGATTCTCGAGGTGGTTCAGGGCAAGCAGGAGGGGAAGGTCCGCCGGCTCGTCGTGGCGGGGTGCATGGCTCAGGCATATGCCGATGAGCTCAAACGGGAGATCCCCGAGATCGACACCTTCGTCGGCCTCGACGAGCTCGAGCACATCACGTCGGCGGTCCGCGGCGAGAACGACAGCCACATCCCCGATCAGCGGGGCGCGGTGCGGCTGTACGACCACGAGAGCCCTCGCCTGCTGTCGACCCGGGGGTACGCCTATCTCAAGGTTGCCGAGGGCTGCGGCAACCCGTGTTCGTTCTGTCACATTCCCGCCATGCGCGGCGACTTTCGGTCGCGCGCCATGGGTGATCTGGTCGCGGAAGCGAGACGGCTCGACCGGGCCGGGGTCCGGGAGCTGGTTCTCATCGCCCAGGACACCACCCGCTACGGGGAGGATCTCGGAGTCGACCGCGGACTGCGAACCCTGATCCGGACCCTGCTCGACGAGACCGAGATACCGTGGATCCGGTTTCTCTACGCCTATCCTGCAACCCTCGACCACGGGCTGTTCGATCTCATGGCCGACAACGATCGCTTCGTTCCCTACCTTGACATCCCGCTCCAGCACGCGAGCCGGCAGGTGCTCAAGGCGATGCGACGTGGCGGCGACGCCGTCAGTTCGGCGCGGTTGGTGGAGCGGGCCCGGTCGGCAGTGCCGGATCTCGCGGTTCGCACCACCTTCATCGTCGGGTTTCCGGGCGAGAGCGAGGCCGAGGTCGACGAGCTCGTCGCGTTCGTCGAGAGCATGCGATTCGACCACGTCGGCGTGTTCACCTATTCGTGGCAGGAGGAGAACCCCGGCGCCGATCTCGGTGACCCGATCCCAGACGAGGTCAAAGCGGAACGGAGGGGCAGGGTGTTGGAAGCCCAGCAGGCGGTGTCGATGGTGGTCAACCGGGGTCTGGTCGGCCGCGTGCTGCCCGCCATGGTGGTCGGTCCGCTGGCCGAGATGGAGCTTCTCACCGAGGGTCGGTTGCGCCGCCAGGCGCCCGAGATCGACGGCCGCCTGATCATCAACGACGGGGTCGCCGGGCCGGGTGCGATGGTCGAGGCGGAGATCACCGAGGCCCATCCCTACGACCTGGTCGGTCGGGTGGTTCGAGTGGTGCAGCCGCCGGCCGACAGCGCCGGTTTCCTGCCGGTGGTCGGATGAGGGTTTTTCGTGATCCCATCGGCGCCGACGACCCGCCGCGCGGTGTCGTTCTGAGCATCGGCAATTTCGACGGCGTCCACCTCGGTCACCAGGCAATCCTCCGCTACGTCGCCGAGCTCGGCCGCGGCAGAGGCACGACCGCGGCGGCCATGACCCTCGACCCTCATCCGTTGAAGCTGCTTCGGCCCCGCAACGCTCCCAAGCTGCTGTCGACGCTCGAACAGAGGTTGGAGCTCATCGCGCGGACCGGGATCGGGGTCGCCCTGGTGCTGCCGTTCACTCACCGTCTGGCGCGGATGTCGGCCGAGGACTTCGTGACCGAGGTGCTGGTCGGCAGGCTCGCGATCCAAGAGGTCTACATCGGCGCGAACTTTCGGTTCGGGGCCGACCGCGGCGGCGACGTGGCGCTGCTCGAGCAAATGGGGCACGAGTTCGGTTTCAAGGCGGCGGCGGCGCCCATCGTCGAGGCCGTCGGCGGCGTCGTGTCGTCGACCCGGGTGCGCGAGGCGATCGGCGACGGCCGGATCGAGGAGGCAGGAGAGATGCTCGGCCGGCACGTCTTCATCGACGGATCGGTGCTCGAGGGCAAGAGGCTCGGTCGCAGGCTCGGCTTTCCGACCCTCAACATCGAGGTCGAAAATGAGCTTGTGCCGTCCTCCGGGGTGTACATCACGGCAGCGCACCTGCCGTCCTTCGGCCGCACCTTCGCCTCGGTGACCAATATCGGAACCCGGCCGACGGTGTACGAGAACTCGATACTCACCGTCGAGACCCATCTGCTCGACTTCTCGGCCGATGTCTACGGCGAACGGGTGCGGCTGTTCTTCCTCAAGCGGGTGCGCGACGAGCGGACCTTCCCCTCGACGGTCCAGCTGATGGCCCAGATCCAGCACGACGTCGAGGCCGCCCGGCTTCACTTTCTGGCCCACCCGGTGGATCGGCAGGAGTTCATCACGCCGTGACCTCCTGGGACATCGCGGCACTGTTCTTCGCCCTCGCGGTGTCGACCGGTCTGTTGACCGCGGTGGTCGCCGCTGTCTGGTGGTTCGACCGCTACGATCGGGAGCCGCTCCACCTGGTGGCGTGGGTTTTCGGGTGGGGCGCGCTGGCGGCGCCGGTGATCTCGGTGGTGTGCTGTTCGGGTCTCGGAATCGGTCTCGGTGTCGGCGCGATCGGCCTGGTCGGGGGGCTCGGTCCGCTGGTCGAAGAGTCGACCAAGGCGATCGGCATCGGGCTGGTGATCGCGCTGTCGCGGGAGTTCGACAACCCGACCGACGGTGTGGTCTACGGAACCGCGGCGGGACTCGGCTTTGCGGCGACCGAAAACATGGTCTACACGGTGATGGGCGCGCACCAGTCGACGCTCGACGGCACCCTGTTCGTGGTTCTGACCCGAACCGCCCTCGCGGCGGGCATCCACGCCGTGTCGTCAGCCGCGCTCGGCGGGTGCATCGGTTTCGCGTACCTTGCCGGTCGTGGAGGGCAGCGCGCGGCCTGGCTGCTGACCGGCCTCGCCGGCGCGGTGGCGGTGCACGGCGGGTGGAACCTGATGCTTCTTCACTTCGGGAGCCCGGCAGGAGGGTCGCCGTTGGCGGTATGGTTGCTGATCGTGCCGGCCCTCTACGCTTTCTACGTCGCCGCTCTTGCCGCCTTCCTGCGCTGCGAGCAGAAGATCCTGGGCGACGAGCTCGCCGAGGAGGTCGAGCTCAAGCTGGTTCCGCCCTGGGTGGCGGAGGTCGTCCCGTTCTATCGACGACGGATCCGTTCAAAATGGTGGCCGTCGCGCCGGGAACGGACCGTGCTGGCCCGATTGCTGACCCGGCTCGCGTTCCGCAAGCATGCCGTCAAGCGTCTTCCGGCGTCCGAGGCCGAGATCGCCGGCCTCGAAGTGATTCGGCTGCGACAGCAGGTGCGTGCCATGCTCGGCACTCTCGATCCATGTCAAACCTCTGTTGAAGCTGACCTTGCCACCCGGCCGACCAGCCCCTCCGACCTACCATGAGTAGGTGACGACCCGGATTTCGGATCTTTCCCCGCGGCGCCTGCTGGCCATGGTTCAACACGGTGGTCTCGACGACTTCCAAACCCTGGAGGTGCTGCGAAGTCCGTTCTGCACGCCGCAGATCGCGGAGCTCATCGCCGGCGACCGGAACCGTCTGTCCAAGCAGGCGGTGCGGGAGACCCTGGCGGCGTTTCCCGGGCTGAGCAACGCCCAGGCCATGAACCTGCTCGGGTCGCTGTCCTGGACCTCGTTGCTCGCCGTGGCCCAGTCGCCGCGAACCCCACCCCTGGTGCGGCGGCAGGCCGAGCGGAGGTTGCTGCTGCAGGTGCCGTCGATGACCCTGGGAGAGAAGATCGCCATGTCTCGACGCGCTCACCGCGCGCTGTTTCCGGCTCTCTTGGCCGCCAGCGACGACAGGATCCTCATCGCGCTGCTCGACAACCCCAGGCTGGTCGAGAACGACCTGATCGTGCTCGTCAACACCGGCCAGCTGCCGGATGGTTTCCTGGCGGTGATCGCCCGCCATCACCGGTGGGGCTCGTGCTACGCCGTGCTCCGCGCGATCGCCCAGAGTTCGCGCTGCCCGCTGCCGCTGGCGCTCGCGATTCTGGTCGGGTTGACGCCGCGTGACCACCGGAGAATCGCGAAACGCGACGACATCCCCGAACAGCTCCGGTCAGCGGCGGCCGCTCTGCTCGAACGTCGGCGTCGGACGCGCTCGGCCCAAACCTCCGACGGCGTCTGAGGATCCGGCCGCACCGCGGCTGCGTCAACGCCGCCGATTCGACGACAACAGTGATACGATCTTACGGTGGTGAGTCGCAGCGATGGCGGTCCGATCGGCCCCTCCGAGTTCGGCGAGCAGCTCCGCCGGACCCGGGAGGCCGCCGGTCTCGTCATCGAGGACATCAGCGCCGAGACCAAGGTCTCGCCGCGCATTCTCAGCGCCCTGGAGACCGGAGATTTCAAGAGCCTCCCGGAACGGGTGTTCGCACGCAGCTTCGTCGCTCAGTACGCGCGAACCGTCGGCGTTGAGGCCTCGCCGCTGATCGAGTCCTTCGACGTCGCCTGGGACCGGTTCACCGAAGACACCGGCAGCCGGATCCGGCTCGATGTCAATCCGGATGACCTTCGCCCCTCGATCCACTGGCGTTTCTGGATCCCCATCGCGACCGGAGTGATGATCCTGCTCGTGGCGGCCGCGGTGATTTTGCTCGGCTCGTCGGCAGGCGGCGACGGGCTGGCGCCGGATCCGAGACGGTCGAAGGCGAGCTTCGCGGGCGACGGCAGAGACGACCGACCGGATCTGCTGCCGACCCGGGCGCCGTCGCCGGTCGTCGTCCCTCGGGAGACCGAGACCGATTCGGTCGTGCAGCTGGTTGTCGAGGTCGACCCGGGCCAGGAGTGCTGGATTCAGTACCGGGATCGGGACGGCATGACCGGCGAGCGGCTGCTCACGGGGGGACAACGTGTGGCCCTCGAACTCACCGGCCCGGTCAAGCTGACGGTCGGCAATGCCGGAGCGGCTCGGGTCACGGTGGACGGCCGGACCTATCGCGACCTCGGGCAACCGGGCGAGGTCATTCACACCGAGATTACCGATCGGGGTTTCGCGCCACTCGACGCCGGCGGGTTCGAGAGCTGATGAGCCGGTTCGAAAGCACGGAGGATCTGCTCAAGGGCATTCTCGAGGGCCAGGTCCCGCGTCAGGTCCGGCTGTTCGCAGCGCAGGGTTTGCTCCCGATCTCGCGCGAGGACCTGCTGCGGCTCCAGGTCATGCTGTCGACCGACCCCGACAGCGAGCTCGCGACGATCGCTTCCGCATCGGTCGGGGAGGCCGAGGCCCACGACATCGTCGCCTGGGTGGCGGGATACGACCTCGAGCCCATGGTGCTCGACCTGCTGATCCGTCTCCGGAGCGAGAACGAGATCTGGATCGAGGTTGCCCGTCACGCCAAGGTCTCCGACGAAACCCTCCGCGTCCTCGCCCGAAACGGCAACCCGACCGTTCAGGACATCGTCATCACGAACCAGGTGCGGATCTTCGGTTGCCTCGAGATTCTCGACGACCTGCGCAACAACTCGCGTGTGTCCGAGTCCGTGCTGCGTCGGGTCCACGAGTTCGAGACCGAGTTCATCGAAAAGGCGATCACTGCACAAATCGATCTCGAGACCGGCGAGGCGCCGACCATCGAGGACGCTCTGTTCGCGCTCAAGCAGATCGGCGCTCACATCCCGGAGCTCGAGCGGCTGCCCTACCTGCGGTCCGACGACCCCGGAGTCCGCGAGGCGGTCGAAAGCGCCGGCGGAGTTCAGTCGACCTTCGCGCGTATGGTCAAGATGAACATCAAGGAGAAAGTGCTCTGCGCTCTCAAGGGGAGCCGGGAGGAGCGGTCCATTCTCGTCAACTCGCGCAACCGGCTCGTGGTCCGGGCGGTGCTCGGCAGCCCCAAGCTGAGCGATGCCGAGGTCGAGAAGTTCGCCGGGCTGCGCACGGTCGACGCTGAGGTTCTCCGGGTCATCACCCGGAACCCCCGATGGATGCGGAAGTACCAGGTCGTGTGGCAGCTGGTGTCGAACCCGAAGACGCCCATCGACCTCGGTATCCGACTGGTGAATCGACTCAATATCCGAGATTTGAAGCGGATCGGAAGCAGCCGGAATATCCACCCGATGTTGCGACGAACGGCACAGAATATCGCCGAGCGGAGGCGGTGACTCCCTGAGATGGCTGACGGAAATCTCTCTCTCGGACAATGTTGCGCTGTGATCTCATTGCTTTGGGCCGGCGTTTATGGTAGTTAATTCTATGCGGGTGATGCCGCGAAATCTCCGTGAGTAGGCAATGCCGAAATCTTATAATCTCTACGATATTCTCGGCGTCGAGCAGGACGCGACCGACGCGCAGATCCGGGTCGCATTCCGGAAGCTGACGTTCGAGCACCATCCGGATCGCCACATCGGCGAGAAACGCCAGAAGTCCGAGGAACGTTTTCAGAGCATCACCGAGGCGTTCAACGTCCTGAGCCGTCCGGACAGCCGAAAGAAGTACGACGACGAGCTCGCCCAGGGCCAGCCCGGCGGATCGGGCGCCGCCATGGACGCGAACGAGATCGCTCGGAAGCTCGCCGCCAAGGGCGCTCAGACCATGCGCGAGGGTCGGCTGACCGACGCGCTCGCTGAGCTCAAATCAGCCCTCGACCACGACGTGAACTGCTCGCGGGCCCATTACTTCATGGGCATCGGCCTAGCCAAGGTCGGTTCTCGGGAGAAGGACGCACTCCGCCACCTCGAACGCGCCGTGCAGCTCGAGCCGGGCAATGCGATCATGCTGTCCGAGGCCGCCGCGCTGGCGCTGTCGGTCGGCATGAAAGAGCGCGCCAGGCGACTCGCGGAACAGGCCCTGGATTTCGACCCGACCAACGCGAAGGCGTCTAAGGTCGTCGAGCAGTGCGCCGACACCGGTTCACAGTCCGGCGAGGGATTTCTCGGTCGGTTTCGGCGGAAAGACTGACCGGCCGTGGCGATCAACCCGAACCGCGTGGTCGGATACCGGTTGCAGGCGACCGGAGCGACCGACGTCGGCCGCAAGCGCCAGCTCAACGAGGACGTCTATCTCATCGACGACGCCCTCGGACTCTATCTGGTCGCCGACGGCATGGGCGGTCACGCGGCCGGCGAGGTCGCATCGCGACTGGCCGCCGACGAGATCCTCAACTCGCTCGGCGAACCGTCGTCGCCCAATGACGAGACCTGGCCCGAGCACTGGGACCGTGACCGCAGCGAGACCGCGAACCATTTGGTGGACGCCATCCTGTCCGGCCACCGGCGAGTGACGAACGCGGTCAACCGTGACGAAAACCTGAAAGGCATGGGAACCACCGTGGTCGCCGCCATGCATCCCGCCGCGAGTCGGAACCTGGTCATCTGTCACGTCGGCGACAGCCGAGCCTACCGTTGGCGACACAACCGTCTCGAGGTTCTGACCGAGGACCACTCGTGGGTCCACGAGCAGGTCGCCGCCGGGTTCCTCACCGAGGACGCGGCGCGAACCCACCCCCTCAAGAACGTCGTCACCCAGGCGCTCGGCGGCAGCTCGCAGCCACGCGTCGACACCCTGGAGACCGAGCTCAGGAACGGAGACGTCTACGTCCTGTGCTCGGACGGCCTCAACTCGATGCTGACCGATGACGAGATCTCGGAGATCGTCTCGAACGCGGGGACTCTTCAGGAGCGCACCGACCGGCTGATCGTCGCCGCCAACGAGCACGGGGGAAATGACAACGTCACCGTCGTGTTGCTCGAGGCGGCGAAGATGAACGCCGAAGCATGACGTCCAACCGCCGAGACGCAACGATCCTCTGACCGCCGTCCCGGACCGGTCCGTCGGCTCCCGGCGCCGACTGCCACTGGAAGGTGCATTCGAATGACTGATTTCAAGCTTCAACCCCTGACCGACGGCGACGGCGTACCCGGCCCGCTGGTGCTGGTAATTCTCGACGGGGTCGGTCTGTACCGCGGCCGGGAAGAGGGCTATCCCGCGAACGCATTCGACCTTGCCGACACGCCCAACCTCGACAAAATGATGGCGACCGCTCCGGTTCGGCTGCAGCTGAAGGCGCACGGAACCGCGGTCGGGCTGCCCGGCGAAGGCGACATGGGCAACTCGGAGGTCGGTCACAACGCCATGGGCGCCGGCCGGATCTTCGCCCAGGGCGCGAAGCTGGTCAACGACGCCATCGCCGGCGGATCGCTCTTCGAGGGTGCGGTCTGGCGGGAGCTGGTCACCGCCGTCAAGGATGCCGGTTCGACCTTCCACTTCATGGGCCTGTTGTCCGACGGCAACGTCCACAGCCACATCGACCATCTCGAGGCGATGTTGCGGCGGCTCGCGGACGAAGGCGTGACGCGGATCCGGGTTCACGCGCTGGCCGACGGGCGCGACGTCGATCCCGTGACCTTCCACCTCTATCTCGATCGCCTGGAAGCGACGCTCGACGAGCTGAGGGCGGAGGGTTGTGACGCCGTCGTCGCGTCGGGAGGCGGCCGCATGGCGATCACCATGGACCGCTACAACGCCAACTGGGACATGGTCCGTCGGGGTTGGGAAACCCATGTGCTCGGTCTCGGGCGCGGCTTCACCTCGGCACGAAGAGCGGTCACCCTGCTCCGCGAGGAGCACCCCGGTGTCATCGACCAGGATCTGCCCCCGTTCGTGGTCCAGGGCGACGACGGGCGACCGGTCGGCCCCATCGAGGACGCTGATGCCGTGGTCTTCTTCAACTTTCGCGGCGACCGTGCCATCGAGATCTCGCGCGCGTTCACCGAGGAAGAGTTCGACATGTTCGACCGGATTCGAAGGCCCGCGGTTCACTACGCCGGGATGATGGAGTACGACGGCGATCTCGGGATTCCACAGCGCTACCTAGTCGAGCCGCCGGCCTTCGACCGAACGGTGTCGGAATATCTGGTCCACAACGGCGTCGCCCAGCTCGCCACCGCCGAAACCCAGAAGTTCGGCCACGTGACCTACTTCTGGAACGGCAACAACTCGGGCAAGTTCGACCCCGAGCTCGAGGACTGGATCGAGATTCCGAGCGACATCATCCCGTTCGAACGGGCCCCGGACATGAAGGCGCGCGAGGTCTGCCAGGTCGTCATCGACGCGCTCGCCACGGGGAGATACCGTTTTCTCCGCGTCAACTTCGCCAACGGAGACATGGTCGGGCACACCGGCGTCCTCGAGGCGGCGGTGACCGCCTTGGAGGTGGTGGACGAGTGCGTCGGCCGGTTGCAGCGAGCGGTCGAGCGGGTAGGGGGGACGATGATCGTGACCGCGGACCACGGCAACTCCGACATGATGATCGAGGTCGTCGAGTCGACAGGCGAGCTCAAGCGCGGCTCGAACGGCGAGCCGGTCGTCAAGACCAGTCACACCCTGTCGCCGGTACCGTGGCTGCTGACCGGCGTGATGGCCGACGCGTACACCGCCAACCCCGCGGTCGAGCAGCCGGGCCTCGGCCATGTGGCGTCGACCATTCTGGTGCTGCTCGGCTTTCAGCCGCCGGCCGATTACCTGCCGTCGCTGATCGTGGCCAAGGTCTCGGGCTGAGCATCTCGATGGCGAGTCCGAGCGTCAGCCCCGCGCGCGAGGGGCCCATCACCTTCCGTGGTCCGGATTGCGTTGTGAAATTGACCCGTTCTTTCGGCCTCTGGTAGAGTCCGGCCATGGCTGCGCCCACCCTCCCGTTTCTCGAACCGATCGAGAATCTGCGCACTCAGGTTCGCGACCTCGAGCTCGTCGCCGGTCCCGGCAAACCCGGACCGGCGCTGGTCAAGGCGCGTCGGGCGTTGGCTGCGACCATCGATGAGGTCTTTTCGAACCTGACACCGTATCAGCGGTGCCAGGTCGCGCGTCACGCGGATCGACCGTACACCCTGGACTACATCGCGTCGCTGTTCACGGATTTCACCGAGCTTCACGGCGACCGGCGGTTCGGCGACGATCCTGCGGTCGTGGCCGGCTTCGCGCTGTTCGACGGCGAACCGACGGCGGTCATCGGTCACCAGAAGGGACGCGATACGGCGGACAAGCTGCAACGCAACTTCGGCATGCCGCGTCCCGAGGGCTACCGCAAGGCGCTTCGGGTCATGGAGCTCGCCGCCCGCTTCCAACGGCCGGTGATCTCGTTCATCGACACACCCGGGGCGTACCCGGGAATCGACGCCGAGGAGCGCGGACAGGCTGAAGCCATCGCGTTCAACCTCAGGGAGATGGCCAACCTGCCGGTCCCGATCGTGGTCGTCGTGACCGGCGAAGGCGGTTCCGGCGGGGCGCTGGGGCTCGCGGTGGGAGACCGCATTCTGATGCTCGAGCACGCGGTCTACTCGGTGATCTCTCCGGAAGGTTGCGCCGCCATCCTGTGGAAGGACCAGACCCGTGCCGAGGACGCGGCGAAGGCGTTGCGGCTGACCGCGCGCGACCTGAAACAGATCGGGATCATCGATGAAATACTGCCCGAGCCCGACGGTGGGGCGCACATGGACCCGCGGGCCATGGCCGCCACGGTCGAAGCGGCCGTCCGGCGCCACCTCAAGCAGATCCGCCGGCTCAAGCCCGACACGCTCCGTGCCCGGCGCTACAAAAAGTACCGGGCCATGGGGAAGGTCATCGACCGCTGATCGGTCGAAGGTGATGGCCGGCATCGCGGAGGCTCGAACGGGACGAGCGCGGCCGGTGCCGGCTCGGCGGGCCGACGGCGGCGGCGGTCGACCATGACCGGAGGCGCCCGGATTTGGGTTCGCCACGTCACGAGCCTGATGATCGCTGGGTTCCTGATCCTGGTGGCGGTCATCGGCTACCGGCGCACCCAGGAGCACAACGGCGTTGCAACCCTCGACCCGGGCGAAGTCGGAATCGACACCACCGAGCTGGCGATCGGTTTCTACCGGGGGTTCCGGCACACCGAGACGGTCAAGGGCGTACCGGTCTTCGTCCTCAACTCGCTGCGCACGCTGAGCCTGGAATCTGGCTGGCAGGAGCTCGAGGGAATCAGGCTTCGGCTCTTCCAGAACGGCGAGGAGGGACCGACCGTGACCGCGGAGCGGGCGAGCTTCAACATCGAAACCCGTGAGGCGCGGCTCACGGGGGGCATTCACGTCGAGTTCCCGGACGGGGCCTTCTTCAACACCGAAGCCGGCGAGTTTGACTCCAAGAGTCAGACTTTCTCTTCGGCGGCCCCGGTGCTCTACGTCGACGGGGCGACCTTCGGTCAGGCCCGGAGCGCCACCTACCGCGTGCGACAGAACCGCATCGACCTGTCCGGCAACGCCGCGCTGCGGGCCGAGGACGGCGCCATGCTGGTGGCTTCCTCGATGATCTACCGAAGAGACGAGGGAACGGTGGTTTTCAACGAGGGTGTCGAGCTGACCCAGGGGCTGTCCCAGATTTCCGCGCCGCGGGGATGGGTGAAGCTCGCAGCCGAAGAAGGCCCCGCGAAGCGGATCGAGCTGCATGGCGGCGTCAGGGTCGAGTCGGTGGTTCAGTCGACCGGCGCCCGGGTCGAGATGACGGGCGAGACCGTGGTGTCGAGGAAGGACGCCGCCGGAAACTGGCAGGTTTCTCTGCGCTCGATCGGCCCGTGGGTCGACGTCCGCTTCACCGGCGGCCCCGACTACTACGAACGTCGGCTGCGCACCTCGCTGCTCGGCGCGGTGATCGCCCCCGAGGGCATCGTGTCCATGAGCGCCCAGAGCATCGTGTGTCTGGACGAGGTCCCGCACGAGGGGCCGCCCCGGTCCGCTCGGGCGAACGGGCTCCGGGCCTGGTTCGCGGACGGCCAGCTGACCGATGTCGAGCTCGAGGGGGACGTCTGGCTGCGAGCCGACGACGTGGTCGGCCGAGGCCGCAGGGTTCGCCTCATCCAGGAGACCGGCGTCGTCACATTCCAGGGCGACATCAGCGGCCGGACGCGGGTCGAGCTGACCTCGAGGCGCGGTCGGATGTCGTGCGACCAGGCGATCCTGTTCGACCGCGAGCAGCGAATCGAGGCTCGAGGACAGATCCACGGCGAGCTCGAGAACGCTCGTCTGCTCGGCGCCGAGGCCGCCCGAGGTTCTGAAGGACCGGTTCGCTTCGCGGCCGGCCGGCTCGACGTGATGGACGACGGTGACCGGTTTTCGCTGCGTGAGGACGCTCGAATCTGGCAGGGCCACCGTCTGCTGCTGGCTGACGAGGTGGTCTATGAGAACGAGGCGCAGGTGGTGCAGGCGCGAGGGCACGTGCGGGCGACCTTCCCCGCCGACCAGATGGATCCCAGTGGCGGCGGCTCCGGGGACGTTGTGGTGGTCTCCCGTTCGCTGGACTACCTGGCCCTGGAAGGCCGCGCGGTCTTCCGCGGTTCGGTGCACTACTCCGATCCGAAGCACGCCATGACCGCCAATCGCCTGGCCATCGGCTTCGGCGATGATGACGAGGTCACCGAGGTCGAGGCCGATGGCGCGATCGAGATCCGGGACCTGGAGATGGGCCGCCTCCTGACCGGACAACACGCCATCCGCGATGTCGTGACCCAGGTCGTCACGGTGACCGGATCTCCGGCACAGCTGACGGATGCTCGCGGCAACGTAGCGTCCGGAGAGTCGTTGACCTGGAATCAGGCCGATGGTACGGTCTCGATCGGTGGCGGCACCGAGCTCATCTACTACCCGGAGGAACAGCCCTGAGTCCGAAAGCTCTGGATCTGGGCGCTCGAGAGCTCCGTAAGACCTACCGCGGACGCTCGGTTGTGGATGGGGTGACGCTCACGATCTCGCCGGGAGAGATTGTCGGGCTCCTCGGTCCCAACGGGGCGGGCAAGACCACGACCTTTTACATGATGGTCGGGCTCGTCGAGCCCGACGAGGGACGGGTCACACTCGGCGATCGGGACATCACCGGGCTGCCGATGTATCGACGGGCGAGGATGGGCGTCGCGTATCTCGCCCAGGACCCGAGCGCGTTCCGCCATCTGTCGGTGGAGGACAACATCTGGCTGATTCTGGAGGCCCTCGGCGTCGCCTCACGGACAGCCGCCGAACGGATTGACAAGCTGCTCAGGGATTTCGGCCTCGAGTCCCTGAGGAGCCAACGGGCGGAAACCCTGTCCGGGGGGGAGCGACGTCGGCTCGAGATCGCCCGCGCCCTGGCGACCGAACCCAACTTCATCCTCCTCGACGAGCCCTTCGCGGGCATCGACCCGATTGCGGTGCTCGATCTTCAGCGCATCATTGCCCATCTCAAATTACTGGGAATAGGCGTCTTAATTACGGATCACAACGTTCGGGAGACGTTGAAGATCACCGACCGCGCCTATATAATCAAGGACGGCAAGATCTTTGCAACGGGACACCCGCGCGACCTTGCCGATGACGAGGATGTTCGGAGGATCTACCTCGGAACTGACTTTCGCCTGTAGCGGCCGCGCCGCCGGTCACGACCGTCGGTCGGTGGCTCAGGGAACGGCCTGAACGGCAGCGAAGACACGACACGCCGGACCCATCGGGGCCCGGATGGAAGATCAGGAATGGCACTCGAGCAGAAACTCAGACTGAAGCTGGCCCAGCGACTGGTCATGACGCCGTCGCTGCAGCAGGCGATCAAGCTGCTTCAGCTGTCGCGTCTGGAGCTCGAGGAGACTCTCGCCCAGGAGATCCTGGAGAATCCGGTGCTGGACGTCGAGGACAGCGACGAAGCTCATCCGACGGACGACCCGCCGTCGTCGGCGGACGGGGAATCCGGGGCGTCGGGAGAAGAAAGCGACCCGGAGGCTTCATCGGTCGATCAGGCGGACGATTCGATGCCGTCCGAGGAGGAGGCGTACGGGGACATCGACGTCGAGGCCTTTTTCGCCGACTACCTGGCCGACCACCGACCCGAGGGGCCGTCCATGGCAGCCGGCGATCCGGGAGGCGGAGTGCCGCTCGAGAACATCATGTCGGTCACCGGCGGTCTGGCCGACCACCTGGTATGGCAGCTCCACCTGCTCGACTGCAGCCCCGGCATCATCGACATCGCCGAGTACATCATCGGCAACCTGGACGAGGACGGTTTTCTCCGGGCGACCGATGAGGAGATCGTCGCCGCGACCGGTGCAACTCCCGTCGAGCTGGCCGAGGCCCTCGGGGTCGTCAGATCCCTCGATCCGCCCGGGGTCGGGGCGCGAACCCTGCAGGAATGCCTCGGCATGCAGATCGACCAGCTGCTCGCCGAAGCCGGCGACGACGACGATCTCGAGGTCCTCCGGCGCACGCGGCTGGTGATCGTGGAGCAATGGGAGGCACTGCTGCACCAGCGCTGGGAGCAGGTGGCGCAGGCTTGCGGCTGCAACGTCCAGGACCTCAAGAGCGTGGTCGACGTGGTCCACGGTCTCGAGCCCAAGCCCGGCCGCACCTTTCACAACGGACGCAACCAGTACATCGAACCAGACGTCCACATTCGGAAGGTGGACGACGAGTACACCATCCATCTCAACGACGACGGGCTGCCCAGGCTCCGGATCAACTCCAAGTACGCGCGGATGCTCGAGGGCGGAGCCGTCGATCCCCAGGTCGCCGGCTACCTGCGCGACAAGATGCGCAACGCGGTCTGGCTGATGAAGAGCATCGACCAGCGCCAGAGGACCATCTACAAGGTCGCCAGGAGCATCGTGACCTTCCAACGCGACTTCCTCGACCACGGCATCGAGCACCTCAGACCCATGGTATTGCGCCAGGTCGCCGAGGACATCGGCATGCACGAGTCGACGATCTCCCGGGTCGTGAGCAACAAGTACATGTACACTCCGCGCGGGTTGTTCCCCATGAAGTACTTCTTCCACTCCGGGGTCGATTCGGCGCGCGGCGAAAATGTGTCATCGCTGGTGGTCAAGGAGCGGATCCGGAAGCTGGTCGAGGCCGAGGATCCCGAGCGGCCGCTGTCGGATTCCAAGATCATGCGAATGCTGCAGCGCGAGGGCATCCGCCTGGCTCGCAGAACGGTCGCCAAGTATCGCGAGGAGATGGCGATTCCGTCATCCGACAAACGGAAGAAACTGTTCTGATTGTGGAGAGATCATGAAAGTCGACTACATTGCCCGCAAGGTCACCCTCGACGACGACTTCCGGCAGCTGGCCGAGAAGAAGCTGGGGAAGATCACCAAGTACTTCAACGACATCCTCGACATGAGGGTCGAGGTCGCTCAGGAACGCCACCTGTACACCATCGATCTCTTTGTCAAGGGCAAGGACTTCGACATTCACTCGACCGGCCAGAACAAGGAGCTCAACGCCGCGATCCAGGACGGCATCGACAAACTCGAGATCCAGGCCCGTCGGGCCAAGGCGCGGCTCAAGGACCACAAGGCCCGCGCCAGCGGAGCGCGCAAGGCCCAGACCCTCGAGGTCGAGCCTCTCGAGCCGGACACGGCTTTTGCCGGCGGTCCGCAGATCGTCGAGCGGTCGACCATCGCGATCAAACCGATGTCCATCGAAGACGCCGCGATGGAGCTGGAGAGGAGCCCAGATCAGTTCCTGGTCTTCCGGAACGCCTCCACGGACCAGATCAACGTGCTGTACCGGCGCTCCGGAGACGACAACCTGGGGCTGATCACCCCCGAGATCTGATGAACATCCGGGAAGCCGTTCGCCCGAATCTGGTCTTTCTGGGCCTCGAGGCCGACAGCTCGGAACAGGCGATCGCGCGCATGGCCGACGAGCTCGGCCGGGCCTCGGGTCTCGATGCCGCGCTCATTCAGAGCGTGCTCGACGAGCGTGAGAGGCTCGGTTCGACGTCGGTCGGCAACGGTTTCGCGATTCCCCACAGCAAGCTGGACGGTCTCGAAGAAATCGTCGTCGCCCTGATGGGGTTCGACGACGGCGTCGAGTTCGGTGGCGCAAGGAACACCTCAACCGTGAGCTTCTTCTTCGTCGTCCTGTCGCCTCCCGACCAGCCGGCCGCACACCTGCAGGTCCTGTCCCAGATCGCGCGCCTGCTCAAGCGCGAGGAAGTTCGTGACGGGCTGCTCGCGGCGGGCGATGTCGATGGTGTGATGAAGGCGATCCAGGGAGCGGCCGATCGGGAAGGCCTGTGAGCCTGCCACCGCCGATCCCGGTCGGCCGGCTGCTTCGCGAACCGTCGCTGGCGCCGCTCAAGCTCGAGCTGGTCGCGGGCGCCGGTGGTCTCGACACGCGAGAGATTTCGAACCCCAGGATCCAGAAGCCGGGCCTCGCCCTGGCCGGGTTTCTGCCGTACGTCAAACCGGGCCGCCTTCAGATCCTCGGCGAGTCGGAGCACGCCTACCTGGCCACTCTCGGCGAGGAGACCGGCACCCGGCGGTTATGCCGGGTCGTCGACCTCGAGATTCCCTGCCTTGTGTCGACCAAGGGCCACCGGCCGGCTGCGCCCGTGATCGAGGCGTGCACCGCGCTCGACGTCCCGCTGCTGACCACCCACGCCCAGACCTCCGACACCATCGAGGCGATCTCCGCCTTCCTCGAAGACGAGCTCGCCCCGCGGCTCCAGATGCACGGGGTTCTGTTGGACGTGTTCTCGCTCGGAACGCTGATCGTCGGCGACGCCGGCATCGGCAAGAGCGAGTGTGCGCTCGAGCTCGTCTATCGCGGCCACCGGCTGGTCGCCGACGACCTGGTGATGGTGCGACGCACACACAACCGCGGCCTGCTGGGCGCGCCGCACGAGCTGCTCCAGAACTACCTCGAGCTGCGTGGCGTCGGGATCATCGACATCCGGAAGCACTTCGGAATGACCTCGACCCAGCCTTCAGTGACGATCTCGCTGGTGATTCAGCTCATCAAGCTGAGCTCGGGCTCCAAGGCCATGGAGCAGCGGTGGCGCGAGCAGATGATGGAGCGGCCGCGGGCCTGGACATCGACCGAGACCATTCTCGAAACGGAGATCCCCAAGTACACGATGGTCGTCGCCCCGGGGCGGGACGTGGCGATCATGGTCGAGACCGCGGTCCGCAAGTGCCTGCTCGCGCAACGGGGCATCGAAGACGAGCGCGACTTTCTCGATGCCGTCAACCGAAATGCACAGGGGGACGACGGTGGCTGATTCGACTTTCGGGGGGCCGTTCGTCATCACGGGTCTTTCCGGTTCGGGTAAGACCGTGTTATCGCGTTCGCTCGAGGATATCGGCTACCTGTGCGTCGACAACATCCCTCTCAAGCTGGTCGAGGCACTGTTCGAGACCACGGTCGAGGACACCAATCGGCTCGCCGTCGTGCTCGACGTCCGGGCCCGGGGAATGTCCCGGGAGTTTCCCGGGATCTTCCGATCGCTCAAGGCCGACCACCCATCCCTGCGACTGATCTTCGTTGAGGCCGATCCGGCGGTTCTGCTCCGTCGGTACTCGGTGGTTCGACGTCCGCATCCGCTGCGCGACGGCGCCATCGAGGACTCCATCGACGCGGAACGCGCGTCTCTCGGGCCGGTCCGTGAGCTCGCCGACCTGATCGTCGACACGACCCGGCTGTCGCCGCATGATCTCCGACGCCAGGTCCTGACCCTGGGAACCGGGACTTCGGAACCGCCGGAGGTGCTGAGCGTCGAGGTCACGAGCTTCTCCTACCTTCAGGGCGTGCCGTCGACCGCCAGTCTGGTGTTCGATGTCCGCTTCCTGCCCAACCCCTACTTCGAGGAGTCGCTGCGGCCGCTCGCCGGCAACGATCCCGAGGTCGTCGACTGGCTGAACGGCCGTCCCGAGGTCGAGGAGGCCGTTCGGCGGATCGTCGATCTGGCGCTCTATCTGATCCCGCGCTACGGCGATGAGCTCAAGAGCCACGTCACCATAGCCGTCGGCTGCACCGGCGGCCGACACCGCTCGGTGTACGTCGCCGCCAGAGTGGCGCGGGAGCTCGAACGGGCCGGTCGCCGGGTCGACCTGCGACACCGCGACAAGGAGCAGTGGAGGTTGACATGATTCCAGTGCTGGTGCTCACCCACGGCGATCTCGCGACATCGATCCTCGAGTCGGCGCGTCAGATCGACCCCCACCTCAGCGACGGAACCGACGCGGTGACCCTGCCCTGGGACGTCGACACGGACGCAGCGACCGCCGATCTCCGGGAGCGGCTCAAGAAAATGGACTCGGGAGGCGGCGTGCTGGTGCTGACCGACATGTTCGGCGGCACGGCGACCAACCTGGCACTGCCGTTCCTCGAGCCGGATCGGATCGAGATCGTGACCGGTGTCAATCTGCCGATGATGGTCAAGCTCGGCTCGCTGCGCAGCCGCGACGTCCCTCTCAACGAGCTCGCCGGGAGGCTCGCGGAGGCCGGGCAGAAGAGCATTCGGCTCGCCAGCGAGTTCCTCAGGGGACGCGACGCCCGAGACGCCGTCTGAAGCCGGCCCGGCGACCGAAAATTTCGCTCGAGGCATTCGGGTTACAATGAATTGCCCGAGGCCCCCGGTTCGGCCCGGTCGCCGCAAAAGCCAGCTTTCACCACCGTCAAGAGGAGCTGAGGAAACATGGAGCAGCAGGAGGTGAAAATCATCAACAAGCTCGGTCTGCACGCGCGGGCGGCCGCCAAGCTCGTCCACACCGCCAACGCCTTCACTTCGGAGGTCTTCGTCGGCAGCGACCACGAGGAGGTCAACGCAAAGTCGATCCTCGGGCTGCTCACGCTCGCCGCCTCCAAGGGCACGACGCTGACAGTGCGGGCAGAAGGCCCCGATGAATCCGACGCCGTGGAGGCGCTGGTCCTGTTGTTCCGAGACAAGTTCGGGGAGGGGGAGTGAGCCGCACGCTCACCGGACTCGGCGTCAGCCCAGGGATCGCCGTCGGCGAGCCCGTGGTCCACGAGACCCGTCCGATGTCGACCCTGCGCCTGACCATCGCCGAGGACCAGGTCGAGTCCGAGGTGCATCGTTTCTCGTCCGCTGTGACCTCCACCGTCGACACGATCTGGGAGAACCGCGAACGGGCCCGTCAACAAATGGGGGACGAGTACGCCGGAATTTTCGAGGCCCATCAGCTGATCGCCACAGACCCGTCCTTTGTCGAGCCGGTCAAAACCATCATTCGACACGAGCGGGTCAACGCCGAGTGGGCCATCGATCAGGTGGTCGGCGAGCTGGTCGCCCGCTTCGAGGCCCTGCCCCACGCCCACCTGTCTGATCGCAAACTCGACGTCCTCGACGTTGCCCGACAGATTCTGAACACCCTGCATGGTCTCGATCTCGGGACCCTTGACCACCTGGATCGGCCGGCGATCCTGGTTGCCGACGACCTGCCGCCGTCCAAGGCGGTGCAGCTGCCTATGGACCGGATCCTCGGTTTCGCCCTCGAGACCGGAGGGCCAACCGCCCACACCACGATCATCGCGCGATCGTTCGGAATCCCGGTCATCGTCGGCGCTCGGGGTCTGTGCGAGGCCGCCCGGAAGTCGCGCCAGGTCGCACTCGATGCCTTCGAGGGCAAGATCGTCTTCGACCCGGAACCTGCCGTGGTCGCGGAGTACGCCAGTCGTCGGAACGAGTACCGGAAGCAACAGGCCCAGCTCCTGGCCATGCGCGACATGCCGTCGGTGACCCGAGACGGGCGCGAGATCGTCATTCTGGCCAACATCGACCTGCCCAACGAGGTCGAGCTGGCCCGCCAGTGGAACGCTCAGGGCATCGGGCTGTACCGCTCCGAGTTTCTCTACATGCGGATGAGCCCCAACCTGCCGACGGTCAAGGACCATCTGGCGGCCTACCGCGAGATCACCGACGGCATGGCGCCGCTGCCCGTGACCATTCGGACCTTCGACCTCGGCGGCAAGAAGCTGGCGCGCGAGGTCATCGGTTCGCCGGAGGCCAACCCGGTGCTCGGTCTGCGCGGGATCAGGCTGTGCTTCGCGCAGATTGACTTCTTCGAGACCCAGCTGCGCGCCCTGATGCTGCTCGCCGGCGAGCACGAGCCGGGCCGCGTGAACATCATGTTCCCGCTGATCAGCGGCATCGAGGAGTTCCGGATCGCCCGACTGCTGGTTCGCAGAATCGCCCAGGAGCTCCGGGCCGAGGGCCACGCGGTGCACGACGACGTCCCCCTCGGCGCCATGGTCGAGGTGCCGTCGTCGGCGGTGATGGCGCGCGAGCTTGCGCGCGAGGCCGATTTTCTGTCGATCGGAACCAACGATTTGATTCAGTACTCGTTGGCGGTCGATCGGTCCAATGAGCTCGTCGCCAACCTCTACCGGCCCACCAGTCCAGCCGTCCTGCGCCTGATCTCCAAGGTCGTCGAGGCCGGTCGAGACGAGGGGATCCCGGTGTCGATGTGCGGTGAGATGGCTTCGGACCCGCTCATGGCGCCGGTCCTGATCGGGATCGGCCTCGACCGTTTCAGCATGAACCCGCAGTCCGCGCCGGTGGTGCGGGCGCTGGTTCGTGAGCTGTCCTACCGTGAGTCCGTCCATTTGGCCCGTCAGGCGTGCGCCATGGCGACCGCCCGCGAGGTCGAGGAATTTCTCCTCGAGCGGCTTGCGATTTCCCTCGCCAAGATCAAGATTCGAGTGTAGGGGAGTGCAGTGTGATGGTGACCCGACGGGCGCGAGTTGTCGAGAAACCCTGGGGACACGAGGAGATCTTCGCCCAGACCCCCGACTACGTCGGCAAGATCCTGTTCATCCGCCGCGGCGAGGCCCTGAGCCTGCAGTACCACCAGGTCAAGGAAGAGACGCTCAGAGTGCTCGACGGCGACCTGGATCTGGTGGTCGGACCGGATCCGGACACCCTCGCGACCCACAGGCTGACCGAAGGCGACGTGTTCCACGTCGCACCGGGCACCCTGCACCGGATGGTCGCGACGTCGGACTGCCGTCTGCTCGAGGTTTCGACCAACCACCTGGACGATGTCGTACGCGTCGAGGATCGCTACGGGCGTCAGGGTACCTCGGCGCCGTGATTCGGAGGAGGTGTTTCATGGTCAACAAAGCATGCTGGACTCGAATCGTGAGCACGGTTGCGTTCTGCGCCGGAGCCGCGATCGCCGCAGCGTCCGACCCGACCCCGACTCCGACGCGGACACCGGTGTCGGGGTCGGACGCGACCCTGTCCGACGTCGCCGGCACGATCACACTCGACAAGGACGCCCTCGCCAGCGAGGGCGGCATCGTGATCAGCGACGAGAACCTCGAGAGGTACGCCGGCGAGGGGCGGCTCACCGAGGTCACCAAACCGGGACAGGGCGCCGGCCGTCGCGGTCTCGCTGACGTCACGGGAACCGGCGGCCAGATCGAGGGACAGGCCCCGGGATTCGGAGAAACCGAGGAGAAAAAGCAGTACTGGCAGGCCCAGTATGCTCGACAGCTCGACCTCGTGACGGAGATTCGCGACCAGATCGACATCCTGGACTACGAGATTCCCGGGCTGTGGCGGGATTTCTATGCCTGGGACGACCCCATGTACCGCGACGGCGTCATCAAGCCCAAGCTCGATCAGGCCCTGGCGAAACGGCAGAAGCTCGAGACGGATCTTCAGCGGGCCGAGGCCGATCTGTCCGACATCAAGCTGCGGGCACGCCGCGACGGCGCCCAACCGGGCTGGTTCCGCGGCTTCGACAAGCCGCCGACGCCGAAGCCGACGGCCGGCGTGATGCCGCCGTGACCCGGGCGCGTGGCGGGCCGGCGCTGGCGGTTGACTCGCGCGCGGAGATCCGACACTCGTGCAAGGGCCGTCGTTGGGCTATGATCGATCCTCGATCGACTTGAACTGCGAAAGAGTTTCCATCTCAGCATGAAAACCTACTTCGTCGAAACCTGGGGCTGTCAGATGAATCGCCACGACAGCGAGATCATCGAAGGCCAGCTTCGCGGCTCGGGTCTCACGCCGGCTGTCCGGGCAGAGTGCGCCGACCTGGTCGTGCTCAACACCTGCTCGGTGCGCGAAAAACCCATGCTCAAGATCATCAGCCGGATCGGCGCGCTCGCCAAGGCCAACCCGGCGGGCACGATCGGTGTCTGCGGCTGCGTCGCCGAGCAGGAGGGATCGCGTCTGCTCGACCGATCGCGGTCCGTCGGTTTCGTCGTCGGACCCGGCCAGAACCACCGAATCCGGCAGACGCTGCACGCGGTCCGTCGCGGCGAGCGACCCGTGGTGATCGGCTTCGACCCCCAGGCCGAGCACAATTTTCACGGTATCTTCCGAACCAGCTCGACACGCGGCATGGTGACCGTGATCGAAGGGTGCAACGAGTTCTGCACCTTTTGCATCGTTCCCTACACGAGAGGACGCGAGATCAGCCGGCCGCTCGACGACGTGATCCGGGAGGTCCGGGCCCTGGTGTCGGCGGGAATTCGCGAGGTGGAGCTGCTCGGTCAGACCATCAACGCCTACCGCTGCCCGGACACGGGGGCGAGCTTCGCGGACCTGCTCGAGGCGGTTGCGGCGATCGGCGGACTGCTGCGGGTCCGTTTCATCACCTCGCATCCGCGGCACTTCTCTCAGGATCTCATCGACGTCATGGCGCGTCACGAACGTGTATTCCGATACCTTCACCTCCCCATCCAGTCGGGTTCGGACGCGGTTCTCAAGCGCATGCACCGCCGCTATACCCGGACCGACTACCTCGATCTCGTCGACCGAATCCGCGACGCGACGCCGGACATCAATCTGTCGACGGATTTCATCGTCGGCTTTCCGGCGGAGACCGATTCCGATTTCGACGACACCATGTCGGTGCTCGAGCGGGTCCGTTTCGGTCAGGTCTTCGCGTTCGGTTTCTCACCCCGCCCGGGAACCCCGGCAGTGCGCTACCGGCCGCAGATCGCTCCCGACATCATCAGTGCCCGCCTTCAGCGTCTGCTCACCACAGCCGACCGGATCTCTCTCGAGCTCAACCAGACGCTCGTCGGCGACACCGTGTCCGTCCTCATCGACGGCGACAGCCGACGTGACCCCGAACACTGGCAGGGGAGGGGAGAGGACAACCGTGTCGTCAACTTCCCCAAGCTCGGCCGGGAGGCGGTCGGCGATGTGGTCGATGTCGAAATCAGCCGCGCCGGCCCCCACTCGCTGGTCGGCGCCATCGTCGGCGGCGCCGTCCGCCTCCCGGTGGCCGGGCCGGCCGACAGCCGATGAGCGCCTTGACATCCTTGCCGGATCCCGACACATTGGTGGCGTGGCCGGTCATGAGTCCTCCGAACCGATCGAAGTTTCGATCCGGGCGCTGGTCGTCGATCCGGCGACCAACAGCCCGGTCGTGATCCTCGGCAAACCCGACGACAACGCGTATTTGCCGATCTGGATCGGGGTCTGCGAAGCCAACGCCATCGCCATCAGTCTCGAAGACGTCTCGGTGCCTCGACCCATGACCCATGACCTGATGGCCTCGATCATCGGGGAGTTCGGATTCGCTCTCGACCGCATCGTCATTCACAGCCTCGACGAGTCGGTGTTCCACGCCTCGTTGCATCTCAACGGACCGGACGGAGCACGACGCAAGGTCGACGCCCGCCCGTCGGACGCGATTGCGCTCGCGCTTCGCCTCGGCGCCGGGGTCTTTGTCGAGCCTTCAGTTCTTGCCCGTGCCGTGGTCGCGGAGGTCAGCCAGGAGGAGGCGCTCAAGGCCATGCTCGAGCAACTGCGGCCAGAGGACATGGGCGATTACGAGATGTGATCCCGGGTCACGTCTCCCGCGGCACCGGCGTGTCGTGGCCGTTGATTGACACTGTCTGTCCGGCGACCCTATGATGACCGAACCAGCAGCGTGGAGGCAGATTGTGCCGATGATCGTCGCCATCACCAACCAGAAGGGCGGAGTGGGCAAGACCACCACAGCTGTCAACCTGGCTGCCGGTCTCGCCCAGAAGGGGCTCGCCACACTGCTGATCGATGTCGACCCTCAGGCGAACTCGACCATGTCCCACACCGATCTCCGGCAGATCGACGGCAACATGTTCGACGTGCTGACGGGTCGTACCGACCTCGACAGCATCGTCGTCCCGAGCTCCCAGGACAACCTGTGGATCGCCCCCTCGAGGATCGCCATGGCCAAGCTCGAGGTGTCGATGGTGGGGGAGCTCGACGCCCCGTACCGGCTCAAGGACCACGTCGACGATTTCGGCAGCCGCTGGGAGGCCATCATCATCGACACGCCGCCGACCCTCGGGCTGACCACCGTCAACGCCCTGGTGGCGGCGACCCACGTCATCATCCCGATCCAATCGTCCTACTTCGCGCTCGAAGGAACCGACGACCTTCTCGACACAATCGACAAGATCAAGGCCCGACCCAACGCCGCCCTGCGGATCCTCGGGGTGCTCGTCACCATGTTCGACCGGCGGACCATACTCGCGCGCCAGGTCAGCGAGGAGATTCGCGGCGTCTTCGGCGACCTGGTCTTCGACACCGTGATCAACAAGTCCGTGCGCCTCGAAGAGTCACCGGCACACCAGTGCAGCATCTTCGACCACGCACCGGACTCCAGCGGCGCCTACGAGTACTATCGACTGTGCGAGGAGGTTCTCGAGCGTGTCGGACGCGAGTCGTAAGAACATCGGTCTGCCGGCACGGCGCCGGATGCGCCACGATCGCCACTACGTGGACGAGCTGGTGACACCACGCTCCGGCGAGGGCTTCGGTGTCATGATCCAGGTCAGGCGAATCTCCTCCAACCGCGATCAACCCCGGAACAATCTCGGCAATCTCGAGGACTTGGTCGCCAGCATCCGGCGGCACGGAGTCCTGGAGCCCCTGCTGGTGCGCCAGCGTCCGGACCGCCCCGGTTACGAGCTCATCTCCGGCGAGCGCCGGTTTCACGCCGCGATGATGGCCGGGCTCCAAGAGGTCCCGTGTATCGAGTTCGAGATCGACGACCGGCAGGCTCTCGAGATCGCCCTCATCGAGAACCTCCAGCGGAAGGACCTGAGCGCGTTCGAGGAGGCCGAGGGATTCGCGACCCTGATCACCACCTACGACTACACCCACGAAGAGGTCGCGGCGGCGGTCGGACGGTCACGGGTCACGGTGACCGAAGCGCTCAAGCTGCTCGGCATTCCAGCCGAGGTCCGCAGCGCATGTCGGCATGCCGACATCCGGGCCAAGAGCACGCTGCTCGAAATCGCGCGGGCGCCTGACGTTGCGGCCATGCTCGATTTGGTGCGGCAGATCGTCGAGGAGCGGATCGACCGCGCGGAGCTGCGGCGTCGTCGCCGGGAAGGTGATGACGAGGGACCGATCGAACAAACGTCGGTCAATCGGCCCTTCGTGATCCGATTCCGCGCGTCTGAGGAGAGGCCGTTCGGAGTGTCGCTTTCGTTCCGGACCGAAACCGAACCGGAGCCGAAGGACGTCATCGCCGCTCTGAGAAGGCTGATCGAAGAGATCGAGGCCAACCTGGAGGAGTGAGCGAAAACCCGATTTCGTGGCTATTTGATCGTGAAGTTTACATAATATATCTTATCGGACATTGCGTTGACCATCACGAGCTGTGGAATTCCGGTCCCTGTGGATGAACCTGTGGAAACCTGGTCCGCTGCGCCGGTGGTGTCGCCCCGCAGCATTCGGTACACTCTCGACCGGTGAATCTGTGATGTCTCTTTTCAGTCGTCTCGACCGCTTCACCATGCGCGAGGTGGCGCTGCCTTCGCTGCTCGGCCTGGTGGTCTACACTTTCCTGTTGATGATGCGGCCCATGTTCGGCGTCGTCGAGCAGGTCCTCGTCCGCGGTGTGCCGTGGACCGACGCGTTGCGAGTGCTCGCAAACACCGCACCCCACGTGCTGGTCCTCACCGTGCCCATGAGCTTTCTGTTCGGCGTGCTGATCGCGGTCGGTCGGATGAATGCGGACAACGAGATCATCGCCATGCAGGCAGGCGGCATCCCGAGCCGACGGTTGCTGCGCCCCATCCTGCTGATCGGCGTCGGGCTGGCAATCCTCAACGGATGGCTGTACCTGGTCGTGATCCCCGACTCCAACCGGGCTCTCCGCGAGATGCGGGTTTCGATCTTCTCGTCAGCCAAAAACATCGGTCGCATCGAGGCGGGGGTGTTTCACGAGCAGTTTCCGAACCTCCTGCTGTACGTCCGCGAGGTTGCCGAACGAGGTGGGAGGTGGCGCGGGGTCCTGATCTTCGACTCCACCGACCCGATCGAGCAGCGCCTGACCCTGGCGCGCCACGGCCGGATCATCACAACCGGACAGACCGGCTCCCCCACCGATCTGCCGAGCACCGGCGGCGGTGTCGAGCGGTGGATTCTCCTCGAGGACGTGGTCAACCATCAGTTCAGCCGGGGCGATCCCGAGTCCTACCGGTTCAGCGACAGCTACCAGCAGGTCGTGCGTCCGGGCGCCCGGGACCGGAAGCGGGGGCTCACCAAGTATCGGCTCGACATGCGCGAACGTGGCACCTCGTCCCTCGTCCACTACCTCCGCGAGGGGTCCTTCCCCGAGCAGGATATCGACGAGGACGAGAACGACAGCGAAAACGAAAAAGTCGGCCTCCAGTGCCGGCTCGCCGTCATCGAGATCAATCGTCGAGTCGCCATTCCCTTCGCGTCGGTGGTGTTCGCCCTGCTTGCGGTGCCGCTTGGCGTCGGATCGAGGTCGAGCGGACGAGGTCGCGGTTTCATCATCTCGATCGCGGTCATCCTCGGGTACTACGTGCTCAGCAACAACGGTGAGCTTCTTGCCGTGGAGGGGCGGATTCCGGCCTGGCTCGGTGTCTGGATCGCCAATCTCGTGCTCGCGGCGATGGCCCTGTTTCTCATCACCCGCATGGGCCGCTGGATGGGAGAGCGACAACGTTCCCAGGGCGTCGTGGCGCGCCTCGTCGGCCGCCTGCGTTGGTTCGGCAGGAGCGGCGAACCGGACCTGCCGGTCATGATATCCGAGCGCGAGGCGCTGTCCGGCGAGCGCCGCACCGCGTTCCGGCGTCAGCCGACGCCGGGCGGATTCCCAACCTTGCTCGACCGTTACATCATGCGTCGGATGGTGGCGCCCCTGGCGCTCGTGCTGGTCAGCACCTCGATGCTCTACGTGGTCATCGACCTCACCGACAATATCGACGAAATGGCCAAGAACCGGGTCCCGATCGAGGTCATCGTGGCCTACTATCTCAATCTGTTTCCCCAGCTCATCATGGACGTCATGCCGATCGCCCTGATGATCTCGGTTCTGATCCTGCTCACCGTTCTGGAGCGCCAGCAGGAGCTCACGGCGTTCAAGGCCGGAGGGATCTCCTTGTTCCGCGTGGTGGGTCCGATTCTGCTCATCGCGGCAGTGGTGGCGGCGTTGATCTGGTTGCTCAGCGAGTCGGTGGTTCCCGACGCCAATCGAGAGGCAACACAACTGCTCGACCGGATCAAGGGCCGGGAGACCGCCCGCGCCTACTCCGCCGGCGGCCGCCAGTGGCTGTTGTCGCGGGACGACCAGAGCTTCTACAGCTTTCTTCAGTTCGATGAGCGGGACCAGTCCATGGTCCGATTCACCAAGCTCACTGTTGACGAGGCCATGGAGCTGCGATTCCACCTTTTCGCCGAGCGGGTACGCTACGACAACGGGTCATGGTTTGCCCAATCAGGGTGGTACCGCCGGATGGCGCCCGACGGCACCGTCGAATTCGAGATGATCTCCGGCCCGCTGGAGGTCGGCATCCCCGAGACGCCGGAGTACTTCGCCCACGAGCGCCGGCGTCCGTCCGAGATGTCCGTCACCGAGCTCGGCGAGCACATCGAGGAGCTGGTTGCGTCCGGCCACCAGCCCCACCGGCTGATCGTCCGCTGGCACCAGAAGTTCGCCTATCCGGTGTCGGCTCTCCTCATGGTGTTTCTCGCGCTGCCGTTCGGGCTCAACCGCGGCGGCCGGCGGGTGACAACCATGCAGGGTATCGCTCTGGCTCTGATCCTGGGCATCGTCTACTCGGTCTCGGTGGCGTTCTTCGGTAAGCTCGGCGAGGCCGAGGTCCTGCCGGCCGAGGTCGGCGCCTGGGCGCCGGCCGTCCTGGCGATACTCTTCGCCGTCAATCGATTGACAACGCTCCGGACCTAGCTGGTTCCCGTCCGGAAACGGCGCTTTTTGGCAATCTCCGCGTCAGATGACGAATTTCCTTGTGCGGCGTACAGAAATGTCGATTCTCGACCATCCCCCGGTCCATCGACTCGGCCCCCTGCGGAACCAACCAGCTCGAGTGCGATGAGCTGACAGCCGGCTGCTGATGCCCGGCAGCTCCGATGTCGGCATGCCGACATCAGGCCATGCTGTCGACGAGGAGCCGGTGAAAGCGACGGCGCAGCGGGTGGAGATCGATGTCGCGGTGACCCGGGTGGGTCCGGTTGGTCAGCAGGGTCATGGCAAGACCCCGGGTCGGGTCGATCCAGAGCGACGTGCCGGTGAAGCCGGTGTGACCGAAGGCGACGGCGGCCAGACTCCGACCTGCCGAGCAGCCCGGCGACGCGGCGAGCTGCCAGCCCAGACCCCGTGACTGGCCGAGCCCCGATGTCCGTTCCTCGGTCGCGAGGTCGATCTCGGCGCCGGTCAGAAAACCGTCGCGCTCGAGGTAGACTCGAGCCAGCTCGAGCACGCCTCGAACGGTTCCGAACAGCCCCGCGTTGCCGGCAACGCCGTTCAAGAAACGGGCGTTGCCATCATCGGGCAGCCCTCGCACTGGAGGCGGAATCCACGACGCATCCAGGCGCCGCTCGAGAATGAGCCGTTGTTCCGCTCTCGCCTCCGGCGCTCCGGCAGCCAGCGGCCGGTCGGGCGACGGTCGATACCCGAGCTCGTCCCCGAGGCCGAGCGGCTCGACCACGAGCTCGTCGAAGAGTCGGTCGAGCGTCGCGCGGGCTCGGTGCTCGAGCATCCAGCCGAGGAGCAGAAATCCGGCGCACGAGTAAACCACGCGACCGCGTGCGCCGCTGATCGGAAGACCCAGCACCGCGTCCAGCGCCCGATCGGGTCGGCCCTCGGCCAGCGCATAGACCGGCGCCCACGACGGCAACCCGGCGCGATGGGTCAGCAGATCCACGACAGTGGCCGGCCCGATGCTCCGCGTCGCGGCGTCCGGCCACACGTCGGCGACAGCGGTGTTCAGATCGAGCCAGCCGCGACGCATGGCGAGCAGCACCAGGGTGCCGACAACGAGGGGTTTGGTCAGCGAAGCCAGGTCGAACCAGGTCGAGGACGTCATGTCCGACGAGTGCGGCGACACCATCGCGCGACCGCCCGCGATCACCGTCAGCTCGTTCGACTCCTGCGTCCTCCATCCAGCGACACCGCCCGGCGCCGATCCTGCGCGAACCGCTCGCTCCACCAGGTCGCGAACCGACTCGGCGACGGCCGGCGTCACACCTCGACCCCCGGTCCCGTTGCGATGGCAACCGGCCGGCCGTTGCCGTCGACGTTGACGTACGAGATCTCGGCCTCCGTGACGTCGACCACGAGCTGCCGGTCGAAACGCCGGGCAGCCCGCACCCGGACCTTCACGGTGACCGAGGTTCGACCCACCCGGACCAGCTCGGTGTAAAACGACACCAGGTCGCCGACGAAGACCGGCTCGTGGAAGACCACCCCGTTCATGGCCACCGTCACCACGCGGCGCGCGCCCTGGCAGATCGCCTCCTCGGCGCCGGCCTGGTCGATGTAGGACAGGATCACGCCGCCGAAGATGGTGCCCGAAGCGTTGGTGTCGCGCGGCATCATCAGGACGCGGCTTTTGGGCTGCAGATCGTGTTCGACCACCGTCGCCCTCCCCTACTGCATGTAGCCGAGGGCCTCGAGCTGCCGCCGGGTCTCGGCGTCGACCTCGGTGATCTCACCGCCGGTGCGGACCGTCAAGGCGTCGGCGAGTCGGCTCTCGAGCCAGCCGGCGCGCACCGGCTTCGCCCGGTACAGATCGTCGTGCTCGAAGCGGTCGGCGATATGGTGATAGAGCTCGACGTCGGCGCCGAAATCCGCCGACAGCGGTCGGATCAGCTTCCATCCGCGATGCAGAATCGCCGCTCCGGTCCGGTCCCAGTAATCGAGATAGCTGAGCACCGCACGGTCACCGGGCGGACGGGCGGCGCCCGACGCATCGACCAGAACGTGGCCCGGAAGCGCCCCCGCCGGCGCCGGCGTGCCGGTCAATGCGAGCAGGGTCGGCAGCAGGTCGATGTGCTGCACCGTGTCATCGATCCGCTGACCGGCGCCCGCGGCTCCAGGCAATCGGACGACCAACGGAATCGACAGGACCTCGTTGAACAGATCGAGGCCATGGGTCCACGTTCCGTGCTCGCCGAATGCCTCACCGTGATCGGAGGTGAAGATGACCACCGTGTCGTCGAGCTCTCCGAGACGCTCGAGCTCGTCGAGCAGGAGGCCGAAGCTCCGGTCGTTGGCGGCAACCTCGCCGTCGTACAGCGCACGGAGGTCGCGCCCGAGCTCGGCCGTCGGCGCCACCGTACCGAGCACCAGTCCACGCACCGTCTCGACCCGGCCGACGCTCGGATCGGACACCGACGGGGCGAAGGCCTCGAGCATGTCGGGAGGCGGCGCGTACGGCGCGTGCGGGTCGATGGTATGGATGTAGAGGAAGAAGGGCGTCTCACTGTCCCGGCGGTCCTCGAGCCATGCCGTCACGTGCTCGTGCACGATTTCGGACCGGCCCCGGCGATGATCGATGAACTCGAAGTGATCGAAGCCGCGGGCGAACCCGAAGGGCCGACCGACATAGGCGTTGGCGACCACCGCTGAGGTTTCGTAGCCTGCCGCATCGAGCATCTCCGGCAGCGTCGGGAGTTCGTCGGCGAGGCGGTCATCGGGGCCGTTGACGCCGTGTGCCCGTGGCCACAGACCGGTGAAGATGGAGGCGACCGCCGCCTTGGTCCACGACGACTGGGCGACACCATCGGTGAACACGACACCCTCCGCCGCGAATCCGTCGAGCCTCGGCGACAGGGGACGATCGCAGCCGTAGACCCCGAGCCGGTCGGAACGCAGCGCGTCGACCAGGTAGATCACGACGTTGGGTCTGGGGTGAATGGCGCCGGTCGGCGCCGGCTCGTGGTCCGCCGGAGACGCGCCCCGCGCGCCGGTGAGCAGTCTCGGCAGCTCGAGCTCGACGCCGTGGGGCACCGCATCGGAATTCTGCGGCCGGACCGTCAGGCGGACTCGAGTCAAACCGGTCCAATCGCCGAGGGCGTGTTCGACGCCCTTCCCTTCGCAGGTCCACGACAGGGTGCCGGCGGCAGCGGCGTCCTCGCCGAGCAGCTCAATCGACAGCACCGCCGGCGGTGCGCCGGTCGATCGGCAGGCGTGTGCAGCGAACCGGGTGACGCCGGAGAGTTCGACGAAGCGCTCGAGTCGAGCGCCGGCCGGCAGCCGCACGGATCCGGTTCCGAGTGCGGGTTCGACGGGATCGACGGTGTCGAAGGCGGCCCTGGACCAGGCGACCGCGAGCTGTCGCCGGTCGGTGGCGCCAGGAGTCACGTCAGCGGGGGCGTCGACCCGCCCGTAGCGCAGGATGAGCCGGTTCTCCCCCTCGACCTGATGACCAGCCGCGAGCTCGACCGCGAGGCGGCGCTCGCCGCCTCCGGCGAGGGCTACCGGAGGACCGACGACGGTACCGTTGAGCTCGAACGAGACCTCCTGAGGCGTCGCATTTTCGTAGTCGAACGGCCGGCCGACCAGCTCGATGGTCAGGTCGCGTCTCCAGCCGAGATGAAAACGCAGCTCCGACATCTGGCCGCGACTCCACGCGAAGGTCTCACCGTCGTGCTGTCGGCGCTCGTCGTAGTACCAGCCGCGGCCGAGATGCCGCCGGGCGCCTTCGGTTCCGATGTCGATGACCACCGGCTCGGTGACGAGCCGCAGATCCGGTCCTTCGACCACGAGGTCGACCACCACATGAGGCTCGGGCGGCGCGCACCCGACGGCCGCAAGGAGCGCGACGGCCACGGGCCACGCCGCTGCAGCCCAACGAGGGCATGGCGCCGCCCAGGGCATCACGACTCGACCGCGGCGTCGGCTTCGACCAGGTCCTCGGGATCGGGCAGATCCTCCGGACGGTCGAGGCCGAAGTGGAGGAGAAACTCCTGGGTCGTCCGGTAGAGGAACGGTTGTCCGACCACCTTCTTGCGACCTGCGAGCCGAACCAGCCGACGGTCGAGAAGGGTCCGCGTCACCGCCGACGAGTTGGCGCCTCGGATGAAGTTGATCTCGGGCAGGGTGACCGGCTGCCGGTGGGCGACGATGGCGAGCACCTCGAGGGCGGCCTGGGACAGGCGCTGCCGGCTGGTCACGCCGTGAAAGGAACGCAGGTGGTGGTCGAGTTCGGGCGGAGTGACGCAGCGCCAGCCGCCGCCGGCCCGCTCGAGGCGCACGCCGCGGTCGTCCGCCCGCCACCGAACCTCGAGATCCTCGAACACCGCCTCGACCTCGGTGTCCGTGACCTCGCGATCGGTGGCCAGCGAGACCGCGTCGGCCGTGATCGGAACACGGGCGGTGAGCAGGACCGCCTCGACCAGCGCGTACAGCGCGTCAGTCTCCATCGGCGGCTCCGTCCTGCGCGGCGAGGCGCCAAGCCGTCGCGTCGAACGTGCGCTCACCGAGCCGAAGGTAGATCTCGGCGAAGGGGCGCCTCTGCTCGGCGCGCACCGCCCGCAGCCGCACCAGCTCGAGGACGGCGACAAAGAGCACCACCACCTCCTCGGGATCCGGACGACGGTGCAGGGTACGCAGCAGCGGCACCAGGTCCTCGTCCGCCACCCGACGATAGAGATCGCGCATGGTGTCGGGCACATTGAAGCGCAGCGGCAACACCTCCATCGGCGGCGGGTGGGCCGCGGCGAAGCGCTGCATGACCTGCAGGTAGGCGTCGGCGAGCACGCGGAGGTCGACATCCTGCCAGTCGAGCTCGGGGCTCTCGGCCCCGGGCTCGGCAGTCACCGCGGCGCGCCAGATGCAGCTGCGGACCAGATCGCAGTCGTGGAGCAGCGCCGCCAGCTCCTTGACCCGCCGGTAGGCCAGAAGACGCTCGACCAGCTCGTCACGCGGGTCCGGCTGCTCGGCGGCGGCGCGGGGCAGCAGCATCTTCGACTTCAGCTGAAGCAGCCAAGCCGCCATCCAGAGAAACTCCCCCGCAACCTCGAGGTCGAGCTCCTGCATGGTCCGAAGGTGGTCGTTGTACTGGTCGCAGATGGTGACGATCGGGATGTCGTAGATCGACCTCTCGTTGTTGCGAATGAGATGCAGAAGCAGATCAAGCGGTCCGCTGAAGTTCGGCAGCACCACCGACGGTCCCACCGATACGAAATCATCGAGATCGGGATTCACTTCCACAGCGAGAGTATAGCTGCTCGCCGGCACCCGTGTCCGGATCCGTTTCCGTGTCCGGGACCGTGTCGGTGACCCGCACCCCTCCTCGTCGCCAGCTCGCCGCAGCAAAGGCGAAAGCGAAGCCGGGTCGCCGAACGCCGGTCCGGGTCCGCGCACGTGCTAAGCTCCCCCAACCCAAAGAAACGGCACGGGAGGCACCTCGACGTGGATCTCTGGGACGGTCAGATGAACCTGTTCGACGACAACCCGCAGCGCGAGGTCGGGTCCGAGGCCAACGTGGTGGTCTTCGACCTCGAAACCCAGCGCTCCTTCGACGACGTCGGCGGCCGCAGTCAACTGCACCGCCTCGGGGTTTCGGTCGGAGTCGCCTACCGGTACGATACCGACCGGTTTCTGGTCTTTACCGAGGACACGATCGACGAGCTCGTCGATCTGCTGCTCGCCGCCGATCTCGTGGTCGGCTACAACATCAAGGGATTCGACTACGAGGTGCTGCGCGGCTACACCGATCGTGATCTCCAGGGGCTGCCGACCCTCGACATGATGTTCGACCTCGAGGACCGGCTCGGTTTCCGGCCCAAGCTCGAGAGTGTCGCGGTCCCCAGCCTCGGCGCGGGCAAGTCGGCCGATGGCCTCCAGGCTCTCGCCTGGTGGCGCAACGGAGAGATCGACAAGATCGTCGAGTACTGCCGCGAGGATGTCCGGGTGACCCGCGATCTGTACGACTTCGGCAAGAGGAACCGCTGCGTTCTGGTGTCACGGTTCGGCGGCAAGCCACGCCAGGTCGCCGTCGACTGGTAGCGCCCACGGGACGACCGCCGCTCAGTTGCTGGTGATTCGACGGATCAGCTCGACCAGGCGTTCCGGTTCGATGCTCTGCTTGGTCAGGTAGGCGTCCGCGCCGGCCTCGAGCCCGGCCAGACGGTCGGCCGGTCGATCTCGGGTCGAGACCACGACCACCGGCAGATCGGCATACAGGTCGCTCGATCGGACCCGCCGTGTCAGCTCGATCCCGCTCAACTTCGGCAGCTCGACGCCCGTGATCACCGCGTCGAACGGTTCGGCTTCGATCCGGGCCAGGGCCTGCTCGGCGGTCGCCACCGCGACGACGACGAACCCGGCGTCCTCGAGGAGGCGCCGCATCATCTCGCGGGTTGCAGCGGTGTCGTCGCACAGCAGAACCCGGAGCGCCCCGGGCTCGCCCTCGGACCCGCGTCGGCGCTCGCCGACCGCGACACCGACGTCGAGCGGTCCGAGACGTGCCGGGGACACCACGGCGACCGGGCGCCCGCTCGCCAGCAGCGCGATCCCCTCGACGAAGGAGGGCGCTCCGGCAAGCGACGGGATCGGCCGGACGAAGACCTCCTCTTCACCGAAGATCTCGTCGACAGCGATCGCGGTCGGCGTGCCGCCGACCAGGGTCTCGACCACCGTCGTCTGCTCCGAGCGCCGGCATCCGAACAGCTCGGCGAGAGCGACCATGGCGACCCGGACACTCCCGAGATCGATCATCTCGCGACCCTCACCGGTGCTGACGATGTCGGGATGCAGGCGACTGAACGAACGCACCAACGCCGACGGGATCGCGAGCCGAGTCTCGGCGACACCCACGACGAGCACCCGCTCACCTCGACGGGCGACCGGAAGCTCGCCGATCACCTGCGACCCGGCACCGGGCTTCGAGCGGATCCAGACGTCGCCGCCGATGGCACGAAACGAGGCCGCCACCGCATCGAGCCCGATGCCGCGCCCGGAGACCCCGGTGGCCAGATCGCGGGTTGTGAACCCGGGCAGCTCGAGCAGCTGGTAGGCTTCATCCGGCGTCAGTCGACCCGCCGCTCCCGGGTTGATCAGGCCGCGCTCCACGGCGAGCCGAATCACCTCCTCGGGGTCGATGCCCCGGCCATCGTCCCGGACGATCAGCCGCACCCGGTCACCGTCGGCCTCGGCGCCGAGGTGGATCGTCCCGACCGCGGGCTTGCCGGCAGCCCGACGGGTCTCGGCGTCCTCGATTCCGTGATCGACCGCGTTGTGCGCCAGGTGCAGCGCGGCCTCCCGAATCGCCTCGAGGATCCGCCGGTCGAGCTGGACATTCCCGCCCGACGTGGTGACCTCGACCTCCTTGCCGAGAGAGCCGGCGAGCCTGCGGGTGTGCCGGGCCAGGGTCGTCAGAAACGGCCGTAACGGTTGGACCTGGAGACGCAGCGTGGCGTCGAGCTGCTCCTCGCCGAGCCGGTCCAGGTTCTTGATCGTCGCCTCGAGCTCGAGAGCGGCACGGCGCAAAGACGCGCCGATCTCGAACAGCAGCTCGTCCGTCGACCGCTCCCCCCGCGCCCGCTCAGCGTCGGCTGCGAGGTCGAGCAGGCGCTCGACGGTCGAGGCCGCCGACCGCGCCGAAACACGCATCCGGGCGCTGCGCTCGGCCAGTGCATCGATGATCCGGGTCGCCACTCGAAGCTCGCCGGAACCGCCTCGGATCGAAGGGCTCGGCGCCACTCCTTCGCCGCCGGGCGCCGTGTCCTGCGGCGCCTCGACCTCGGTCGTCTCAAAGCGCAGCTCGTCGGTGAACTCCCGGATCCGACCGATGAGTCGACGGGCATCCTCGATGCCGGTGGCGTCGTCAGCCGCCATGTCATCCTCGGCGCGGTGACACAGATCGGCCACGGTCGACAGGCCGAGCAGACGCGCCGCGCCCTTCAGGGCGTGGAGCTCACGGCGCACCTGGACCTCTGCGCCCGGGTCCCCGCGGACCTCGTCAAGCAGAGCCTCGAGCCGATCGAGTCGCGTTCCTGCCTCGTCGAGGAAGAGCGGTAGCAGCTCGTCGAACTCGCCGCTCATCCGCTCAGATGCGGGTCCAGCTGCGAACGTTGACATCGACGCCCAGGGTTCCGATGACGCCGCCCCTGCGGTTCCGGACCGCTGCCGCGATCGAAAAGCAGCGCTCGTCGGTGAGCAGCGATACATAGGTCGGCGTCACCGTCGACCTCTGTTCCCGGTTGACCGCCTGGAACCACGGACGATCCGCGAACATCTGGCCGACGGCAACGGTTCCGGTCCGCCGCTCGTCGCCAACCAGGGAGCGGTTGATCTCGAAGGCGACCATGCTGCCCTCGGTGTCGACAAGATAGGCGAGCTCGATGTACGGGTAGCCGCGCACGACGTCGGCGAGCACGCCCTCGACCACCTCGAGGTTCACGGTGGAGTCCTTGAGACGCTCGCTCCAAGAGGTGATCTGATGTCTGAGAGAGTGAACCGACTCGATCCGGAAGCTCTGCGTCAGCAGCTGGATCGACAGAGCCAGATCACCGAGTCGTTCGGCCGCCGAGGTGAACTGGCGGACCCCGTCCGCGGTGTGCTGGATCAGCTTGCTGATTTCGCGCAGGGTGAGCACGACCTGGTCTGATGCGGTGCGCTGTTCCTCGGTGGCGAGGGAGATCTCGCGTGCGGCCCGCGCGGTGTCGGCCAGGGCCGCCCGCAGCTGCTCGATGCCCTGCTGGGTCGAACGGCTCTCGTCGAGCACCCGGTCGGCCGTCTTGGAGCCCTCCTCGGTGGCCACCACCACCGATCGGATGGCGCCGGAGAACCCGTCGAGCAGCGACCGCACCGAGTCGACCGACTCTCGCGAGCGCTCGGCGAGCCGCCGGACCTCCTCCGCCACCACCGCAAAGCGGTCGCCGTGCTCGCCGGCCGCCGAGGCCTCGATGGCCGCGTTGAGAGCGAGAATATGGGTCTCGCGTGCGATCTCGGTGATCAGGTCCAGAACCCGGTAGATCTCCTGCGACCGCCGGCCAAGGGTGTCGGCGCGCCCGGCGATGGCGTCGATTCCTCGCCGCAGCTCGCCGACACCGGCGACCGCGCCGTCGAGAGCCTGAGCGCCGGCGTTGCCGGCCTCCTGGGCGCGCGCCGCGAACTCGGCCTGGGCGGCGGCGCTGATCGCGATCTGGCCGGCCATGCGCGCCAGCTCCTCGGTGGTGGCGGTGATCTCGACAACGGCGGCGGCCTGCTGGGACGCACTGTCGACGAGCTCGATGGAGACGCCATGGACCGAGGTCGCCGATGTCGCGACCTCCACCGACGAGCCCTGGATCTGCTGGATCAGCGCCGCGATCGACCTCGCGGCCGCTTCGACCGCCTCGGCCATGGCCTCGGGCAGCTCCCGCAGCGGCTCGAGACACTGGACGAGGTCTCCGTAGCGCATCTCCTGCAGCGACGTTTCCATGGCCTCGCTCTGGGTCGCGTGATGGATCTGCAGATCCCGGTAGGAGAGATCGAGACGGCGCCGGGGCAGCGACACGAAAACCAGGTGGACGACCACCGCCGCCACCGACAGCACCAGCCAGGCGCGGATGAACCACTCCTCCCGCGGGCTGTCCGAGGTGATCTCGAGCATGATGCCGCCGACCAACAGCACGAGCACGAGAATCGCCATTCCGAGCCACTGCCCGATGATCGACAGTCGCAGGCCCTGCACCATGATCAGCCCTCCTGACCCTCTTTCGCGGTCGCCAGCAGCCGCTCCGGTTCGAGGCGGACGACCGGCCGACCGTCAACCCGATACCAGCCGGCGATCCAGTCGGGGTCATCGTCCCGGCGACCCTCACCGGCTTCGAGACTGGCGATCCCGAACGCCTCGTCGACCGCCAGACCGAGCGCCGTCCGGCCGCCGCGTCGGCTGACGACAACGGTCAGCGCACGACCGCCGCCCGGACGGCCTTCGGGATCGAGCAGTGCGTGAAGATCGACCACCGGTACCGGCTCGCCGGCTATCTGTGCCAGACCGATCAGGCGCGGCGCCGACCCGGGCAACGGTTCGATTCTCACGGCTTCGGTGACCAGTTTGGCGGCGCTGACCGAAATCGCGCATCGGTGGCCGCCGCTGCGAACCATGAGCACATGGTCTGAAGGGCGCCGTGATCCGGTTCCGCCTTTCATGCCGATCAGGATAGCACCCGGAGAGAATCAGACCTGAGGTCATGATGAGTGCCGGCTGGGATCGCGCGCCCGGTCTTGATGGTCCCTTCCGACCAGTCGCGCTCGGAACCGCGCAGGCTGTGGGGAATCATGAAGATACCCATCATCACCAGCCACCCGACGACGACCGCGGTCCGGGTGCGGCTGCGGCGGACGGCGAGCACCGTCGCCGGCAACCAGGCGAGGGCCGCCAGCAGGGTTTTGTTGTCGGTCAGGTCGTGTCCCAGCGGCCAGCCGGTCCAGAACTCGCCGAACGCGAACTTCTGCACCACCGGACCGAGGAACAACCCGCCGATTGCAAGCAGAGCCATCGCGACAACGACCGCCGGCCGCGGATCCGGGGTCGACGGTCGAAGGGCCTCGAACAACGCCCGGGTCGCCACCAGCATGCTCGAGAACATGGCGAGGATGTGCGGAATCAGAACCCAGGCCGGCACGGCGCCGCGGAACCTGGCGACGACCGGGTCGCCGGCCGGAACCACGATCTCGCCGCCTCCGGCGGACAGTGCCAACCGGTACTCGACCTTGCCCGCGGGAGGCTGGTGCGGAATCTCGGCGATGAGACGGCCGTCGTCGTCCACTGCCAGCGGAACGGCCCGCCACGGCTCGCCGGTCGGAAACCGCCGCCATTCGAGACGACCGGCGCTGATTTCCGTCGGCGCCTCGAGTGCAACCTCGAGGCCACCGGCGCCGCCGTGCGACCGGGGCAGCCGGTGCCTGATTTCCGAACCGTCCGGCGCCGCGACCTTGCCGCGCAGTGGATAGCTCGGCCCGGTCGCCCGTTGGAACGCGGCGAGCGTCACGGTCACGGCGAACGCCGCGACCCAGAGAGCGACGGAAACACCTCTCGAGCTCATCGCCGGAGTGTAACCCGAGTCGGTCGTGTCCCCCGCCCCGGATGCTCGAAGCCGCGGCGAGACACGATGACACCGCACCGACGCAGAGGACGCGGATTGTGCGCGATTCGACGGAGTTTCAGTCGAGGATCGCCTTGACCATCTCCTCGATGGTTCCGGGCTCGACCTCCTCGAGCTCGTAGGAGACGTTGGCAATCGGCTTGTTGACGGAGATGATCCGATTCAGATCGATCGGCGTGCCCTCGACGACGACATCGGCCGGCGTTGCGTCGATGGTCGCCTGCAGATCGGCGATCTGCTGGTCGCCGTAGCCCATCGCCGGCAGAATCTGGGCCGCGTTCGGGTACTTCTCGAAGGTCGCCTTGAGCGTCCCGACCGCAAACGGACGGGCGTCGACGATCTCGGCGGCTCCGGCCTGCTTCGCCGCAAACCAGCCGGCGCCGTAGGTCATGCCGCCGTGGGTCAGGGTCGGGCCGTCCTCGACCACCAACGCTCGCTTGTCCTTGATCAGCTCCGGTTGGTCCGCCGTGATCTTGGAGCGGCACTTGATGACGCGCGCCGACGGATTGGCGGCGCGACAGTTGTCGAGCACCTCCTCGACCTTGATCGGGTCCGCCGTGTCGACTTTGTTGACGATCAGCAGATCCGAGATCCGGAGGTTGGTCTCGCCGGGGTAGAAGCTCAGCTCATGGCCGGCGCGGTGCGGATCGACCAGCGTGATGTGCAGGTCCGGCTTGTAAAACGGCGTGTCGTTGTTGCCGCCGTCCCATAGGATGACGTCGGCCTCCTTTTCGGCTTCGCGCAGGATCCGCTCGTAGTCGACGCCCGCGTAGACGACAAAGCCGTTGTCGATGTGTGGCTCGTACTCCTCTCGCTCCTCGATGGTGCACTGGTGCCGGTCGAGATCCTCGTAGGTCTCGAATCGCTGACATGCCTGTTTGGCGAGATCGCCGTAAGGCATGGGGTGCCGGATGGCGACGACCTTCCTGCCGAGCCGCTTGAGGATCCGCGACACGTAACGCGTCGTCTGAGACTTGCCGACCCCGGTCCGGACTGCCGTGATCGCGACGATCGGTTTTTTCGACGGAACCATGGTCCGGGTCGCCGAGCAGACGCCGAAATGCGGGCCCCAGCCGATGACCTGGCTCGCCTTGTGCATGACATAGGTGTGTGCGACATCGGAGTACGAGAACCAGACCTCGTCGACCTGGTGGTCGCGGATGACGCTCTCGAGCTCCTCCTCGGGGACGATCGGAATACCGTCCGGATAGAGCGAACCGGCGAGCTCCGCCGGGTAGGTTCGTCCCTCGATGTCGGGGATCTGGGTCGCGGTGAACGCGACCACGTCGTAGCGCTCATCATCGCGAAACAGGGTGTTGAAATTATGAAAATCGCGGCCGGCCGCGCCCATGATGACGACCTTGGTCCTGGCCATGGATTGTCCTCCCTGGAGTGTCACGCCGGCCGTTACCTCCACGGTCGGCGACCCGCCGGGTAAGGCTGAACCGGCGGGGCGAGCGCATTCTACCACCTGCGCTTCGCGCCGGTGGAAAATGATGAATGCTGAATGATGAATCCCGTCGCAACCAGCTGAGGGGCGCGTCAGGAAGTCGGCTGCGATGTCAATTCATCATTCATCATTCATCATTCAGGCGCTACTCCCACTCGATCGTCCCGGGCGGCTTCGACGTCACGTCGTAGACGACGCGGTTGATTCCGGCGACCTCGTTGACCACCCTGCGCGCGATCCGATCCAGGGTCTCGGGGGGAAAGCGGAACCAGTCGGCGGTCATGAAGTCGGTGGTGGTCACCGCTCGCACCGCCATCACCTGCTCATAGGTTCGGGCATCCCCCATGACGCCCACCGAACGCACCGGCAGCAGGACGCACAGAGCCTGGGAGATCTCGTCGTACAGACCGTCCCGGCGGATCTCCTCGATGGTGATCGCGTCGGCCTCCTGGAGCGTTCGGACCCGTTCCCGAGTGATCTCGCCGAGAATCCGGACCGCGAGCCCAGGACCCGGAAAGGGGTGACGCCAGACAAAGTCGCGGGGCAGGCCGAGCTCCTCCCCCACTCTCCGAACCTCGTCTTTGAACAGCTCGCGCAGCGGCTCGACCAGTTCGAGGCCGAGTCGCTCGGGCAGCCCGCCGACGTTGTGATGGGTCTTGATCACCGCCGCGGTTCCGCGCACCCCCGACGACTCGATGACGTCCGGGTAGAGAGTGCCCTGAGCGAGGACCGCGGCATCGGGGAAACGGCGGGCCTCCGATTCGAAGACGGCAACGAACTCGCGACCGATGATCCGGCGCTTCTCCTCCGGATCACGGACCCCGGTCAGCGCGGCGAAGAACCGGTCGGCTGCGTCGACCAGGTCGAGCTCGATGCCGAGCTCGGTGAAGCTCGCCATCACCGTGGCGGCCTCGTCCTTGCGCAGCAGCCCGGTGTCGACGAAGATCGGTACCACCCGGTCGCCGATCGCCTCCCGGAGAAGCACCGTGGTCACCGACGAGTCGACGCCGCCGGAGACGCCGCAGATCACCCGTCCCTCGGGGAGACGTTTTTCGAGCTGCGTCACGAGCTCCCGGCGAATGGCGGCCGGGTTCCAGTCCCGACGGGCTCCTGCCAGATCGATGAAGGCGGTGAGCATGGCGAGGCCGTGAGGAGTGTGCCGGACCTCCGGGTGGAACTGGAGGCCGACCAGCCCGCGCTCGGCGTCCACCATCGCCGCGATCGGCGAGTTCGGCGTGCGGCCGACAATCTCGAATCCTCCGGGAACCCGGACAACGTGGTCGCCATGGCTCATCCAGACGGCTTGGCGACCCGGTGTGCCGCCGAAGATCGGCCGGTCGCGCAACACCTCGAGCTCTGAAAGCCCGTACTCCCGCCGGCTCGACGGCGCAACCTCGCCGCCCAGGTCGCGGGCCATGAGCTGCATGCCGTAGCAGATTCCGAGAACCGGAACGCCGAGGGCGAACACCGCCGGATCGACCTGAAGCGCTCCGGGCTCGGAGACGCTCGCGGGTCCGCCCGACAGAACTACGGCAATCGGCCCCGCAGCGCGGATCTCGTCACCCGGCAGGTCGCCGCGCTCGATGACGGTCTTGACCCCGAGCTCGCGCAGCCGCCGCGCGATGAGCTGGGTATACTGGGAGCCGAAATCGAGGATGAGAATGATCTCGTGCTGCATGGGCGCTCCGTCCCTGTCCCTGTAATCGGGCGGAGCATAGCAGAGCAGAGCGGTTCGTCGGGCGAATTGCGAATTTGCACGAGTCACGGTAAGATCAAGCTTGTGAAAATCACCACATGGCCCGGATCACGAGCTTCGCTTCCGGGTCCGGCCTCGAGGCGCCCATGACCGCCTACAAGCGACATGTCGACAACTCCACGATCTCGGATCTCACGGTGGCCCGGCTCTCGGTGTACCTGAGGTGCATGGACAGCCTGCTCGAAGCCGGCATCGAAACGGTCTCGAGTCAGGCTCTGGCGGATCGTTTCAACCTCAACTCGGCGCAGATTCGCAAGGATCTGGCCTACTTCGGTGAGTTCGGAGTCCGCGGTGTCGGCTACAACGTGCGCGAGCTGCGGCAGTACGTCGTCGAGATCCTCGGTCTCGATCGTGAGCGACGGCTCATCATCGTCGGCGCCGGAAACCTCGGAACCGCGCTCTGCCACTACTCCGGCTTCTCCGGCGGTAACTTCCTGGTGGTCGGGATTCTCGACTCCGACCCGAGCCGGATCGGTGACCCGACGCCGGCTGGACTGCTCGTCGAGGACGCCGCCCGGCTCGGCGAGATCGTCGCCCAGCGCCGAGTCGAGATCGGCGTCATCACGACCCCGGCATCGGCGGCCCAGAGGGTCTGCGAGCAGATGGCCGACGCCGGGCTCAACGCGATTCTCAACTTCGCGCCGATCCGGGTCCATGCCGTCGACGGCGTTCTGGTCAAGACCGTCGACCTGGGTGTTCACCTCGAGGAGCTCGGCTTCCACCTGACGCGTGCCTGAACCGGTTCGACACCCGCGGGCCGGAACCGTCATTCGATCCGCTGGCCGGCCATTCTCCGGAGATTGTCGAAGCCTGCAGGGTCGGCTAGAGTGAGCGGTATGGAGACACCGAAGAAGATCGGCAAGTACGAGATCTCCTCGCAGATCGCGGCCGGCGGCTTCGGCGTCATCTTCAAGGCGTGGGATCCGTACATCAAACGGCCGGTGGCGATCAAGATGTGCGCCTCGCCCGACGAGGAGGTCCGACAGCGGTTCCAGCAGGAGGCCCAGTTCGTCGGCAACCTGGTGCACCGCAACATCACGCTGGTGTTCGACTTCGGGGTTCAGGACGAGATCCCGTACATCGTCCAGGAGTTTCTCACCGGGTACGACCTCGATCAGCTGGTCAGTGCCGGCGTGGTCGAGGACACCCGCACCGTGGTCTCGATCCTGCTCCAGGTCTGCGATGGTCTCGACTTCGCCCATCAGCGCGGCATCGTCCACCGTGACATCAAACCGTCCAACATCCGGGTCCTCGAGGACGGCACGGTCAAGATCATGGACTTCGGCATCGCCAAGTCCCTCGAGGGCGGCACAAAGCTCACCCAGACCGGGATCGCGCTCGGCACCGCCGGTTACCTCGCCCCGGAGCAGATCCAGGGCGGTACCGTCGACCCCCGCACCGACATCTTCGCCCTCGGCGTCGTGGCCTACGAGCTGGCCACCGGCCGACGGCCCTTCCAGGGTGCGTCCCTGTCGAACGTGCTGTACCAGATCCTCAACGACGAGCCGACTCGGCCGGCCGACGTCACCGACACCTGCCCCGCCGAGTTCCAGGCCATGATCGTCAAGTGCATGGCCAAGGACCCTGCCGACCGGTACCAGAACGTGCGCGAGATCCTGGACGGCCTGCGGGCGATCCCCGACGCCGTCGGCGCCGAGCCGGGGGAGTCCGTCGCCGAGGCGACCACCGGCGTGCTCCGAGTCGCGATGTCGAACATGGCGCCGGTCACCACCGCCGAGCCGCAGACCCGCGATCTGTCGGACGAGTCGATCCACGACGAGCTCACCGAGCACGTGGACACCGGCGACGGCTCGGTGACTGAGCTCAGCCGCACGCCGGAGGTCGACGACGACGACGACGGGCGGCGCAGCCCGGTGCTCGTGATCTTCCTCATTCTGCTCGCGCTGCTGGTGGCTTCGGCCGCCGCGCTGTATCTTTCCGACGAGCTCCAAGCTCGCGTCTTCGGTGCCGAGGGCGCGCCGTGGGTGCCGACCGCGACCCCGACACCGACCGCGACTCCGACGCCGACGCCGACGCCGACCGAGACCCCGACCCCGTCGCCGACGCCGACCCCGGTGCCCGAGCCGACTCCGACGCCGGCGCCGGTCTCGGTGCGGCTGCACGTCGATCCTCCGGCTCAGGTCGAGATCGACGGTCGGCCCTTCGCCGGCGGCAGCCGGACCAGCGGCGGGCCGATCGAGCTGCTCCCGGGAACCTACCGTTTCACGCTGTCGGTGCCCGACTTCCCGACCCGCACGATCACCCGCTCCATCGGTCCGTCGACCCGCACGGTGGTCCTCAACCTCGATCTCGGTCTGCTGACCGTGATGCCGGACCCGGCTCTACGCCTGCCCGGCGGCCGGGTCTTTCTCGACGGCGCCGAGGTCGGCCCGTTGCCCCTGGTCCGCAAGAAGGTCGAAGCCGGTTCTCACGACCTCGTGGTGCGCTGGCCGGGCGTCTCCGAGCCGTATCGTTCCAGGGTCGAGATCCCGCCCGCGCCCGCCGAGCTGCGGCTCAGCGTCGCCCCCGGCGGTGGCTAGCCCGAGGCCCAGCCGGACTCGATTCAGCACAGGCTTGCGGCGGCCCCACCGTCACGGGTACAGTGTTCGCCATGGTCAAGCATCTGACCCTGCTCGCACTCGTATTGGGCGCTCTCCTGCTGACGACGCTGCCCGTGACTGCTCAGAGCGATACCACGACACCGAGCGAGGAGGCCGCGATCCAGGCGTTCCGTCAAGGCTCCTTCTCGCGCGCCGTCGAGCTGTACCGACAGGCGCTCCAGGAGACCGAAGACCCGTCCCACCGGGCCCGGCTGCACGTCAACGTCGCCTGGACCCTGTTCGCACTCGGCCGTGAATCCGAGGTTCAGACCCACTTGCGAGCCGCGCTGGTCGAGGACCCAAACCTGACCCTGCTGCCCGACTACTACACCCAGGAGTTCATCGATCTGTTCGATCGCGCCCGTCGGCGCAGCGTCACCACCGACCCGACGACCCCCCCGCCCGATCTCGAGGCGACCCTCTCCTCGGTTCAGTCCCGGATCGACTCCGGCGACGACCTCGAGGGCGCGCTGGCCGACATCGATCGGCTTCTCGAGGCCTATCCGTCCGACGGCCGGCTCATCCCGCTTCGCTCGGAGGTGCTCCGGACCCTGGGTCGGGACCAGGAGGCGGACACGCTGCTGCGCACCTACGGCGCGGTCGGCGTCGGGGCGTTCACCGGTCAAATGTCGATCCCGGATCTGATCCTGCGCGCCAACCGATTGCTCGAGGAGGGCGACAGCACGACCAGCCTCGAGCTTCTGCGCGAGGCGGTCGCCCGCCAACCCAACAACGTCGCTGCGCTCGAGCTGATGGCCGAGGCGGCCCAGCGAGGAGGCAACTGGGACCAGGCCGAGTTCGCGCTCAAGTCGGCTCTCGGCATGCAACCCGACAACATCGGCCTGCAGCTGCGTCTGGGCGAGGTCTTCATCGCCGAGAGCGACCTGTCGGCTGCGCGCGATGTCTTTCGAAGGATCACCGAGAGCTCACCACACTCAGATCGCGGCTGGGCCGCGCTCGGCCTCCTCGAGGCCCGTCTGGGAAACCGGGAACGTGCGCTCGGCCACCTGGAGCGGGCGATCGCCGAAAACCCGCTGCTGCCCGAGGTCCAGCTCGCCCGCGGCGAGCTGCTGCTCGCCGACGGCGCCGATCACGAGGGCCTTCAGGCGCTCGAGGCGGCTTCCAACCTGCTCCACGACGATCCCCAGCTTGCCGCCCGAATGGGCCAGGCGCTGCTTGCCGTCGGCCGCGCCGACGAAGCGTTGCCCCGGCTTCGGTCCGCGGTCGACAGCGGTTTCGCTCCCGATGACGTCCAACGTGCCCTGGCCCTCGCCCTCGCCCTCGCCGGACGAATCGAGGAGAGCGACCGGGTGCTGTCGCGCGCAGGTCTCGCCGACAACGGCGACACCGAGATCGTGCGCGGCGTGCTGATGCTCGAGCGCTCGAGCTACGCCGCCGCCGAGGAGATCCTCAAGAAGGTCACCGCCACCCGGGCCAACGAGGCCGAGGTGCTCAACCTCTTCTCGGCCGCCCTGTACAACCAGGCCCGCTACCAGGAGGCGGTTTCATTCCTGGAAGCCGCCGTCGAGATCGATCCGTCGGACGAGGCGATCGCCGGCAACCTGGCCCGGGCCCGCGCCGCCCTCGCCGCCGAGCTGCTCGCGGCCAACGCGATCACGGTTCGCGCCGCTCCCTGAGAGCCCCGGTTGCCCGCGCCACGGCGCTCTTCGGGCTGGGTGGCGGACCCGGCTCACCGCAGCCCGGCGACGAACTCCACCAGCTGGCGGGCAGCAGCCGCCGGCTGATGGCCCGCTTCATAGGCCTCTCGCGCGGCGAGCCGGCGATCCGTCCAACCGGGCTGTCGGACCCTCGAGACCAGTCGGGCGAGCTCGGCCGCCGCCGAAGGCCCCGGTGTCAGCCGGGGCGCCGCGAGCTCCGGCCACTCGAGAAACTGCCGCAACCCGGACACGGCGACCGGAACGCCGCAGGCGAGAAAGCGCAGCACCGCTGACGACGTTTCGCCTGCCGACGGCGTGCGCAGCACGACCCCCAGGTCGGCGGCCGCTGGCGCCGCCGGAAACCGCTCCGGCTCGATCCAGCCGGTGCTGGTGACACGATCCTCGAGCGGGGTGCCCACCACCGCACGACGCAGGTCTCCGGCCGCGCGACCCTCGCCGACCACCATCAGGCGGACCGGAAGCCCGGCCGAGGCCGCCGCGGCGACGCCGGTCACGATGTCGGCAAGCCCCTTCTCGGGAGTGAGAAAGCCGAGGTGCATGACGACGATCTCGTCGGGATCCAGGCCCAGCCGACGGCGAAGCGCGATCCGATCGACCGGTCCGGGATCGACAACCGGCAACCCGACCAGACCGACAGGGGTCGTTGGAAGCTCGCGACGTACCGTCGCAGCCGCCCACGCGGAGTGCACGACGATCGCCTTCGCGGGAGCCAGAACCGATTGCCGGGCAGGGTACAGAAACGGGTCGAGGTGGCCCGTCAGGCCGACCCGCCGCGCCGCCGCGAGCGCCTGTCCAGCGGCGCCGTGCGATTTGGCGAGCTCGCGGGCGTAGCCGTCGGCATCGCCGCTCGCCAGGGTCGCCTCGACCAGCAGGTGGTGGAGCACGACATCGTGGGCCACCGCTACGGCGTCGCCGTCTCGCAGGCGGTCGAGAAACGGCACGTGGTAGGGGTTGTTGCCCAGGTGGAGCACGAGCCGCTCATCGGGATCCGGCGCCGCGTCGAGGCCGACGACTTCGATCGACGGCGGCCAGCCCGGTGCAGGACGCCACTGCGGCGGCGCCAGCACCCGCAGCCGTGCGAGCCCGGCGAGTTCGGGGAGGATCTCCACCGCGTAGTCCGCGACCCCCGAGCGGATCGGCGGCAACGGCGATCCCCAGAGGATCTTCACGGCTTCAGAGACGAACGCCACGTCCGGATTCTACAGCTGCCGGCCGGCACCCGCCGCCCCGGGGCGCGCCTCGGGGTATCATGGCTCCCGTGCGAGCCCTCCGCATCGTCGTCCTGCTCCTGTACGCGTCATACCTGACCAATGTCGGCATGCTCCTGGTCGTGCTTCCCTGGTCGGAGGCCTGGGCGCGGATCGTGTTCCTTTTTCCCTACCGGTGGGCTCTGATGATCGACACCCCGGCGGTGCGTGGCGCACTGAGCGCATTCGGCGTCCTGCACCTGGCCCTGCTCGTCACCGAGCTCGTGATCCCGTTTCGGCCGCGCCACGGGGACGACTGATGCCGCCTTGCCGGAGCCTGCTCCGGGGCGTACACTCGGTTAATGGCGGGCCGGGTTCTCATCGTCGATGACGAGGATTACATCCGGCGCATTCTCAGCTTCAAGCTCGAGCGCGCCGGCTACAGCACCTGCGAGGCGCAATCGGCGGAGGGCGCCGAGCGCCTGCTCAGCGAGCACCACGTCGACCTGGTCCTGCTCGACGTCGGGTTGGCAACATCGACCAACGGGTTCGATCTCGCCGAACGGCTGCGACACGATGCGCGCACGAAACGGCTGCCGATCATCCTGCTCACGGCGCGCGGATTCGCGGCCGATGTTCTTCGCGGTCGCGAGGTCGGCGCCGCAGGTTACATCACCAAACCGTTTTCCACCGACGAGGTCGTGGACCGGGTTCGATCGATCATCGGATCGCCATCGAGTTGACCTGCGCGCCGGCGCCGCGTAGTCTCTGCGCCGGACCATGAAGCTCGTGCCATCCCTCGCGTCGCCGACTTTCGGGTGCGACAGCGTCGCTCCCTCGGGACGGTGCTGATGCGCAATATTCTGCCCTGGCTGACCGCAGCGGTCGTCGTCGGCGCCGACCGGCTGACCAAGGCGGCGGTGGTCGCCAATCTCGAGCACGGCGCCCGGCTGCCGGTGTTTCCCGGTCTCTCCCTGAGCCACGTCCGCAACCCGGGCATCGCCTTCAGCCTGTTTGCCGATGGCGGCCCGGTGTCGCGGGTCGTCCTCCACCTGGTGATCCTGACCGCGGTCGTGGTCATCGCCTGGATGGTCGTCAGCCACGGCCGGCACACCCTGCTTTCCGGCATCTCCTTCGGGCTGATCATGGGCGGCGCCGTCGGCAATCTCATCGACCGGGTGCTCCACGGCTGGGTAATCGACTTCATCCACGTCTGGGTCCGCATCGGCGACCGCGTCTGGTCGTGGCCGGACTTCAACCTCGCCGACAGCTCCATCACCGTCGGCGCCGTCCTGCTCGTCATCATGGAGCTGACCCGCCCCAAGGGAGCCGACAGTGCATCCGATCCTGATTGACCTCGGCTTCTACCAGCTGCCGTCCTACGGAGTGATGCTGGCACTCGCCGTGCTGGCCGCGTTGTGGACCATTCGTCGCCGCGCCGACGCGGCCGGAATGGACGGCTCGAGGATTGTCGACTTCGGGCTCTGGCTGGTGATCTGGGCGCTGGTCGGCGCCAAGCTCCTGCTGGTCGTCGTCGAGTGGCGGAGGTACCTGGCCGATCCGGCCCAGTTGCTCGGCCTGGTGCGTGCCGGCGGGGTTTTTCTCGGCGGTTTCATCGCGGCGGTGATTGCCGCCGCCGTCCTCCTGCGCCGCTATCGCCTGCCCGCCCTGAAGACCTTCGACGTCATTGCGCCTTCCCTCGCCCTCGGTCAGGCCATCGGCAGGATCGGCTGTCTGCTCGCCGGATGTTGCTGGGGCCATGAGTGCGATCTTCCCTGGGCGATCACCTACACCGATCCCGCCGCGACGGCCAACGTCGGCACGCCTCTCGGCATCGCTCTCCACCCGTTCCCGGCGTACGCGATCCTGTTCAACCTCGCCGTGTTCGGAGTGCTGTCGAGGTTGTTCGCGCTGCGCCTTGCCCCTGGCCGCGTCTTCGCCGGCTATCTCGTCCTGTACGGCGCCGGCCGCTTCGTCCTCGAGCTGTTTCGGGGCGACGCCGTTCGCGGCCTGTATTTCGGCGGGCTGCTGTCCACCAGTCAGCTCATTTCCACGGCGCTCGTCGTCGTCGGCGCCGGGCTCCACTGGTGGATCGGGCGCCGCGACAGGTCATGATCCGGCACGAGCTCGAGGTCCCCGACGAGCTTCACGGAACCCGGCTCGATCGCGCACTGGCAGAGCTGTCCGACGACTGGTCGCGATCCCGAGCCCGCAAGTTCATCGATGCCGGGCTCGTGACCCACAACGGCGGCGCCGCCAGGCCCGCGACCCTGGTCGCCGCCGGCGACCGCCTCGTGGTCGACGAGCCCGAGCCCGAACCGGCCGATACTGCGCCCGAGGCGATCCTCCTCGACGTCCGGTACGAGGACGACGAGCTTCTGGTGGTCAACAAACCGGCCGGGATGGTCGTCCACCCGGCCGCCGGAAACCCTTCCGGGACCCTGGTCAACGCGCTGCTTTACCACTGCTCCGATCTGTCGGGGATCGGCGGCGTCGCGCGGCCGGGCATCGTCCACCGGCTGGACCGCGACACCACCGGGCTGATGGTCGTCGCCAAGACCGATCGCGCCCACCAGGCCCTCGCGCTGGCCTTCCGCCGGCGCACCGTGGACAAGGTCTATCTCGCCGTATGCTACGGCTCGCCCGCCGACGACTGCGGCGTAGTCGACGCCGCCATCGACCGCAACCCCCGCCAGCGGCAGCAGATGGCGGTGGTCGCCGACGGCCGTCCAGCGCGCACCCTGTACAACGTTGCCGAGAGATTCGACGGCGCCTCGCTGCTGCACTGCCGCTTGATCACCGGACGCACCCACCAGGTCCGGGTCCACATGGCCCACGTCGGTCACGCGCTCATCGGCGACCCCCTCTACGCCGGCCGGCAGTGGCGCAACCTTTCCGATCCCAGGCAGGCTGCCGCCTGCCGCCGATTTCCCCGCCAGGCGCTGCACGCGTGGCGGCTCGGCTTCGTCCACCCGGTCACCGGCGGCCCCGTGGCCTTCGAGGCCGACCCACCCGAGGACCTCCGGAGCCTGCTGGCGGTCCTCCGCGGCGAGGGCTGACGGGATCGAGGGCAAGATCTCGCACGTTCGCGTGTAAGATGCGCGCCGAGAGGCGGGACCATGCAGCGCATCGCGACCCTCGACGAGATTCCGCCGGACGGCATTGTCTTCGGCTACAAGGAGGGGCCCTTCGACGAGCAGGGCATCCTGGTTCGCACGGCGGACGGCGCCGCTCGGGCCTACAAGAACGAGTGCCGGCACCTGCCCATGCCCCTCGACGACCGCGACCCGGGCGAGCTGTGGGACGAGCACCGCCGCTACCTCGTCTGCAACTCCCACGGCGCCCGCTACCGGCCCGACGACGGCCTCTGCATCTCCGGTCCCTGCGAGGGTTCCCATTTAAAGGCGCTCCCTCTGGTTGTGAAGGACGAGGTCGTGTATCTGAAGACCGACGAGGTCGGGGGATTCTTCGACGTCTGATGGCATCCGATTCCGGCGATCCCGACCGGCCGATGGGCCGGTCGGGATCGCCGGAACGTCATCGGCTGTTGACGAACTCGGCCATCTTGTCGAAGGCCTCGCCGATGGAGCCGACCCTCCACAGCAGGGGCTGGTAGGTGGTGATGGGGTACCCGGTGTCCTGGGCCTGCCACGGATCGAAGGGACGGATCTCGACGTCGCCCGAAAGCGCGTGCTCGAGCTCGCCGAAGCTCGACAGCAGACCGGCGCCGTAGGCGCGCAGCCCGTCGTCCTGCTCGAGGACGCCGTACTCGATGGTGAACCAGTACAGGGTCGCGAGCTGCTCGACCTGGACGTCGTCGGCCTCGAGCGAGCCCTCGCCGATCTTCTGCGACAGGTCCGCGAACTCGCGAATGGCGAGCATGGGAGCGTGGCCCATGAGCTCGTGCACGATGTCCGGTTCCGGCGTGTAGAGCGGCTCCGAGTGGTGTCGAATGTACTGCGTCGCGCAGAAAACCCGGCGCGACAGCGCGCCGAGGAACTCGCGCGCCGTCACCAGCCCGGACACCGGCTGCAGCGAAAACCCGGTGCGCTCGGTGAGAAAGCGACTGACGTCGGCGAGCTGCGGCACCTCATCGGCGCGGTAGCCGATCTCGTCGATCACGGCGTTGAACTCGCGGCAGGCGTGGGTCGGATAGAGCGCGGTGAGCGCGTTGAACGCCGTCGCCCAGGTCGCGCGCTCGGAGTCGGTGTAGTCGACGACGCGCGGCGGCGCCCCCGAGCTCAACGGCGGCGCCATGCGGGCGATTTCGTCGCGGCGTCGGCGGTAGACGGGATCGGAGAACCCGGGGTGATCGGAGTCGAGCTCGACGACGTGTCCGCTGGTCATCAGGCCTCCCAAGGCACTGAAATTGGGGATCGTTCCGGTCGGAAACTATGCCATGGAAAAAGGTTGCGATCAAGGGTGCGGGAGGGGGAGAGGGAGCGGAAACGGACTTGCAGAGCACGAGATCGAATCGAGCACGCGGTCCGGGTCCGCAACGCCGGCGCCGGCATCGCAGACACCACCGTTCGTGATTGGGTATCATCCCGCTCGTGATCGCTGCACACCCCACCGACATCCCGGTCCTCGAGCTCGACGGGCTCACCGTCCGGCTCGGGCGGCGGACGATCCTCGACGACCTGAGGGCGTCCTTCGAGGGCCGGGCGATCGGCCTGCTCGGCCCCAATGGCGCCGGCAAGACGACCCTGCTGCGGACCCTGCTCGGCTTCTACCCGGCGGCGGCCGGCGGCGCCCGGGTCTTCGGCCGCGACCTCGGCCGCGACGGCAAGGCGATCCGGGCCGAGGTCGGCTACATGCCCGAGTCCGACTCGCACATCGCCGACATCACCGCGGTCCACTTCGTGCGGCTCATGGGCGAGCTCAGCGGGCTGCCGTCGTCGGCGGCCCTGGAACGGGCCCACGAGGCCCTGTTCTACGTCGGCCTCGGCGAGGCCCGCTACCGCAAGGTCGGGACCTTCTCCACCGGCATGAAGCAGATGGTCAAGCTCGCCCAAGCCCTGGTCCACGGGCCCCGGCTGCTGATGCTCGACGAGCCCACCAACGGCCTCGACCCGCCGGCCCGCAAGCGCATGCTCGAGCTGGTGCGCGACCTGCGCGACCGGGGCACCAGCCGCATCCTGCTGTCGTCCCACCTGCTCGGCGACGTCGAGACGGTGTGCGACGAGGTGCTGATCCTCAAGGCCGGCCGGATCGCCGACTCCTGCGACCTGGAGGCCGAGCGGCGGGCCAACCGCAACTTCGTGGAGGTCGACCTGGAGGCGCCGAGCGCCGACTTCGAGGCGGCGCTGGCCGAGCTCGGCTGCGAGGTCGCCTCCCTGGAGCCCGGCCGGCTCAAGCTGGTCATGCCCGACCGCGTGGCCGTGCGCGACCTGTGGATCGCCGCCGACCGCGCGGGGGTCGGGATCCGGCGCCTCGACCTCAAGCGCGACTCGCTGCAGGACATCTTCCTGCGCGCCATGGAGGGCGGCCGTGGCGGTCTATGAGCGGATCTGGCGGCGCTACGGCGGCCGGCTGACCCCGGTCGGCCGGCGCTGGACGGTGATCACCCGCTACGCCCTGGCCGAGGCCTTCAGCTCCCGCTTCTTCACCGCCTTCTACGTGCTCTGCCTGCTGCCGACGGTAGCCGGAGCGATTACCGTTTACTTGTCGTCGAACACGGAACTCTTGGCTTCGGTCCAAGGCCTCGATGGTTTTGTGAGATGGTTGACCGCGGTATTCGTCGAGTGGCTCTTCATCTGGCAGGCGATCGGAGCCTACTTGGTGGTCGTGATCGTTGCGCCGGGTCTGATCGCTCGAGATGTGTCCAATAGCGCGCTTTCTGTGATCTTGGCTCGACCCATATCTCGCACGCAGTATGTGATCGGGAAGATCGCCGCACTCTTCGTAGTCCTCTCGCCGATGACGTGGGTGTCGGGCCTGATCGTGACAGGACTGTGCATCACCCTCGGAGTTAGGATCGACGGCCTTTCGAATCTCCGACTGGCAGCGGCCTACCTTCTTGGCCATCTGGTTTGGTTCATTGTGATCTCCCTGCTCGCACTCGCGATTTCGGCTTGGGTCCGCTTCATACCGGCTGCGCGCGGTGCCTTGTTCGGGATCATCTTCATCCTTGCTGGTTTCGCGCAAGCCGTTAATGCGGTCACTGGGACTGCAATTGGTGACCTTGTTCACCTGAGTCGTGCGATCGGAAACATCGGTATGTGGATCGTCGGGCTGCCTCCTCGTAGCGACCTGCCGATCGCGGCGAGCTGGCTGACCCTGGTGGCGGCCTGCGCCCTCAGCCTGTGGATGCTCCACCGCAAGCTGCGCGCCCACGAGGTGGTGGAATGAGCGCCGACACCATCACCGTCCGCGACGTCAGCAAGTTCTACGGCGAGGTCCTCGGCGTCAACCGGGTGACGGTGGAGATCGTCCCCGGCCTGACCGGGCTGGTGGGCCCCAACGGCTCCGGCAAGAGCACCCTCATGCACCTGCTCACCGGCCTGCTCCAGCCCAGCCAGGGGGAGATCTCGGTGCTCGGCGTGCCGCCGAACCGCCCCGAGACGCTGTTCCGGCTGGTGGGCTACTGCACCCAGTACGACAGCTTCCCCGGCGGGGCGACCGGGCGCAGCTTCCTCGAGCACACCCTGACCCTGCACGGCCTCGACAGCCGCGAGGCCCGCCACAAGGCATCCGAGATCCTCGAGCGGGTCGGCCTCGCCGACGCCGGCGGCCGGCGGGTCGCCGGCTACTCCAAGGGCATGCGGCAGCGGGTCAAGCTCGCCCAGGCGATCTGCCACGAGCCGCGGGTGCTGGTGCTCGACGAGCCCCTCAACGGGCTCGACCCCATGGGCCGGGCCGAGATGATCGACCTGTTCAAGGAGCTCGCCCGGGGCGGTCGCCACGTCATCGTGTCGAGCCACATCCTGCACGAGGTCGACCTGATCTCGGACCGGGTGATCATGATCCACGGCGGCTCGGTGGTGGCCGAGGGCTCGATCCGCGCGGTGCGCGGCGAGATCACCGCCCAGCCGCTCCAGGTCCTGGTGCGCTGCGACCGGCCCCACGCGGTGGCGGCGCGGGCCTTCGAGCTTCCCCACGTGGTCGAGGCGCGCATCGTCGAAGAGGCCACCGGCGTGCTGCTGCGGACGCGCGACGCCGGCCGCTTCTTCCCCGAGCTCGGCCGGATCATCCTCGACACCGGGGTCGAGGTCGAGACCGTGCGGCCCGCCGACGAGAACGTGGACGCGGTCTACGACTACCTCATCGGCACCACCGGAGGCTCGTCGTGACCGCCCCCGCGGCTTCCGGCTGGGCGCTGTGGCGCCGCCAGGCGACGGTGCTCGCCCGCCAGGAGGTCGGCCGCAGCCTGCTCGGACGGCGGGTGCTGCCGGTGCTGCTCCTCGGGGCCATGCCGGTGGGCATCGCCCTGCTGCGGGCCCTGTTCCTGCCCGAGAGCCAGCGCGCCCACCCCGGCCACTCGACCACCGAGCTCGCCCAGGTCTTCCACTTCTTCGTGCTGCGCTTCATCGTCTTCTTCACCACCGCCCTGCTCTTCGTCAAGCTGTTCCGGGGCGAGATGCTCGAGCGCTCGCTCCACTACCAGCTGCTCGCGCCCCTGCGCCGCGAGGTGCTGGCGGTGGGCAAGTACCTCGGCGGGCTGGTGTCTGCGGCCCTGGCCATGACCGCCACCGTGGCCGCGACCTGGCTGCTGTACTACCTGCCCCACGGCGCCGCCGGCCTCGCCCACGCCGCCTCCGCCCGCGGCCTTGGCGAGCTCGCCGCCTACCTCGCGGTCACCGTGCTCGCCTGCGCCGCCCACGGCGCCCTGTTCCTGCTCGCGGGGCTCTTCTTCCGCAACCCGATGGTGCCGGCGGTGCTGTTCCTCGGCTGGGAGGTTCTGACCCCCTTCCTGCCCGGCTACCTGAAGGCGCTCAGCGTCGTCCACTACCTGGGCTCGTTGGCCCCGGTACCGGTGTCCCAGGGGCCCTTCGCCCTGCTCGTGCAGCCGGTGCCCGGCTGGGTTGCCGTCCTCGCGCTTCTCGCCATCAGCGCCGGCCTCGTCGCCCTCGCCGCCTGGCGCACCCGAACCCTCGAGGTCACGTACTCGGTCGACTGAGTCCGAGCTCTCCCATCTCTTTTTTCTCGCCTCGGCATCCCTACGCGTCCCAGTAACTCCAAGCTCTCCCATCTCTTTTTTCTCGCCTCGGCCTCTCCTTCTTCCTCATCGGCGCAGCTACGGTCCAACGATGGAGAGAAGGAGAGGCCGAGGTGAGAAAAAAGGAATCAGTCCGTCGGGTCTGAGGACGCAAAGCCGAGGAAGAGGGGCTCGGGGTGGAGGTCGACGCCGAGGTGGGAGCGCACGCCCCGGCGGACCTCGCGGCCGAAGGCGACGAGTTCGGCGGCAGTGGCGCCCCCATGGTTGACCAGCGCGAGGGCGTGATTGGTCGAAAGTCCAACCCGGCCACGCACCGCTCCCCGGGGAAAGCCGGCGTGCTCGATGAGCCACGCCGCCGACAGCTTAACGCGGCCCTCCCCCACCTCGTGCATGGGCGGCCGCTGGCCGTTGGGGAGGACGCCGAGGGACCACGCCCGCTCCACGACGGACTCGGCCACCTCGCGGGCGACCACCGGGTTGACGAAGAACGAGCCGGCGCTGCGCCGGTTGGGGTCGGCGTCGTCGATCACCATCGACTTGGCCCGCCGCAGCTCGAGCACCGCGTCCCGCACCTCGCCGAGGCTCGGCGCCGACGGGCCCTGGAAGCGCTCTATGACCTGGTCGTAGGCCACGGTCGGCGGCCCATCCGGGCGCAGGGCGAAGCGGACGGCGAGGACGATCCAGGGGTTGTCGGGGCGGCGCAGCGCGCTCGTGCGGTAGCCGAAGGCGCACTCCTCCGCCGTGAGCCCCCTCTCCTCGAACGTCAGCCGGTGGAGGACCCGGACGCCGTCGACCACCGGCGCCACCTCCTGGCCGTAGGCGCCCACGTTCTGGATCGGCGTCGCCCCGGTGGTGCCGGGGATCCCGGCCAGGCACTCGAGCCCGGCCAGGCGCTCGGCCACCGCCGCCGCCACCACGTCGTCCCAGGGCTCGCCCGCCGCGGCGGTGAGAAGCGCCCGGTCGTGGCGGCGCTCGATGTCGATGCCGCGGGAGGCAATCCGCAGCACCAGGCCGCGGATTCCGCCGTCGGCCACCACCACATTGGAGCCGCCCCCGAGCACGCTCACCGGCAGGCCGCGGGCGCGCGCCCAGCGCAGCGCGTCGGCGACCTCGGCGTCGGTCGCGGCCTCGACGAGGTGCTCGGCCGGACCGCCCACCTCGAGGGTGGTCAGGGGCGCCAGCGGGGCGTTGTCGGCGGGCTGCACCATCGGGCTCAGTGTGCCCCACCCGCGGCGGCGCGGCAAATGGAACCGCGAAGACGCAAGGAACGCGAAGCCATCGCAGACATCGCAGACATCGCAGTTTTTGACGCAGAGGCGCAGAGACATCGCACCATCGCAGCTCGATGTGACGAAGAGCGTCTGTTCCCTCCTGTCACCCTGAGCACCGCCACGCCGCGAGCGGCGCCTGCACGAGGAAAGAACGCGAGGACGCTGTACTGGCCGGAACGTTCGAGTCTTCCGGATCTGAATCGCTCCGCCGGAGGGTGTTTTGCAGTGGCGGTGGCAGTGGCAGTCACAGTGACAGCGGACAGTCGCCCACGCCGACACCGTCGTCCAGTCGATCCGGCTCCTGTTCCCGAAAGGCCTCCGGGTTTGCCCCAGGTCGGGACTGCCACGGCCACTGACTCTGCCACTGTCACTGCCACTGACGCTGCCACCGAAACTGGCTGGCCCCCGACCCCGCACCGACCGTGCCGGCGTGGCCACCTCCGGGTCGTTCATTGGACAGCTGTAGTCGCCGTGCCGTCCCGCGTCAAGGGCGCCCACCCGCCCGCCCTCCCTTGACCCGGGACGCCCCGGCGACTTGAAGAGAGGGCCATGAACGACCCGGAGGTGACCATGCACGACCCACGATCGACGACAGACCTCATGGCCCACTCGAAGGCCCTCGCCGCGGCAGGCATCGCCTTGAGCCTCGTCGCCGAGCTGCCGCCGTACCTCAGGAGCCTGGCCGATCAGGTCGTTCGTTCGGCCTCGTCGGTGCCGTCGAATCTCGCAGAGGGCCAGGGCCGGTTCGGCAAGGACCGCGCCTACCACTGGCGCATCGCCTACGGCTCCGCACGCGAGATCGACTGGACCTCCCCCAGTTTTGTGGACAGAAAGCTAAGCCACAATACGGGAGGAGGAA
>CAZXMW010000003.1:0-160462 GCA_964641415.1 uncultured Thermoanaerobaculia bacterium | reverse complement strand
CGCTGCCGCTGCCGCTGCCGCTGCCGCTGCCGCTGCCGCTGCCGCTGCCGCTGCCCTTGATCGCTGATCGCTGTCGCTGCCCACGGGCACGGGATCGGGATCGGATTCGGACACGGACGAGGCAGCGATCTCAGTTCTCGACGACCGGCGTCAGGTTCGTCGGTTCGATGCCCGCCTCATCGGCGAAGACCACCTCGATATGGGTGAATCGACCGGGCCCCCACTGATTCTCCAGCAACAACCAGTTTCGAACGAGCTGTTCGACCTGGCGACGGCAGTGCTCGCGCACCAGGTCGATGCGGTCGGGATCCCGGGCGCGGTCTGACAGGGTCGGGGTCAGCCGCCGCTCGAGCTCCGCCATCCTCTCGTCCTCGTCGAATCGGAGCCAGCCCGACTCGGACCGTTTTTCCATGCCGTCGGTGTGGATCGCCGGCGGCAGGCTCGGCCGAATGGCTGGGGCGTGGACTAGGCAACGGCCGCCGGCGACCTCGAGCCGCCAGGGTTCGTCGAGACGAAGGTGATAACGGTAGGTCACCGGGACGCGGATCTCGGAGACCGTCGAACCGATCGGCACCAGGTCGAAGAACACTCTGCGATTGTCGGTCTCAGAAAGGGTTTCGCTGGCCTCGAGGACGGTCAGCTCGAGCTTCGTGCCACCGTCGGGCACGAGTCGCGGGATGGCGGACACGAAGGTCGTGGTGATGGTCCCGGTGGCGAAGCGGCCGGCGACCTCGGCGGCGCCTTCCCCGATCGCGCGCACCGCCTCGGCGGACCCGCGTGCGCCGTCGCGAGCGGCCTGCCAGACGCCCCGCGCGGCGAACCAGACGCCCGCGACGACGATCACCGCGACCAGCGGCCAGCGGACGAGCCGCAGCGCCTCGAGCCAGCGGTTGGCGTTGTCAGTCACCGGCCGGTCTCCAGTAGCGCTGGTCCGCGATCATGCGGAGAGCCGGCGCCTCGTATCGGCCGGTCGACCAGCGCCGCCGCAGGCCGGCGATCCGGAGCAGCATGGGCAAGGAGTGACCGATCAGGCTGACGGTGCTCGGGCCGCTGCGCAGCAGTCGGACCGGGATTCGACGAATCGCCAGATTGTACTTGAGGGCAATGTAGAGCAGCTCGACATCGCCGGCGAAGCCGTCGTCGGTGATCAGCGGGAAGAGCTCGTCCGCGATGTCGCTCCTCAACCCCTTGAGCCCGACCTGGGTGTCGAAGAGCTCGCCGGTGACGAGCATCCGGACGGAGAACGAGAACAACCGAGTGCCGAAGCCGCGCAGCGCCGACCGCAGAGCGTGGTGCTCCGACTCGGGCAGCGTCCGGTCTCCGACCACGAGATGAAAGCCGCCGCTGGTGACCAGCTCTGCCATGTAGGGCAGGGCGTCCAGATCGTAGGGCAGGTCGGCGTCGGTGAAGACGCGGCAGGCGCCCCGGGCGGCCGTCATCCCGGTCTTGAGCGCGGCGAACTTGCCTCGGTTCGACGGATGACGGATGGTGGTGATCGGGAGCTCGGCGGCAGAGGACAGGATATTGGCGGTGGCGTCGGTCGAGCCGTCGTCGACAGCGATGATCTCGAGGTCGGGGAGCACCTCGTCGGCGAACCCGCGCAACCGCCGCAGGCTGTCGTCGAGGTATGCGGCGCCGTTGAAGATCGGCATCACCAGCGACACCGCGGGCGCGGTCATCCGTCACCGCCGTCGAGGGGGGGCACACCTTTCACAGCCTTCACGCTACCTGAATCGGAGCAACGCCCGCAAGTCGCTCCGGCGCCCGGACCGACCCGTGGGCCTGGAGCGCAGGGCGCCCCCGCCTTTCTGCTCGACAGGCAGCTACTGGATGCCGAGCAGCTCGACGTCGAAGACGAGCATGCCCTGGGGAGCGCCGGGCCGACCGCCATAGGCGAGCTGCTCGGGGATCCAGAATCGGCGTTTCTCGCCGACCACCATGAGCTGAAGGCCTTCGGTCCAACCGGGAATCACCTGGTCGAGACCGAAGCTCGCCGCCTGGCCGCGGGTCACCGACGAGTCGAACATTTTCCCGTCTGTCGTCCAACCGGTGTAGTGGACGGTGACTCGGCTGTTGGCTCTCGGATGATCGTCGCCGGTACCCGCCGCGAGGACCTTGGAGGCGAGACCGGAGTCGGTGACCACGGCATCGCCGGGCGGTTGCGCGACGTCGGAGGGAGCCGGCGGTGGGTCGGGCGCTTCCTCGATCCCGATGAGTTCGACGTCAAAGACCAACATCCCCTGGGGCGCACCGGGGCGCCCGCCGTAGGCGATCTGCTCGGGGATCCAGATCCGGCGTTTCTCGCCGACCACCATGAGCTGCAGCCCCTCGGTCCAGCCCGGAATGACGCGATTGAGCGGGAACGTGGCCGGCTGGCCGCGGGTCACCGACGAGTCGAACATCTTCCCGTCTGTGGTCCATCCGGTGTAGTGCACGGTCACCGAATCCCAGGCGTCGGGATGGACGCTGCCGGTGCCTGCCGCGAGGACCTTCGAGGCGAGCCCGGAGTCGGTGACCGCGGCATCGTCGGGTGGTTGCGCGACATCGGGCGGTGCGTCGATGGTCTGGGCAAAGACGGTGAGGGAGACGAGGCAGGCGAGGATGCCGAAGATCAGAGTTTTCATGGATCAGACGATATCTCCTCCGGGGCGCCTGACGCAAGCTCGGCGCCGGTGAGTTGCGGCGGAAGCACCGGCCTTCGGCGGCGACGTTCTTTGGGGAGTGGAGATCGACCGACCAATGAGGCTCGAATCCGAGTTGCTGCCGATCTTCGACCCTCGTCGGGGGACTTCCCATCGGTCGGAGCTCCTGCTCCATGCCGGTGGTAGAATTCCAACGGCTGGAGAGAGTTAGAGGTTGCAGCCCGCGTGCAGGCGGCGACCGACCCCCGGGGGATCATGAGCGCAGACATCCAGGTCGAGCGAAATCGGACCGTCGACGGAGACTCCTCCGAGGGCCTGCGCATTGCTGCGCCCTACGACTCCGACCCGGCACTGTCGATCAACGCCGACAACCTCAACGACCGGGCTTTTCACAGGGAGCTGCGCAAGCGCAATCTGCCGATGCTGGTGCGAACCGTGGCGGTGTTCAACCTGCTCTATCTCGGCTGGGGTCTGTTCGACTACGCGCTCGCGCCCGATGTTTGGCTGCGCTTCGTCCTGCTCCGGATCGCCGCGGTCGCAATCACAACCGCGACCGTCGTGATGGTCCACCGGCCGCGCTTCGCCAGGCGCAGCCTCGAGGGGTTCTGGATCGTCGCGGTCACCTACTGCGGCTTCATCGGTCCCATGCTGCCGTTCGCCGGTGACGCCTTCTCCAAGTACATCATGGGGCTCGCGGTGAGCATGATCGGCGTCGGTGTCATCCCGATGTGGCGGCCGGTCTGGACGGCCAGCTCTCTGGCAGTCGGCGGCTTGATCGCCGCGGCCTTTTTCTTTCCCAGCTGGCGGGGCGACCCGCCGGTGCCGGAGGTCGTGGCCAACAGCTTCGTGATCGTCACCGCTTTCGGTCTCGCCCTGGTCGCCACGGTCTTCAAGTACGACCTCGCGCGACGCGACTTTTTGAGCCGTGTGCAGCTTGCGGCGGTGGCTCGCCGCGAGTCCGAGGCTCGGATGGGGCTGGCGAGAACCTCGAACGACCTCAAGGGGGCACTCGAGAAGCTCAAGGAGCTCGACCGGCTCAAGAGTCGGTTCTTCGCCAACATCTCGCACGAGCTGCGCACACCCTTGACTCTCATCCTCGCGCCCCTCGCCGAGCTTGCCGACGCCGCTTCCCATGAAACCGCGCGTCAGCACGTTCGGGTGATCAGGCGCAACGCCGAGCGCCTGCTGGGTCTCATCAACGACCTGCTCGACCTGTCGCGCCTCGACGCCGGTGGTCTGCGGCTCAACCTGGCGGAGATGGACGTGCGCTCGGTGGCGGCCTCGGTGCAGGAGAACAGCCTGCCGGCCGCCATGTCCGAGGGGATCGAACTCGAGCTCGATTGCGACGCACCGACCCACAAGATCTGGGGTGACGCGCATCGCCTCGAGATCGTCCTCACCAACCTGGTGTCCAACGCCATCAAGTTCACCCCCCCGGGAGGTCGAATCGACGTCCGGGTTCGGGATCTCGGCGACGGCGTCCGCATCGAGGTCGAGGACACCGGGCCGGGGATCCCGGAAGCCGATCGCGATCGGGTTTTCGAGCGCTTCTTTCAGGTCCACCCGACCGACCGCCGCCGCCAGGGCGGGGTCGGCATCGGTCTCGCCCTCGCCAAAGAGCTGGTGGAGCTGCACGGGGGCACCATCTCGGTCGACAGCCCGGGCCCGACCGGGACGATCTTCTCCGTCTCCCTGCCGTTCGGTCGCGAACACATCCGACCCGAGGTGGTCGAGCGTCGCCAGCAGTTCGAAGAACCGGTGGTGCGCCGCCGTGCCGAGGACGCCGGCCTCGACGAGCTGCCCGCGGAGCCATCCGGCCTGAAGTCGGCGGAGGCGATCGCGCCGTCGGATCTCGATCCCGCCGACTCCCTGCTGTTCGCAGGTGGCCGGCGACCCGGGATCCTGCTCGCCGAGGACAACCCGGAGGTCCGGGACTTCATCCGCGATCTGCTGGCCGCTCACTACAGTGTCAGGGTCGCAGCCGACGGGAAGGAGGCCCTCGAGAGCATCCGACATGACCCGCCCGACCTCTTGGTATCCGACGTCATGATGCCGAACGTGAGCGGCACCGAGCTCTGCCGGACGGTCAAGAACGACCCTGCGCTGCGCTCCCTGCCGGTGATCCTGCTGACCGCCAAGGTCGGCTCCGAAGCGACCCTCGACGCCTATGCTCACGGCGCCGACGACTTCGTGGCCAAGCCGTTCCACCCTCGCGTGTTGATGGCCAGGATCCGGGCCCAGCTGCGGCTGCGGGCCATGGCCCTCCACATGGCCCAGCAGGAAAAGCTGGCCGTGGTCGGCACCATGTCGGCCGGAATCCTGCACGAAGTGCGCAATCCGGTCAACGCGATCCTCAACGCGTCCAGGGCCCTGGCCTCGGGAAGCCTGGATGGCGACACTCGGCGACAGCTGCTCGAGGTCATCGGCGATGCGGCGGTGCGCATCGACGACATCACCTCGGCCCTGGACACCCACGCCCGGCCTGCCGAGGCCGGCCAGACCGCAACCTGCGACCTGCGCAGCGGCATCGAGGCCACACTCAAGCTCATCAGGCACCGTCTCGACGGGGTCACCGTCCACCAGAGCTACGGCACCGACCGGCTCGCAAAGGCGCCCGCGGGTCCCACGAACCAGGTCTTTTTGAATCTCTTTGACAACGCGCTCCGGGTCGGGGCCCGGACCTTGTGGATCGGCATCGAGCTCGAGGGCGAGACCCTGTTCGCGACCGTTGCCGACGACGGGCCCGGTGTGGCCAAGGGAGAGGAGAACCGCATTTTCGACCCCTTCTTCACCCATCGGCCGAGCGGCGACGGCACTGGGCTCGGCCTGTTCTTGTCGCGACAGATGGTGGAGGAGGCCGGGGGCAGGCTCAGCTTCGAGGAGCGACCCGGGGGTGGAGCTCTGTTCACCTTGGAGGTTCCTGCGCTACCCTTGGGCGGGGCTGCTGTGAGGGCGCCGGAGGGGAGTCGACGACCGCCCTAATCAGGCGGCCGCCCCGACAATTGTGGGTCCGACCTGAACTCGGTGCGGGCCAGGAGGGCACAATGGCGAAATCGTACGAGGCATTGATGGGCTCGGTCGCTCGGGCCATGTTCTACCGGCCGGAGCGCCAGCGGGTGCGCGAGCTGCTGTCCCGCGACGCCCGGCCCAAGCTGCTCATCAACAACGCCGAGTACCCCCTGTTCGACATCTCCATGAATGGGTTGTCGTTTCTGTCGCCCAACGGCGCCGAGGCCTGGGCAGTGGGGAGCACCCTCGAGATGGTGCTGCTGCTGCACGGCGATTCGGTCTACAGCGGAACCGCCCACGTCGCCCGGGTCGAGCCGGGTCCGCGCGGAGCGCGAATCGGCGTTGGTTTGATGACGGGGTTTTTGGATTTGCCCGAGATCCGCCGTCGCGACGACAACAAGCTTCTGACCGAACAGCTCGACGATGGCGCCGCTGCTCAGCGCGCCAAGGTCCCCGATGCCTTTCGCGAGAAGGTGTCGGAGTTTCTCCACTTCTACCAATACTACCGGCGTGCCCTCGACTATCACGAGCGGCGCTTCCGCGCCGAGGGCGCGACCGATGCGGACCTGCTGAAGCTCGCCGAGCGCGCGTACCAGGCGCTGTGCGAGCCCTACTACACGCTCGACCGCGAGGCGAGCGTGGTCGCGCGAGCGTGCATCACCGACCGCGAGACCCTGGTTGCCGCCAAGGAGTACACCGAGGCCGTCATGGCGCCGCTGATGCTCGACATCCCGTTCAACAACCGGGCCTACCTCAAGCCTCTCGGTTACCCAGGCGACTACCAGGTCATGCTCTATTACTACAACAGGAGCTTCGAAGGCGACACCGTCTTCGCCAAGGTGTTCCACCGTATCGGCATCGACCACCCGCTGGCGAAGGGCGTCTGCACCCGCAAGGACTATATCGTCGAGCTGTTGGGGAACGAGCACGACCGGGTCGCGGCCGAGCGCGGTGCGGAGCGCGAGCTCAAGGTCGCGAGCCTCGGCTGCGGACCGGCGCGCGAGGTCTCGGACTACGTCACGTCGAGGCAGAGCTGGCCCTGTCCGGCGATGTTCACCTTGATCGACCAGGAGGAGGAGGCGCTCGGGGTCGCCTACCGGGCGTGCAAACGAGAGATCGGCCGCAGGGACGCCCCCGTCACCCTCGACCTTCTCAACCTGAGCTTCGTCCAGATGATGACGGAGGGGGTGCCGCTGCACGAGCCCGAGTCGCAGGATTTCATCTACTGCACCGGTCTGTTCGACTACATCAAGACCCGACGAGCGCAGGGTCTGATCGGCGCGCTCTACGACCTCCTCGCGCCGGGGGGACTGATGAGCATCGGCAACGTCAGGACGCCCCAGGAATGCTGGTGGACCGCCGAGTTCCTCGGCGATTGGACGATGATCGACAGGACCAGAGACGAGGTCGCCCAACTCGGCGCCGCGCTGCCGGACTCGGCGGAGCAGGAGGTCGTGCCGGAGCCCGGTCATGCGTACTACTTCCTCAATGTGCGAAAATTGAAGACCGGGGGCGGCTGATTGAAGCGACGGTGACATGACCGACACGATTCTCTACATCGACGACGACGAGTCGAATCTCATCGTTCTCAAGGCGACCTGTTCCGGCGACCTCAATGTCATCACCGCGTCGAGCGGCGCCGAGGGGCTGAAGATCCTGGCCGAGAACGAGATCGCGGTTTTGCTCGTTGACCAGCGGATGCCGGGGATGAGCGGTGTCGAGGTTTTCGAGATCGCTCGGGAGCGCTACCCTGACGCGATTCGCATCCTGATCACCGCCTACACCGATCTGACCGACGCGATCGCCGCCATCAACCGGGGACACATTCGACGTTACCTGCGCAAGCCCTGGGAGCCCGAGGAACTCAAGGCCGCCCTTCGCGAGGCGGTCGAGCTGTATCAGACCCGCAAGAAGATCGCCGACCTCGAAACCCGAATGCTCGAGACCGAGCGGACCTACGCGCTCGGCGTGGTCGCTGCGGGCGTCGCCCACGAGCTGCGCAACCCGCTCGCGGCCATCAGCATGAACCTCGAGCTCGCGCGCCTGCGCCTCGACACCATGAACGGGAACCTGGCCGTTGGCCGGGCCATCGATCCGGCCCATCTGGTGTCGGTGTCGAACGCGCTCGGCAAGCTCGAGCTGGCGACCGACAGCGTCAAAAAGATCGCCGAGGGCCTCGAGCTGAGCCACCGCCGGCGCGATGAGGAGGTCACTGCCGATCTCGGCGAGATCCTCGAGCTGACGCTCAAGTTCATGCGCGCCGCGCTGCTCAAGCGGGGACGCCTCGAGGTCGATGCCGTGCCGGTGCCCATCGTGCAGGGCTCGCCGCGCGAGCTCGGTCAGGTGCTGGTCAACCTGTTGGTCAACGCGATGCAGGCGATTCCTGATGGCTCCCGCAGCGAGGGGGTGATCGGCGTTCGGCTCAAGCCTGCGCCCGACATGGGCTCGGTCAGTCTCCAGATCTACGACAACGGCAAGGGAATCCCCCGGGAGCTGGTCGGGCGGGTTTTCGACCCCTTCTTCACCACCAAGACCACCCAGGGCGGCACCGGCCTCGGGCTCGCGATCTCGAAGAAGATCATCGAGCAGGCGGGAGGCGAGATCTCCGCCACGAGCGAGCCCGGCCGGGGCACGACCTTCACCGTCAACCTCCCGGTCGCCGTCGGGTAGCTCGAAGCTGTAAGCTATTAGCTATTAGCTGTTAGCTATTAGCTATTAGCCATGAGCCATGAGCTCCATCGCAGGGATTGAGGGGTTGACACCGGTTTCTGAGGCCACCAAGATCTCGCAGCTAACAGCTAACAGCTAACAGCTAACAGCTAACAGCTAACAGCTAACAGCTAACAGCTCACAGCTCACAGCTCACAGCTCACAACCGAAATCCCTCAGCCGCACCGGCTTCCGGCGGGGACCCCAGTCGCCCGGCGGACCGTTGAGGACTCCAGGACAGCGCGCCCCGCAGCTCGTGCATCGGCCGTCCCCGGTCAGCTCCCAGCCGGTCAGCCGGTACCAGTCGCGGCCGATGACCACCCGACCGCAGCCGGGGCAGCGGGTGCTGCCTCCATCCTGGTCGCGGACGTTGCCGGTGTAGGCGAAGTTGACGCCGTTGTCGATCGCGATCTTGCGGGCCCGGGTCAGGGTCGCCGCCGGGGTTGTCGGCAGATCGCACATTCTGTGGGCCGGGTGAAAGGCGGTGAAGTGCATGGGCACGTCGGGCCCGAGCTTGTCGACCACCCATCGGGTCATCGCGTCGAGCTCGCGGTCCGTGTCGTTGAGTCCGGGGATGAGCAGAGTGGTGAGTTCGACCCAGACCCCGGTCTCACGGGCGATGTGCTCGAGGGTTTCCTTGACCGGCTCGAGAGCGCCGCCGCAGGAACGGCGGTAGAACTCATCGGTGAATGCCTTGAGGTCGATGTTGGCGGCGTCCATGCGGCCGAAGAGCTCGGCCCGGGGTGCGGCGAGGATCTCGCCGGCGGTGACCGCAACCGTTTTGACGCCGAGCTCGTGGCAGGCATCGGCGACGTCCACGGCGTACTCGAGGAAGATCACGGGATCGTTGTAGGTGAAGGCCACCGAGCGGCAGCCGAGCTCGCGGGCAGCCCGGGCGATGGTCTCGGGCGACGCTTCGTCTGACAGACGCTGGGTTTCCCGGGAGGTCGAGATGTCCCAGTTCTGGCAGTAACGGCACGCCAGGTTGCAGCCGGCGGTGCCGAAGGAGAGGACCGCCGTGCCTGGGAAAAAGTGGAACAGTGGTTTCTTTTCGATGGGATCGACGCAGAATCCGGACGACCGGCCGTAGGTCGTGAGCACGAGCTCGTCACCGCGGCGCCGGCGGACGAAGCACAGACCTCGCTGGCCGTCTTTGAGCTTGCAAAGCCGCGGGCAGAGCTCGCACATGATGCGACCGTCGTCGAGGCGGCGCCAGTAGCGGGCGGGGTGGTGGAATCGCTCGTCGTTCACGACATGGGCTCCCGGGGTTGCCACTATCCATCAGACGATCTTCCGGCCGCCGTGTCAACCGGGCGTCTCCCGAATGAAGGTGGCAGCGATCAGCGATCAGCGACAGCGGCAGCGACAGCGGCCGGCCCCGGGCTCGGCCGAGAGGCCGGGCCCAGACTCCTCACTCCTCACCCCTCAGTCCTCACCCACCGCCGGCAGCAGCGTTCCGCTGACCTCGCCGAAGCCGACGCGCACCCCGTCCCGCTCGCACCAGCCTCGGAGCACAACCGTATCGCCGTCGGCGAGAAAGCTTCGCTGCACGCCGCCCGGCAGGACGATCGGCTCCGAGCCGCGCCAGCTCAGCTCGAGCATGGAGCCGCGCTCGTGTTGGGCCGGTCCCGAGATGGTCCCCGACGCGTAGAGGTCGCCGGGCCGCGCATTGCAGCCGTTGCCCGTGTGGTGGGCGAGCTGCTGGCAGACGTTCCAGTACAGGTAGCGGAAGTTCGAGGTCGCAATGGCGGCGGGCTCGGCCATGTCCGGGCCCTGGAGCAACACCTCGAGGCGGATGTCGTAGGCCTGCTCGCCGGCGGTCCGCAGGTAGGGCAGGGGCTCGGGGTCGCTTTGCACCGGGCCCGCGCAGCGGAAGGGCTCGAGCGCGTCCGTGCTCACCACCCATGGCGAGATCGAGGTCGCGAAGCTCTTGCCGAGGAAGGGCCCCAGGGGCACGTATTCCCAGGCCTGGATGTCGCGCGCCGACCAGTCGTTGACCAGCACCATGCCGAAGATGTGCTCCGGCGCTTCGGCGATGGGGATCGGCTCGCCCAGGCGGTTGCCGGGGCCGACGAAGAAGCCCATCTCGAGTTCGAAGTCCATGAGTCGGCTCGCCCCATGAACCGGGCGGTCGGCGTCGGCCGGCTTGAACTGCCCCAGGGGCCGGCGGACGTCGGTGCCGCTGACCACCACCGAGCTCGCCCGGCCGTGGTAGCCCACCGGCAGGTGGAGCCAGTTCGGCTGGAGCGCGTTGTCGGGGCCCCGGAACATGGTGCCGACGTTGGTGGCATGCTCCCGCGACGAGTAGAAGTCCGTGTAGTCTCGGATCTCGGCGGGCAGCAGCATCTCGACAGCGGCCTGCCGTTGGAAGGCCGCGTCCCGAAGACCGGTGTCGTCGCGCAGGATCGGAGTGTCGGCCGACAGCAGCTCCGTGAGGCGCTGCCGCGCCGCCGTCCATGCCGGTCGGCCGGCGGCCATGAACGGGTTGAGGGCCGTTTCGCGGAACGCCGAGCCGTCACCCAGCTCGCCGCCCGCGAGCAGCCCCTGCTCGGCGAGGACCGAGAGGTCGACGACCCGATCGCCGATGGCGACGCCGATCCGCGGCGGGGCGCCCGCCGTCGGCCGGAAGACGCCGTAGGGCAGATTGTGGATCGGAAAGTCGGAGTCGGCGGGCACGTCGACGAAAGAGCGAAGCGAGCGGTCGAGAGCGGTCATGGGCGCGGCCTCCTGATCGACCCAACGTGCCCTGCCCGCGCGATATTCTCCTGGCACCCGCACGCTCCCGGCACCCACATGGGGCCTGGGATGACTCAGCGCCTCTGCGCCTCTGTGATGGACTCCTCGAGAAGCGTCACAGCCAGCCGAGGGCGGCGAGATCGTCCCGCGGCTCGGCGAAGGAGCAGCTGCCGAACCCGGTGACGCCGCGCAGCCGCCCGTGGACCACCGCCTTGAAATCTGCCTCGAGCTCGCGCCAGCGCAGGGCAGTCCCGGTGAGGGCGAAGGCCGTCCGGTCCTCCTCGGCGACGATGGTGGTCACCGTCGCCCGGTCGAGTCCGTGTTCGGCGGCGAGCACCGCCGCCGCGAGCAGGTTGACGAAGCCGTGGACGCTGGTCCCGAGCTCCGGGTCGTGGCGCCGGAAGGGGTGGTGGAGGCCCTGTGTGGCCTTGAGGCGGACGTCCTCGTTCCGGGCCGCGACGATCGCACCCGCCACCGCCTCGACGCTCGGCACCGCCGACGCCTCGAGGCCGCCGCAGCGGATCTTGAGCCCGACGCGCCGGTGGGGGGCGATTTGGTGGACGGCGGCCAAAACCCGGGTCGCTTGCTCCACGGCCCGCCGCCAGTCGCCGAGCAGCCGTGCCTCGAAGAAGACCTCCGGGGGGCGGGCGCCGACGCCCTCGAGCCGGTCGCAGACGAAGTCGATGGTGTCCCCGAAATCGCCCTGTCCGGGCAGCTTGACCTCGAAGACCTCGAGAGGCGCGGCGCCCGCGAGGTCGCGCTCGAAGGATGCCATGGCCTCGAGGTCACGCTCCATGGCCTCTGCGAAGGCCGGGGGATCGTCGCCACCGGCGCCGAGCACGGCAAGGCGGATCGCGCCGCCCGCGACGTCGGCCGCAGCCGCCAGCGGCTCGAGCTCGCCGAGCCGAGCCGCCGGGCACACGAAGCGGGCGAGCAGCCAGCCGTCGTTGCCGGCCCGGTGTTGTCGAAAGCGGCGGAACGCCTCGTCCATGGGCAGCCGTGCCGGCGGGAACAGTCCGGCGTGGTCGATGATCTCGGAGAGCAGCGCGCGGGCGATGGTCGGCATGGAATCCTCTCGGGTCGTTTCTGCGACAGTGTCGCGGAGCATCCTAGCACCGATGATGAGGCGATCGGGAACGGGATCGGATCCGGACTCGGACGCGGACGCGGATACGGACGCGGACACGGCTACGGATACGGATACGGACACGGAAACGGCTACGGAAACGGTTACGGACACGGCTACGGACACGGTTACGGACACGGCTACGGACACGGCTACGGACACGGCTACGGACACGGCTACGGACACGGCTACGGAAACGGCTACGGAAACGGCTACGGAAACGGATACGGATACGGATACGGATACGGACACGGATTCGGATACGGACACGGACACGGACACGGGGTGAGGGCGCCGGGTACAATCACGCTTCTGGAGGGACCGCCATGCGTCTGACGCCCGCTCTGCTCGCCACCGTCCTCGTTCTCTCGGCCGCGGGGCCGATCTCGGCCGACGAGTCGATTCCGGTCGCCAACGCCGGTTTCGAGCGCTTGAGCCCGACGGGGGAGGTGCTGGACTGGATATTGGACGCGGATGCGTCGAGTGAGGGCGCCACCGTCACCGCGAGCACCGCGCACGCGCGCTCGGGCGTGGGCAGCGTCGAGCTCGCGGTGCCGGGCCACGGCACGGTGACGGCGGTGTCGGCGCCGGTGGTCCTCGAGGTCGGCCACCTCTACCGGCTCGCCGCCTGGATCCGGACCTCCGGTGCGGTCTCCGATCCGACGAGCAGGTACCCCACCTCCGTGCCCGCGGTGGTGACCATGGTCTCGTTTCCCTTCACCAACACGAGCCCGGCGGTGGGCGGCGACTCGGACTGGACCCGGGTCGAGGTGCTGTTCTTCGCGACCTCGGCCGAGGACCGGGTCCGCCTCCACCTCGGCCGCAACGGCACCGCCCGCGGCCGCGCCTGGTTCGACGAGGTGAGCCTTCAGAAGGTCGAGGACATCACCGAGGCGATTCCGCTGGAGACCGTGCGCTGGGCCGGCAGGGGCTTCCGCTATCAGGACCGGGGCTGGATCGTGGTCCACATCGAGGGCGAGCCCTACGAGCGGGGCCTGCAGTACGGCGAGCTGGTGGCTGACGAGATCGCCGAGTACATCAGAAAGCTCGGGGTGCTCGCCAACAAGGACGACCCCGAGGCCGGCTGGAAGCGCCTGCGCTTCGAGTGCGACACCCTGTTCCTGCGCTCCTTCGACGAGGAGTACCTGCGCGAGATGAAGGGCATCGCCGTCGGCGCCGCAACCGCCGGCGCCGAGGCCTGGGGCCGCCCCCTCGACCTGGTGGACATCGTCACCATCAACTCGGTGGTCGACCTCGGCCAGCTCGAGGACGCCATCGAGGTCACCCCCCACGCCCTCACCGGCGAGGCCTTCCTGGCGCCCGACGAGGAGCTCGAGGTGGCGCCGGACAGCCACAGCTGCTCGGCCTTCGTCGCCACCGGGCCCGCGACCCGCAGCGGGGACATCGTGTTCGGCCAGATCTTCATGTGGAACGGCTTCACCGGGGTCCACTGGAACGTCATCGTCGACGTGGTGCCCAGCGAGGGCCACCGGCTCGTCTACCACACCTTCCCCGGCGGCATCCACTCGGGGGCCGACTTCTACATCAACTCCGCCGGCATCGTGATCGGAGAGACCACCGTCGCCCAGACCCCGTGGGAGCCCGACTCGACGCCCCAGTCCAACCGGATCCGCAAGGCGGCGCAGTACGCGAGCTCGATCGACGACGTCGAGCGCATCCTGTGGCAGGGCAACAACGGCATGTACACCAACGACTGGCCGATCGCCGACGTCAAGACCGGCGAGGCGGCGATCCTGCTGCTCGGAACGCACTCGAAGAAGCTCTGGCGCACCGGCGACGACATGGCGCCCTTCGGGACCCCGGGCTTCCTGTGGGCCAATAACAACAACCGCGACCCCGAGGTCCGCAAGGAGTACCTGGCCCAGCCCCACGACCGGCCCTTCGACCTCATGTTCTCGCCCTGGAACCGCGACATCGCCTTCAACGACTTCTACCGCGAGCACGCGGGGGAGATCGACGCCACCGCGGCAGTGGAGCTTTGGGCGTCGTCGCCCGTCAACCGCGCCCACGCCTGTGACGGCAAGATCACGACCACCGAGATGGCCGAGGAGCTGGTCTTTCTCGCCCACCACGGCAAGGTCACCCTGCGCGAGAAGTTCCCGACCAAGGGCTGGAGAGCCATGCCCGACCTGCCCGGCGCAGAGCCCCACCTGAGCCTCGGCTACGCCACCATCAGCCCGATCTTCGTCGCCGACAAGCTCGGCGCGCTGCGGCCCGCCGCGGCGGACCGCCCCGAGTCAGCGGACGAGCCCGAGCCCGAGCTCGGTGGGCTCGAGGCCGAGTTGATCGTCGATCGCGACCGGCTGTGGCGGCGAACCGTGTTTCCCGCGACCCCGGCCGAGAGCTGGTTCGTCAGCGGCTCCGCGGCCTACTGGCAGGTTCTCGACGGCCTCGCGGACCATGCCGACGAGCCCGCCGCAGCCGCCGAGGCCCTGGGCGACGCCCTCGCCGAGCTGTCGCTCCGCTACCAGTACACGGTGTCGCGCGAGGCCGACCTGGCGGCCCTCAACGCCCACCGCGCCTACGACCGCTACGCCCCGTACCTGGTGCCGAGGATCAAGGGTGCCTTCGCGCTTCACCAGCTGCGGCTGCTGCTCGGCAGCGAAAGCTTTCTCGAGGTCATGCGGGCGGTCCACGACCGCTTCGCCGAAAGCGAGATGACCACCGCCGACTTCGTCGCCGTTGCCGAGGAGGTGTCGGGCGAGGAGCTCGGCGCCTTCCTCCGGCAGTGGCTCGAGCGCACCGGAGTGCCCCGGCTGTCCCCGTCGGCGGAGGTCCGCGAGCTCCGACGGGGCGGCTGGGAGCTGCGCCTGCGGGTCGAGCAGGACGAGCCGGCCTACCGGCTGGTAACGCACGTCGAGGTGACGGCCGGTGGGAAGCGGCACCTCGAGCGGGTCGAGCTCGACGGCGACACCGAGGCCGTTCTCACCTTCGACCAGCGGCCGACCCGGCTGGTGGTCAACGCCCTCGACGACGTCCCGGTGGCCCGGGAGCGCTTCTACACCTGGCGGAACTTCATCGACGACTTCCACTCGACGCTCATCGTCTACGGCACCGCCGGCCGGATCGAGGCCAACCACACCATGGCCAGGCGCTGGCAGGAGCTGGTCGCCGACACCTACGTGGAGATCCTGCCGCCCCTGGTCAAGGACGCCGAGATCGACGCCGAGCAGGCGCTGAGCCACGACCTGATGGTGATCGGCACCCTCGACGACAACTCCTTCTTCCACCACCTCGAGGGCCACGGGATCGAGGTCGGCCGCGGCCACTTCACATTCCGGGGACGGAGCTACTCAGATCCCGAGGACGGGCTGTTCGCGGTGCTGCCCAACCCCTCCAACCCCGACCGGGTGCTGTACGTGATCGCCGCCAACTCGGCCATGGAGCTCTATCACATGACCGAGACCTACCACCGGGAGATCCCGTCGTGGGCGGTCTTCAGGGGCGAGGAGATCGGCGACCAGGGCACCTTCGAGCCCGAGGGCTTCGTCCTCGAGCTCGACTGATCGGCGAGCCCGAAGGAGTCACGAGGTGTCGTCGCGAGGTCGGCGCATCGTCGGCCGCAGCAGACAGCTCATGAATTTCAGGGCGAGGGCTCGTGAATCGACACGACCTGTCGACGGTCGATCCAGTAGGCCGCCTCGCCGCCGCCGATGGTGTGACGGATGTATGCTGCCAACATGAGAAACTGGTGGATTGTTTGCTTCGTGTGCCTCGTTGTCGCCGGCACGGCAGCGGGCGAGCAGGACGTCGATGTGGAACCGACACGGCGCGAGCCTCTGGAACGGCCGGGCGATCCGCCGGCCGAAGCGACGGCCGCCGAACCCAGGTCGGCCGCCACGGACCCCACGGTGATCGAGTACCAGGGCTTCGTCAGCTTTCAGGTCAATGTCGAGGCCGACGGCCGCAACATCCGGGGCGATGCGGCCAACGAACCGTCGATCGCGATCGACCCGCTCGACCCGAGGCGGATGGCCATCGGCTGGCGACAGTTCGACGACGTCCGGTCCAACTTTCGCCAGGCCGGGTGGGCGTGGAGCGACGACCGCGGCAGGAGCTGGACCTTTCCGGGGGTTTTCACGCCGGGAGTGTTCCGCTCCGACCCGGTCCTGGCGGCGGACGGCGACGGACGTTTCTACTATTACAGTCTGAAGGGCGACCTGCTCTGCGACTTCTTCTTTTCGGAGAACGCCGGGCAGACCTGGAGCGGTCCCCGGTCGGCGTTCGGCGGCGACAAGCAGTGGTTTGCCGTCGACCGGACCTTCGGCCCGGGGCGCGGCAACATCTACGCCAGCTGGAGCCTGGCGAGCAACCCGTGGGGCAGGCGGGTGTTCATTCGTTCGACCGACGGCGGGCAGAGCTTCTCTTCGCCGGTGGTGCTCGACCCGGCGCCCATCTGGGGCACCTTGACGGTCGACGGAGACGGGGTGCTCTACCTGGCCGGGAACGCGTCGTTCAATCGCAACATCTTCGTCGTCTACCGGTCGCTCGACGCCTGGGATGCCGGCGTCGACCCGACCTTCGACTCGTTCACGGTCAACCTCGGCGGCCGCCAGGGTGCGTTCGAGGGTGACGGCCCCAACCCGGTCGGTCTGACCGGTCAGCTCTGGATTGACGCCGACCGCTCCGACGGACCGGACCGCGGCGATCTCTACATCGTCGCGTCGATGGATCCGTCGGGCGGCGACCCGCAGGACGTCCACTTCGTTCGTTCGTCGGACCAGGGCGAGAGCTGGAGCCTGCCGGTTCGGGTCAACACCGACGACCGCGACGCGTGGCAGTGGTTCGCGACCATGGCGGTGGCGCCCAACGGACGGATCGACGTGGTCTGGGTCGAGTCGGTGACCGAGGCCGAGCCGAACATCGGCCAGCTGATGTACGGCTTCTCCGCCGATGGCGGCGCCAGCTGGTCGACTCCGGTGGCGGCGAGCCCGGTCTTCGACAGCTGGCGCGGCTGGCCGAACCAGGAAAAGCTCGGCGATTACTTTGACCTGGCGTCTGACGACACCGGCGCCGACCTGGCCTACGCCGCGACCTTCACCGAGCAGCAGGACGTCTACTACCTGCGGCTGTGGGCGGACTGCGACGGCAACGGGTCGAGCGATGCCTACGACGTCTGGCTCGGTCGGGTGCGCGACTGCAACGCCAACGCAGTGCCCGATACCTGCGAGATCCTCGAAAGTCCGTGGCTCGACAGCGACGGCGACGGCATCGTCGACGCCTGCCGGACGCCGCCCCGGGCGGGCGGCGGCCGGGTCGTGCCGTAGCCGGTCCCGCCGGTTCGGCGCCCGAGCCGCCCTCAGACCTCGAGACGTCGACTGTAGCGCACGTCGCCCGAGGTGAGAGCGGCCTCCCGGACCGCGGCCGCCACCGCCCGGTGCAGCTCGCGGTCGAGGATCGGCGGCGTCAGTTCGCCCTCCGGGGCCCGGGCCGCGATATCCTTGACTGCGGCGATTTTCATGGCGTCGTTGATCCGGGTGGCGTGGGCGTCGAGGGCGCCCCGGAACAGGCCCGGAAAGGCGAGGGCGTTGTTGACCGCCTTGCCGTCGGCGGCGAAAGCCGCGCCCGCTGCCAGGGCCGCGTCGGGATCGATCTCCGGGTCGGGGTTGGAGAGGGCCAGGATCACCTGTTTGGAACGCACCATCTCCGGGGCGATCAGCTCGGGCACCCCGGTGGTGGCGATGACCATGTCGGCCTCGGCCATGACCCCGGCGAGGTCCGTGGGGTGTCCGCCCAGGCTCTCGAAGCGTTCGACCATCTTGGGGCTGATGTCGACCCCGAGGATGGTGCGAACCCCGTAGGCTACGAGCAGCCGGTGGATGCCCGAGCCTGCCGCGCCGAGGCCGACGATGCCGATCCGGGACCGTTTCAGGTTGAGGTGGCGGGCTTGGGCGATGTTGAGCAGGGCCGCGAGAACGACCACCGCGGTGCCGTGCTGATCGTCGTGGAGCACCGGAATGTCGAGGGCGTCGTCGAGTCGCTCCTCGATCGAAAAGCACTCGGGCGCGCGGATGTCCTCGAGCTTGACGGCGCCGAAGGTCGGCGCGATGGCGGTGACGGCGGCGATGATGATCTCCGGGTCCTTCGAGTCGATGAGGATGGGGACCCCGCTGACCTCGGCGAGTAGGTCGAAGAGCGCCGCCTTGCCCTCCATCACCGGCATGCCGGCGACCGGTCCGATGTCACCGAGACCGAGGATGGCGGTGCCGTTGGTGACGATGGCGACGGTGTTGGCGATGGCGGTGTAGCGGCGTGCCAGCTCGGGCTCGTCGGCGATCTGCAGGCACATGGAGGCGACCCCGGGCGTGTAGACGATGCCGAGGTCGTCGAGGTTGCGCAGCTCGACTCGGGAGCGGGTCGCGATCTTGCCGCCGAGGTGGCGTTCCCGGACCACGTCGGTGACCCCGAGGAGGTCGACCTGATCCAGGGCCCTGACGTCGTCGCAGACCCGGTCGAAGGTCGCCTCGTCGGGCGCGATGATGTCGATGTCCCGGACCCTGGACGACCGACCCACCGAGGCGGTGGTGATCTCCCCGAATCGGATTCCGAGCTCGCCGAGACGGGTCGTAAAGGCGCCGAGGGCGCCGGGCTCGTCGGCGATCTTGATGCGCATTCGCTTGATGCAGCGGCGTCCGATCTCGTGCTTCATGGCTGGCTCTCCTCACCCGTCGGGCGGGTGCCATCATACTTCGTCGCGGCGCCGCTCGTGGTAGGCTTCCCGCCCGTGAGCCTCGACTCCGAGCGCCCGCCGAGCCTTCGATTCGCCCTTCTGATGGGGATGTTGGTGATCGGCACCCTGGTCGGAGGCGCCCTGCTCGCCCCGGCCGCCGCCACCTTCCTCGGGGTGCTGCTGCCGGGCTCGGCGCCGCCGTTCTCGCGGGTCTACGATCGGGTCGCGATCGCCCTCCTGCTGGTAGCCATGGTTCTCCTCCGACGGCGGCTCGGTCTCGGTCGGATCGCCCGGTACTGGAGTGCGGAGAGCTGGCCCGAACGCTGCCGTCGCGCGGCGATCGGGCTCGGGCTCAGCCTGGCGCCCGCGCTGTTGGTGTTGGTTCCGGTTATCGACTCCTCGGAGCTTCTGTCGGCCGGGAGGACCGCCCTCCAGGCGGCCGAGAAGATGGCGGTCGCCATCCCGGGCGCTCTGGTCATCGGTCTGGTCGAGGAGAGCTTCTTCCGGGTCGTGGTCTTCCTCGGCCTCGCCGCCACCTGGCGGTGGCCGGTCGCGGCCGTCGCCTCGTCGGCGCTGTACTCGGTGGTCCACTTCCTGACCCCCCAAGAGAGTTTTGAGATCGGCGGCGCCTCGCCCCTGGAAGGGCTGCGCTACCTGGGTGCGGTGGTCGGCCGGCTGGCCGACCCCAACACCCTGCCCGCGCTTTGCGGGCTCTTCCTGGTTGGCCTGGTGCTGTGTCTCGCCGTGCAGCGGCAGCGGTCCCTGGCGCTGGTCGTCGGTCTCCACGCCGGCTGGCTGCTGGCCGCCAAGGCCGCGATCCGGCTCACCAGCCTGCCTCCCGAGCTCGCCGGGGGCGAGAGCCTGCTCAAGCGGCAGCTGCTCATCGGCAGCCCGTGGCTGTGGCTCGCCATCGCCGTCACCGCAGTCCTGGTCGTCGTAATGACCCGCCGCCGCGATGCGGCCGTTCGAGGCGAGCCCGCCTGAGGTTGCCGCCGCGTCAGAGCTCGGTGCTCATCTTGGGCCTGGGGCCGGGTTGAGCGAGGATTCGGGCGATCGGCCGCAGGTCGAGCCACCACTGATGGGCGGGACGCTGGTGCTCGGCGTCGACCAGCCGCGGCAGGTCCTGGAGGTTGAGGGTCTGGACGGTGCCGCCCATCAGGCCGATGGCGCAGACGTCGTCGCGGCCGTGCTCGACGGCGTCGATGAGGTGGCCGATGCAGCGCTTGGCCAGACGGGTGGCGAGAATCCGGTCGAACGGCGTCGGGCTGCCGCCCTGCTGGAGGTGGCCGAGAATCGCCTGCCGGACCTCGAACAGGTCACCGCCCTCCTCCTCGAACAGGGCCGCCATGAACTGCGTCGTGTACGTCGGATTGGCCATCTCGTTGCGGATCACGAGCCCGAGGCGCTTGCCGCCGGTAAAGCCCTGGACCAGGTGATCGAGGTCGTTTTTCATGTCGGCCAGGCTGACCCCCTCCTCGTGCAGGTAGACCCGCTCGGCGCCGGTCGACAGGCCGGCCATCAGCGCGAGGTAGCCGCAGTAGCGCCCCATCACCTCGACCACGAAGCAGCGGCTCGACGCGACCGCGGACTGCTTGATCTTGTCCACGGCGCCGACGATGGAGTTGAGCGCGGTGTCGGCGCCGACGCTGAGCTCTGAGCCGGGCAGATTGTTGTTGATCGTGGCGGGCAGGCACATGATCGGGATGTCGAAGGCCGGGAAGGCCTCGCGTTTACTGAGCAGACGATAGGCCGTGCGGTAGCCCGACCAGCCGCCGACGACGAGGATGGCGTCGATGCCGCGGTCCTCGATGGTCCGTGCGATGTCGTAGTAGTCCCGTCCCGACGGAATCTTGCGGTTGATGCCGAGCTCGCAACCGCCGGTCGAGGTCCAACCGCGGACGCTCATCCAACCGAGCTCCTCGATGCGGTTCTCGATCAACCCCGCGAAACCGTTGCGGACGCCCAGCATGACATGGCCGGCGTCGATGCCGAGCCTGACCGCCGCCCGCACCGCGGTGTTCATCCCCGGCGCCGGCGCCCCCGAGTGGACCACCGCGATGGTCAGCCGTCGCTGGTCCGGCCGAGGCGGGTGGGGAATCGTGCGAAGCAGGGTGGACAGAGAGTCGAGGTTGTCGGCGAAGCTGCCGCCACGCAGCTCGAGTGCCTCGTCGTGGCGACCGGCGACGATTGCGGCGGTCGCGGCTCTGGTGCGGCGAACACACTCGGCGAGCGGCTGGCGTTGGATCCGGTTGTTGCGCACCCCGATGAGCTGAGGTTCGGCGCCGGGCTCGGCCTGCAGAACCTCCTGGGCGGCAGCGTGGCCGAGCAGGGTGCTCATGTAACGGTCGAAGGCGCTCGGCGCGCCGCCGCGCTGGACGTGGCCGAGGATGGTCAGTCGGACCTCCTCGGACAACCCGCGTTCGAGAATCTCACGGACGTCGTTGGACGTGATCGGGCGGCTGTGCCGGTCGTGGGCGCCCTCGGCGACGATGATGATGCTGTCGCGCCGGCCGGCTGCGCGACCCTGCTGGAGTCGGTTGCACAGCCGACGCGCCCAGTCGTCGTCGCGCGGCGGCCGTTCGGGGATGAAGACCGCGTCGGCGCCGGTCGCCAGGGCGCTCATCAGCGCGAGGTAGCCGCAGTTGCGGCCCATGACCTCGACGACGAAGGTCCGTTGGTGGCTCGCCGCGGTGCTGGTCAGCGCATCCACCGCCTCGGTGATCCGGTGCAGTGCGGTGTCGGCGCCGATGGTCATGTCGGTGCCGTGGAAGTCGTTGTCGATCGAACCCGCCAGCCCGGCGAGCACGATTCCCTTCCGGTGCTCGGTCGCGTGCCCGTCGAGCTCGCCGGCCGCGGTGAGCTCGTCGTGCAGCTCCGGCCACTCCCGGTGAAGCAGATCGGCCGCGGTCAGGCTGCCGTCGCCGCCGATCACGATCAGGCGGGTGATGTCGTGCTCGATGAGGTTGCGGACCGCTGCTCGCCGGCCGTCGCGCTTGCGGAAGTCGGCGCTCCGGGCGCTTCCGATGATGGTGCCGCCCTGGTGGAGGATGCCGCCGACGGCGTTCCAGCTGATCGGCTGAAAGTGGCTGCCGCCCCGCACCAGGCCCTGGAAACCCTCGGTGATGGCCACGACCTCGACTCCGCGGTCGAGTGCAGATCGGACCACGGCGCGCAGCGCGGGGTTCATCCCCGGGGCGTCACCCCCAGAGGTCAAGATGGCCAGGCGGCCGTCGACTGGTTGGCTCAGGGTCATCGGGCGACTCCTTCGAATCAGCGGGCATTCTACTCGAACACGATGGGACCGGCTTTCAGTCCGGGACGGCTTCGACGCGCGCTTGACCCGGTCGCCGAAAGCGGACAGACTCTCGGGCATGAACGAGCTCATCCTGATCGTCGACGACGAGGAGGGGATCCTGACGACCATGTCCCAGGTGCTCGGTGATGAAGGGTACCGGACCCTGACCACGACGAGCGGCGCCCGGGCCCTCGACCTGTACCGCGAGCACCGACCCGACGTGGTCTTTCTCGACATCTGGCTGCCCGACCGCGACGGGCTGGAAGCGCTGCAGGCGATTCTCGAGATGGATGCCGCGGCCCTGGTGGTGATGATGTCCGGCCATGGAACGTCATCGACCGCGGTGAAGTCGATCAAGATGGGCGCTCAGGATTATCTCGAAAAGCCGCTGACCTACGACCAGACGGTGACGGCGGTGCTCGACGCCCTGGCCGTCCGGGCGCGTCGGACGGGTGGCAGCGCGGCCGGTGGTGTCCTCGAGACGAGCCAGCACCAGCCGGTCGGTGAGCTCGAACCGCCGCCCGAGCTGCCGCTGCTCGAGATCACCGATCGGCCCCAGCGGACGGTCCGGTCGTCGAGCGTCATCTACGGCCTCGGCCTGCACTCGGGAGGACGCACCGGCATGGTTTTGCAGCCGCTGCCGCCGGACACCGGAATCCACTTCCTGACCCTGCCGGCGGGGAACGTGATCCCGGCCCACATCAACAATGTCGCCGAGACCGACTACGCGACCTCGATCACCTCGCACGGCGAGCATATCAGGACGGTCGAGCACCTGCTGTCGGCGCTGCACGCCTGCGGCATCACCAATCTACTGGTCAAGGTCCACGGCGAAATCCCGGTGCTCGACGGCTCCGCCCTCGGTTTTCTGGAGAGGATCGAGGAGATCGGCGTCGAGGACCAGGACCGGCCGGTCAAGGAGCTGGTCATCGACCGTACCTGGCGGGTCGGCGACAACGGTGGCAGGAGTCTGACCATCGAGCCCGCCGGAGTTTTTTCAGTGTCCTACCTGCTCCGCTACCCGCAACCGATCGGTGAGCAGTACTACGAGTTCACCATGCGCGATTGCGATGACTATCGACGCGAGATCGCCCCCGCCCGGACCTTCGGTTTCGTCCGTGACATCAAAATGCTCAACGAGCTGGGACTCGGGGGCGGCGGTCGCCTCGACAACTTCATCATGGTCGGAGACGACGAGGTCGTCAACACCGAGCTGCGCTTCGCCGACGAGTTCGTCCGCCACAAGATCCTCGACATCGTCGGCGATCTCTATCTGCTCGGTTATCCGGTTCGCGGCAAGGTGACGGCGCGGCTGACCGGGCACCGCGACAACATCGCGTTGCAGCGGGCGATTCTGTCTGATTCCGCCGCCTGATTCCGGCCGCGTCGAGACACCGCCCGCCGAGCTGGGATACCATGCGCCACGATGCCGACTGATGACCGTCGCGTGGCCGTCTCGATCGATGAGGCCCGGGAGCGGGCCGGGCTGAGCGCCTTCCCCGCCGGGGGCGGCGACCACGCGGCCCGCGGCGTCGGGCTCGAGCCCGAGTTGTTCCCGATCGTCGTCGGCGCCGGCGGCGATCCCGGCGAGCGGCTCGTGTTGACCCGGCCGGGCGGTTTGGGCGTGGTGCAGGTCATCGACGACGTCGCCGCCGACAGCGCCGAGGTGCTGCCCCGCGTCGGCCGCCCGCCCGACGCCTTCTTCTACCCGTTGTTGAACGGCGGCCGGCTGACCTTCGAGCCCGGCGCCCAGATCGAGCACTCGACGGCGGTGCACGACGGCGCCGCCCCCGCCCTCGCCGACGTCAGCCGGGTTCTGGGAGCGCTGCGCTCCGCTTTCGGCGCCCGCGGCGTCCGGCTCGCTGCGGTCGGTCTCGACCTCTGGCACGACGTCGACGAGGTGCCGCAGCAGCTGCGTGCCGGTCGCTACACCGCCCAGGCGGCGTACTACCGGCAGCGCGGGCATTGGGGCGCCGTCATGATGCGGCACACCGCGAGCCTCCAGATCAACCTCGACCTGGGTGCCGAAGGGGTGTGGCAGGAGCGGTGGCTGGCGGCGAACCTGCTCAGCCCGCTGCTCACCGCGACCTTCGCCTGCAGCCCGGCCCCGGATGCGGTCAGTGCGCGGGCGCGGGCGTGGCAGCAGCTCGACCCGACTCGAAGCGGCTTTCCGCCGCTGCTGCTGCACGGGCCGGGCGACGATCCACGGGCCGAGTGGGCCGAGGCCGCGCTGGCCGCGGACGTCATGCTGATCCGGCTCGATGACAGGCGTTTCGTGTCCGGCGCCCCGGGGCAGAGATTCGTCGACTGGATCAACGACGGGCATCCCCGGTACGGTTGGCCGACGCTTGAGGATCTTCAGTACCACCTGACGACCCTGTTCTTCGAGGTCCGGCCGCGCGGCTTTTTCGAGCTGCGGGCCGGGGAGGCGGTCCCCGACGCGCTGCGACCGGCCCAGGTGGTACTGTGCGCGGGCCTGCTCTACGACGAGCGTGCCCGTGCCGAGGCCCTGGCTCTGCTCGGCGAGCACCGGGTCCGCCTGGATGCCCTGTGGCAGCAGGCGGCGACGCACGGCGTCCACGACAGCGCGCTCGCCGACCTGGCGTGCCGGCTCTGGCGGATCGGGTTGGCCGGCGCCGAGCGCTTGCCGCGAGCCTGGGTCGGCCGTGACAACCTGGCTTCGACCGCCGCCTTTCTCGACGCCTATCCGGCGCGCGGCCGGACACCCGGAGATCGGCTCGCCGAGCTCTTCGCCGACAGCCCGACGCGCGCGCTCGCCTGGGCCGCCTCGGACCCCTGAACCACGACGTGGGGCGTCGTCACCGCAGAAAGGTCAGGAGCATGCATCTCGACTCGGACCATGATCGACACATCGCTGCCGGCGGGAAGTTGACGTCAACCTCGTCGTGGCGCGCTCTCGAACGGCACGCCGAGACCGCGCGTGATCTCGAGATGCGCGAGTTGTTCGACTCTGACCCGCTGCGCTTCGACCGGTACTCCGTCGAGCTCGGACCGCTGCTGTTCGACTTCTCTAAGCACCTGATCACCGACCAGACCGTCTCCCTGCTCGTCGACCTGGCACGCTCGGCCGGCGTGGAGTCCGCCGCCCGGGCCATGTTCTCGGGCGCCCGCCTCAACTGGACCGAGCGAAGGGCCGTGCTCCACGTCGCCCTTCGCAATCGGGCGCGAACGCCGATCGACGTCGACAACGTCGACGTCATGCCCAAGATCGACGCGGTGCTCGCGAAGATGGACCGCTTCTGCGGCGACGTCCGCAGAGGGCGCTGGACCGGCGCCACCGGTCAGCCGGTGCGAACCGTGGTTAACATCGGCATCGGCGGTTCGGATCTCGGCCCGGCGATGATCACCGAGGCGCTCGGCGCGTACCACGACGGGCCCGACGTCCGTTTCGTGTCGAACGTCGACGCCACCGATTTCGTCGAGGCGGCGGATGGGCTCGATCCGGCTGAAACGTTGTTCGTGATCGCCTCCAAGAGCTTCACGACCCAGGAGACCATGACCAACGCCGGTACCGCCCGGCGGTGGCTGATCGACGCCCTCGGCGAAGACGCCGTCGAACGGCACTTCGTCGCGCTGTCGACCAACCTGGAGGCGGTGGCGGAGTTCGGAATCGACCCGGTCAACTCGTTCGAGTTTTGGGACTGGGTCGGCGGCCGCTATTCGAGCTGGTCGGCCGTTGGTCTGACGATCGCCCTGGCGGTGGGTTTCGACCGTTTCGTCGAGCTGCTCGAGGGCGCCCACGAGATGGACCGGCACTTCGTCGAGACGCCCCTCGGGCGCAACATCCCCGTGCTGATGGGGTTGCTCGGAATCTGGTATGCGAACTTCCTCGGCGCCCGGACCCACGCCGTGCTGCCGTACGACCGATACCTCCGACGGTTCCCGGCATACCTGCAGCAGCTCGACATGGAGTCCAATGGCAAGTCGGTGGACCGCGACGGCAACCGGGTGAGCTACACGACGGGACCGGTGGTCTGGGGCGAGCCGGGCACCAACGGCCAGCATGCCTTCTTCCAGCTCATCCACCAGGGCACGCAGCTCATCCCGTGCGACTTCATCGTCGCGGCCAAGCCCTCCCACCCGGTCGCCGGCCACCACGAAAAGCTGATCGCCAACGTTCTCGCACAGGCCGAGGCGCTGATGCGGGGCCGAACCGAGGCCGAGGTGAGGGCCGAGCTGTCGTCAAAGGGGCTCGAACCCGCGGCAGTCGATGCGCTTGCGCCGCACCGGGTATTCCCGGGAAGCCGGCCGAGCACGACCATTCTGCTCGACCGCCTGACGCCCCGCAGTCTCGGGATGCTCATCGCCGCGTACGAGCACAAGGTCTTCGTTCAGGGCGTGATCTGGCGGATCAACAGCTTTGACCAGTGGGGGGTCGAGCTCGGCAAGGTGCTGGCTGCGACCATCCTCGACGAGGAGCACTCCCTGGTCGTCGGTCGCGAAGTCGATCTCGGCGACCACGATTCGAGCACCGCCGGCCTGCTTCGATCCATCGCGGCGCGGACGGCGAGGGAGTAGCGGTCCGGCTCCGTCGTTCGTTGACGATCACTGTGGGCCGGATGGGAAACGACCGGGAGGTGTCAGGTGCCTTCTTCATCGGCCTTCTGGCCCGCCCCGCCTGGCGGCGGGGGCGGCCCAGCGTCGCCCGTGCAGCGTGGTCGTGAGGTGGCGGCCGGAATCGCACAGACCACGCTGCCCGGGCGCCGGCGGCCTTCCTGCTGGCCGGTGCGGCTGCACGTGATTCGGCGCGCGGGCTCGGCGGGTGCCCGGCATCGGAGTTGTGCGAAGCGAGCTCTTCGCCGGGCTGTCGTGCAGGCACAACTCGATGCCCGGCACGCCCGCCGGTGGCGATTGAACTCGCGGGAATCGAGATCGCAGTGAACCGGCATGGGCGCGCACCGGGATGCGATACCGTTCGTCGGAATCGGCCTCGGCCTCGGACTCGGCCTCGGCCTCGGCCCCGCACTCGGATTCGGAATCAGATCTGGAATCGGAATCGGAATCGGAATCGGCCACAGATACGGCGATCTTTTCCCTTGACAGAATCAAACGATCGTTGAGAATGTTCGTTTGAAACGAACGTTGGAGGGCGACGGTGAAGACCCTGACCGAGTCCGCTGCCGAGATCTGCGAGACGCAGGAGACCCGCCAGCGGATCCTCGACGCGGCGCAGCGGCTGTTCGCCGAGAAGGGCCTCGACGCCACGTCGGTGCGCGACATCACCACCGAGGCCGGATGCAACGTGGCGGCGGTCAACTACCACTTCGGCGGCAAGGAGAACCTCTACGTCGAGTCCTTCCGGGTCATGCTGGCCCCGCTCAGGGCCCAGCGCATGGCGATGATGGACGAGCTCCTTCAGCGGAATCCCGCGCCGACCCTCGAGGAGTACCTGGAGAGCTTCGCCGAGGGCTTTCTCGAGCCGCTCGTGGACGAGAGCCTGGGGCGCCGGTTCATGCTCTTCGTCAGCCGGGAGATCTCGGACCAGAAGCTCCCGGACGGGCTCTTCCTCGACGAGTTCATCCGACCGCTCATCGCGCGGGCCGTGACCTCGTTGGACCGGGTCGGGGTGCCCATGACGCCGGAGCAGTCGTTCTACTGCATCTTCTCGCTGATCGGCCAGCTGCTGCACGCCGTGAAGGGGCAGCATATGAGCGAGCAGATCGAGCGGGCCGGTGAGCTTCCGTTCGATCTCAGAGGTTTTCTCGATCACTTCGTCCGCTTCTCGGCGGCCGGGATCCGCGCGTGCGCGTTGGGTGAAACCGCTGACTCGCAGCCGTTCGCACCACGGGGAAGGACATCATGAGGAGCGACCATCGATCACCGATCGCCGCCGCACTCGGCGTGTTCGCGGCCATTGGTCTCGCGGGCTGTACCCTCGGGCCCGAGCCCGAGCGCCCGGTCACCGCAGCCGAGCTGGGCGATGCATATGTCCATGCTGAGGGCGCGCCGGGCGACGAGCCGCCCGAGGTATCGCCGTGGTGGCGGACCTTCGGCGACGCGACCACCGTCGAGCTCGTCGAGCTCGCTCTTGACAACAACAGCGATCTTCGGGTGGCCGCGGCCAGGGTGCTCGAAGCCGAGGCCAATCTGAGGCGCGCCGGCGGCGCACGCCTGCCCCAGGTCGGCGTCGGGGCCTCGCTGTCCGAGCAGAGGGTCTCCTTCGTGCTGCCCGAGATCGGCCGGCGGACGGTGGACTCGACAACCTACGCCTACGACCTCAACGTTGGTTGGCAGGCCGATCTGTTCGGCCGGCTGAGGCGGACCCAGCAGAGCCAGTGGGCTTCCCTGCTGGCCGAAGAGGCGGCGAAGGCGGCGGTGGTGCACGCGGTTGTCGCAGGGGTCGTTCGAGCGCGGGTGCTCGTCGCCTCGGCCGGCCGAGCGCTCGAGATCAACCGGGAGATCACTTCCAGCTGGGAGACCACGACCCGCACCGTCGAGCGCCGGTACCGGGCCGGGATCGCGGGCGCCGTCGAGCTTCATCTGGCTCGCGAGAACCTCGCCGCCTCCCGAGCCTCCGAGGCCGTGATCTCCGCCGGGCTCGAGCAGGCGAGGCTCGCCCTGGACGTCCTGGTCGGCCGGCGACCCGGAAGTGCCGACGCGCTGTCCAGGACCCTTCCGGTGCTGCCCGACCTCGAACCGGTGCCGGTCGGGTTGCCGGCCTCTCTGCTCGACCGCAGGCCCGACCTCCGTCAAGCCGAGATGCAGCTCGCCGGCGCCACCTACGGAGTCGGCGCCGCGATCGCAAACCTCTACCCTGATCTAAGCTTGACCGGCTCGGTCGGCGAGAACGGCGACCGGGCCGGCGAGCTCGACCTGTCGAACTTCGTGTACAACATCATCGCCAACCTCTCGGCGCCGGTCTTCTCCGGCGGCCAGCGCCGGGCGGAGGTGGCGGCGGCCAGAGCCCGGGCGGAGCAGGCGGCGGCGTTGTACGCCGGTGCGGTGCTCGAGGCGCTGCGCGAGGTCGAAGACGCCCTGGTGCTCGGAGAGGCGACCGTCACGAGCTACCGGCTGACCGCCGAACGGGTGGCCGAGGCGCGGTCCGCCGACCGGATCGCCAAAGAGCGCTACCAGCGGGGTGTGGAAAGCCTGCTCACGGTGCTCGAGACCGAACGTCGGCTCCGGCTCGCCGAGCAGGCGCTGATCACCAGCACCTCGGACGTCTGGAACGCTCGGATCGATCTCTTTCTCGCCCTCGGCGGCGACTGGGGCACCGATTTGGAGAACAGGCGAGTCACGACCGAATCGACGCCGGCTGACTCGCCACCCGAGACCGCCCCGGAAACCCGAGAGCGATCCGTGAGCGCAGCCATAACTCACAACTCACAACTCACAACTCAAAACTCGAACGGGGTCTCCTGATGTCCAGCAAGACGCTCAAGATCGTTGCACCCATGGTCGTGATTGCCTGCGGCATCATCGGCGCCTGGCTGCTCGCCTCGTCGCGGACGGCGCCTGACCGGGTCGAGCGGCCGGCGCTCGGGCCGATGGTCGAGGTCATGCCCGCCGAGGTCACGAGCGTCCCCGTCGTTGTCACCGGCCACGGCGAAGTCGTCCCACGGGTCGCCGTCGATGTTGTGCCGCAGGTCGCGGGCCGGGTCGTCGAGGTCCACCCGCGGCTCGTCGCCGGCGGCTTCTTCTCGGCCGGCGAGACCCTCGTCAGGATCGATCCCCGGGACTACGAGCTCGCAGTGGAACGGGCTCAGGCGGCGGTTGCCCGAGCGCTCGTCAACCTCGAGCGCGAGCGGGCCGAGGCCGAGGTCGCGCGCGACGAGTGGGACGAACTCCACCCCGGCGAGGAGGCCCCAGGGCTCGTCATCCGCGAGCCGCAGATCCGCCAGGCCGAGGCCGAGCTCGCCGCCGCCGAGGCCGATCTCGCCGCCGCTGCTCTCAACCTCGAGCGGACCCGGATCTCGGTGCCGTTCGACGGCGTTGTCGTCTCCGAGAACGTCGACGTCGGCCAGTTCGTCGGGGTCACGAACCGGATGGCCCGGGTCTACGGAACGGACGCGGTCGAGGTCAGAGTGCCCCTCAAGAGTAGCGAGCTGGCCTGGTTCAACGTGCCGCCGCGCGACGACGGCTCGGCCGCCGACGCCGACGTCGGGTCCGACTTCGGCGGCGTGCCCGCGACCTGGCGGGGTCGGGTGAACCGGATGGAGGCCGAGGTCGACCAGACCTCACGGATGGTTCACGTCGTCATCGAGGTCGACGATCCCTATCGGACCTCCGCTGAACGACCCGCTCTGCTGCCGGGGACCTTCGTCGATGTCCGGATCCTCGGACGGACCGTCGACGACGTCGTTCCGATCCCCCGATACGCGATCCACGACGGCGACAAGGTCTGGGTCTACGACGACGGCGCGCTCGACATCCGGACGGTGCGGGTGCTGCGCTCGGACCTCGACCGGGCGCTCGTCGGCTCGGGTCTGTCGGCCGGTGAGCTCGTCATCGTCAGCTCGATCGACGCCGTGACTGACGGCATGGCGGTGCGGCGGGCAGGCGAGATCGAGATCACCACCGACGACGAGCGCGCGGCCGGGAGCGCGGCATGAACGAGAGCCGGAAGGGCGTGCTCGCCTGGTTCGCCGCCAACCACGTGGCGTCGAACATCCTGATGATCTTCATCCTGGTTTCGGGCGCGCTGTCGCTGCTCGGCGTGGTCATCGAGGTCTTCCCCGAAATCGATGCCGACATCGTGACCATCCAGGTGCCGTACCGCGGCGCGTCGCCGGCGGAGGCCGAGGAGGGGGTCTGCGTCCGCGTCGAGGAGGCCATCGCCTCGATCGAGGGGATCAAGCGGATCCGCTCGACCGCGCAGGAAAACCTCGGGGTGGTGACCGCCGAGCTCGAGGAGGATGCCGACGACCGCAAGGTCCTCGACGACATCAAGGCGGCGGTGGACCGGATCGAGACCTTCCCGCTCGAGACCGAGAAGCCCATCGTGGCCGAGGCCGACACAAGGCGTCGGGTCATCACCATCGTGCTCCACGGCGAGGTTCCGGAGAAGACCCTCAAGGCGCTTGCCGAACGGGTCCGAGACGAGCTCACCGCGCGCGAGGGAATCTCCATGGTCGAGATCGCAGGGGTGCGCAACTACGAGATCTCCATCGAGGTCTCCGAGGAGGCTCTTCGGCGCTACAACCTGAGCTTCGACCAGGTCGCCAATGCCGTCGGAATGTCGTCACTCGACCTGCCCGGCGGGGCGGTCAAGACCCGCGGCGGCGAGATTCTGCTCCGTACGAAGGGCCAGCGGTACCGCGGCTCGGAGTTCGAGAACATCGTCGTCCTCACCCGCCCCGACGGCACCCAGGTCAATCTCGACGACGTCGCCACCGTGATCGACGGCTTCGAGGACACTGACACGGCGAGCCGTTTCGACGGTCGCCGGGCCGCGCTCATCCAGGTCTACCGGGTCGGCAGCGAGGGAGCGCTCCAGGTGACCGACGTCGCCAAGGACTACGTCGAGGAGCTCGCACCCACCCTGCCCGCCGGGGTCGAGGTCGGCACCTGGGACGACGACTCGATCATTCTCAAGCAGCGCATCGGGCTGCTGCTGCGCAACGCCCGACTCGGCCTGTTTCTCGTCTTCGTCTGCCTCGCTCTCTTCCTTGAAACCCGCCTCGCGTTCTGGACCACCATGGGGATTCCGATCTCGTTCCTCGGTGGGCTTTGGCTGATCCCGTACTTCGGCGTCACGATCAACATGATCTCGCTGTTCGCCTTCATCGTCGTACTCGGGATCGTGGTCGACGACGCCATCGTGGTCGGCGAGAACGTGTTCAACTATCTCGAGCAGGGGTTGAAGCCCCTCGACGCCGCAATTCGCGGCGTTCGGGAGATGGCCATGCCGGTGACGTTCGCCATCATCACCACCGTGGCGGCCTTCGCCCCGCTGCTCTTCGTCGACGGCCGGATGGGCAAGGTCATGTTCCAGATCCCCCTCGTGGTGATCATGGTTCTGCTCATGTCCCTGGTCGAGGCGCTGCTCATCCTGCCCGCCCATCTGTCCGGTTCGGGGTCACTCTTCAATCGGACTCTGGGGCGGTTTCTCGGACCGGTCGAGCGGGTCCAGGGGTGGGTTCAGGGCCTGCTCCGGCGGTGGGTCGCCGGCCCCTACCGGAAGAGCCTCGACTTCGCCCTCGAGTGGCGCTACCTGACGGTGGCCATCGCGATGGCGTTTCTCCTGTTCAGCGTGTCGCTGGTCGCCGGTGGCTTCGTCAAGTTCAGCTTCATGCCCAAGGTCGATGCCGACAACATGGTGGCGCTGCTCACCATGCCCCAGGGCACCCCGGTGGAGCAGACGGCGGCGGTGCTCGAGCGCATCGAGGCCGGCGGCCGCGCGGTGGCGGCGGAGGTCGACGAGGGACGACCCGACGCGGCTCCCCCGATCATCCGCCACGTCTCGACCACGGTCGGGCAGCACCCCACTGCCGGTGGCGGCGGTCCGATGGCCTCGCGCCAGACCGGCGGCGACTCGTCGCACCTCGGCGAAATCAATATCGAGCTTCTCGGCGCCGAGAACCGCGACATCAGCTCGGCCGAGATGGTCCGCCGGTGGCGGGAGATGGTCGGTGAGGTGCCGGGCGCGGTGTCGCTGACCTTCCAGGCCAACCTGTTCTCAGCCGGCGACCCGATCAGCGTCCAGCTCGCGCACCGCGACTTCGACACTTTGCTCGCCGCGGTGGACCGGCTCAAAGATGTCATCGCCGAGTACCCCGGGACCAGGGACGTCGCCGACAGCTTCCTCGCCGGCAAGAAGGAACTCAAGCTGGCGCTTACCTCCGAGGGCCGGTCGGCGGGGCTGACGCTGGCCGACCTGGCGCGCCAGGTGCGGGCCGGGTTCTACGGCCAGGAGGTCCAGCGGATCCAGCGCGGCCGCGACGACATCCGCGTGATGGTCCGCTACCCCGAGGACGAGCGCCGGAGCCTGGGAGACATCGAGGCGATGCGAGTCCGGCTGCCGGACGGCTCCGAGGTGCCGCTCACCACCGTGGCGTCGGTCGAGGAGGGCCGCGGTTACGCGGTCATCAACCGCACCGACCGACGTCGCGTCGTGACGGTGACGGCGGATGTCGAGGAGTCGGTGGCCAACGCCAACGAGATCTCGGCCGACCTCCGTTCGGAGGTACTGCCCAAGCTGGTCACCGCCTTCCCGGGGCTCGCCTTCGACTTCGAGGGCGAGCAGCGCGAGCAGAACGAGTCCCTCCAGAGCATGGGTACCAACTTCCTGGTCGCCCAGCTGGCGATCTTCGCGTTGCTCGCGATTCCGTTCCGTTCCTACTTTCAACCGCTCATCATCATGTCGGCCATCCCCTTCGGCCTCATCGGCGCCGTCCTCGGCCACGTGCTCATGGGTCTCGATCTGACCATGCTGTCGATGTTCGGCATGGTCGCCCTCACCGGGGTGGTCGTCAACGACTCGCTCATCCTCATCGATCTGGTCAACCGACAGCGCGCCGAGGGCGTGGCCATGGAGACGGCGATCCGCGACGCCGGCGAACGCCGCTTCCGGCCGATCATCCTGACCACCGCGACGACCTTCCTCGGGCTGACGCCGATGATCTTCGAGACCAGCATGCAGGCCAGGTTCCTGGTCCCGATGGCGGTCAGCCTGGGCTACGGTATCGTCTTCGCGACCGCCATCACGCTGATCCTGATCCCGACGCTGTACCGGGTTCTCGAGGACTTCAAGGCGCTGGTCGGCGTCGCCGACGACGGGGTGCGGGGTTCGAGTCAGGTCCCGGACGAGTGGGTCGAGGAGGGGCTCTGAGGGTGTCAGGATCGACGCTGGAGCGTCGAGGCGCCCTGCCCGCTGCCGCTGATCACTGCCGCTGCCGGGTGGGGTGTGGCGGCAGCCATCCTTGGTTGCCGACCAGCCCGCCGCGGTCGGGTCGCGGGGCCTGAAGGCCCCGCCTATGGATCCGGATGCGGATGAATGCCGCGGGTGCTGTGCCCGGTTTCTGCCGCTGCCCCTGCCGCTGTCATCGGGCACGGCCACGGCAACGGAAACGGATCCGGCCACGGCCACGAATACGGGCGCGGATCCAGGCACGGTTTCGGATTCGGCCCTGGAAACCGACCCCGCCACGGTCGCGATGAGCGTCCGGGCTACAATCTGGCGATGGTCCAGCCCGCCGGCGACTCGGCGCACCACGATCTCGAGCAGCGCTGGTGGTGGCCCGGGATGGCCGGGCTCGCCGCCGCCTGGATCGCCGGAGTCCATGCCCTGCTCTGGTGGCTGGATCGGTTCGGCGCGCCGCGTGTGCCGTGGGGCGATGAGAACACCTACCTGGCATCGGCTGCGCGGCTGCTCGCCGGCGACCCGGGTTGGTGGCCGGAGCCGCTGTGGCCGCCTCTGTATCCTCAGTTTCTGGCTGGTGTCCTGTTCCTGGGCGGCGGCGACGTGGTCTGGGTCTGGGTTCTGCAGAGCGCGCTGCTGGTCACCACGGCGCTGGTTCTGGGGGACCTCGCGAGACGGCTGACCGACTCCCGAGCGGCGGGGTGGACGGCAGCTGCCATGACCGTCGGTTACCCGCCGCTGGTGGCGTTCAGCCACTACCTGTGGCCCGAGATTCTCCACCTGTTCCTGTTTGTCGCGGTCGTCTGGCTGCTCGCCGGGCGGCCCGGTTCGGCCGTTCGCAACGCCATCGCCGGAATCGCCCTCGGATTGGCGCTGCTCACGAAGAGCCTTCTGCTGCCCTTCGTTCCGGTGCTGGCCGTTGCCGCCGTGTGGGGCCTCCGGCCGCGGCAGGCGCTGATTCGGGCGGGCCTGGTTCTGGTTCTCGCCGGAGTGACCGTCGCGCCGATCGTCATCGCCAACACGACCAGAACCGGACAGCCGACGATCGCCAACTCGGCGACCTTCAATCTGTGGGTCGGACTCAACGACGTCGGCCGGGACAGCTTCGAACACGACGTGGTCTGGCCCGAGTACCGTCGGTGGACCGACAGCGCCGACACCGATGCCGAGCGCGACCTCATCCTGCGTCGCAAGATCCGCGAGCTGGTTGCTGAGCGGGGGATCGTGAGCGTCGTGTGCGACCAGCTTTCGAAGCAGTATTTCCGGCTGTTCGACGCCGGTTGTTATTTGACCGACCAGCTCCCCGGCGGTGCGGCCCAGCGCCAGTCCGGCGCCGGGTACGTCGACGCGGGTCCGGTGCTTTCGTCTGTCGTCACAGTGCTGACCTTGGGCTCGCTGCTCGCCCTGTACGTGGCGGCGCCGGTCGGCCTGATCGTCGGTGGATGTCGGCGGTGTCGCTGGGCCCGTCTGCTGGCTGCCTTTGTCGGGTACAACCTGCTGCTGTTTCTCTGGCTCCACGTCAAGACCAGATACCGCATTCAGATGTTGCCGGCGGCCTTCGTCGGTGTCGGCTGTCTCGTCGCCTGGATCGAGGCCGGGTTCCGGCCGCGGGTGACCGCCCCGCGAGCCGGCGCCGCCGCGCTCATCGTCGGGCTTCTGCTCTACTTCGCGCTCGCATAGGGCGACTCCGAGATCTCGAGGGGGTGAGGGTTGATGGAGTCCGTTCGCGGACGTGCGTCAAGCGGGCTCATCGCGCTTCGGGCGGGATGGGGTTCGGAGCCGCCGCTGACGCTGTCCCTGCTCGCTGTCGTTGACGGCCGCCTCTGCCGTCGGGGGCGGAATGTTGTTCCGGACCCGGACGCGGCCACCCGGCTTCGCCGTGGCGAGGCGGCCAAGGCCTTGGATCCGGACGTCGGCCACGGACGCGGACACGAGGGGGGACCGGTATACTGATCGGGTTGTGATGACGCTGCGGATCATTCCTGTTTGGGTTTCGGTCTGGCTCACGTTGGCGGTTTCGCCGGCAGGGGCACATGACGGAGCACCTGCCTTCAAGATCTACACCGAGCATGCCGGCGTCTACCAGATCAGCTACGAGCAGCTGGTCGACGCCGGGCTCGACGGACCGCGCCGATCTCACCTGATGGGACTGCGGAACTTCGGCGAGCCGGCGTCGCTGTGGATCGAGGACGGCGACGACGGCCGTTTCGGACCGGGCGATCGGGTGCAATTTCTTGGTGAGGTGCTGCGCGGCAGCACCTCGTACCTGAATCCCTACTCGCGGTTCAACTGCTCTGTGCTGTCCTTCGACGACCCGGCGCCGTTACACGGCTCGACCCGGATTCTCGACGCGGTCCCGACAGCGACGCCCGGGCAGGTGCGGGTCCGGCACCATCTTGAAGCGGACAGGATCATGGTGCGTTTCCGTCCCCGGGCCGGCGAGCCCGAGGAAAGCTGGTACTGGGAGCGGCTGTCGGTCGCGGACCGCAGACCCTTCGAGCATGAGCTGGTGGTCCACGGACTGACCGGTGGCTCAGCGGTCACGGCTGACGATCTGCGATGGGCCGATGCGCTGTCCGCCGAGCTCCGAGCGGGGTCGGACGCCGCGGTCGGCGGCGGCGGGGCTGTCGGGTCGACGATCGCCGCACTGTTCGGGACCCCGGCGCCGGTTGCCCCGGCCGTCCGTGTCCGTCTCGGCCTGCGGGGGTGGTCGGAGCCACGGCACCAGGAACGGGCAGCGGTGCCGCACCACGAGCTCGCGGTTCGGCTCAACGGCGGTTTGGTCGACACGGTGAGCTGGGACGGGACCGAGCATTACGTGCACGAGTTCAAAGTCGACGCCAGCCTGGTGTCGGAAGGTGTGAACGCTCTCGCCCTCGAGGTGCCGAAACGCAACTATCCGGACAGCGGCGATCTGCTCGTCGACGTGGTGCTGCTCAACTGGATCGAGGTCGAGTATCTGCGCTCCGCGGTGGTCGGGAACGAGCAGATGAGAGTGTTCGCCGACCGCTCAGAGGGTCCTCACGAAGTTGTGGTGTCGTCGGACGACGCGTCGCCCCTCGAGGTCTACCGGCCGGACGGCCGGCGTGACGTGGCCCCCGGCGGAGCTCTCGCCGTGACCCTCGCGGACGACGAGCGCGGCGTCGTCGTCCTCGAACGAAACGCGGTTGCGGCGCCCAACGAGGTCGTGCTCGACAGGCCGTCGCGGCTTCGGGCGAACAACCGGCAGGCCGACTACATCATCATCACCCACCGGACCCTTCGCGCCGGCGCCGAGCGGCTGGCCGAGTTTCATCGCGGCCGCGGGCTCACGGTGACGGTGGTTGACGTCCAGGACATCTACGACGAGTTCAACGGCGGGGTGGTCAGCCCGCGGCCGATTCGGGACTTCCTCGAGCACGCTCACACCAGTTGGCCGTCGCCGTCGCCCCGATTCGTGCTTCTGGTCGGCGACGCGAGCTGGGATTTCAAGAACACCCTGGCTGACGACACCCACTACGCCGACTGGACCTACCGGCCCGGGGAAACCCGCCGGTTCGTCAAGAACTCCAGCACGCCGTACTCGGAAGGGTCGGTGCTCAACAATCGCAACCTGGTGCCGACGTCGAGTTACCCGACCACCGAGGGACACGCCGCCAGCGACACCTGGTTCGTCTGCTTCGACGACGGGGACGATTTGCCCGACATGGCCATCGGTCGGTTGCCGGTGGTCGATTTGGACGAGCTCGACCGGGTCATCGACAAGACGCTGGCCTTCGCGTCGAGTCCCCCGATCGGACCGTGGCGGCGGGAGCTTCTGTTCATCGCCAACGAAAGCCCCGGCTTCCAGCGGCGCAGCGATCTCATCGCCGAGAGTCTCCGGCGGCGGGGCTACGTGTCGACCAAGATCTACCCCCACCCCTCCGAGCCGGCCAATGAGCACCACACCCGGCGGATCCTCGAGGTTCTCGACGACGGTGTCGCAGCGGTCCATTTCATCGGCCATGGCGGCCGGTACATCTGGCGGACCGGTCCCCCGGATCTCGAGAAGAACCACGATCTGTTCACCCTCGAGCACCTCGACCAGCTCGTCGGCAACGGGCGGCTGCCGGTGGTTCTCAGCCTGACGTGCTACTCCGCGCCGTTCGACCACCCGACAGCCGACTCGATCGGTGAGAAGCTGATCAGGATTCCGAAGCGCGGCGCCATCGCCGTGTTCGCCGCGTCCTGGCGAAACAGCCCCTCTCCCAACATGGGTCAGGCCCTGCTCGACGAGCTGACCACTCCCGGCAACACGATCGGTGAGGCGGTGATGCGGGCCAAGCGCGGGTTCGGCAGCCCGGTCCTCGTCCAGACCTACAATCTGCTCGGCGATCCGGCCGTGCCGGTGGCTGCCCCGGCGCACGCCCTGAAGGTCGAGATCGCCGAGACCGCCGGATCGTTCGATCTCAGGGCGACCATGCCGGCCCCCGTCGAGTCCGGGACGTTGATCGCGGACTGGCTCGCAGACGACGGAACGGTCATCCACCAGGAACGCCTGTCGGTGTCCGGTCGACAGTTTCGGGTGTCGTTGGATCGGAACGCTCCGATCGATCACGGCCGTCTCGCCGAGGCCCGCGTCTACGTCTGGGACGACGCGCTCGGCGTCGACGGCATCGGCTGGACCGAGATCGCCACACCGGCGATCGGGGACGAGGCGGTGGTCGTCTCCGGTTCGACGGGCGAACCCGAGGAGGAATCGTGACCAAGCTGTGGATGTCGAGTCTGGTGCTCGTCCTGTTGTGGGTGCTCGGCTGCGGGTCGACGGCGCCGATCGAGGCGCCGCCCGAGTCGTCCCGCGGAGACGTGGTGACGAGCCGGCCGGCGCCGGCCCCCGAGGCGGCCGACGAGCCGTTGGTCAACACGCTCAAGTGGACGACCGCCAGCGAGGTCGACAACTTCGGTTTCGACATCTACCGGTCGCTCGACGAGGATGGGCCTTTCGTCAAGATCACCGACGGGCCGCTGCCCGGCGCCGGGACGACCGACGAGCCCCAGCGCTACATCTTCGTCGATGACGACATCGATCCGACACGGGACTACTACTACTACATCGAGAGCATCTCCCTCGGCGGCATCCGCGAGGTCTTCAGCCCGACCATCAAGGCGCCGGCCAAGACGCCGGCCCCGCCGACCGACTGAGCGCGGTCGGCTGCGGCCGCCCGTGCCGCCCGGATGCAGTCGCGGGCAGAAGTGATTCACACCACGGATTCGCCCGTTCCGTTGGATTAACGTGAAGGTGTGCGCATGCGCTGATCGTTGACCGGACGAGAGCGAGGCCATGGTGATCGAAACACGTCAGATCCTCGAGGAGCTCAAACTCAAAGAGGTCATCGCGACCTCGCCGACCGGCGCCGTTTTTCTCGCACTGGACCCGGCGACCGGTCGTGAGGTCGTGATCAAGATGGTCAGCTGCGGAGTGCCGGGCGCAGAGGACCAGATCCGGCGACTGTTTCTGGCCATGGTCGATGCGGCCACGTTGCGCCGGATCCAGTCGATGCCGGCGATCACCGATCACGGGCTGACCCCCGAGGGCGACGGCTTCCTGGTCATGGAGCGGATCGAGGGCGAGACCCTCGACTCCATCGAGGAGCTGTCCCCGTTCGCGGCCGTCAACGTGCTGCTCGACGTGCTCGCGTGCATCGAGGATCTGTCGGCGGCCGGCGCCGCCCACCTCAACCTCAAGCCGACCAACGTCGTCGTCGTCCGCCGCCCGGCCGGCGATCGCGCGCTGGTGCTCGGCTTCGGCACCAGCGCAACCCTGCTCTATGCCGGAGCGGGCGTGCCCGTGCCGGCGGCGGATCCGCACATTGCGCCTGAGCTGGTGGCCGGCAATCTGCTGACCTCGGACCAGGCGTGGCGCAGCGACCTCTTCTCGTTCGGCGTCATGGCCTGCGGCCTGCTCGGCGCCGAGATCGAGGCCGATGGTTACGAGCGGCCCCGGGTCACCATCCCGCCGGCGCTTCGGGACGAGCTCGGCGAGGTCGAGCCGCTGGAGGCCATGCTCGGTCAGCTCATGGATCCCGACCCGGACGGTCGCGGGCAGTCCCCGAGCGACCTCCGCGATCCGCTGATCCGAGCCCTGCCCGAGCGTCCGAACGAGCCGGCTGCCGGGGAACCCGCTGTTGACGCGGTCTTCGACCCCAACCGGACCGACCCGAGCTTCGAACCGCCGCCCGCGAGCGCTTCGCCGTCGTCCGAATCGCCGATTGCGGGCGGTGTCGACGACGCTCCCGTACCGGCTGGTCATGATGCCTGGCCCGAGGTGCTGTTCGACGATCCCGAGCTTCCGCCGAGCCTCGACGACGGAGACGACACCGACGTTCAAAACCCGGTGCCCGAGGACGTCTGGGTGCCGCCTGCGGTCGAGCCCGGCGACCTCGCCGAGCCTCCCCGGGCAGAGGCGGAGGGAGATCGACGAACCGGGCGACGACGCCGCGTTTCCCGCCTCGAGATCGCCGCCGTCGCGGTTGTCGTGGTCGTCCTGGGCAGCATCATCGTTTTCACCTGGCCGCGGTCGGCCGATAGCGGCGCCCCCGGAATCACCGATGTCGCAGTTGCCCCCGGAGCTTTAGCCGTTGACCCGCTGGTGCCGCCGCCGCCCGACGGAAACCTGTTCGATGACCTGCTGTCGATCCAGGCGTTGGTCGACGCCGGCGATCACGATGCGGCTCGCAGCGCTTTGGACGCGTTGGACGAGCGGGACGATCTGTCGTTCAGCTCCGACGAGTCGGCGCTCTACGACAACCTGGTGGCACTGGTCTCGCGGGCGGCCGACCGGGGTGCGGCGATCGACGATCTACGCCGAGGTTTCGGCTACGGCAGCATCCCGATGATCCGACGCGGCGTCGCGGGGCTCGCCGGGCTCAGCGCTGCAGAGCTCGCCGAGACCGCGGGGCTCGCCGCTGATCTCGACCGCGGGCGTCGCGCGCTCCGGCTGCACTCGGCCATGTGGCAGGCGAGCGAGGAGGGCGATGACCTCGGCGCCATCGCGGACGCATCGCGGCTGATCGACGAGCTGCCCGGCTACAGTGGCGCGGCGGAGGTTCGCGACAGCTCGGCGGCCGCCCTGGAAGCGCGTGCCGAACGTTTCATCGAAGGCGAGGAGTACGAGCCCGCCATCGCCGTGCTCGACAGTCTCCTCAGAGCGTGGCCCGAGCGGCGGGGCCCCGAGGCCCGCATCCGTTGGTGCCGCGAACGGGTCACGGCGGCACGGCACGATCGGGGTCTGATCGCTGACGCCCTCGCCGAGGGCGAGGCGGGCGATCCTGAAGCCGGCCTCGCGCGCCTCGCGGGTTTGGCGACCGGCTCCGAGCTCCACGACGAGATCGATCGGGCCTGTTTGGTCCTCGAGGCACGACTCGCGGAGCTCGACGTCCAAGCGCCGATGATCGAGATCGTCGAGCCGTCGGTGCCCGGCTTCAAGAAGAACGAGACCATTACCGTGAACCTGAGGGTGTCGGACGATTACCGGGTCGAGCGGGTCGTGGTCCACGCCCGCAACGACTCTGATGCCGGCTACCTGCAGCTGCCCCTGGATCGGGCCGAGGATGGGACCTACCCCTTTGTCGTGTCGCCTGAGCTGCACGGCAACCGGGATGTTCACTTCTATGTCGTCGCCGAGGACCGCAGCGGTCACATGGGCGCCCTCGGCAGCGACAGCGAACCGCGGACCCTCGAGCGGAAGAAGTGGTTCAAGAAGCTCCTGTAGGAACCTGTACACGATCACTCGCAACTGTCAACTCGTCATTCCGAGTCCTCGATTCCGTCAAAGCTGGCGGCCGGTGTCGACCGCGAACGCGTTGCGGTAATGTCGGATGCGCCAGTACGGGAACCTTTGACCGCGCTCGACGGTGACGATGTCGAAACGGCACGGCCGGTGCCAGAGGTCGTGGCGCGACAGATACGCAGCCGAGACCCGGGCGAGGCGGCGCTGCTTGTCCCGGGTCACCGCACCGCCGGCGCCGCCGAAAGCGTCGCTCGAACGCAGCTTGACCTCGACGAAGATGATCTCACCGCGCTGCTCGACCACCAGATCGAGCTCGCCGCCGGCGCCCCGCCAGTTCCGGTGGCGAAGCCGATAACCCTTGCCGGTGAGCAGGATGAGCGCCAGCCACTCTCCCCACCTGCCGAGCCTGATGCGATCCATGATCCGTCGAGTCTACCCGGTGTCGGCCGCTGCATTATCATTCGCCGGTGCAGACCGACGATTTCGACTACCACCTGCCCAACGACCGGATCGCCCAACGGCCGACGGCGCGCGGCGCCTCGCGGCTGCTCGTGCTCGACCGCCGGACGGGTTCGATCGAACACCGGCGGGTGGTCGAGCTGCCGATGCTGCTCGCACCCGGTGACCTGCTGCTGCTCAACGACACCAGGGTCATTCCGGCCCGGCTCGAGGCGTGCCGGCCGACCGGGCGGCGCTTCGAGGTGCTGCTGCTGCGCGAGCTCGGCGGCGGCGCGTGGGAGTGCCTGCTCCGACCGTCGGCCCGGGCCCGACCCGGTGAACGGCTCGTCCTCGGCGACGGTTCAGCCCTGGAGCTGGTCGGACTAGCGGGCGAGGGGCGATGGACCGTCCGGTTCGACCCTCCCCTCGAGTTCGATCGTCTCGACCGGCTCGGAGAGACGCCCCTGCCGCCCTACATCCGACGCGACGACGGCGCCACTGCCGAGGATCGCACCGACTACCAGACCGTCTACGCCGCGGTTCCCGGTGCCGTGGCCGCTCCGACCGCCGGGCTGCACTTCACCCGTGCCCTGCTCGACCGGATCGCCGGCCGAGGCGTCGAGCTCGCCTTCGTCACCCTGCACGTCGGGCTCGGGACCTTCCGGCCGGTGACCGCTGAGACCGTGGCCGAGCACCGCATGCACAGCGAGTGGTACCGGTTCACCGGTGAGACCGCAGCCGCGGTCAACCGAGCCCTCGATCACGGCCGAAGGGTGGTCTGTGTCGGCACGACGTCGGTGCGGGCGCTGGAGGGAGCGCTGGCGGCCGGCCGCGGCAGGGTCGTCCCGGAAGATGGCTGGACTGACCTGTTCATCACGCCCGGCTACGAGTTCCGCGGCGTCGGCGCCCTGCTGACCAACTTCCACCTGCCGCGCTCGACTCTGCTCATGCTGGTCAGCGCGCTGGCCGGGCGAGAGCGGGTCCTCGCCGCCTACCGGGAGGCGGTCGACTCGGGCTATCGCTTCTTCTCCTACGGCGACGCCATGCTCATCGTGTAGCTCGACAACCCGAGGGGCGCAGGTGGGGACCGACCCGGCTCCGGTCGCCGGGTTCGGCCGTGGGGGAGGAGGGGTTCAAGGTGTGGTGGTGTGGTTGGGTGGTGAGAAACGGCGCGAACGCCGTCGGTGTGTGGCGGGAGGCGCCCACCTGCCCGTTGCACCGACCTCGCTGATCGGGGCGTGTTGCCGGAAACCGGTTTGAGTGGGCGACAACGTCATGTACTTCATACATTGAATACTTGTCGCGCTGCGGCAATCGGGTTACACAAGGTCGAGAGCGGCGGCGAACCCCGCGCCTCGAGCCGCTTTCTGCTACGATGAACGGGTTCGATGACCGCATCCGCTGCGAGGATTCCCCATGTGCCTGAGATCATTCCCTGCCGTCCTGATCATCGTGCTCTGCGCCGTGTCGCCGGTGCCCGGGTCGGAGCCCGGATCGGATGGCGCTTCGAGCTTTGCCGCGGCGATTCGACAATTTTCAGTGGTTCGAGTCGAGGTCGCCAGCCGGCAGGAGGCTGAGCTTCTCGACCGGTGGATCGACGTCTGGGCCTACCACCCCGAGAAGGGGCTGCTCGATGCCGCGGTCGACGCTGACGGCGAGCAGGTGCTGCGCGAGCTCGGCTTTTGCTACCGGGTCGACGTCGAGCTCACCGAGAGGTACGGTCGGCCGCCGGGGGCGCTCGAGGGACAGACCGAGGGCATCCCGGGCTACCCGTGCTACCGGACGGTGGAGGAGACCCTGGCCGACGGCGCGGCGCTCGCCCTCGCGTCTCCGGATCTCGCCGAGTGGATCGACATCGGCGACTCGTGGGAGAAGACCGCATTCGGACCGAGCTACGGCTACGACCTGATGGTGCTGAGGCTGACCAACACCAGCAACGGCATTCCCTCGGCCGACAAGCCCAAGCTCTGGGTCATGGGCGCGGTGCACGCTCGGGAGTACGCGACCGCAGAGGCCGTCACCCGGTTTGCCGAGCACCTGCTCGCCGAGTACGGTCTCGATCCGGACGTCACCTGGTTGCTCGACCGCCACGAGATCCACGTCCTGCTCCAGGCCAACCCCGACGGCCGCAAGCAGGCCGAGGCCGGGCTGTCGTGGCGCAAGAACACCAACCAGAACTACTGCGGGCCGACCTCCACCTCTCGCGGCGCCGATCTCAACCGCAACCACGATTTCGAGTGGGGCTGCTGCGGCGGCTCGAGCAGCGATCCGTGCAGCACCACCTTCCGCGGCGCCTCTCCGGCGTCCGAGCCCGAGACCCAGGCGGTGCGGGACTGGATCACCGCCAACTTCCCCGACTGGCGGCCCGACGACCTGACCACCCCGGCCCCAGATCACGCCACCGGGATCTTCATCGACGTCCACAGCTACGGGGGCGATGTCTTCTCGGCCTTCGGATTCGCCGATCCGCCGGCCCCGAACAACGGGCAGATGCTTCGGCTCGGGCGAAAGTTCTCGTACTTCAACGGGTACTACGCCAAGCTCGGGAGCAACTACGCGGTGGACGGCGCGACCAAGGACTTCGGCTACGGCCGGATCGGCATGCCGGCCTACACCTTCGAGCTCGGAACTGCTTTCTTCCAGGACTGCCCGTCTTTCGAGAGCACCATCTACCCCGACAACCTCGAGGCGCTGCTCTACGCGGCGCGAGCGGCGCGGGCGCCCTACACCCAGTCATCGGGACCCGAGGTCGTCAACCCGATCGCGACGCCGACCGCGCCCGGTCCCGGCGACCTCGTGACCGTGTCGGCGGTGATCGACGACACCCGCTACGGACCGGGCGAGATCTCGCCGCCGACCTCGACCGAGGCCGTCGCCGAGGCCGAGGCGTACCTCGACGTTCCGCCGTGGCAGCCGGGTTCGGTGCCGATTCCGCTCGTTGCGGTGGACGGCGCGTTCAACAGCACCGTCGAGTCGGTGACGGGATCGATCGACACCAACGGCCTGGCCGACGGACGGCACACGCTCTACCTCCGCGGCCGCGACGCCGCCGGCCACTGGGGAACCGTGCGTGCGGCGTTCATCTGGGTGCTCGACCCGGGAACCGCCGCCCACGTTGCAGGCACGGTGACCGACGCCGTCACCGGCGCGCCCATCGAGGCCGCGATCACCGCCGGCGCTTTCACCACGACCTCGGCACCGATCGGCGGCACCTATGACCTGGTGCTGCCGTCGGGCACCTATGACGTGACCGCGTCGGCCGACGGGCACGGCGACCAGACCGCGGCCGGTGTCGTCGCGGTCTCGGGCTCGACCATGACCGTCGACTTCGAGCTCGAGCCCTTCCAGGTGGTCTTCGACGACGACGTCGAGGACGGCAACCTGGGCTGGACCGCCCAGGGCCAGTGGGCGATCACCACCGAGGCCTCGGCGAGCCCGAACCACTCCTGGACCGACAGCCCGGGCGGCGACTACGGCGACAACTGGAACGACTCCCTGACCTCGCCGGGGCTCGATCTGTCCGATGTTACCGGCGCCACGCTCGAGTTCGTGCACATCTACGAACTCGAGGCCGGTTGGGACTTGGGCTTTGTCGAGGTGTCGGCCGACGGCGGATCGAGCTGGACCACGGTGGCGTCGTACACCGGGACCCGGACCGGAAGCTGGGAGCAGGTCGAGATTCCCGTTTCCGATCTCGACCACGCGGTCAACGCCCGGATCCGGTTCCGGATCGACACCGACTCCAACACCACCCGCGACGGCTGGCACATCGACGACATCGTGCTGCGGGGCGTCGACGACGTGCCGCCGGGGCTGCTGTTCCGCGATCGGTTCGAGTCGGGCGACACGTCGCAGTGGTCGTCATCCAGCCGGTAAGGGCCGAGTGGGTTGGGAGCGCACAAACGCCGCGACCGGCGCGGCGCACCGCGACGGGGTGCGACCTCGGGCCTTGCTGCCCGCACCTCTCCGGGTGCCGACGAAAACCGTCGCCGATCGGAGCGGCGCCGACGCCGTGATTCCGTGCTATGATTTTCCGAGTTGTGTTCCTGTCCGAAAGCAAATTCGGCTGTTTTCTAACCCACTTGGAGGAGGGACCCAATGCAACGACGTGGTGTGATGATGATGGTGTCCTTGACGGCGTTTCTGCTGGCGGCCCCCGCGGTGCTGGCGAACCAGCCGATCATGATCGGTGAGCACGTGACCGAGCGGTACGAGACGCCGCACCCCTACTCGAGTTCGGGCTCGCCCCAACCCATGCTGACCTGGGTTGACGAGATCACTTTTCCCGGCGCGACCTACATCGCTCCCCACTTCCAGCGCATGGAGCTGGCGCCGGGGGACTTCGTCATCGTGCGCTCGCCGGACGGCGCCCAGAGCTGGACCTACACCGGTTTCGGCCGCCACGACCTCGGCATGACGGCCGAGGGTTTCTTCGCCACCCACATCAAGGGCGATGCGGCGGTCATCGAGCTGTGGACCGCCGGCGAGTCAGGGAGCTGGGGCTACGCTGTCGACAGGTACGGCCGCGGCTACAACGACGATGAGATCCGCTGGTTCTGGAGCCAGGGGCTCGGCGAGGAGATGAACCTGCCCAGACCGCCCGAGGAACCCGAATCGCTGTGCGGCGCCGACGATACCGACGAGGCCAAGTGCTACCAGGCCAGCGAGCCCGAGCTCTACGACACGTCGCGCGCGGTGGCACGGCTGCTGCTCAACGGCAGCGCCCACTGCACCGGTTGGCTGATCGGCAACACCGGTCACCTGATGACCAATGAACATTGCATCGGCTCGCAGTCGCAGCTCAACAGCATCGACTTCGAGTTCATGGCCGAAGGACCGGACTGCGCAACCAACTGCGCGACGAGCCTGGGGTGCCCCGGCACCATCGAGGCTTCGGGCGGTACATTGGTCCAGCTCGATGCCGCGCTCGACTACTCGCTGGTCATCCCGGACACCTCGACCGGCACCGGGACCGATCTTCCGGCGACCTATGGTTTCATGAAACTGCGCGCCTCCGGCGCGGTCCTCGACGAGCGCGTCTACCATCCGCAGCACCCGGCTGGCTGGGGCAAGCGGATCGGTGTCTTCTCGACCTATCCGGCGGACGTGGCCATGGGCGGCTACAACTACGCGTCGAGCCTCGACGAGGTCCCGTGCAGCGGTGGACCCGGCGACATCGGCTACTGGACCGACACCCAGGGCGGCTCGTCCGGCTCGCCTGTGCTCGGCTACTCGGACCACAAGGTCGTCGCCCTGCACCACTGCCGCGGCTCGGCGTTCTGCTCGACCGGCAACCCCACGTCCGACGACCGCAACCGCGGCGTCCCGATCGACGCCGTGATCGCCGATCTCGGCGCCAACGTGCCGCCGGGCGCCCTGTGCGACGCCTACGCCGGTCCGACCACCTTGGTCGCCGCAGCCAACGGCGACAACCGCATCGACCTGGCATGGGATGCGGTGGCGGGCTCCGGCATCACCTACACCGTCAAGCGTGCCGTCGGCGCCTGCCCGCAGCCGGCCTACGAGGAGATCGAGTCCGGGCTGACGACGCTGGCCTTCTCCGACACCACGGTGTCGGGCGGCATCACCTACTCGTACATTGTGGTCGCGGTCAACGACGAGGACTGCGAGTCCGACCCGAGCCCGTGCGCCCAGGCCGACGCCACCGGGCCGTGCATCGAGCCGCCGACCTTCGGCGGGCTGTCCGCGCTGGTCAACCCGCAGACCGACGACTGCGCTCTCGAGCTGAACTGGAGCGACGCAACCCCGTTCTGCGGCAGCTCTGTGGTGTACAACGTCTACCGGTCCGAGACGCCGGGCTTCACTCCGGGACCGGACTCCCTGGTGGCGTCCTGTCTCGCCGAGACCTCCTATGTCGACACCAACGTTCGGAGCCAAACCTTCTACTCCTACGTCGTCCGCGCCGAGGACGACACCTCCGGCGGCAGCGGTTCGTGCAACAACGGCAACGAGGACACCAACCTCGAGGAGCTCACCGCCGCGCCGACCGGACCCGACGTGCTGTTCTTCGCCGAGGACTTCGACACCGACGACGGTGGTCTGGTCGGGACTCTGGACTGGCAGTGGGGCGACACCTACAGCTGGGCCGCGACCGGCTGCACGGGCAGCAACTCACCGCCGCCGGCGCCGCACTCCGGTGGTGGGATGTGGGGCACCATCCTCAACGGCTGCTACAACAACCTCGGCAACAACACCGGGTACGACACCTGCAACAACACCGCCCCGGCCGACGACAGCATTCTGTCCTTCCAGGTCGACCTGACCACGACGGGTTCGGCCCAGTTCTGCTGGTGGGAGTGGACCGACCTGTTCCTGCCCTGGGACTGGGGCCAGGTCTGGGCCGACGGCGACGTCGTCTTCGAGCACTGCGGCGGCTCCTACACGGCGCCGACCCAGTGGGTCCAACAGTGCGTCGATCTCGGCAGCTACGCCGGCCAGGTGGTGGACATCGAGTTCCACATGATGGCCTCGTCGGTGGTCGAGCACGCCGGCTGGTACATCGACGACATCGAGGTCTTCCACGGCTCGGACTGCCTCGACGAGCATCTCTTCTCGGATGACTTCGAGGCCGGACACTTCGGCAACTGGAGCGGCCACACACCATAGGCTGCGACGCTTCATCGATCTTCAAGGGCGCCCCCTCGGGGGCGCCTTTTTCGCAGCGCCGCTGCTGCCCCTGCACGCTGCAACTGACCGCCGCCGCTGCATCGGCAGAAGGCCCGGGTCAGGAGCGCCCGTCCAGCATCCAGCATCCAGCATCGGAGGCGAGACTACGGGAGCGGCGCGGTCTGAGGATTCGCCGCGTACCAGGCGAACCAGGATGCCACGCGGACCGCCGGCGCCGCGACGCCCGGGTCGCGCGGCTCGACGGCGACCGTGGCGGTCTCGGCATCGAAGCGAACGAGATACACTCGGCTGCCGATCGGCGCGACCCAGGTGCCGCGGGCGGTGCCGACGGCTTCGGCCAGGTAGGGCAGTGGGAAGACGGCGTCGATCCCGTCGGCGGTGACCACCGCGACCGGCGCCTTGAGCGCCAGCCCGCCTCCGGGCGGCAGGGGATCGACCGGGAACCGCAGCACGTCCGAGCCCCGGTACGAGTGGTACGGGTCGCGCTTGTAGAGCTGCTTCGAGCCCGTATCGGGCGCCATCACCGTAGTGTCGGGATGGCGTTCTCGCCAGTCGCTCCAGGTCGCCATGGCCGCCGGCAGTGCCGTCAGGCGGTGGCCGGCCGCGGGCCCGGCCACCGCTTCGCCGGTCAGCTGGTGCCACAGACTCGGCGAGCCGGAGCCGAGCCGGCGGTCATAGAGCAGCGTTGTCGAGTCGAGCAGGCGACCCGAGACCCCGAACTCGACAGTGTCGCCGTCGATTTGCCGATCCCAGACCGCGACGCTGCCGGCCAACGGGCTCGACGTGACCGCGATGGCACGCCCCCCAACCGTGTCGTTGACCGCTTCGTGCCAGCGCAACAGCCGCAGGGGGTAGGCGCGGATTTCGCCGCCGAAGGCAACACCGACCACCCTGTCCGAGGCCACGAGGAGCTTGCCGCGCTCGGCCTGGTTGGCGAGCTCGACCTGGGCGGGGGTCATGACGGCTGGGCCGGTGACGGCGTCGAGGCCGTCGGGCGCCATGGCCCTGACGATCTCGGTGGGGTCGACGAGGCACGGCTCGAGCGCGAAGGGCTGCTCACCGCCGGGCACGCGCTGCCGCGGCAGGCGCAACAGCCAGATCGTGACCACCACCGACACGATCACGGCGGTGAACGCGACCCACCAGCCGCTGCGAATCAGGTCGGCGGGTCTCACGGGTCGGGAGACAACAGGTCGATGGCGGCCGCTGTCTCGACGGTTGGGGGGCGGGCGTCGGCCATCCGGGGTCCCTCGATCCCGGCGGTGTCGGCAATCCGGGCCGGAAGGCTGCTCAGCCGGTCGTCCATATCGAAGACCATGAGCGCGAGCAGCACCGGCAGGTAGACGATGCTCGCCAGAAACAACCGCCGGGCGGTGAGTTGGACCCGTTGCCGGGCGAAGGCCCAGCCGAGGGCGACGAAGGCGAGCCCGACGATCTGGGAGGCAACCAGGTAGGTCATCCCGGTCACGCCGGCGGCGGCCAGCGCCCCGGTCAGCGGCAGCAGTGCGAGGGCGTGGATGAACGCAGCCCGGCCGGTCACCGCCCCCCCGGGGTCCGATGCCGGCATCATGCGGAAGCCGCCCCGGGCGTAGTCGTCGCGGTACATCCAGGCCAGCGCCAGAAAGTGGGGCACCTGCCAGATGAACAGGATGCCGCCGAGGATCCAGGCCCCGAGCTCGAGGCGGCCGGTGGCCGCGGTCCAGCCCATCATCGGGGGAACCGCGCCGCACACGGCTCCGACGACCGTGTTGAGCGGCGTTCGAACCTTGAGCGGGGTGTAGACACCGACGTACAGCAGGATGACGAACAGGGACAGAGCTGCGGTCAGCCGGTTGGCGCCCTGATCGAGGACCGCCAAGCCGACGATGGCGGAGCCGACTCCCCAGATGACGGCGGACCGCGGCGTGATTCGGCCCGCCGGCAGGGGGCGGTTCCGGGTCCGTTGCATCCTGCGGTCGCGATCGGCCTCGAGCCACTGGTTGAGGATGTTGGCGCCGAATGCGGTGAGTGCGGTGCCGATGGCGGTCCAGGTCAGGGTCGCGGCGCTGAATGAGCCGCGGGCTGCCAGCACGTAGCCGACCAACGCGGTCAGCACGACGAGCGCGGCGAGCCGGGCCTTGGCCAGCTCGAGGTAGACGCGCACGTCCTCGGCGATGCTGGTGACCGGATCGCCGGCTGCTGCGTGATGTCTCGGATGGTCGGTGACTGTCATCTCGCCTTCGCGATTGTTTTCTGCCATCATGATTCGGCGCTGGCGAGTATAACCGAATGCGACCGGATCGCATTTCTCCAGGCAGGCGAGCGCCGCGAGCTGTGCAAATATCCGGGCGCCATCGCGCGTTGTGTCGGCTGGCGCGGCCGGCCCGCCGGGCACGCATCGAGACTGGAGGCAACCATGCGACATGCAGCAGCGGAGAAGGCGTACGGTGTCCCACTGGCCTTCGGGATGGCGGTGTCGATGTGGGCGATCGCCTACGTCTGCCGGGTGCCGGCGGTCATGGCGCCTGCATGGCTGGTGTTCGCCATGTTGCTGACGGCGGTGGTTTGGTGGGGGGCGGCGGCCGGGCGCTGGACCGGTGACGGCTGGATCGCCGGCTTCCGGGTCGGTGCCGGCGCCGCGGTGCTGAACCTGCTGATCCTCGGCAGCCTACTGGCCTCGTCCGAGACCGGTGCGCTGCGACCTTCGGCGTTGATCTGGGTCCCGGGCTCGCTCCTCGCGGTGGCAGGCGCCGCCGCCGTGGCGTCGGCCGTCGGCGCACGGGACCCATCGGCGGGCGGCGGCCGCAACTGGACCTCGATCTTCTCCCGGGTGGCGCTCGTCGCGACCTTCCTGATGGTGATCGCGGGCGGCCTGGTCACCAGCCTCGAGGCCGGCCTCGCGGTGGTCGACTGGCCCAACACCTTCGGCTCCAACATGTTCCTCTACCCGCTGGCGCGGATGACCGGCGGCATCTACTACGAGCACGCCCATCGACTGTTCGGCGCCCTGGTCGGGCTGACCACCATCGGTCTCGCGGTGCGGCTGTGGCGCTTCGATCCGCGGCTCTGGCTCAGGCGGCTCGCGGCGGTGGCGGTCGTTCTGGTGATCGTCCAGGGCGTGCTCGGCGGCCTGCGGGTGACCGGCTCATTCACTCTGTCGACCGCCGAAATCGACATGGCGCCGTCGATCGCCCTCGCCGTGGCCCACGGTGTTCTCGGCCAGCTGTTTCTTGGGCTCATGGTGGCAATTGCGGTGGTCACGAGCACGTCCTGGATCGGTGCCCCCGCGCCGGAGCGCCGCCCCGGCGTCGCGGCGGACCATACCCTGCAGGTGATCCTGATCGCCGTGCTGGTCGTGCAGCTCGTGCTCGGAGCCATCCAACGCCACATGGCGCAGGGGCTCATCATCCACATCAGCCTGGCGGTGGTGGTGATCGTCATCGCCATCGCCGCCGGCGCCCGTGCCTGGGGCCTGTACGTGGGTCACCGTCCGGTGCAGGCGCTCGGCCAGTTGCTGATGTCGACGGTCGCGGTCCAGGTTGCCCTCGGCATCGCGGCACTCGCGGTCACCCAGGGTCGCGCCGTGGTCGGGGCGCCGTCCACCCTCGAGGTCACCATCGCCACCGCCCATCAGGTCACCGGCGCCTTCCTGCTCGCCCTGGCCGTCGCACTGGCGTTGTGGGCGCGGCGGTCATTCGCCTCGGAGTAGCGTGCCACGTCCGCGCCCGCGTCCGTGCCGGAACGTCCGTGGCGTGAAATCGGTGCGCTTCTCAAAGCGGCGGTCGGGCGCGGACGCTGTTCGCTGAATCGGATCACTGTCGCCGACGCTGCAGCTGCGTTTGCTTGTCGTGCGAGGTCGTCGCTGCCCGTTGAATCGGCCTTCTGGCCCCGCCCCGCCTGGCGGCGGAGGCGGTCCGGCGTTGCCCGAGCAGCGCGGCGCTCGGCGGGAACCGACACATCTGCGGCCGCGCTGCCCGAGCGCCGGCGGTCTTCCTGCCGGCCGGTGCGGCTGCTGGAGGTTCAGCGCCTGGGCTCGGCGATGTTCCTCAGCGGAGCCGGCGCCTTCGAAACCAGTTCAATCGCGATGCCCGCCACGTCGATCGCCTTTTCCTGAACCTCGAATTCGGACTCGGACTCGGCCACGGCCACGGCCTCGGCGTCGGTCTCGGATCCGGTCTCGGCCTCGGCCACGGCCTCGGCGTCGGCGTCGGTCTCGGATCCGGTCTCGGCCTCGGCCACGGCCTCGGCCTCGGCGTCGGTCTCGGATCCGGTCTCGGCCACGGCCTCGGTCTCGGCTTCGGACCCGGAAGAGGGCCCTACTCGGCGGCGGGTACGGTCACCGGCGCCGGTTCGGCGACGAAGCTCCCGGTCCTGTAGTACCGGTCGAGCAAAGCGTCCTTCTCGTAGAACCGGTCCATGAGCCACTGCTTCACCTCGGCCTCCAGCTTGGGCAGCTCGTCGATGGGGAAGCGGCGGACGTGGACGTGGATCTCCTGCACCCGGCCGGTGATGTAGTGCCACAGCGTCGGCACACCGTCGACGTAACCGATGGTGACGTCGTAAACCGCGTGCAGGTGCTCGCCGAGGCCCTCGATGGAGGCCGCAAAGCCCTTGGTCCGGGGCAGCAGGACGTGATGGGTGGTTGCCAGCCCGCGCTCCATCGCCCACTCGGCACTTTCCCGGACCTTGGCTTCGGTGGCGCGGGTGCCCTCGACGAAGCTGACCAGCCACATCGGGATCCGCTCGCGGACCAGGGTCTCGAAGGTCGCCTCGATCTTGTGCCGGTCTGCGGACCAGTCTCGCTTGAGAAACGGACAGTTGAGGAACTGCATGCCCCAGCCGAGGCCCGGCGTCCACTTGAGTGCGTGCTTGACGAAGAACTTGAGGTCGCCGAGCCGGCCCTTGCTCTTGGCCAGCGCCATCAGCACGGTGATGTCGGGCATCTGTTGGTGGTTGGACACGAGGATGACGTTCTCATCGGTCGGAAGGTCTTCGCCGGTGACCACGATCCGGGTGCCGTTGAACACCCTGGCGGCGTCGACGCACCAGCCCCACCAGGTGTCGGCGCACCTTCGGTTGAAGCGGCGGAAAGCGCGCCGGGAAAATGGTCTGACGACCAGGCTCGCGGTCTGGGCGAGATTGATTGCGATCAGCGAGGTAAAGCCCGCCAAGGCCAACGGCAGGGCCCGCAGGGTGCGAATCAGCCGGCGGCCGGCGCCGGCGTCGTCGGTCAGAGGTGGCAGAGGCATGCGCGCTCCTTGTCGAGGAGAACCCGGCACCGTTCGAGATCCTGCCCGGTGGTGCCGAGGTTGCCGATGGCGACCCGCAGAGCGATGCCGGGATCGAGTCGAGTGTGGGACAGGTAGATCTCGCCCGAGGCGTTGACCCGCTCCATGAGCTCGAGATTGAACTCGTCGACCGCGGCCGGATCGTCGAGGGCCGGGTCGACGGCGCGGAAGCAGACCACCGAGAACGGCGCCGGCGCCATCCGTTCGAAGTGCGGGTGGTGGTCGATCCAGTCGGCGAAACCGGCCGCGAGCTGGTTGTGGAAGCGCAGCCGGCGGCGAAGCCCTTCGGCACCGAAACACCGGACCACCCACCACAGCTTGAGGGCCCGAAAACGTCGGCCGAGCTGGACTCCGTAGTCCATGAGATCGACGACCTTGCCGCTGACCGGCGTCGTGAGGTACTCGGGAACCAAAGAGAAGGCCCGGCGGAAGATCTCGGGGTGCCGGGTGTAGAGCACCGAGGCGTCGATCGGGGTGAACAGCCACTTGTGCGGGTTGAAGACCAGGCTGTCGGCGCCCTCGGCGCCGTCGAAGATCCAGCGGAACTCGGGGCACAGCGCCAGCGATCCGGCGTATGCGGCGTCGACGTGGAGCCAGAGCCCTTCGCGGCGGCAGATCTCGGCAACGGCGCCGACCGGGTCGACCGAGGTGGTCGAGGTCGTGCCCACCGTAGCGATCGCCGCGAGGGGACGGAGCCCGGCAGCGCGATCCTCGGTGATTGCCGACTCGAAGGCCGTCGGGTCCATCCGGTAGTCGTCGTCGTGGGGGATCGCGCGAAAGCCGTCGAGCCCGAAACCGAGGGTCAGACAGGCCTTGGCGATGGAGGAGTGGGCCTGATCCGAGGCGTAGACCCTGAACGCCGCGAGGTCCGTGCGGCCGGCCATGCCACGGCGCCGGATCTCCGGGTCGGCCGCCTCGCGGGCGGCGGCGAGCGAGATCAGCGACGAGATCGACGCCGTGTCGCACAGAAAGCCGAAGAGCTCCTCGGGAAGGCCGAGCCCGTCGCGCAGCCAGGAAAGCACCTCGAGCTCGAGCTCGGTGGCCGCCGGGCAGGTCCGCCACAGCATGCCGTTGACGTTGAGTGCGGCCGACACCAGCTCGCCGAGAATGCCGGGGCCCGATCCGGAGATCCCGAAGTAGGCCATGAACCCGGGGTGGTTCCAATGGGTGACGCCGGGCAGGATCACGTCGATGAAGTCCCGCCACACCGCCTCCGGGTCCTCGGCCTGCTCGGGCAGGGCGCCGGCAAGCCGGGCGGCGACCTCGCCCGGCTCGACCCGGGCGAGCACCGGAAGCGCCCGCGCGCCGCCGTCGAGGTAATCGGCGATCCATTCGACCATGCGATGTCCCTCGCGGCGGAACAGCTCCGAGTCCCAGTGGCCGGTGTCGCTCATCGCGTCCTCCGAGCGTCCAGGGTACGCGGACCAGGGGCGGGAGTCACGTGCGCAGCCGCGTCCGAGTCCGAGTCCGAGACCGAATCCGACACCGAGTCCGAGACCGAGGCCGCGTTCGGATCCGGCTCCGCCGGCCACGGCGGAGCCGGATCCGTAGGCGAGGCCTTCAGGCCCCGCGGCCCCGACTCGACGGAGCGTCACGTGCCCCCGAATTCTCATGAACGCTCCGGGCCCGTCGAGAGCTCCGGTTTCAGCGTGTCACCCAACTTCGATGCGGCTTCAGACGCTCGGATCGCCGCTCCCGGCTTTCATCTTCGACCCCGCTTCGCTACACTGTCGTCGTGAGAGCCATCGTGGTCGGTGGAGGATTGGTTGGCTCGACGCTCGCGTCGCGACTGTCCTCGGATGGGCACGACGTGGTTCTGGTCGAGCGGTCGCGGTCATTGGTCAACGAAATCAAGGACCGGCTCGACGTTCAGGTGATCTGCGGTAACGGTGCGACGGCGCCGGCGCTCGAGGAAGCCGGCATCACCAGCTGCGACATGCTGATGGCGACCACCGACTCGGACGAAACCAACATGGTGGTCGCGCTCATCGGCTCCGAGATCTTCAACGTGCCGAGGATCATCGCCCGCCTGCGCGACCCCGGTCACGAGGTTGGGTTCCGGCAGATTCCCGGGTCCGAGGTCGAGCGGGTCGCCGTCAACCCGGACATGGCTGCGGTGGACAAGATTCTGTCGTTGATGCCGGTTCCCGGCGCTGTGGACGTTGTGACGTTTTTCGGGGAGCGCCTGCTGATCGCCGGTTTCGTGGTCCGGCCACCGTCTGAGTTCAACGGTCTGCTGCTGTCGCACCTCCGATTGCTCTTCCCGGCGACGCCGGTGCTGGTGGTCGCGCTGCGCCGCGACGGCGCCTGGCGGGTGCCGCACGGCGAGGACGAGATTCGCGCCGGAGACCTGGTCTACTTCGCCCTCGATCCCGACGAGCTTGACAACGTTCTCGTCCTGCTCGGATTGCGCCGCGGCCGGGACCGGCGGGTGATGATCGCCGGCGCCACCCGGATCGGGATCGATCTGGCCCGGCGTCTGGAGCAGTCCGGGATCCCCGTGACCCTGATCGACTCGCGACGGGAGGACGCCGAGATGGCGGCCGGCCGCCTTGACACAACGCTGGTGGTTCACGGCAGCCCGACCGACCGCGAGCTGCTCAACGAGGAGGGCGCCGATCGGGTCAACGGTTTCGTCGCCTGCACCGACGACCACGAGGAGAACATCGTCGCGTGCCTGCTCGCCCGGGCGCTCGGCGCGGCGCACACCTTCGCGCTGGTCGACAACCCGGCCCTGGTCGGACTGATCGCCGATCTCGGCATCGACGCGGTGATCTCGCCGCGGCTGCTGTCGGTCAGCCTGGCTCAGCATTTCGCACGAACAGGTCTGGTGAAGAAGGTGGCGGCGCTGCTCGATGACGCGGTCGAGGCTTTCGAGGTCGAGATCCCCGCCACGAGTCGGTTGGTCCAGTCCGAGCTCGCCGGGCTCGGACTGCCGCGCGGCATTCTGGTCGCGGCGGTCAGCCGCGGGGACCGGATCTTCGTCCCCGCCGGCTCGGACCGGATCGAGCCCGGCGATCGCGTCCTGCTGGTCACCACCGCCGAGACGGCGTCGCGGGTCGACGACATCCTCGAGCGCTGAAGTCCGGATGATGAACACCCGATTCGTGCTCTACCTGCTCGGCTGGCTGATGCTTCTGCTCGGCGGTTTCCTCTGTGTCCCACTGTTGACTGCGGTCGCGTTCGGCGAGGAGCTGCGGCCGTTTCTGGCGACCGGGCTCGCTGCGGCGATCGCGGGGCTCGCCGTGACGCGATGGCTCCGCCCGGACGATCGGAGCGTCCGGCCCCGGGAGGGCTTTCTCGTGGTCGGCGGGGCGTGGATCGTGGCGTCGCTGTTCGGCGCGCTGCCCTATCTCCTGACCGCCGGCGGGCCCGGCCCGGTCGACGCGGTTTTCGAGTCGGTCTCGGGGTTCACGACGACGGGCTCGACGGTGATCGCCGACACCACGGTCCTGCCGCGGTCGCTGCTGCTGTGGCGGGCAATGACCCAGTGGCTGGGAGGTATGGGCATCATCCTGTTCACGATCGCCATCCTGCCGTTGCTCGGCATCGGCGGCATGCAGCTGTTCAAGGCCGAGGTGCCCGGGCCGGTGGCCGACAAGATGCAGCCGCGCTTGGCCAGCACCGCGCGCTCGCTGTGGGGGATCTACGTCGCGCTGACGGTGCTCGAGTGGCTGCTGCTGCGATTGGCGGGAGTCGACGGCTTCGAGGCCCTGTGCCACGCCTTCACGACCCTGGCCACCGGCGGTTTTTCGACCCGCAACGGATCGCTCGGGGAGTTCGGAAGCCCGGCCGTGGAGTGGATCGTCATCGCCTTCATGCTCGCCGCCGGGATCAACTTCGTGCTGCACTACAAGGTCGCGGTGGGCCGGGGGCGCGAGGTGGTTCGGGATGCCGAGCTGCGGTACTTCATCGGAGTTGCCGCCGGGGCGACCACATTCTTCGCACTGACCGTCCACGAGCCCGGCGCGCATGTTGCCGACACCGTCCGCAACGCCGCGTTCCAGGCGGTGTCGCTACTCACCACCACCGGCTACGTCACCGCCGACTTCGAGCTGTGGCCGGAGGCGTCGCTGCTCGCCATCCTCGTGCTGCTCACTCTCGGCGGCATGTCCGGATCCACCGGTGGCGGGATCAAGAGCCTGCGGACGCTGCTCGCCTTCCGCTCACTGCGCGCGACCATCGACCGGCTCATCCACCCGCACGCGATTCGGCCGGTGAAGTACGGCGGGGTCGTGGTCGAGGACGCCGTGCTGTCAGGGATCTGGGCCTTTCTGACCGCCTACTTCGCGCTCGCGGTCCTCGGCGCCATCGTCGTCGCACTGGCGGGCTACGACGTGCTGACCGCGGTCTCGGCGTCGCTGACCACCGTCGGCAACGTCGGACCGGGGCTCGGGGAGATCGGCGCCTACGACAACTTCGCCCACTTCCAGGGTCACGTCAAGCTCACCCTCGCCGTCCTGATGCTGTTCGGCCGGCTCGAGATCTTCACCCTGCTGGCGCTCTTCTCGCGCGAGTTCTGGCGACGATAGAGAGGCTCGCCTCGAGCCGGTCGTCGACACCTGTTGGCGGCGAATCGCGCCACCGGAACCAAGCAGGAATCACCCCGCAAGGTTGTTCCGAAGTGAGGCTCCTCCGGCGCCGCTTCGGTGCTAGACTCGACCTCGAACAGCGTTCGAGGGAAGGGTGGTCGCATGCCTCGGGTGGAAGATCTGGCACACGACGTCACGGTTCTGATTCTCGGCGGGGGCCGCGGGACTCGCCTGCATCCCCTGACCATGCACCGCAGCAAGCCGGCGGTCCCGATCGCCGCGAAGTACCGGCTCATCGACATCCCCCTGTCCAACGCCATCAACTCGCACATGCAGCGGATGTACGTTCTGACCCAGTTCAACTCGGTGTCGCTGCACCGCCACATCGGCCGCACCTATCGCTTCGACATCTTCTCGCCGGGCTTCGTCCAGATTCTCGCTGCGCAGCAGACCGAGGGCGACAGCTCCTGGTTCCAGGGAACGGCCGACGCGGTTCGGCAGAACCGGCGGGTCTTCGACCAGGTCCGGGGCGAGTTCGTGCTGATCCTGGCCGGCGACCACCTGTACCGGATGGATTACCGGGATCTGCTCGCCGATCTCATGCTGCACGACGCCGACGTGGCGATCGGCGTAATGCCGTGCTCGGCCGAGCAGATCGCCGCCTTCGGCGCGGCGCGCGTCGATGACGACGGTCGGGTTCTGGAGTTTCGCGAAAAGCCGAAGACTGCCGAGGCGCGCGCCGGCATGGAGGTCGCGTCCGAGCTGCTCGAGGAGAAGGGCGTCCGTGCCGACCAGCCGTATCTGGCCTCCATGGGGATCTACCTGTTTCGCAAGCAGGCGCTGCTCGAGGCCCTTGACAACGACCTGGTTGATTTCGGCGGCGAGGTGATCCCGGCCGAGGTCGGCCGCCGGCGTATCCAGGCCCATTTCTTCAAGGGCTACTGGCGCGACATCGGAACCACCCAGGCGTTCTTCGACGCCCACATGGATCTGGTCCAGTTCAATCCGCCGTTCAGCTTTCACGATGACAACTGGCCGATCTACACCCGGCCTCGCCACCTGCCCGGCGCCCGGCTCGACGGCTGCTGTTTCGAACGGGTTCTGCTCGGAGACGGTTCGCGGGTGGTCGACTCGAAGGTCGAGGATTCGGTCATCGGTCTGCGCGCCAACATCAGCGGCGCCGATCTGTCACGAACGCTGGTCATGGGCGTCGACGGCTACTATCCGGAAGCTCCTGCCGGCGCTCCACCGGTGGGAATCGGCCAGGGTTCGGTGATCCGCAAGGCAATCATCGACAAAAATGCCCGGATCGGCCGCAACGTCCGGATTGTCAACGAATCCGGAGTCGCCGAAGGCAATGGCGACGGCTGGGCGATCCGCGACGGCATCGTGGTCGTGCCCAAGAACGGCGTCATCCCGGACGGCACGGTGATTTAGTCTGGATCGTCGACGAATGAACCGGGCTAGCGAACCCCGGTGCCGGGAGGAACCTGGTCGTTCACCGACAGCAGGAAGGGATCGCCGTCGACCGATGCCGCGAGCAGCATTCCCCGCGACTCGACACCCATGAGGGTCGCCGGCTGGAGATTGGCGACGACCACGACCCGCCGGCCGACCAGCGCTTCGGCCTGGTAGCGCTCCGCGATGCCGGCCACCAGCTGGCGTGGCTCGCCTTCGCCGAGGTCGACCATGATCTTCATCAGCTTCTTCGACCTGGGTACCCGCTCGGCCTCGATGACGAGACCGATCTTGAGCTCGGTCTTGAAGAACTCGTCGATGGTGAGAAGGTCGTCATCGGAGGCGGGTTTCGGTGCGGCTGGTTTCTCATTCTCCACTGCGAGCTCCTTCAGATACGCTTTGATGTCGACTCTCGGGAACAGCGGCGCGGCCTCGCCGAGCTTAATCCCCTCGCGCAGCCCGCCCCACGCCGTTGCGGCGTCCAGGTCGAGCGGCAGGTCCGAGGCGCCGATTTGGGCTCGGAGCTCGGCGGCGATCGTCGGCATGAACGGTTCGCCGAGGATCGACACGATTCGGAGCCCCTCGAGAGCCGTGTAGAGAACTCGTTCGAGCTCGCCGCGGCCCGCGTCGCCCTGCTTGGCAAGGTTCCACGGTTGGGTCTCCTGAAGGTCGAGATTGATCGCCGCGAGCAGCTGCCATGCCGCCTCGAGGGCCCGGTGCGGCTCGAGGGCGTTCATGTGCTCGATGTAGCGGCGGACCGCGGTCGCCGCGGCCTCGGGAACCGGCCCGTCGGTTGACGGCCGCGGCACCGTCGCGTCGAGGTATCGGGTGGTCATGGCCGTGGTGCGCGACGCGGTGTTGCCCAGCGAGTTGGCGAGGTCGGCGTTGAAGCGCTCGAGGAACGCCTCGTCGGAGAAGTTGGCGTCGTGCCCGAACGACATCTCGCGCGCCACGAAATAGCGCAGCGCATCGGCGCCGAAGCGGTGGATGAGGTGGTCGGGACGGACCACGTTGCCGACCGACTTGGACATCTTGGCATCATCCTGCAGCCACCAGCCGTGGCCGAAAATCTGCTTCGGCAGCGGCAGCCCCGCGGACATCAGGAAGGCCGGCCAGTAGACGCAGTGGAAGCGGAGGATGTCCTTGCCCACAAGGTGCATGGCGGCCGGCCAGAAGTCGCGGTAGCGGCTGTCGTCGTCGGCGCCGAAGCCGAGCGCGGAGATGTAGTTGGTCAGCGCGTCGAGCCAGACGTAGACGACGTGGTCGTCGTCGCCGGGCCAGGGCACGCCCCACTTCAACGACGTCCGGGAGATCGACAGATCCTTGAGGCCGCCGGAAACGAAGCTCACGACCTCGTTGTAGCGGCTCTTGGGCCGGATGCACTCGGGGTTGGCCCGGTACCACTCGAGGAGGCGGTCCCGGAATGCCGACAGACGGAAGAAGTAGCTCGGCTCGGACAGCCGCTCCACCGGGTGACCGCTCTCGGTGTCGACGCCTTCCTGAACCTGGGAGTCCGGGACGAACGCCTCGTCGCGGGTGTCGTACCAGCCCTCGTAGGCGCCCGTGTAGATGTCGCCGGCGGCGGTGATGCGGTCGATGATCTCGGCCACACCGCGTTGGTGGCGGTCCTCCGACGTCCGGATGAAGTCGTCGTGGCTGATCCCGAGCAGCCGCCACAGGTCGTGGTACCTCGCGACCACGCGATCCGCGAGCCGGATCGGCTCGATACCCCGGCTGCCGGCCGCCTTCTCGATCTTCTGACCGTGCTCGTCGGTGCCGGTCAGGAAGTAGACGTCGTGGCCGCGGAGCCGGTGGTAGCGGGCGAGCGCGTCGGCCATCACGGTTGTGTAGATATGCCCGATATGGGGCATGTCGTTGACGTAGTAGATCGGGGTCGTGATGTAGAAGGTCTCGGACACGGTGCCTCCAGGGGGCAAAGAATAGCATCGCGATCGCGGTCCCAACCGAGTCCGCAGGACGAGGTAGGATACCGCCGATGAGATCTCGACCCTGGTGGTGGTTTCCGTACCAGCTGTGGAAGGTCCTGGTCGTGATCCCGGTCGGCTGCGCGGCGACCCTGATCGGATCCGCCATGGTCCTCGCTCTCATTCCGTTCGTCGATCCGAGCACGTTGAGCAGGCAGGTCGCCGTTCGCTGGGCGCGGCTCGTGGCGTGGATCACGCCCATGCCGGTCCGGGTCGAGGGCCGCGCTCACGCGATACCGGGGCAGTCGTATGTCGTCGTTTCGAACCATCAGAGCCTGTTCGATATCCTGGTTCTGTACGGCTGGCTCGGGCTCGACATCCGATGGGTGATGAAACAGGAGCTGCGCTCGGTTCCCGGACTCGGGGTCGCGTGCGACAGGCTGGGTCACATCTACATCGACCGCTCGAATCACGAGGCGGCGGTGCACAGCATCAGCGCCGCGCGCGATCGGATCAGGGACGGGACCTCGGTCCTGTTCTTTCCCGAAGGTACGCGGACCGAAGACGGCCGGCTGCGGTCGTTCAAGAAGGGCGCCTTCCGGCTCGCCATCGACACCGGTCTGCCGGTGCTCCCGGTGACGGTGATCGGTACCCGCGACGTGCTGCCGGCCCGCCGGTTCGACCTCAGACCGGGAACAGTAGACCTGGTCTTCCATCCGCCCATCCCGACCGACGACCTTCAAACCGCCGATCTGCCGGACCTGGTCCGATGCACCCGGGCCGTCATCGCCTCGGTGCTCCCCGAACCGGACAGCTTCGAACCATGATCCGTCGCTCAATTTCAGGAGCGGCCGGTCTGGCTTTGCTGCTGACCGCCGGCCTGACGGTTGCAGCGCGCCCCTCCCCCGAGCTCGTCGTCCATGCGCCGCCGGAGCTCGAGCCGGTGGCGCGCGAGGTCCGCGCCGTTGGATCCGGCGATTTCACGGCCGTGTTGACCATCACGGGACAGATCGGCTTCACGGCACCGATCAGGGTCGTGCTGGCGCCGGAGAACAGCCCGACCGCCCGCCGCACGCCACGCTGGATCGCCGGTTTCGCCGATGGGGCCGCCCGAACCGTGGTCCTCTTTCCGGCCCGGGTCTCGAGGTATCCGGACGACAGCCTGGTTCACCTGCTCCACCATGAGGTCGCCCACGTTCTGGTCGCCGAGGCGGCTGCAGGCCGGCCGGTTCCGCGCTGGTTCAACGAGGGGGTCGCCACGGTGGCCGCCCGCGAGTGGGGGATCGAGGACCGGGCCCGCTATGCGGCAGCGGTGATGTTCAAAGGCCCGAAGAGCGGAGCGGATCTCGATCGAGGCTTTGCGGCTGGGGGGCGGCAGGCGAGGAGATCGTACGCCCTGTCGTCGGCGTTCGTCCGGTGGCTGCAGCGGGAGTACGGCGCGGGTGTGACCGCGACGATCCTGTCCTCGCTGGCGCGGGACACGGGCTTTCGTGAGGCCTTCGTCCGAGCCACCGGCACCACCCTGGAGCGCGCCGAGCATCGATTTTTCGTTCGCGAGGCGGTCTGGCACACCTGGGTGCCGTTTCTGACCTCGTCGGGGGTTCTCTGGGCAGCGATCACGGCCCTCGCCCTGATCGCGATTCAGCGCCGTCGGGCGAGGAGCGCGACCATGCGTCGGAAGTGGGACGATGAGGACGGGGCAATCCACGAGCTCGAACCCACCTCGCCGCCGTTGCGGCGGTTCGGCGCCGGTCGACGGCGAAATCTCGACGACGCCGACGATGACCTGGTGAACTGAATCTGACCTTCGATGAGCGATTCTCACGGGCGACCTGCACCAATTTCCTGCACCCTGGATGGTTGCGAAGACGCTCGACATGCCGAAGCACACGCCGTGGTTTTCCGCGACCACCATCGATGCGGTGCAGGTCCCCAGCTTGCGTGAGTGATCCGGGTGGGATTCAGTTCGGCTCGGCCCCCGGCTACCCGAACCGCGCCTGCGACCGCATGACCGCAGCCCGGACGGCGGACAGCATCTGCCTGCGTTCGAGATCGTCGTGCTCCAGCCGGGCGTCCGGCGGCACCGGCTGACCCTGTTCCTCGCAGGCGCGGACATGAACATTGAGCAGCTGTTCCAGCAGCTCGGGCGCGACGTGTTTGGCCTGGCGGTAGATGGCGCTGGTGTTCTCGGGAACGCCGAAGCCACTGGCGCTCACGCTGGACGAGCAGACCTTCTCGTGCAGCTTGTCGCTCATGGTCCGGCGGAGGCTTTCGAGCAGTCTGAGGCGTCGCGATCTGGCCTTGCTCACGGGTCTCACCTCCATACCTTCTGCCACCGCGTGATCCCTGGCACGAGAATCGCCCGGTCGACGACTGCCATCTGTGTCCCGGGTCACACCGCGCTGTCGCCGGCTGCTGTTCCTGCCCGCTGCCGCTGCCGTGAGATGTGCAGCGGCAGCCATCCCTGGCTGCCGTCCGGTTTGCCGAGCCGGACGCGTTGCCGAGCCGGAGGGGACCCCTCGACTCGGTCGGCGGCCTCCCTTGCTCGGGGTGACAGGAGGGTGCAGCCGGAACCGGATCCGAATCCGATGCCGGATCGGGGACGGGCACGGGATCGGAACCGGGTAAGGGAACTTCTTCTTCGCCGTCGTGTCTAAACTGGTGCCATGCGAAAAACCCAGCTGCTCTCCCGCGCCGCCCTGACCATTCTCGCACTCGTCCTCGCCGGCGCCGCCGGTTTCGCCGTGGTCGCCGATCCGGGCGACAATGAGGCCCCCACGTCGTCAGGCGTGGCGGTCACCACGGAGGTCGGCTTGAGTTGGGACGAGGTTCAGCGCCTGCAGAACGAGCAGAAGTACCAGGCGGCGTTCGACCTGGTCGGCGAGATCAGACGCCGCGCCGAGGCGGCTGGCGACGCCGAGGAGCAGACGCGGGCCATCGTCGAGCAGGTCAAGCTGCGAACCGCGCTGCACGGCTACGAGACCGCCGTGCGGTTCCTGAAAGAGACTCCGTGGCCGGACGACGAGGTGTCGAGGGCCGTTCTCGATCTGTACTACGCACACTCTTTGGCCACCTATGTCCACGCCTACTCGTGGGAGATCCGCCAACGCGAGCGGGTCGAGAGCTCTGACGGGATCGACCTCAAGAAGTGGGATGTGGATCAGATCGTCGAAGCGTCCAACCGGGCCTTCGCCGAGGTCTGGTCGCGCCGCGAAAGCTGGGGCGCCGAGGGCATCGGCGCGCTCGCGCGCTACATCGATCAGAACAACTACCCGCCCCGGATCCGCGGCACCCTGCGCGACGCCGTGGCGTATCTGTGGGTCGAGCTCCTGGCCGACACCTCGCTGTGGCGGGCCGACCAGTCCAACGACATCTTCCGGCTCGACTTCGACGCGCTGCTGGTTGGTGATCCGATGGTGTCGGGAGAGCTCGATCTCGCCTCCGCCGAGGTCCACCCGATGGAGAAAATCGGCGCCGTGCTCGACGATCTGGAGGCCTGGCACCGGGGCGCCGGTCGCGACGAGGCCGCCCTCGAAGCACGTCTCGAGCGTCTGCGGCGGCTCAACACCGCGTTTGACAACCGGCACGACCGCGAGGCGATCCGAGTCCACCTCGAAGCGGTCCAGACCGGCTTCGACGCCAGCCTCGACTGGTGGTCCATGGGGCAGTCGCTGCTGGCCGAGCTCATCCGGGCCGAGGACGCGCCGGATGCGCTGATCCGGGCCCGCGACGCCGCGACCGCCGGCCGGGATCGCCATCCCGGGTCCATCGGCGGTCAACGCTGCGCCCACACCGTCGCCTCCATCGAGGCGGCGAATTACGGGCTGGCCATCATGCGTTCCGACGGACCGGATCGCCGCTCGATCCAGATCACCGCCAAGAACCTCGACGCGATCCACCTCCGCGCCTACCCCTACGAGCTGGTGGAAACGATCCTCTCGTCGGAGGACTCGAACCTCCTCCCCGGTCACCGCGAGGTGCCCGAGATCATGGCGGCGACCCGGCCGGCCGCCGAGTGGACGGTCGCGCTGCCGCCGACACCCGACTACCGGAATCACCTGAGCTACACCGTCCCACCCCTCACCGACCCGGGCGCCTACCTGATCGTCGCTTCCACCAGGGCGGACTTCGCCGAGAACAACAACGTCCTGCAGGCGGTCAACTTCCTCCTGACCGATCTGGTGCTGATCAGCGAACGCGCCGATGGGGGATACGAGGTCACGGCCCGGTCCGGGGCGACGGGCGAGGCTCTCGAGGGCGCCCTCGTCGAGCTCTACCGGTTCGACTGGCGGAGCGGTCACCGCCGGATCGCGTCGCGGCGAACGGGCCCCGACGGCAGAGCCCAGTTCTCCCAGGGCGGCTGGAAGCACGATCGTCACTTTCTGATCGCCGGCCGCGGCGAGGATCTGGCCTTCGACTTCAACGGTCTCTGGCGGTACCAGGCGGCGCAGCGTCAGGAACGCACCGCGGCGCTGGTCTACACCGACCGCTCGGTCTACCGACCCCGGCAGGAGCTCTTCTTCAAGGCGGTGGCCTACTCGGGGGGCGGCGAAAATTCGAGCTATCGGACCCTGCCGAACACCTCGATCTCGGTCAGTCTGCTCGACGCCAACTACGAGTCGGTGGCCGAGACCACGCTGACGACCAACGAGTTCGGCTCGGCCTCGTCGAGCTTCGAGATCCCGGCCGGGCGGCTTCTCGGCCAGTGGCGGCTTCGCACCTCGTTGGGCGGCGATAGCACGCTTCGGGTGGAGGAGTACAAGCGACCGACCTTCGAGGTCACGGTCGAGGACCCGGCCGAGGCGTTGAGACTCAACCGGCCGGCCGTGCTCGCCGGAAGCGTCATGTACTACTTCGGTCTGCCCGTCGTCACCGGCGACGTCAGATGGCGGGTGACCCGGGAGCCGGTCTATCCGTGGTGGTGGTACCGGTGGGACCCGTCCCCCGCCGGGGAGACCCAGGTCGTCGCCACCGGGGACGGTGGGCTCGACGAGAACGGCGGCTTCGAGGTCGCCTTCACACCCGCGGCCGACGAGCGAGAGGCGGCGGACGGGGTGACCTACCGGTATCGCCTTTCGGTGGATGTCACCGACGAGGGTGGGGAGACCCGCTCGGCCGAGCGCAGCTTCAGGCTCGGTTTCGTCGCCGTCGAAGCCGCGATCTCATCGGAGCTCGGTTTCCTTTCCGAGCGCGAGCCGAGCACGTTGAGGGTGGTTCGCGCCGATCTCGACGGCAGCCCGAGGGCAGGTGCGGCGGCGTGGAGGCTGGTCGCTCTCGAGCAGCCCGACGAGACGCCGATGCCCGCCGATCTCGAGCGACCGATCCGGCCGCGTGAGCAAGTCTACGCGAGCGACGGGGATGCCCTCCGCGCCAGGTGGGACAGCTCCTACGACCACCGCGCCGTGCTCACGACGTGGGTGGAGGGACGTGAAGCCGCCGCCGGCACCCTGACCCACGGCGACGACGGGGTTGCCGAGATCGACCTCCCCGGTCTGGCGCCGGGCGCCTACCGGGTGGTCTACACCACAAAGGACGATTTCGGCGCCGAGTACGAGACCGCGGAGCAGCTGGTCGTGGTCGGGCGACGACGGACCCCGCTCAATCTTCCCATGGTCGTCGGTTTCGAGCGGTCGGCGGTCGAGGTTGGCCAGACGGCCCGGCTGCTCGTCCACACCGGTCTCAAGGCCCAGCAGATGGTCCTCGAGGTCTACCGCGACGGAACGCGGGTCGAACGTCGGGAAATCGAACCGGGCCGCAGCGGCGTGGTGGAGTTTCCGGTCACCACGGCCGATCGCGGTGGGTTCGGGGTGACGCTCAAGCTGGTCCGCGACTTCCAGCTCATCGAGCGCACCGCCAGCGTGATGGTGCCGTGGACCGACCGCGAGCTCGACCTGGAGTTCGCGACGTTTCGCGACCGGCTGCGTCCCGGGACATCCGAGACCTTCCGGGTGACCGTCCGCGGCCGCCACCAGGCCACCGTCGATGCGGCGTCCGCGGAGCTGCTCGCCTACATGTACGATCGATCCCTCGACGTCTTCGCGCCGCATACGCCGCCGAGCACCCTCGCCCTGTACCCGTCCCGAACCGGGGTGTCGACGGCGTGGGCCAGCCTCGGCGCCGCGGGTCCGGCGTGGCAGGCGGGACACGGGTTCGGTTCCCTGCCCGGGTATCCCGGGCTGAGCGGCGACCGTCTGAAGATGTTCTCGGGCTACGGCATCGGCGGGATGGGTCGCCGCGACCGGTTGTACGCCGCCAAAATGGGACGTGCGGAAGGAATGGAGATGCGGCAGATGGCGGCCGCACCCGCGTCGGCGTCGGAAGGCCCGGCGCTCGCCGATGCGGCGAAGGACGAAGACGCCGTTCTCGAGACCGAGGTGTCGGGGCGGGTGGTCGACGGTGGTGGAGACGCGGCGGGCGGCGGGGTCGAGCTTCGGTCCGACTTCTCCGAGACGGCGTTCTGGCAACCGCACCTGCTTCTCGATTCCGACGGCGCCGCGGTCATCGAGTTCTCGGTCCCGGACTCGGTCACCGACTGGAACGTCTGGGTCCACGCGGTCACCAACGACCTCCGCGGCGGCTCGGCCCACCGGACGACCAGGAGCGTCAAGGAGCTCATGGTTCGACCGTATCTGCCCCGGTTTCTCCGCGAGGGCGACGCCGCCGAGATCAAGGTCGTCGTCAACAATGCCGGCGAAGAGGCGTTCTCCGGCGCCCTCGACTTCGAGATCCGCGACCCCGAGACCGACGAGGATCTGGGAGCGCTCTTCGGCCTGACCGCCGGGGGGGCGACCGGCGTGCCCTTCACGGTCGAGCCGGGCGGTGGCGCCAATCTGACCTTCCCGGTCGCGGTGCCCGCTCGCGTCGGCACCGTCGCCTTCAAGGTGACGGCCCGGGCCGGCGCCTTCTCCGACGGCGAGCTGCGGCCGCTTCCGGTGCTGCCCGGACGCATGCACCTCGCCCAGTCGAAGTTCGTGACGTTGAAGGATCGCGATCGGCGCGAGCTGACCTTCGCCGACATGGCCGCCGATGACGATCCGAGCCTGATCCACGACCAGCTCGTCGTCACCGTCGACGCCCAGCTCTTCTACTCGGTGCTCAACGCCCTGCCGTACCTGGTGAACTATCCCTACGAGTGCACCGAACAGACCCTCAACCGATTCCTGTCGTCGGGCATCGTGTCGAGCGTTTTCGAGGACTACCCGGCGGTGGCCGCCATGGCCGGGAAGTTGGCCGAACGCGACACCCGCCACGCGACCTGGGACGCCGCAGACCCGAACCGAAAGATGGGGCTCGAGGAGACGCCGTGGCTGCGCACCGCCCGCGGTGGGACCGAGGACGCGGGCGATCTCATCAAGGTCCTGGACCCGCGCGTGGCGCGCGCCGAACGCGACGCGGCGCTGGCGAAGCTCGTCAAGGCGCAGACCTCGCTCGGCGCCTTCCCCTGGTGGCCGGGCGGACCGCCGTCGCCCTACATGACGCTCTACATCCTCTACGGTTTCTCCAAGGGCCTCGAGTTCGGCGTCGACGTGCCCAAGGACGTGGTGATCCGAGCCTGGGCCTACATGCACCGGCACTACATCGACGAGCTGGTGGACATGATGGTGAGCCTCGACTGCTGCTGGGAGTTCATCACCTACCTCAACTTCGTGCTCTCCAACTATCCGGACGACAGCTGGACCGGCGGGGTCTTCACCGACGACGACCGCACGACGATGCTCGATTTCAGCTTCCGCCACTGGCGCGACCACTCGCCGCTGCTCAAGGGCTATCTGGCGCTCACGCTCGAACGCGCCGGCCGTCACGAGGACGCGGTGCTGGTCTTCGACGCGGTGATGGACTCGGCCAAGACCGAGCGCGATCTCGGCACCTACTGGGCGCCCGAGGATCGCGCCTGGCTCTGGTACAACGACACCATCGAGACCCACGCCTTCGCCCTCAGGGTCCTCTCCGAGCTCGACCCCGCCGACGAGCGGCGGCACGGGCTCGTCCAGTGGCTGCTGCTCAACAAAAAGCTCGGCCACTGGAAGTCGACCCGCGCCACCGCCGAGGTGATCTCGTCGATGGTCCACTATCTCGAGCAGGAGGACGGTCTCGGCGTCCGCGAGGACGCGACGGTCATCGTCGGACCGCGGACCACCGAGATGATCTTCGAACCCGATGAGTACACCGGCGCGAAGAACCAGGTGGTGGTTCCCGGGTCGGAGGTCGACCCGGCGACCATGTCGACCATCGTCGTGGAGAAACAGTCGAACGGCTTCGCCTTCGCCTCGGCCACCTGGCACTTCTCCACCGACAAGCTGCCGGAGGAGGCGAGGGGCGATCTCTTCGCCGTGACCCGGCAGTACTTCCGCCGCTTCAGCGACGGCGACCGCTGGGTGCTGCGCCCCCTGGCCGACGGCGAGCGCCTGTCACCCGGCGACCAGGTCGAGGTCCGGCTGTCGATCCGCGCCAAGCACGCCGCCGAGTACGTCCACCTCAGAGATCCCCGGGGCGCCGGCTTCGAGCCCGAGACCCTGCATTCCCAATACAAGTGGGACCTCGGCATCGGCTGGTACGAGGAGGTCCGCGACTCCGGGACCAACTTCTTCTTCGAGTGGCTCCCCGCCGGTGAGTACACCTTCAAGTACCGCCTGCGGGCCAACATGGCTGGCGCGTTCAAGGTCGGTCCCGCGACTCTGCAGAGCATGTACGCGCCCGAGTTCACCGCGTACTCGGCGGGAAACCTGCTGGAGGTGGTGGGGGAGTAGGGCAGCCGCTCCCCGGACCGGGGACGAGGCCCGCGACGTTTGCGCCGTCAGGCGCAGCTGGGCGGAGTTGATCCAGCGGGTGACGGAGAGTTGCCGGACGTGCGGAGACCCGCGGTCATCAGAGCCGCGACAGCTCGCGCTTTTCTTCCGCACTCCGGGCACGCCCGACCAGTGGGACCAGCTCATCGAGCATCTCCTCGAGCCATGCGAGACGCTCCGCAGGTGTCAAGGTGAGACCGGATCGCCGCTGCCGGCGCTGGTTTCCGGCGTAGCTCCAGTCGAACTCCGCCGACGACTGCACGCGATCCTCAGTCATCGTCCAACCTCCGAGCGATCTGTTCCAGCGCAGCCACATCTTCGAGATCTCGACCGCGTCCGGCCCGTTTCTTGAGCTCGACGAGGTCGCCGAGAGCGACGACCGGAGCTGTCGTGCTCTGGAGCTCGACATCGACCCTTCGTCCCCACACAATGTCGAAGTCGAACGGCTCCTCGACGAAAAGGTCGACCTCGAAACCGGGAAGATCCGGGTGCCACAGCGAGAAAACCTGAAGGTTCTTCTCTCTCACCCACGACTGTCGTGTCTCATGATCCGCGAATGAGCGCAGGGGCACCGGCGGGCGCGGCTGAAAGCCGATCTGTTCGAGCGCATCGAGTGCCCGACCGAGATTTTTCGGACTCAGCTCGACGACCAGATCGAGATCGCCCGTCGTTCTCAGGTGGCCATGAAGCACCACCGCGACCCCACCGACAACGAGATACCGAACACCTGCGTCGTTCAGGGTCTTCAGAACCGGTTCAAGCCGCCGAGCCATCACGTCCATTCTACTCGTTGCGATCGCTCCAGAGGACATGTGGGTGTCGGGTCCGTAGTTCCGCAGTCATGGCACCTCTTTCACAATCGGCTCACGGCGGGGAGGGTGGTTTCTGGGAGATCGGGCGTCCATCGAGCCGCCCTCTCCCGCCACCTTGCTGCCACAATCCGGGGGTACGATTAAATCTTGGCTGTCTCGGAAACCGCCCGTGCCCGACCCGCCGAGCGTCCAGCAGTGGACGGCAAGCTCGTCCATGCCTGGGAGATCGTCAAGCGTTTCGTCAAGGCTCCGATCTACCGTATTTACGAGCATCGCCTCGAAAGCAAGACCGCCGGCTGGACCGTCCCGCGGCACATCGGCTTCATCATGGACGGGAACCGCCGATTCGCCCGCAGTCTCGGCCTCCGGACCGTCAGCGACGGCCACCGTCGGGGCGCCGAGAAGCTCTGGGACGTGCTGACCTGGTGCTACGACGCGGGCGTGCGCATCGTCACCGTCTGGTGCTTTTCGCTGGACAACTTCCAGCGCGATGCCGAGGAGGTGAACGCGCTGTTCGAGCTCTTCGAGAACACGACGAACGAGATCGCCGAGCATCACGAGGTCCACAGCAAGCGGGTGCGCGTCCGCTACATCGGCGAGCTCGGGCTGCTTCCCCAGAGCCTCCGGGAGGCGATTCGCAAGGCCGAGGCGGCAACGGCGGAGTATGAGACGTACGTGCTCAACATCGCCATCGCCTATGGGGGCCGCGAGGAGATCACCGAGGCGTTCCGGCGCTACCTGAAGGACCGTCTCGAGGCCGGTGACCCCGTCGAGCGGATTGCCGACGAGCTCGACGGTGCAGCGATTGGCCGCCATCTCTACACCTCAGGACTTCCGGAGCCCGATCTCATCTTGCGCACCAGCGGCGAGGTCAGGCTGAGCGGCTTTCTGCTCTGGCAGAGTGCGTATTCCGAGTATTACTTCAGCGACACCCACTGGCCGGCCTTCCGCAAGATCGATCTGCTGCGGGCGCTGCGCTCCTACCACCTGCGTCACCGTCGCTTTGGGCGCTGACGATCCTGAATCGAGATTCGCAGCGGGAGCTCGTGCCCCGGCCGTGGCCTGTTGCTGGCATCGGAGTTGCTTCGATGATCTCCGGAACATGGATCGGCGACCGGTCCATGCGCCCGAACGCGGGCGTCCCGGCGCCGGTCGTGCCGGATGCTCGACCGACCCCGTGGGCCTTGTGATTCGGGCTCGGCTCCGATCAGGTCTGGGGTACCTGGATCTATGCCAGGGCGTCCGGCTCGGCGGAGGTGACGGCCCCGGCCCACCTCCCGACAACCCGGTTCGGCCGGAACGGCAGATCGGACCCCATCGCCAGCTCCGGTAGCAATCGGGCAGCGTCTGTGCGGAGAACGCGATAGAGTGTGCGCCGAGCGTGCAGGGGGGCAACCTGGACATCTGGTCCTACCTGATCCTGGTCGCGGTCGGGGTCGTCGCCGGCTTCGCCAACGTAATGGCCGGCGGCGGTTCCCTGCTCACCATGCCCGCCATGATCTTCATGGGGATGTCGCCGGCGACCGCCAACGGCACCAATCGGGTCGCCCTCCTGGCCCAGAACATCACCGCGGTGAGCGAGTTCCGGCGCAGGGGAATGGCCGACTTCCGGCTCAGCCTGACGCTCGGGCTGTGCACGCTGCCGGGGGCGGTGCTGGGGGCCGTGGCGGCGGTCCGCATCGACCCCTTGTGGTTCCAGCGCCTGCTGGCGGTCGTGATGATCGGCGTGCTCGTGCTGACGCTGAAGAACCCGAAGCCGGGCGCAGGCGAGGGCTCGACCCATCCCCGCTGGGCACACCTGGGGATGGTCGGGGTCGGCTTCTACGGCGGCTTCATCCAGGCCGGGGTCGGCTTCATCTTCATGGTGCTTGTCCGCGGGCTGCTCCACCTCGACCTGGTGCGCACGAACATGCACAAGGTCTTCGTGATCGGCATGTACATGGTGCCGTCCCTGCTCGTCTTTGCCGCCACCGATCAGGTCCGCTGGCTCGCCGGCGCCGTGCTCGCGGTCGGCAACTCCGTCGGCGGCTGGCTCGGCGCCAGGCTCCAGATCACCCGCGGCGAGGGCGTCGTACGAGTCGTCTTCGCCGTCGCGGTCGTGGCGATGGCCGCCAAGCTGCTCGTCGGCTGACGAGGCGGGCAGGGGAGGAAAGCGGCGACCGACGGCTCGCGCCGGCCTCCTTCCACGCCCGCCAGGGGAAATCCTCACGTGGCATCGACAGCCCCGCTTCCGGGGACCCCAAAAGGTGCCCACAAAAGGCAATAGGTGTCGCAAAAGGTGCCGGACACCCCACGATGCCTTTCTGTCCGCCCTTCACCTGTCATCGCGGTGCCTGCCGACGTGGAGGCGGTTGTGCTCGAGGACCGCGGCGCGGACCGCAAGCAACGCCTCGGGCACCTCGGGGAGGGCGTCGGCCTCTGCCTGGGTGAGGACCTTCTGGCCCGGGGCGACGTAGCGTCCCGGCGGCAGCTGCAGCCCCTTCCCGACGTAGCTGCCCTGGTGAAGAAAGCATCCCCTGCCGAGCACGGTGCCGCCGTCGGCGACCGCCTGGATGTAGATCGTGACGTCGTCCTCGACCGTGGCGCCGTGAACGATCGCCTGATGGGCGACGATCACCCGCCGCCCGATCCTCGCAGTCTCGGCGTGGATGATCGCGCAGTCCTGGATGTTCGAGTCCTCGTCGAGAACAAACGGCTCGGCGTCGGACTTCTCGTCGAGCCGGATGATCGCGTGGGGCCCGACGTAGCAGCCGCGGCGGATGACGATGCCCCCGATCAGCACGGCGGTCGGATCGACGAAGCTGTCCGGATCGATCGACGCCCGCTGGCGCAGCCGCCCGAGGCCGTCGACGGCCGTCACCGCCCGGACCGCCTCGCTCTGGCCGGCGAGCCACTCGAGCGCGGACTCCAGGGAGTCAACTCCGGGAACGTCAATCGGATGAGATCGCAGGTAGTGGATGTCGGCCATCGGATCGCCACCTCCTCCCGTCGAGTGTGCCGATGATCTCCGAGTTCGCCGTCGAGAGCAAGCCTCCCGCTGGCGCCGTTCGCCCGACTCGGCGCGGGAGACGCCGGTGGCGCCGCCATCCGCTACACTCGCCCGGTCATGCACGTGTTCGCGACCATCGCGCTGCTCGGGGTGACCGCGGTCTGGGGATGGACCTTCGTCATCGTTCACGACGCGGTTGCGGTGTGGGGCGTGGTCGCCTTTCTCGCGGTGCGCTTCGCCATTGCCGCCGTCTCCGCGGGGCTGGTGTGGGGCCGTCGGCTCGACGGCCCGTCGCTCCGCGTCGGAGGCGGAATCGGGTTCGTGTTGGCCGCGGGTTACCTGTTCCAGACCTGGGGGCTGACGCACACAACGGCGACCAACGCCGGGCTGATCACGGGGCTGTTCGTGGTCCTGGCGCCGATCGCCGACCGCGTGCTCAACGGCGTGGTGCTGCGACGGATCGCGTGGTTCGCGGTGGCGCTGAGCCTGGTCGGGATGACCATGCTCACCGGCCGGCTGCCCACCAACCTGGCCCTCGGCGACCTGCTGGTGCTCGGCTGCGCGGTTGCCTTCGGCATCCACATCGCCCTGCTGTCGCGCCATGCCCCGGCGCACGACCCGCGGGCGCTGGCCACGGCCCAGATGCTCGGCATCGCGGTGGTCTTCGCGGTGATGTGGCCGGTGGCGGGCGGCGTCGAGGTGCCGCCCCGCGAGGTCTGGTTCGCCCTGGCGCTGACCGGGCTGGTGGCCTCGACCATCGCCTACGGCGTACAGACGTGGGCCCAGCGCCACCTGTCGGCGGCGCGGACCGCGGTCATCCTGACCACCGAGCCCATGTTCGCGGCGATCTTCGGCATCGCCCTCGCCGGCGAGCGCCTGGGCCCGGTCCAGCTCGCCGGGGCGGTGCTCATCCTGGCCGCAGTCGTTTCGTCCGAGGCGGTCCCCATCATCCTCGCTCAGCGCCGCGCCTCCGGTCGTCGGTGACCGTCAGTCGATGGTGAAGCTCCGGAGCTTCACCGGGACGGTCTCGAAGGAGGTGATGATGTTGTTCATCAGGGTGTCGCGGTCGCTGTCCAGCGAGATCCCGTCGTGAAAGCAATCGTTTGAACCGAAAGTGAGCGATTCTCACTGCCGATCCACACCCATCGCCTGCGCCCTGGATGGTTGCGAAAAGACTCGGCATACCAGCGGGTCTGCCTCCGCTTTCCGCAACCGCCAGAACATCAAGATCTCGGCACATCTCATCCGCCGGAATCGCTCGGCTTGGGGTTGAGCTTCGACGAGGGCACCAACGCCGGCGGCTGAACGTGAAGTTCCCGCGACCTGACGCGCCGCACGTTCAACACCGTGCTTGCAGCGAAATACTCTCCGAGCGGCGCGGGTTGCTACGTGAAAGTCACACGATGGAGGTTCTGATGACACGTTTCACCCTGATCGGCCTCGTTTCGCTCGCCTTGCTCGCCCCTGCCGTACCCGCGTCGGCCCACTGCCAGATCCCGTGCGGGATCTACGACGATGAGCTCCGGGTCCAGCTCATCGAGGAGCACATCGGGACGGTCGAGAAGTCCATGAAGCAGATCGTCGAGCTCGGAGCGGCGGAGAAGGTCAACTACAACCAGCTCGTGCGTTGGGTCGACAACAAGGAGGCCCACGCCCAGGAGATCCAGGACATCGTCACCGCCTATTTCATGGCCCAGCGGATCAAAGCTCCGGCCGAAAAAGGCGACGAGGACGCGACCAGGGAGTATCTTCACAAGCTGTCGTTGCTGCACTCGATCCAGGTCCACGCCATGAAAGCCAAACAGGGTACCGACCTCGGCGAGATCGCCAAGCTCCGCGATCTTGTCGCCAAGTTCCGCACGGCCTACTTCGGCGTCGAGGGCGGTCACACTCACTGATCCCGGAGGGCGCGTCGGGGCGGGTCAGGCCCAGGCCGGAGGGCCAGGCGGAACCGATCATTCGACGACCACGCGGGGTAGCTCGTTGGGGATCCGAACCAGGACCTCGTAGTTGAGGTGGTTGGTCATGTCGGCGAACGAGGCGACCGAGATTTCGGCGTCGCCCTGCCGGCCGATGATGACGACCTCGTCGCCGCGCTGAACGCCGTCGAGATCGGTGACGTCGATCAAGATCATGTTCATGTTGACGAGGCCCCGAACCGGCGCCCGCCCGCCGTTGACAAGCACGTATCCCAGGTTGCTCAGACTGCGCGCGAAGCCGTGGTGGTACCCCACGGGCACCGACGCGAGGCGCTCCCGCCGGGCTGTCTGGTGCGAGATGCCGTAGCCGACGAAGTCGCCCGGCCGCACCGTCTTGAAGCTCATGACCCGGCTCTTCCAGGACATGACCCGCCGCAGGGGATCACGCCGGGAGCGCGACGGCCTCCCGGTCAGAAATCGGATTCTGGTTTCGGCGGTCGGCCAGAAGCCGTACTGGGCGATCCCGAGGCGCACCAAATCCATTCTGGTTTCCGGGTAGACCAGCGCGGCCGCGGAGCATGCGGTGTGCCGCAGCCCGGTGGCGACTCCGTTGGTCTCGAGCAGCGCGACCTTGCGTTCGAACTCTGCGATCTGCTCCTTGACCCGGACGTGGTTGCCGATCGACTCCGCCCCCGCGAAGTGGGTGCACACTCCCTCGACGGTAACCGCATCCGGCGCCCCGAGCATTCGCCTCATGACGGCGCGCAGGGTGCGGTCGTCGAATCCGGTCCGGTTGAGGCCGGTCTCGAGCTCGAGGTGGATCCGGGCCGGCCGGCCGATCCGGCGGCCAGCCCGGATGGCGAGATCGAGGCGTCTGAGGTCGAAGACATAGAACGACACGCCGCGTTCGACCGCCCACGGCACGACCTCGTCCGCCAGGTCGCCCATAATCATGACCTCGGAGTCGGGCCGGCAGCAGCTGTCGACCCGTTGGGCCTCGGAGGCGCCGAAGGTGGCGAACCGGCGAACGCCGCAGCGCTCGGCCATGGGCACGTAGGTCTCGATGCCGTGGCCGTAGGCGTTGCCCTTCACGACCGACGACAGCAGGGTTTTCGGGCCCAGAAGCCGGCGAAGAAACTGCAGGTTGCTCCGCAGTGCCGACTCGCTGAGCTCGATCCACGAGCCGTGGGCGGCGATCGACCGATCAATCTTCACGGCGTCCGAGCCAACTCCGGACGACCTTTTCGAGCAGGTCGACGCCGGTCGAAATGAGCGCATCGGGGAAATCGTAGGTCGGGTGGTGAAGGGCAGGGTGCGTTGCGCCGGCGCCGAGACCGAAAAGCGCGGACGGAGCCAGCTCGGTGAAGTGGCCGAAGTCCTCGGACCAGGCGAACGGGTCCGTCGGCTGACAAAGCCGACAACCGAGGGCCCGCGCCGCCTCCGCGACCGCGTCGACCACCTCGGAGTCGTTGACCGTCGCGGGAAAGACCTCGGTTCGCGACCACGACGCGGTCAGACCCCAGGCCTCGGCGATTCGATCGCCGACGGTGCGGAGTCGAGCTTCGATCCGGTCGATGGCGTCGTCGGAAGACGATCGCAGGGTGGCCGAAATGGTACCGTTGCCCGGCGACGTGCCGAACGCGCGGCTGCCGAGCGAAGCGTGGATCACCGTCGCCTGGGTCGCCTCGTCGAGACCGGTGAACAGCTGGCGTGCCGCGCTCCACGACTCGATGATCTGGGCTACCGCCAGCGCCGGGCTGCGGCCGTGGTCGGGCTCGGCGGCGTGAGACGTGGCGCCCTCGAGCTCGATGGTCAGACCGCGGGAGGCGCACGCGAAGGGCCCAGGGCGGACCACGACCTCGCCGAGCTCGAAACCGGGCAGGTTGTGGACGGCGACGGCGAAGTCCGGCTTCAGATCGTCGAACGCGGGATCCGCGATCACTGCCGCGGCGCCCTCACCGGTTTCCTCGGCGGGCTGAAAGAGGACGATGAGTCGGCCGCGGGCGGGCCGGCCGGCGGCGAGCCGGCGGGCGACCCCGACCGCCATCGCCATGTGGCCGTCGTGGCCGCACTTGTGCGCGACGCCCGGGCGCCGAGATCCGTGATTGAGGTCGATCGTCTCGGCGATGGGAAGGGCGTCGAGGTCGGCTCGAAGCAGAACGGTCGGGCCGGGCTCGCGCCCGCGCAGCTCGGCCGCCACCCCGTGGCCGCCGAGACTCTGAACCAGCCTGTCTGGACCGAGGGCCTCGAGCTCGCCGACGATCCGTGCCGCGGTCGCACGTTCGGCGCCGGACGGCTCGGCCGTCCGGTGCAGCTCGCGGCGGAGCGCGGTCAGCTCACGGTGCTCGTCGCGGTCGGGGTGATTCAGCTCAATCGCTCGTTTCTGCCGGCGCCCGGAACGGGTGGCGAGGTTGGGTTGTTGTATAGTCCGAAACGAACTTCGCCGCCCGAAACCCTTCACCGGCCTCTTCCTACGAGCATAAAGGAGACCATATGACGACATCAACCGAGGACGACGGCCTGACGTTAACCAAGGTGGCCGACTCCGGCGATTTCCCGGAATGGGCGCCGCGCGACGTCGTCGCCGACTTTTTTCATGAAACCATGAAGCCGTACCACGACTCCCTCGAGGACGTCCAGGCGGCGCTCGACTACGGGCTGGTGCCGGGCAAGGGGTCGGGCGGTTTCCTGATGCTGGCCGACGAGGGCGAGGAGCTGCTCGGCGCGCTGCTGATGCTCGAGACCGGTATGTCGGGATACGTTCCTGAACACATTCTGCTGTTCGTCACGGTGGATCCCTCGACCCGGGGGCGCGGCGTCGGCAGCCGGCTGATCATGCGCTCCATCGACGAGTGCGACGGCGACGTCAAGCTCCACGTCGAGTACGACAATCCGGCCAAGCGTCTGTACGAACGCCTCGGCTTCACCACCAAGTACGCCGAGATGCGGTACACCAAGGACCGGGACTGACCGACGGATGAACCGCGTCACCATCGATCTCAACGCGCTGCAGCACAACATCCGAACCGTCGACGGGTGGCTCACCGAGCGCGATGCGTCGTGGACTCTCGTCACCAAAGTGCTGTGCGGGCATATGGACACCCTCGATGCACTCCAGCGGCTCGGCGTCCGGTCGATGGCCGACACCAGGCTCGCCAACCTGAGGGCGATCACCCGGGTTGTTGACGATTTCGAGTCGTGGTACATCCGGCTGCCGCACCTGCCCGCCGTGCCGGACATCGTCGAGCTCGCCGACGTCAGCCTGAACTCGGAGATCCGGACCCTCGAGGTTCTCGATGCCGAGGCCCGCCGCCGGGACAGGATTCACCGCACGGTGATCATGCTCGAGCTCGGCGACCTCCGTGAGGGCGTCCTGCCTGGATCGCTCATCGAGTTCTTCGGCCGCGCACTGAGCTTCGACAACATCGAGGTCCTCGGTCTCGGGGCCAATCTCGGCTGTCTGTCGGGGGTCGTGCCCAACGTCGACCAGCTCAACCAGCTGGTCCTGTACAGCGAGCTGCTCGAGCTCAAGTTCGACCGTCGGCTGCCGCTGATCTCGGCCGGCTCGAGCATCCTGCTGCCGCTCATGCTCGAGGGTGTGGTACCGTCCGAGGTCAATCACTTCCGGATCGGCGAGTCCGTGTTTCTCGGCACCGATCTGGTCAACGGTGGCACGCTGCCGGGGCTCAGAAACGACGTCATCACGCTCGAGGTCGAGGTCGTGGAGGTCCGGGAGAAGGCATTGATTCCACTCGGCGAGACGACCTCGATGACTCCCTTCGTGGCCTTCGGCGACGACGACGTCCAGCCCGGCCAGCGCGGCTACCGTGCGGTGGTCACCATCGGCCAGCTCGACACCGAGATCCAGGGGCTGGCCCCCATCGACGAGCGCTACTCGCTGACCGGCGCCAGCAGCGACGTCGCCGTCCTCAACCTCGGCGACAACCCGGAGGGACTCCAGGTCGGCGACACGATCTCGTTTCGGCCGAGCTACGGCTCGCTGGTCCGGCTCATGCTCACACCCTACGTCGACAAGTTCGTCGGGCCGGAGATCGACGAGTACCGGCGCTCGATCGGCGACGACGACCGGGTCGAGGTTCCGCCGGTGGTCGAGGAGCGCTGAGCGGGGCATCGCACCGGGCTTCGGGGCCGGATGCCGCGAGATCGCCCCACACTGATCGCTGCCGCAGAACGCCGTCATCGAGGGCACGGGCCCGGAAACGGAGACGGTTACGGACGCGGAGACCGACTCGGGAGGAGGATCACCCCCGCTCGGTCAGCGCGACCCCGGCGATGACGAGTGCGGTGCCGATGACCAGCCCGAAGGTGATGGGCTCGGCGAGGACAGCGGCAGCGACCACGGCAGTCATGGGCGGAATCGAGTACAGGTAGACGCCGACCTTCTGCGACTCGGTGCGGCCGAGAGCGGTGAAGTAGAGCAGCACCGCGAGGAAGTTGCACCCCGCGCCGAGATAGGCGACGGCGGCCCAGGCGACCGGGGTGATGGCGGACAGACTGAATCCGGTGTGCTCGAGCTCGAGCCAGCCGATGGGCGTCATCCAGCTCGCGCCGATGAGCGTCACCGCGGCCGTGACCGTGACGGCGCCGAGGGTGTCGGTGAGCCGCTTGCCGAAGACGGTGAAACAGCCCCACATGACGAGGGAGGCGAGCACCAGCAGGTCACCGACCAGACTGCCGCTGAGGTCGAAGCGGGCCAGCGTCGCCGGGCCCATGACCATGAGCACGCCGGCCACGGCGATGGCGATGCCGGCGAGCTTGGCTCGGGTCAGACGCTCGCCGAGGAAGATCCATCCGAGCAGGACGATGGTGATGGGGCCGGTGGCGACGTAGACCGAGGCGTTCGACGCGTTGGTCGTGGTCAGACCGACGGTCTGGAAGCCGTAGTGCAACCCGGCGCCGAACAGGCTCAGCCCGGCGAGCTTGACCAGGTCGGCCCCGGGTTCGAGCCGGCGCCAACGACCGCTGAGGAAGAGCAGCGGGAGGAAGCAGGCCGAGGCGATGAGCAGCCGCAGCGACACCACGGTGAGCGGAGGAGCGGCAGTGAGGGCAATCTTGGTGGCGACGAAGGACACCGCCCACAGGAAGCAGGCGGTAAGCAGCGCGAGTCGGGTGGCCGCGTTCACCGGAAGGTGCGGCGATGCTTGTCGATAGCGGCGCGGATGGCCCGGATGTGCCCGGGGCCGGTGCCGCAGCAGCCGCCGATGACCGCGACGCCGAGGTCGAGCAGGTCGGGGACTCGGTCCGCCATGAACTCCGGCGTCTCGGGGTAGTGGAGCACGCCGCCGCGGTCCTCGGGCAGCCCGGCGTTGGCCTGGATGACCAGGGGCGCGTCCGTGTCGGCGCGGAGCTCGCGCGCGAGCTCGACCATGTCGTCCATGCCGTGGCCGCAGTTGGCGCCGACCAGATCGGCGCCGGCGTCGATCAGGCCGGCGCAGGCGTCGGCCACCGACACTCCCATGGTGGTGAAGAAACCGCGCGGCGTGGGGTCGAAGGTCATGGTGGCGATCACCGGGATGTCGGCCGAGACCGCGCGAGTGGCCGCCACCGCCAACCGGGCTTCCACCAGATCCATCATGGTCTCGATGCAGATCACGTCCGCCCCGGCCGCCACCAGCGCGCCGATCTGGCGGGCGAAGCCGTCGCCGACGCCGTCCGGGTCGGCGTCGCCGAGCGGGGCGAGCAGGGTGCCGGTGGGGCCCACCGAGCCCGCCACCAGCGCCCGGCCGGCGGTGACCCCGCGGATTGCTTCGATGGCAGCGCGATTGACCTCCTCGGTGCGCTCGTCCAGACCGTGGCGCGCGAGCGCCGACGGTGAGGCGCCGAAGGTGTTCGTGGTGATGAGCTCGGCGCCCGCCTCGACGTAGGCCGAGGCGATCTCGGCGAGCAGCTCGGGCCGGTCGGTGGCGAGCGCCTCGAAGCAGGCGCCGGGGCGCAACCCGCGCTCCATGAGCTGGGTCCCCCAGGCGCCGTCGCCGCACACCGGGTCGCCGGCCGCAACGCGCTCGCGCAGACCGGCGACCGCCATCAGGCCGCCCCGGTGAGCGTCTTGACCAGCTCGACCGCGCCGGCGGCGTCCCAGCTGTACCCGTCGGCCCCGATCTCGTCGGCGAAGGCCTGCGTCAGCGGCGCACCCCCGACGATGATCTTGAGCTCGTCACGGTGGCCCCGCTCCCGGGCCAGCTCGATGACGTCGCGCATGGCGGGCATGGTCGTCGTCAGCAAGGCGGACAGCCCGATCACCGACGCGTGCTCGGCGACTGCAGTTTCGACGAACGCCTCGGCAGCGACCCCGGTGCCGAGATCGACGATTCGGTAGCCGGCGCCCTCGAGCATGGTTCCGACCAGGTTCTTGCCGATGTCGTGGACGTCGCCGCGCACGGTGCCGAGGATCACGGTGCCGCGGCTCGGGGCGACGCCGTCGGCGAGCAGCGGTTGGACGACGTCCATCCCGGCCTTCATTGCGCGCGCCGCGAGCAGCACCTCGGGCAGGAAGATCTCGTGGGCGCCGAACCTCCGGCCGACCACATCCATGCCGGCGAGCAGTCCCCGATCGAGGATGTCGGCGGCCGGGACGCCGGCGTCGACGGTCTTGCGGGCCAGCTCGGACACTTCGGTGTGCCGGCCGTGCTGGAGAGCCTCGCTGATCTGCTGCAGAAGGTCCATGGTCCGCCTTTCAGCGAGCGCCTGCGACATCGGATGCATCGGTCCCGGAACCGCGCTCCATCCGGGCCTGGCGGGCGTCCGGTCCTGAAGATACAACGAATCGCTGGAAACCGAGCGCGCGGCGGCGCGGCGTGTCGATCACAACGCCTCGAGCTCGGCGATCGCGCGCCAGCCGCCGCGGACCATGTCGTGGATCCAGCCGTAGGTGAAGGTGCCGTTGCGGCCGACCAGGCGGAGGTTGCGGAGCCCACCGAGATGGGACCGGATTTCGGCCGCGGCGTCACCGGCTCCGGTCTCGAGCACCGGGTACGCGTTGGTCAGGCGGCGGACCGCGCCGCCGGCGATCTCGCCCGCGGCGAACCATCCGGCGTCGGTGAGACGCCGGCCGACCAGCGCGATGGCCTCGTCGTCGGACATGGTCCAGGCGGTGTCGCCAGCGAAGCACGGGATCTCGGCCACCACCGAGGTCCGGTCGTCCGGCGCCATGGTCGGGCAACGGTTGCGCGGCTCGCAAAGCCGGGTGAACTCGAAGCGGCGATCGGGAAAGTAGACCGTGGCAGCGTCGGTCAGCGACGGCCGGTCGATGAACAACGCGACCAGCACGACGTGACGGAAGCGCAGGGTCCGGGCGGCGGAGACGACGCCGTCGGACGGGGGAGGGTCGAGCATCTCGACCAAGACACTCATCGGCAGGGAGCTGATGACCTGGTCGACCGGTAGCCGGTCGTCGCCGCCGGTTCGAACGGCGCGGATCCGGCCGCCGGCGTGCTCGATTCCGGTCACCGCCGTTTTGGTGCGGATCCGGTCGCGGCCGCAGGCCTCGGCCATGGTGTCGGCCACCGCCTCGATGCCGCCGCGGGGGTAGAGAAAGCGTCCCTCGACGTGGCGCGCCCGTCCGTTGCGTCCGAACAGGGTTTCGCTGGCGAAGCTGCGCAGGTCGAGCCCGGCGAGCCTGGCGCCGGCAATCTCGACCGACAGGCGGCGGCAGGACGCGCCCCACAGCTTTTCCGAGTAGTTGAGCAGGAAGCGTTCGGCGACCGGTCGGCCGTAGGCCCTCAGGGCGAAGTCCTCGAAGTCGACCGGCGCCGACCGAGATCGCAGCCGGCGTGTCGCCAGGTCGAGAGCCGCGCCCGCCGACGCCGCCATGCCGAGGTGGCGGACCATCTCGCCGGCGGTGATCGGAAAGCCGAGCCAGCGGCCGTCGTCCCAGATTCGGCTCGGGGCCTCGACCTCGCGCAGCGCCTCACCGAGCCGGCCGGTGAGCCAGTTCGTGACCTCGGGGTCTTTGTCGTGGACCCGATGGGCGCCGGTGTCGAAGCTGAAATCGCCGACCCGTATGGTTCTGCAGTTGCCGCCGACTCTTTCGGCGGCCTCGAGGACGATCGCTTCGAGGCCGCGCTCGCGGGCCGCCGCGCCGGCGGCGAGCCCCGAGGGACCGCCGCCGAGAATGGTGAGGTGGGGCGCGAACGTCATGTGCGGAGTGAGGGTAGACGGACGGGCCGGACCGGTCAACGGGCTCCTGGTGCGGCCGGACCGGCGCCGAGGGTAGGATGGGGGACATGAGCGGTGCATCACGGCCGACGGCGGATCGAGGCGGCGACGCGTCGCTGAGGTGTCGGGTCGCGCGGGACTGGCTGCTGCCTCTGGCCGCCGCCCTGCTGTCGCTGGTGCTCGTCACCGGACTGACGGTCGGGCTCGAGCTGGCGCTGGGAATTCCGGTCAACGGGTTCGAGATCGCCGTCGCTGCGTCGGCGATGTCGGTTGGCCTCGGGGTCTGGCTGGCCCGACTTCACGGACGCCGCTGGCCGGTGGCCTGGCTGGTGCTGACCGGTGCGGTGGTGCTGGTGGTGCTGCCGAACCTGGTGCTCGGCGGCCGGGTCCTCGACCCGACCTGGGACGGCCAGTGGTACCACCAGGAGGCGGTGATCCAGCTCGCCGACGGTTGGAACCCGTACCGCGCGGATCTCGGTGCCGAGCGGGTGCCCTACGAGGGTGCTCGGATCCGCATCAACGGCTATCCCAAGGCGACCTGGTTGTGGGGGGCCTCTTTGTATCGGCTCACCGACCGCATCGAGCGCGCCAAGGCGTTCTCTCTGCCGCTGATGGTGGCAGCCGGGTTGGCGACCGTGGGCTGTCTGCTCATCGTCACCCGGCTGTCGACGCCTGTGGCCATCTCCATCGGGCTCGTGGCGGCTGCCAACCCGGTGGCCTCGACCCAGTTTCTCAATGCGTTCCAGGACGGTGCGATGGGGTCGCTGATGACGTTCTGCGTGGCCTCCCTGGCGCTCTGGGTTCGGGCGGGATCGCGGGCCGGACTGGTGCTGGCGACGGCGGCCGGGGTCGGCGCTGCCGCCGTCAAGCTCACCGGCCCGCTCTACGTCGCGATCCTCGTTTCGGGCGCCGTGGTCTGGCTGTGGCAGCGCGGTCGGTGGCGCGCCGAGCGGTGTGCTCTCGCCGTCGCGATCGGGTTGGCCGCGGTCGGGCTCGTGCTGCTCAGCGGCGGCAGCTTCGTCACCAACGCAATCCGCCACGGCCACCCCATGTACCCCGCGCTCGGGCCGGAGGCCGTCACCATCGTCACAGCGCCGCCCCACGACCGTCTCGCCTCCCTCGCGGCGTCGCTGTTCGTGCGCTCGCAGCCTGCCGACGACGATCGGGACGCGGTCGAGCGCCTGCGGCGATGGCACGACGTCAAGCGTCCGTTCTCCGTCGACCGGGACGAGCTTGAGGGCTTCTTCAATCCCCTCGTCCGGATCGGCGGCTGGGGCCCGCTGTTCGGCGGCGCCGTGCTCCTGACCGTGCTGCTTCTGGTGGCGGCAGCTGTCGTTCGGCCGGGTCGGGCGGCGACAGCGATGCTCGCGACTGTGCCGGTCGTGCTCTCCGTGCTGGTCAACCCGTACTGCTGGAAGGCCCGGTACGTGCCCCAGTCGTGGCTGGTGCCTCTTATCGCCGTCGTCGTCGTGCTGGCCCGTCGCCCGAGCCGCGTCGAGCGCTTCATTGCTGTCGCGGTCGTGATCACTGCCGGCGTCAACGCGGCGCTGGTCGCCACCGCGCACGTTCCGGCGGTGGTTCGGCACTCGGTCGAGCTCAAGCACCGCCTGCTCGACCTTGCTCGCAGCCGGGACCCGCTCGCAGTCAACTTCTACCCGTTCCGGTCGAACCGGGTGCGCCTGGCGGAGCTCGGGATCGCCTTCGAGGAGGTCGCCGACTACCGCTTCAACCTGCCGGTCTACCTGGGCTACACGACCTCGAGGATCACCCATCTCGAGCTCGAGCCGGCGGCCGAAGGAGGTGGCGTTGCGCTGCTCGCCTGGAGCGGGACCGCCGGTGCCGAGCGCTACGTCGTCGAGGTACTCGATCCCGGAGCAGCCGGGCCCGGCGGCAGCGTGCTCACCATGGTGCGCCGATCCACTTCGGCGCTCCGGGAACGCGTGCCCGTCCCGGCGAGGCCGGTCATCCTGCTGGTCCGGGTCTGCAACGCGTTGGGATGCGGGGTCGCGGACACCGCCGGGCCGGTGGCGGCCGCCGGGCCTGGCCGCCCGGCGCCGATCCTCGGAGTGCCCGAGCGCAATGCGGTGGTGACCGACGCCGCGATCCTGTTCAGCTGGTTGCCCGCGTCACAGTCTGCGGCGGGCGGTGCCCCCCGGTATCGCTTCCGTCTCGAAGCCGAGGATGGCGGCATGGTCGTGCTCGAGACCGAAACCACCGAGCTGTGGGCGGTGCACCGATTGGCCGAAGACCGCCAGTGGCGGGCACGGGTGTCTGTGATCGGGAGGCCGCCGAGCGCCGGGAGCGAAATCCGGTTTCGGACCGCCGGCGTCGCCACCCCGGGGATCATCCGACCCGCGACCGGCGCCGAGGCCGTCGAAGGTACGGTCGAGCTGGCCTGGTCCGAGGTCGCAGGGGCGTCGGCGTACGAGTACTTCGTCGCCGTCGAGGGCGAGCCCGATGCCAGCGTGCGCGGCGTCACCCGCGCGACCCGGACCGAAATCGAGCTGCCGGCGCGCGACGGGCGTCCGACCCGCTACTCGATCATCGTCCGCGCCTGTCGGGAGGCGACCGTGTGCCGGGCGGGCTCTGAGCACGGCTGGGGGCCGTGGACCACCGACGCCGGACTCGGCGACGTCAAGCTGACGGTGGTGCCCGGAGGTGGTGCTCTGTAATCGTCGACGATCCGGATCGGGTACCCTTGTTCCGGCGCGGCGATGGCCGCGGGTGACCACCGGGGAGAGCAGTGGACGACGCCGAAAGCAGAAGCTGGATCACCTGCCTCGGTTGGGGCTGTCTGGTCGTTGTGGTACTGGCCGTGCTCGGCATCGGCGCCGGGGTCGCGATCGTCTACCGCGGCTCCTCTGCGGCTCACGAGGTCGCCGGCGCCTATCTCGAAGCGGTCGACGCCGGCCGGTTCGAGGACGCCTTCGCAGCCCTCGGGCCGGACTTCACCACAGAGCGCGATCTGGCGGCGCTGGTCGAGTTCGAGCGTGCCAACCGCGAGGTCTTCGGCGCCTGCGGCGAGTGGCGGTTCAGCGGCACCGCCGTCAACCGTGAGGAAGGTCGCACCGCTGCCAGGCTGAGCTACCGGTCGCAGTGCGACCCCGGCAGGGTCGAGGTGCGGTTCTTGGTCGAGCGCATCGACGGGGTCTGGCTGATTCAGGACATCGAGTACCGCGAGCCCGGTGGTCCGCTGCCGTTCGCGACCTGTGCCGACTGCGGCGGGGTGCTGCCGCCGGGAGCGCGGTTCTGCCCCTTCTGCGGCGCTGCGACCGGGTCCGAGGACAAGGGTGCCGAGGCGGAGCTCGCACCGGTGGAGACCGCCCAGTGACGCCGACGGCGCCCCCCGAGCTGACCCGCTTCGTACGGGACGTGCTCGGCTGTGGCTGCCCCGACGACGTTGTCGCGCGGACCGTCCTCGAGCGCTCGCCGCAGGGCGAGCTCGGGCTCGACGTCGGCGGACGCCTGCTGGTCCGCGTCCTGGGCTCGGCGGGTCTCGAGCGATTGATCGCGACCTTCCCGGACGACGTGGTCCGACTCCGGGACGAGCGCGATCGGCGGGGTTTCAATCGGGTCCGGATCGTGGTCGTTCACCCCGAGTTCGAGGTTCTGGGTCCGGTTCTGGAGGCGATGCTCGAGGCCATCGTGGAGGCTGACGACCGGGTCCACGTTCACGCCATCGCGGCCGGAGTGCTGCCCGGCCCCCTCGGCGGGTCCGGGGCGGCGACGGCATCTTGAGCCGATTCCCGGCGACCGCTACACTGTCCCGATTCGTGGGCTGAGTAAAATGCGGCGGCAAAGAGGAGTGGGTGGATGGACATTCCTGAGTGGTACACCGGATCCGACCGATCGGGGCGGGTGGCGAAGGGCATCGAGTCGGTCATCGACCGCATGGATGCCAGGACCGCCGACCATCGCGATGCGACGAAGCTGACCTCGCTGCTCGACCTCGAGGACGAGCCGAACTGGCGCTGCTTCGTGCACGGCCTGATCGGAACGATCTTCTACGACCTCGAAGAAATCGAGCCGGCGCGCGAGCACCTCGTCGAGTCGGTCCACGGATACCGGGCCTACCTGCTGACCTTCGACGAGGTGCTCAGCGTCTACTGTCAGTCGTGCTACACCCTCGGTGTCATCCTGTTCGACGATGCCGCGTACGACGAGGCGATTCCGTGCTTTCTGCGCTGTCTTCCCTACATGCACGAGGTCTACGACGAGACCTATGTCGGGCACATCCACACCTTCCTCGCGCTCAGCCTGAGCTGGACCAACCAGGCCGCGGCGAGCGTGGTCTTCTCCGAGGCTGCGGCCTTCGTCCGGCGCTGCGACTGCGAGTCCCTCGAACAGCTCATGATCGCCTTCGGCAACGCCGGCGACGCCGACAAGGCAGTCGACGTCTTCCACCTGCTCCAGGCCGGCTGCCGCGACTACGAGCACTTCGATCGCGTGCTCGAGTATGCCGAGCAGAACCTCGGCGAATCAGGCGTCGTCAACTAGTTCCCGTCCGGAAACGGCGCTTTTCGGCGATCTCGGCGTCAGATGACGGATTTCCTTGTGCGGCGTGCAGAAGTACGCCTCCGCGTCAATTCCGATCTTCCTTGACCTTGCACAAAAACCACTCGTTTCTCAAACGAGAACTGCGCAGTCCCCATCGGAGTTTCCGGATGGGAACCAACCAGGTCCAGATCAAGCGCCGATCGGCGCTTGATCTGGACCTAGAACGGCCAGATGACCGGGATGAGCAGGGTCGCGAGGACCCAGAAAATCAGGGTCAGCGGAACGCCGACCTTGACGTAGTCGCTGAACCGGTAGCTGCCCGGACCGTAGACCAACAGGTTGGTCTGGTAGCCGATCGGGGTCATGAAGCTCGCCGACGCGCCGAAGGTGATGGCGATCAGCAGCGGTCGCGGATCGACCCCGAGACTCGCTGCGGTGGTCAGCGCGATGGGGACGAGCAGCGCGGCGGTGGCGGTGTTCGACATGAAGGCGGTGAGCACGGTGGTCACGAGGTAGACCGCGGCGAGGATCGCCAGCGGACCGTGGGCCCCGATGCCGTTGATCAGAAGATCGGCGAGCATGGCCGCGCCGCCGGTTTTTTCGAGCGCGATGCCGAGGGGAAGGATGCCGCCGAGCAGGAACACGACCTGCCAGTCGATGGCCCTGTAGGCCTGGTCGAGCCCCAGGCAGCCGGTCAGCACGAGCAGGATCGCGCCGCCGACGGCGGCTGCGGAGATGTGGGCAATACCCGACGCGGCCATGACGACGACACCGGCGACGATCGCGACGGCGATCAGTCGTCGGCGGGGAGGTTCGTCGAGCGGACCGATGTCGGACACAACGACGAACTCCCGCCGCCGCCGGAGCCGTGCCGCATGAACCTTGGGGACCTCGATGAGCAGCGCGTCGCCGGCCTTGAGCGGGGTGCTCGACAGCCGGTTGTGCCGGATCTCGTCGTGGTGGCGGATGGCCAGAACAGTTGCCCCATACCGGTTCCGGAAGTCACTCTCCTTGAGGCTCTTGCCGCTCAGCGGCGAGCCCGGCGCGACGACCGCCTCGATGATCGTCGCGTCGTTCGCCTCGAGACTGTCGTCGCGCCACTTGCGGCCCGGCCGGATGTGGATCCAGTCCGCGGCTCGCAGGGCCCGCATCGACGGCAGGTCGGAGCGGGCCCACAGGACGTCGCCTTCTTCGAGGACGGTGTTGCTCCTGGGCAGGGTCATGGTGCGGCCCTGGCGAACCACGGCGAGCACGTCGACGTCGATCTCCGACAGCGCCGACGAACCGACGGTGGCCCCGATCAGCTGTGAGCCCGGGATGATCTCGAGCTCGGTGAGGTAGGACCCGACGTCGAACTCCTCGGTCAGGTCGGCGGCGTGGCCGCGATCCGGCAGCAGCCGCGAACCGATGGTCGCCATGTACAGCAACCCGGAGGCGGCGAGCACCAGGCCGACCGAGCTGAGCTCGAACATGCCGATCGCGGGCTGGTCGTGCTGCTCCATCATGGAGCTGACCAGCAGGTTGGTCGAGGTCCCGATGAGGGTGCACATCCCGCCGAACAGAGAAGCGAAGGAGAGCGGGATGAGAAGCTTGGACGGGCTGGTTTCGAGCCGTCGAGCCATGGTCAGCACCGAAGGCAGCAGGATGGCGACGGCGGCGGTGTTGTTGATGAACGCGGAGATCACTCCGATCGACACCATCATGGCGATGAGCGCGCCGCGCGGGCTGCGCCGGCCGAGCCCGCCGAGCATCTCGCCGACACCGGCAACGGCGCCGGTCCGTTCGAGCCCGGCCGACAGCACGAACATGGCGGCGACCGCGACCGTGGCGGGATGACCGAAACCGGAGAAACCCTCCTCGGGTGAAATGATGCGGCTGATCAGCAGCACCCCGAGGATGATCATGGCGATCATGTCCGCCCGTAGACGATCGCTGACGAACAGCACGATCGCAACGAGCATCAGCCCCAGGACGATTGCGGTGGTCGGATCCATGCGGGGATTATTTCACGTCTGCCCCGCGTCCGCGTCAGCGCCCGAAACCGCGACAGTGGCAGAAACAGCGACAGCGACAGCGACAGCGACAGCGGCGGGGGCACGTTTGTGCCCAGCCGCCGATCTCCGGGGTGGCCGTCTTGCGCGGTCAAATCAAGATTGAGTATCATCAGGTCGACATGAGCTGCCGCAAGGGAAAATCCACGGCCAAGCCGAAGGCGGGTCGATTCGAGTGCGACGACTGCGGCGCGGTTGTGAAGAAGAAATCCGGCGTCTGCGACCCCAAGAAGATCAAGAACAAGAAGAAGAGCCGACCGCGCGGGACGACACGGGTCGAGACCCGGTCGACTCCTTCCTTGAGTCGGCGAAAGGTTTGATTCTGTCCCGGACTTGAGCCGATTCGACTCTCCGTCTATCCTAGCTCGCGCGTGGAGCCCACTCCACCCGCCGAAAGATGAACAACTCCCACGTTGATGTCACCTACAGCGGATCGGTCCACCGTGTGGCTTCCGGCACCACGGTGGCGGAGATCGTGCGCGAGATCGACGGCGAGGTGCCGGACACGGTGCTGTCGGCTCTGGTCAACCGCCGGCAGGTGATGCTCGACTTTCCGATCCGCGGCACCGCCGAGATCACGTTGGTTCGATACGGCGACCGCGAGGGCGAGTCGGTGTACAAGCGCTCGGTGAGCCTGATGTTCTACGAGGCGTGCGCCGAGCTCTTTCCGGACGCACGGACGGTGATCGGGCAGTCTCTCGGTAACTGTTACCACTACCAGGTCCGCGGCTGTCAACTGAACCTCGGCGAAATGGCGAAGAAGATCCAGGCACGGATGCGGCGGTTTCACCGCGAGCGCCGACCGTTCCGGCGGCTCACGGTGACCATCGAAGAGGTCGAGAACTACTTCCGGAAGCGTGGCCGTGAAGACAAGCTGGCGTTGCTCAAGACCCGCCGCTCGTCCACCGTTCACACCATCTCGTGCGGCGATTTCATCGACATCGCCCACGGACCGTACGCGCCGGACACAGGGTGTCTGCCGACCTTCGGCGTGATGGCCTTCGAAGATGGTTTGCTGCTGCGCTTTCCGCGCCGCGGCGACCGTAGCCGCCTGCCCAGGTTCACGCCGCGCCCGCTGCTCTACGCCACCTACTCGGAGACCCGACGATGGCAGGAGCTGCTCGAGGTCGGCAACATCGGTCAGCTCAACGAGCTCTGCGTCAACGGCGGCGTCGGACCCATTGTCCGGGTTTCCGAGGGTCTGCACGAGAAGAAGCTCTCCCACATCGCCGACGAGATCACCGGTCGGCTGCCCATGGTCAGGCTGGTCCTCGTCGCCGGCCCCTCGTCCTCCGGCAAGACCACCTTTGCCAGACGGCTCGGGGTGCAGCTGCGGGTCAACGGCGTCGAGCCGATCTCGCTGTCCCTCGACAATTACTACGTCGACCGCGAGGCGACCCCGCTCGACGAGCACGGTCAACCGGATTTCGAGTCGATCGACGCGATTGATCTCGATCTGTTCCGCGACCACCTGGCCGAGCTGCTCGACGGCCGAGAGGTCGTGACACCCCGGTTCGACTTCGTGCGCGGCGCGCGCCGGCCCCGGGGCGACTGGCTGTCGATGAGTCTCAGGGACAACCAGGTTCTGGTCATCGAGGGGATCCACGGTCTCAATGATCGGTTGACCTCGTCGGTGCCCAGTGATCGCAAGGTCCGGGTCTACGTCTCGGCCCTGTCCCAGCTCGCCATCGACGACCACAACCGGATCTTTACCTCCGACGCCCGGCTCATCCGCCGTTTGGTCCGGGACCGCTTGTTCCGCGGCTTCACCGCGGAGCGCACGCTCGACCTCTGGGAGCGTGTCAGGCGGGGCGAAGGTCGCTGGATCTTCCCGTTCCAAGAGCAGGCCGACGTCATGTTCAACTCGGCTCTGGTGTACGAGCCCGCGGTGCTCAAGATCTTCGCCGAGCGCTTCCTGCTCCAGGTTCCGCGGACCAGCCGTGCCTACCCCGAGGCGTTTCGGCTTCTCAAGTTCCTGTCGCTGTTCGTGCCCGTTTTCCCCGATGAGGTGCCGCAGACCTCACTCCTGCGGGAGTTCATCGGTGGCAGCAGCTTCCGGATCTGACCCGTCGGAGTCTGAGCGCGTCGGGCGGCTGCTCGGCCGCCTGGCCGAAGCCTACCCGGAAGCCGAGTGCGAACTCGACTTCGAGACTCCGTGGCAGCTCCTCATTGCCACGGTTCTGTCGGCCCAGTGCACCGATCAACGGGTCAACCGGGTGACTCCTGAGGTGTTCCGCCGCTGGCCCCGGGCGGCTGAGCTCGCCGGCGCCGACCTTGCCAAGCTCGAGAAGGCCATCCGGTCGACCGGACTTTTTCGGTCGAAGGCGAAGAACCTGCGCGAGGCGGCGAGACGGTTGGTGGTCGACCACGGCGGTGCGGTTCCGCGCTCGTTCGACGCCCTGGTCGAGCTGCCCGGCGTCGGTCGCAAGACCGCCTCGGTTGTGCTCGGCGAGGCCTACGGTCTGGCGGCCGGGGTTGCCGTCGACACCCACGTCGGACGGCTGGCAAGGCGGCTCGGTCTGACGACCGCCTCCGACGCCGACCGGGTCGCCGACGATCTGCAGGCGCTGCTTCCGCGCAAGGATTGGATCGAGGTGTCGAAGCGGCTCATTCTCCACGGGCGCCGGGTGTGCTTTGCCCGAAGTCCACGATGTGGGGTCTGCAGCCTCGCAGACGATTGTCCACGGATCGGTTTGTGACCGGCCGATACGGCTGCGTTGTATACTGGCCGCTCCTGGAGGTTTGAAGCGTGGCAGAGGCGTTGACTGTGCTGATCGCTGACGCGGACGACCACCGCCGACGTGGCCTCGGGCTCGCGCTGTACGAGGGCGGCTTCGAGGTCGTCAATGCCGTCAACGCCGAGGAGGCCCTGCGTTTCACCGCCGGCCTGGATCCGGCGCTGGTGGTGATCCACTCCGAGCTCGAAGGAATCACACCGTCGGAGCTCTACGCCCGTCTGGCCGGCACCGGTCTGTCACTGCCGCCGTTCCTGATCCTGTCCAACGGCGAAGTCGATCTCCACGACTCTCCCGGCAGCTCCGAGTTTCACCTGCTTGCCGCCGATGGGCTGGAGCCGATGCGATTTCTGCACCAGGTCCGCCTGCTGCTGCTCGCCAACGAGATCGGAGCGACGCCGGCCGAGGCTCTGGGCGGACTGTACGGTGACCTGACTCGGATCGCCGTCGGCGACCTGCTCCGTGTTCTCGAGCGAAACGGCATCACCGGACACATCCGCGTCAACGTCGGTCCCGGATCCGGGATCTGGCTGTCCAACGGACGAATCGCCAACGCTTACTGGGGTGCGCTGACCGGCAGAAAGGCATTCAATCGCATCGCCGGGCTCCACCAGGGTCCCTTCGCTGTCGAGCTCGTGCCGCTGGAGGTCGAGGCCGAGATCGACGCCGATCTCGGCACGCTGGTCGGGGACGCCATCGAGGAGCGCCTGCAGCTCGATGAGCTCTTCGCCCAGCTGCCGTCGCTCAAGGCCAAGGTCGAGTTCCGGATGGGCGACGGCTTCTTCGCTCAGGAATTCACGCCCCTCGAGCGGGAGGTGCTGACGAACGTTCAGGAGGCGAACAACCTCGGCGACCTCATCAACCGCGTGACCGCGACCGATCTGGAGACGGTCGGGGCCGTCCAGACGCTCGTCGACCTCGGCGTTCTGCGCGTCGTCGAACCGGCGAGCCGGATCCACCTGGTGACCGACTCGACCTGCGATCTCAGCCCGGCGTACGCACGGCGGCACGGGATCCACCTTGTGCCGCTGTCGGTGGTCTTCGGGGCAACGGTATACAAGGACGGCATCGATCTGATGCCGGACGAGTTCTACCAGATGCTCGAGGGCGGCGGCATTTTTCCGTCCACGTCCCCGCCGGGGAAGGGTGAGTTCCTCGAGGTCTACCGGCGGCTCATCGCCTCCGGCGACGTGGTCTCGATCCACATCTCGGCCAAGCAGTCGTTGACCGGCGAGCATGCCGGTCTGGCAGCCGTCGAGGGCGTCAACGAGTTCGCCCAGCTCAGGCTCGAAGCCGGGAGCGCCGGCGAACCCAGGATCCGGGTCATCGACTCGAGGTCGAACTCGGTCGGTCTCGGGTTGCTGGTGATTTTCGCCAACCGGCTCATCGAGCGCGGGTTGTCGATCGACGACGTGGTCAGCCGGATCGAGGACATTCGGGATCGGCTCGAGTTCCTGTTCGTCGTCGACACCCTGGAGTACCTTCGCAAGGGTGGGCGCATCGGTCAGGCCCAGGCGCTGATCGGCACCCTGCTCGGCATCAAGCCGATTCTGGGAATGGTCGACGGCGAAGTGGTGCCGGTCGAGAAGGTGCGCGGCGGTCGCCGGGCCCAACAACGACTGCTCGAGATCCTCGACGAACGGACGACGCCGGGACGGCCGATCTTCGCCGCGGTGGCCCACGCATCGGCGCCCGAATCGGGCGAACAGATCAAGCTCCTGCTCGGTGAGAGGCACGACATCGTGGAGATGCTCGACGGCGAGATCGGGCCCATCGTCGGCGCTCATGCCGGACCCGGTGCCGTGGGCTGCATCGTCTTCGAACCCACCGACGACGAGCTCGAGCTGCTCGCGCCCGCCGGCTGAGCCGCGGCCGCGATCCGGGTCCGCCGCCTCCGAATACCTGAAGGGGTGAGGATCCCTTTGACTGCAGTCCTGAAGGGTTCCCGCGTCGGTGGAACGCGCTTGGGATCCCAGCGGGCTGGCGCGGACGCTGCTCGCCGGCCGAGGATGGACTCGGATCAGCTGCCGCCGATCACCGTCCCGGCGCGGTCGAAGACCTGGCTGTCCACGACCTGTCCATCGTCGTTGCGTCGGTAGCGGATCTCCACCGCGCCGTCATCCCGGGCGACGCGGTACAGGCTCCGGACCACGCGTCCGTCATCCCCGAGCTCGTGGACCTCGTCGAGGATCTCACCGCGGTGAAGCTCGACCCGCACGGGAATGTCGTCACGCCGAACCAGACGCCACCGGGCCCGGTCGGCCGGGACGACGAGGTCGGGCACCGCCACCGAGGCGTCCGGAGCGAAGGCGACCAGCTCGTCGACAGCGTAACCCGGCGCCGGCGTGGTCTCGGAGGTGTTGACCTCGGGAAACAGCAAAGCCGCGATCTCGATCTCGGTCCCGCCCCGTTCGACGAGCAGACCCGCCCGGTCGTCCCAGTCGAGCTCGGCGAGCAGAAACCTGAGATCTGAAAGGTCCGCAGGTTGCCGGCCGTTGACGTCGAGAACCCGGTCGCCCGGGGCGAACCCGACGGCCTCGGCGATGGTGTCCGGCCACGTGGCCGACACCATCGGCCGGTGGTCTTCGTCCTCGGTCAGGCGCAGCCCGAGGGTTGGGTAGGCGTCGATCCCGCCGCGGTCGGCGAACACTGCGACGTAGTCGGCGAGCGAGCGCGCGAAGATTGCCGGTGGATCGCCGGCGCGACCGTGGTGGCCGCCGGTCATGGGGTGGCCCGAAGGCGTGCCGTCGGGGTCGGGCGCCGGCGCGCTGACCGGGCAGATGGTGACGATCGACAGCGCCGGCAGCCCGGCGGCTGCGCGCTCGTCGGCGACGCGCCGCGGGATCCCGAGCCCGTAGGCGACGTGGCCCGAGCCCGCCACCAGAACGACGGTGGTGTCGTCGGCGACGACGTCGAGGGTCGAACGCGCCATCACGACGTCCCACAGACACTGGGCCGCGTACATGTTCGCGAACCAGCTCGGCGGCAGCATCGCCGCGGTGTCGCCGAAGTACCGGGCGACCAGGTAGCGGTGCTGCGGCGATCCCTCCACCGCGATCTCACCGACCTCGGCGCGCTGATCGTCGGACAGGCCTTCAAGGCCCTGGCGGTTGACGGTGCGAGGGATGTCGCGCGGGACGTTGGCGCCGACCACGGCGAGCCCGCGGGCCCGTGCGACCTGCATCACCGGCCGGGTGTACTGCCACCGGTAGGAGCTCCGGTCATACCACCCGGTGACTTCGAGCAGCCCGCGGTCGTCGAGCTCGCCGGCGACCCAGCGGTCCAACGCGTGGTTGTCGCCCCGCTGGAAGAACTCCAGGGCGACGACGACCCTCCGGCCGGTCGCGGCGATGCCGTCGATCAGCTGCGCCTGCACCAGCTTCTGATCCATGGCGGTGTGCTCCTCGCCGAGGACGACGATGTCGGCCTCGGCGAGCCGGGCCGTCAGCTCCGCGAGGTCGATGACCACACCCGCGCGGGCGTCGTACAGCGAGCCGGACGGTGCGGTGCTCCGGTGATAGGCGAGCTCGACCGGGCCCAGGGGAAGCAGGTCGAGCTGGGACGCGGCAGCGACCGTGGTAGCGGAAGCCATGAGACAGAGCAGAAGAACGCGCATCCTCACCTCCCGAAGCCTCCACGGTACGGCATCGGCCACCGGTCGCCAAGTCGGATCGGTTGTCGTGCCGAGCATTCGGATGAGCTACAATCCCCGTTTGTGCCGTGGCCCCGGCCGCGGCGGGGGACTGCCGATGACCGACCGGACTGCGATCAGCCAAGCGTTCGACACTGCGCTTCAGATCGAGGATTTCGATCGCGTCGAGGAACTCTGGCTGGAGGCCCTCGAGCGCGAACGCATCCGCGCCGACGAGCTGCTCGAGGTGCGACGCCGACTGTGGCAGGCGGGCAAGAAGAACCTCGCCCTGACACTGCTCGAGCTGCTCGCCGAGACTCTCGAGTCGCGCGATGGCCCGTACCAGACCCTGGCCGCGCTCAAAGAGCTGGTCCGACTGACCGCGAGACCGGACTCCGGTCTGGTGAGCCGGCTCGAGCGTGCTCTCGCCGCGACCCGGGCGGGAAGCCCGTCCCTGAACGCCGTGGTTTCCCGCTACTCGCTGACGTCGCAGAAGAAGCCGAGCGAGGCCCTCGATGCCATGGAGAGCTGGCTCGACCACGACAAGGGGACCATCGTCGAGGTCGTCGGCCAGGGCGTCGGTCGGGTGGTCGAGCTCAACCTCGAGCTCGACAACATCAAGGTCGATCTCGGCGGTCGGCGGCCGGTGTCGGTGCCGTTCGGCGCGGTGGAAAAGTTCCTTCGGCCGCTCGTCGAGGGCGACTTTCGCCGCCGCAAGGTGGAGGACCCGGACGCTCTTGCCGCTTTCGTCCGGGACGATCCCGGAGGCGCGCTCGTCGAGATCCTTGCCAGCCTCGGCAGCGAGGTCGACGTGGCGTCGATCAAGGCGGCCCTCGACGGCGTTCTCGGCGCCGGCAGCTGGACCTCCTGGTGGGCCAAGGCGCGCAAGCACCCCCGCATCCTGACCTCGGGTTCGGGTTCGCGACTCCGCTACTCCGTGAGCGACAGCGCCCAGGACGCGGCGGATGTTCTCGTCGGCGAGCTCGAGCGGGCCGGAGCGCGCGAGCGTCTGGCCATCGCCAAGCGGATTGCCGCCCGCAACGATGACTCGTCGATCGCCGGCGCCCGAATCCTCGCATCGTCCCTCGAAGAGCTCGGCGACGACCCCGGCCTGGCGTGGGAGACCACTGCCGTTCTGGACACGCTGCCCGGAGGAGGCGACCTCGCCGACGCCACCAGGCGCCGCCTCATGGAAACCGCACAGCCGTTGCGACTGCTCGGTGGGATTCACGACCGACAAGCTCGAGTCGCGGCGCTCGACGCGCTGCGCGCCGTGCGCGGCGAAGACTGGACGACGATCTGGGGCGAGTGGCTGCTGCACGAGGACGCAGCACCGAACCTGGACTTCATCGCACACGGGCTCGAGGCCGCCGGCGCCGCCGCCGATCTCGACTCAGCCGTCGAAGCAGTATTTAGAAGCCACCTCCAACACCCGGCTCAGTTCGTCTGGGCGTGCGAGCGGATGGTCGCGCCCGATGCTCCCGAGCCGCTTCGGCGACGGCTGACGCCGTCGTTGCTGGAGAAGCTTCCCGACGGCTTCACCCGCACCGAGTTCTCCTTTCTGCGCGGTCGCGCGAAGGCGCTGCTCGATGGCGGTAGGGTGGCCGTGAAGCTGCTGCTCGAGCACGCCAACGAAAACCAGGCTCAGCGCTTCAGTCAGCGAGTCGCCCGAGCTGCCGGAATCGAGCCTCAGCGGGTCGCGCTTGTCGAACAGGCGGCACGCCAGGCCCACGGACCGGCCGAGAGCGAACCGGCGAGCGCCCTGTTGGTGGCCACGGAGGCGGCGGTGCGGTCGCAGCGCGCCGAGCTCAGAAGGCTTCTCGAGGTCGACATCCCGAAGACCCTCAAGGGGATCAACGCCGCTGCCGCCGAGGGCGACCTGCGCGAGAACTTCGAGTACCACATGCTGCGCGACCGGCAGGAACTCCAGTCGGCGCGGGCGGCCAAGCTCCAACGCGAGCTCGCCCAGGTCCGGATCCTGGAGCCCGGGGCGGCGGACACTTCGGTGGTCAACATCGGCACCGAGGTCTCGTTCGAGGACGACGCCGTTGCGCCGGTGACCATTCTCGGCGTTTGGGACGCCGACGTCGATCGCCGGGTCTTCGCCAACGGCTCCGGCCTCGCCGAGGCGCTGCTCGGACGGAAGGTCGGCGACCGGGTCGAGATCGAGGGGGCGATGGCAACCATCGCCGCCATCGACGCCTGGCTGGGCTGATCGAGACGGCAGCCCGCGTCCGCGTCCGAGCCCGCGTCCGATCCCGTTCCCGGGCGACCCACCGCCGCCGGTCTCGTCAGCCGGCGGCTCCCGGCTTCGCGCCCCGGGCTTACCCCCGACGCTGGCGCGGCGGAATCTGCAGCACGTCTCCCGGGTAGATCCGCGACCCCGACAGCCCGTTGAGACGGCGCAGCTCGGACACCGAGACGCCGAACTCGCGGGCGATGTCATACAGGGTGTCGCCCCGGCGCACCCGGTAGGTCGTGGTGCCGCCGGCGTCGGCGGTCGCGGCCGCTGCCGGCACGCGCAGGGTGTTCCCGGGGTAGATTCTCGAGCCGGACAATCCGTTGGCACGGCGCAGCTCCGACACCGACGCCCCGAATCGGACGGCGATTTCCGACAGGGTGTCTCCCGAACGCACTGTGTAGCGGCCGGACCAGCGGTCGCTCGATGTCTCGGTGCGTGCGGTCTCGACTCCGCTCGGCACTCGCAGCCGCTGTCCCGGTCGAATGACGTCGCGGCGGCCGAGCCCGTTGACCTCGCACAGATCATCCAGCGGCACCCGGAACGAGCGGGCGATGTCCCACAGCGTGTCGTTGCTCTGGACGACGTAAACGCCGTCGTCAGCCGCCCGCCGGTCGGGCCGGTCAGAGACCACGCCCATGCGCGGCACGATCAATCCCTGACCAGGATGGATGAGGCTGCCACGCAAACCGTTGGCCTGTTTGATCGCACCGACGCTGGAGCCGTGGCGGCGGGCGATGGTGGAGAGAGTGTCGCCGCGCTGGACTGTGTGAATCATCCTCGGCGCCCAATCCGAGCGCGGGGTGGTCGCGAGCAGGTCGGCGACCGCGTCGCCCTCTCCGATCGGCAGCCACAAGGCGGTGGTCCGCGACGCCGGCGTCAGGTCCCGGCGGATTGCCGGGTTGAGTTCGCGCAGGGCGTCGATGCCGATCGTGGTCCGGTCGGCGACGAACTGCAGATCGAGTGCGTCCGGCACATCGACCCGATCATAGGTCCACGGTTCCTCGACCGGCGCCGGAAAGCCCCACCGCTCGGGGTCCTTCGCGATGATCACCGACGCGATGAAAGCGGGTACGTAATCTCGGGTCTCGCGCGGTAGATGGCGTTTGAGGACCCAGAAGTCCCGGCTGCCCGATCGCCGGATCGCACGCCGCACGTTTCCGGCGCCCGAGTTGTACGCCGCCAGAGCGAGGTGCCAGTCGTCGAACTCGGCGTAGAGGTCGGTCAGATACGCGATGGCGGCCTCGGTTGCGCGCACCGGGTCGCGACGCTCGTCGACCAGGCTGCCGATCTCGAGGCCGTAATGCCGACCGGTCGACGCGATGAACTGCCACATTCCGTGGGCCCTGGCCCGGGAGTAGGCCTTGACCGAGAACGAGCTCTCGATGATCGGCAGATAGGCGAGCTCCTCTGGCAGTCCGACGGCCGACAGTCGGGAACGAATCATGGGCAGGTAGCGCCCCGAGCGCGCGAGCCCGATGCCGATCCTGCGCCCGTACTCGCCGTCGCCGGTCATCGCGTCGAGAAATCCCTCGACCGTCGAGTTGAGCAGCAGCGGGAAGCCGCTTTTCGGCAGGCCGTCGGGTTCGACCGATGTCTCGGGGTCGGTCGCTGGATCGGGCAGCTCCATGGGCGGCAGGACGACGACCTGCTCCACCGGGGCGCCGTCGTCGACCGCTTCGATGAGCCGGCGTTCGAGCTCCTCGGCCTCGCTCAGGAGATCGGCGACGAAGTCCAGGTAGCGGCTGTCGTCGGCGATCTCGGGAGGCGGGTCGAGTGCGAGGCACAGAGCGTCGTCGATGCGGTCGAGGGCCGCCTGCCGGTCGCCGGCGTCGGCGAGCCGATCAGCTGCGTCGAGCAGGTCGTCGGCCCAGACCCGTGTCGTTTTGGTCCACGTCACGACAGGATCCGGTTCAACCAGGGCGGCGTTCGTCTCGGGCGGCGCGGGCGGCGCCGACGCACAACCGATGAGGGTCAGCAACGAAAGTACCGCAACGTGGCCGGCTGTGAGCCGCAGGCGCCCGCCGCCGGCTCTTCGGACCGATCCGGTGACGATCGGCAACGACCCGGGTGAGGGGCCCGGCCCGACCATGGTCAGCGGACGTTGTCGAGGTTGATGGTGAAGCGGAGCGACAGGGTGCGCAGGTCTCCCGCTTGATCGACCTCGAGGACGACCGGAGTCAGCGTGTGGATCGTTTCTCCGCCGGCATCCCGAACGTGGGCAACCAGCTCGAGTGCCCTCATCCTGCTGAAGGTGTCCGAGTTGATCTCCTGACGAAGCCGCTTGCGCAGCTCGCGGGAGCCGCCCACAGCTCCCGAGATCAAGGTGTCGATGTCGATCTCGCTGGACGACGACCGGCTCGCGCTTCCGGTCTGCTCGGCCATGGTTCCTGACCGCAGGCTCTCGAGCTCGGCCAAGATGTCGAGCTGGTTGGATACGTGAACGCGCTTCATCGGCGGCGGATCGTCGGCCTCCTCGTGCGCGGTGTCGAACTCGATGTCGACCTGATCGGCGCCCGACTCCGGAGTCCCGATCGATGCCGACTGCGCCGGGTCAAGGTCCGGTTCGTCATTCGCGCCGGGGAGCTTGACCTCGACCGAGGGAATGGCGGGCCTGTGTTCGGCCGCGGCCGCCGGTTCTTCGTGGACCTCAAGTGGATCCCCGTCAGAAGGTTCTTCCGAGAGCTCGTGGTCGCCCCTGTCGAGGGGTCCCGGTTCGGTGCGGCGGTCGTCGTTTCCGGTGTCGGTGGCGAAGACCTCGGTGCCAGCATCCTCCTGCGTGGCGGCCGGCTGCAGCGGGGCGGGGGTGCTCGGCGGAAGGCTCGGCTCCGCCGAAGACTCGGACACAACGCCCTCTTCGGCGGCCCGGGCGAGCGCGGCGGCCGAGATCGACTCCGGACGCTTGGGAGGCATCGCCGGCCGGACCGGTTCGGAAGCCGGTGCCGCGGCGCCCCGCTGCGACGACGCCATCCGCGTCCGCAGCTTCTTCAGCGTCAGCTTGGTGATCTCTTTCAGGGTCTCGAACACCCCGTCGCCGTTGATGGCGGATGCTTCGAAAAAGGGATAGACCGAATGCGGGTTGAGGTCGTGATTGAGCTCGTCGACGGTCAGGGTGTTCTTCAGATCGCGTTTGTTGTACTGCAAAACGAGCGGCAGCTCGGTCATTTCCAAACCGAGATCCTCGAGGTTCTCCACCAGGCTCATGAAACTCTCGACGTTGGCCTCGCGCATGGGGCGTTGCGAGTCGGCGACGAAAACCAGGCCGTCGACCCCCTTGAGCACCAGCTTCCGGGTCGTGTTGTAGAACACCTGGCCCGGAACGGTGTACAGCTGGAGCCGGGTCTTGAACCCGCCGATGGTTCCGACCTCGATCGGCAACAGGTCGAAAAAGAGGGTTCGGTCGGACTCGGTTTCGAGGGACACCATTTCGCCGCGCGAGCTGGGCGTGGTCTTGGCATAGATGTAGGACAGATTCGACGTCTTGCCGCAGAGACCGGGACCGTAGTAGACGATCTTCGCGGCCATCTGCATCGTTGCCCAATTGAAGAAAACCATGTTGGAGTCGTTACCTCATCAGCCAGGTTAACGCTAACACACCGTCTTCGGCGGGGTCAATCGAGCCGGTGACGGCGTTCGGCCTGCTGCGAGCGCGGTTTCAAAGGCCTTCAGCAGCCGGGCACGCAGCGCGCTTCGCGGCCCGAGATCCGCAACCGCGATGGTGTCGTGTCGAGGGTCCCGGGCTCGTCGTCCGAAAATGGTACAATGACCGAGGTCGTCGTGTGTATGTGTTGATATTCGTCGAGTTGCAGTCGGGCAGCAGTGGTTCCGGCTCACTCCTCCGGGGGTTTCGAGCGTGATCTTGAATGCGCGAATGCTCAAGGTGCTGTGCGCGGTCGTCGAGCTGTACATCCGCTCGGGCGGACCGGTGGCGTCCCGCGAGGTTGCGCGGTTCTCCGGTCTCGGCTTGTCGCCGGCGACCATTCGGAACGTGATGTCCGAGCTCGAAGACGGGGGCTTCCTGCTCCGCCCCCACGCCTCGGCGGGCACCGTTCCGTCGGACCGGACCTGGCGGCTGTACGTCGACACCGTGTCGAAAGGACGCCGCCTGGCGCCCCGGTTTCGGCAGCAGCTGGCGCAGCGGATGAACGAGATGCGCCGCGAGCTGATCGAGGACTTCGCATGGGTCGCCCGTTTCGTCGCTGACGTCACCGCCGAGGCCGGCGTCGCGGTCCGGCCCTTTGGGACCGGTCGCAGCCTGGAGGCGGTGTCTCTGGTACCGCTCGAAGGCGGTCGCGTGCTCGGCCTGCTCGTGACCTCCGACGGTGCGGTCGAGAAGCGCCTGCTGTCGTTGGCGGAGCCTCGAAGCCGCGAGCGGCTGCAAGAGCTCGCGAATCTGGCGACCGCGCGCTACCGCGGGCTCGGACTCGACGACGCCGCCGACGAGGTTCACGCGCTCGACGCCGATGGCGATGGCGGTTCTGAGATCGAGCGGCAGGCCCGAGAGGTCATGCGCGACCTGCTCCCGCTCGACGGGGTGCTGGTCGAGGTTCAGGTGGCGGGAACCGACAACCTTTTGCAGACCGATGAGTTCTCAGAAATTGAACGTGTGCGGTCGTTGTTCGCGACCTTGGAGGACGAGCGGCGGATCGTCAGTGAGATCCGCCGCGCTCTGGCGAGCGAGCCGACTCGGGTCATCATCGGCCGGGAGTCCGAGATCACGGCGTCGGGCGAGCTCGGGATGGTGACGACCCTGTTTTTCAAAGACGGCAAGAGGGCCGGCGCGGTCGGAGTGATGGGCCCGAAGCGGATGGACTACGCTCGCATCGTCCCCGTCGTCGAGTACGTCGGCGACTCGCTGACCAGGATGTTGGAAGGGCATGGAGCGACCCATGGATGAACACAAGAGAGGACCGGCGGACTCCGCCGACAGCGAAGGCGAGGAGATCGAGGTCGAGTTCGTCGATGAGGCGAGCGATGCGACGACGCCTCGAGTGACGGCCCCGACCGCCGGCGAGCCCGATGCCGTCGAGCTGGGGCCGTCGGTGGAGATCGAGATCGAACGCCTCGAGCGCGAGCTCGACGAGCTGCGGGACATCCACCTGCGCAAGCTGGCGGAGTTCGACAACTTCCGCAAGCGGACCGAGCGCGAGAGGATCGAGATCAGACGGTTTGCCAACGAGGAGCTGATGCGGGAGCTGCTGCCGGTGCTCGACAACTTCGAGCGCGCGCTCCATCACGGTCCCGACGCCGACGCCGACGCATTCCAGGAGGGCGTCGAGATGATCGCGAGGCAGCTGTGGGACGTGCTCGAGCGCCAGGGCGTCGAGGTGGTCGACCCGGACGGCGAGCCGTTCTCGCCGGAGTACCACGAGGCGGTCCACCAGATCGACGATCCCGACAGGGAGCCCGGCACCGTGGCGTCGGTGCTGACCAAGGGTTACCTCTACAACGGGCGTTTGATCCGGCCGGCCATGGTCGGTGTGGTCGGGCCGCGCCGCGGGACGAAACCGGACCGGGAGATCTCCGCCGCGACCGGGAACGGAGGGGCTGATGAGTAAGATCATCGGCATCGACCTCGGAACGACCAACTCGTGCGCGGCGGTGGTGGATGTCACCAAACCGATCGTGATCCCCAACCGGGAGGGTGCACGGACGACTCCGTCGGTGGTCGCCTTCACTTCGGACGACGAACGGCTGGTCGGTCAGATCGCGCGCCGTCAGTCGATGACCAACCCGATGAACACCGCCTATGCCGTCAAACGATTGATCGGGCGCAAGTTCGACTCGGAGGAGGTCAAATGGGCGCGCACGCTCGTGCCCTACGCCATCGTCGAGGCCGAGAACGGCGACGCGTGCGTCGAGGTCAAGAGCCGCCGCTACAGCCCGCCCGAGATCTCGGCCTTCGTGCTCCGCGAGATCAAGGAGTTTGCGGAGGAGTTTCTGGGTGAGGATGTCAGCCAGGCGATCATCACCGTGCCCGCCTACTTCGACGACAGCCAACGTCAGGCGACCAAGGACGCCGGCACCATCGCCGGGCTCGAGGTGTTGCGGATCATCAACGAGCCGACCGCCGCGTCGCTCGCCTACGGCTTCGGCAAGAAGACGAACGAGACCATTGCGGTGTACGATCTCGGCGGCGGTACCTTCGACATTTCGGTGCTTGAGATCGGCGACGGGATCTACGAGGTGAAATCGACCGCCGGGGACACCTTCCTCGGCGGTGAGGACTTCGACTCGCGGATCATGGAGTTCGTTCTCGAGCAGTTCAAGGTCGACACCGGGCTCGACCTGTCCGACGACCTGATGGCCATGCAGCGCATCAAGGAGGCGGCCGAGTCGGCCAAGTGCGCGCTTTCGACCAAGGAGGTCCACGACATCTCGCTGCCGTTCATCGCGGCCGACCATACCGGACCCAAACACCTGCAGATGCGATTGACCCAGTCCCAGGTCGAGGAGCTGGTGATCGACCTGGTCGAGCGGACCCTCGAGCCGTGTCGAAATGCCCTGGAGGCGGCGAGGATCGCCGAGAGCGAGATCGACCAGGTCATTCTGGTCGGCGGTCAGACCAGGATGCCCCTGGTGCAGCGGATCGTCAGCGAGTTCTTCGGCCGGCCACCGTGCCAGGACATCAACCCGGACGAGGTTGTCGGTATCGGCGCCGCGATCCAGGCCGGCATCCTCCAGGGCGAGGTCAAGGATCTGATTCTGCTCGATGTCACGCCGCTGTCCCTCGGCATCGAGACCCACGGCGGGCTGTTCACCAAGATCATCGAGCGCAACTCGACGATCCCGACCAAGAAGAGCATGATCTTCACGACCGTCGCCGACAACCAGACCAGCGTCACGGTTCATGTCCTGCAGGGCGAGCGCGGCATCTCGGTCGAGAACCGCTCGCTGGGCCGGTTCGACCTGGTCGGCATCCCGCCGTCGCCGCGTGGCGTGCCCCAGATCGAGGTCACCTTCTCGATCGATTCCAACGGCATCGTCAACGTGGCGGCGCGTGACTTGGCGACCGGCAAGGAGCAGAGCATCGAGGTCAGCCCCGCCGGCGGCCTGTCCAAGGCCGAGATCGACGCGCTCATCGCCGAGGCCGACATGCACCGGCAGGACGACCAGGAACGGCGCGAGATCCGCATGCTGCAGAACCGACTCGAGGGTCTGATCCACACCAACGACCGGGTCTTCAAGGAGTTCGGCCAGAGCCTGGCCCAGGTCGAGCGTGACGAGGTGCGCGGCACCCTCGACCGGGCCCGGAAGTCGCTGGCAGCCGAGGAGCGGTCGGTGCTCGAGGAGGCGATCCTGGCTGTCCAGTCGGCGAGCCAGATCCTGACGCAGGTCATCATGGTGGATCCCATGGCGGCGCTCGGGATCGACGTCAAGGGCGATCAGGACATCGTCAGCGACGAGGAGAGCTGAGCCGCGATCCATGACTACAGAAACCCCACGCGACTATTACGAGGTCCTCGGTGTCGGCCGCGACGCCGGCTTGCAGGACATCAAGACGGCCTACCGTCGGCTGGCGGTGGAGAACCACCCCGACCGCAACCCCGGCGACAGCCGGGCCGAGGAGCGTTTCAAGGAGGCCTCCGAGGCCTACGCGGTGTTGTCCGACGCCGACAAACGGGCCCGTTACGACCGGTTCGGACACCAGGGCGTCGAGGGCCAGCCGTTCACGGGCTTCGACCCCGGCGCCTTCGGCGACTTCGCCGACATCCTCGGTGATCTTTTCGGCGTCGGGTTCGGCGACATCTTCGGCGGCCGCCAGCGCAGGGGCGGTCACGGCCGCCGCCGCGGCCACGACCTCCAGTACACCCTGAAGATCAGTCTCGAGGACGCCGCGCGGGGGGTCGAGCGGTCGATCCGCGTTCCTCGGCTCGAGCAGTGTGACACCTGCGCCGGCAGCGGCTCGAAGCCGGGGACGACGCCCGAGAGCTGTGCGACCTGCGGCGGCGCGGGCCAGGTCATGTTCCGGCGGGGGTTCCTGTCGGTGGCTCAGAGCTGTCCGACCTGCGGCGGGGACGGCCGGGTCAACCGGGATCCGTGCGAGAGCTGCAGCGGCCGCGGTCGGGTCGAGCGGGAAGCGACCCTGAAGGTCCAGGTTCCCCCAGGTGTCGACAGCGGCATGCGGCTGCGTCTGTCGGAGGAGGGCGAGGGCGGCATCCACGGCGGGCCGAGTGGCGACCTTTACGTCGTCATCGCGGTCAAGCGGCACGACGTGTTCGAGCGTGACGGCGACGACCTCCACATGGAGCTGCCGATCTCGGTCTACCAGGCAATGCTCGGCGCCGAGATCGGCGTTTCGACCATCGTTCAGGAAGAGGTCGAGGTCAAGGTCGCGGGCGGCGCCCAGCCGGGCACGGTGACCCGGATCGTCGGTGCCGGAATGCCCGCCGTCAACGGCCGCCGTCGCGGCGATCTCCACGTCCATCTCCGAGTCGTGGTGCCGACCAAGCTCAGCACCGAGCAGCGGCAGCTGGTCGAGGAGCTGGCGCGGCTCGGCGGCGGGCTCGAGCCCGAGGACCAGCGCGGCCTGTTCGAGCGGCTCAAGCGCGCCTTTGCCGGCGACTGATTCATCCGAGGAACGATGTCCGATTACATTGAGATCGAGGCCGCCCTGCCCGCCGGTGAGGAGGAAGCGCTGGCAGAGGCGCTGTCGCGAGCCGAGGTTCTCGGCGCGGTCCTCGAGCCGAACGGTTCGAAGACGTTCCGGGTCGGTGTTTGGCTGTCGGCCGGAGATCCGATGCGGGTCGCCGCGATCCGCGAGCTGCTCGAGGTTCTCGACGCGACCTCGGTCCGGGTCCGCGAGCACCAGGCAGAGGACTGGTGCGCCGGGTGGCGAGACGATCTTCGCGCGTTCCCGGTCGGCCGGCGGTGGTGGGTCGATCCGCACCCCGATCGGCCGTCTCCGGCGCCCAACGGGCGGATCAGGCTGGCGGTCCAACCCCGCGCCGCGTTCGGCAGCGGGACCCACGAGTCGACCCGTCTGGTCCTGATCGAGCTCGAAGCGCGCGGCTGCCGCAACCTCGAGGTGCTTGATCTCGGAACCGGCTCGGGTGTCCTCGCGGTTGCGGCGGACGCGCTCGGCGCCGCCGAGGTCCTCGCCGTCGACACCGATCCGATCGCGGCCTGGGAGGCTCGGTTCACCGTGGCAGGGCAGCCGAGGCCGTGCCGGGTGCGGATCGTCGCGGGCGGTCTCGACTGTCTCGTTGACGCGTCCTTCGACCTGGTGCTGTGCAACATGACGGTGGCCGAGCTCGCCCCGCTGATCGGCGACATGGTTCGAGTGGTCGCCCCGGGCGGTGTCGTGGTGCTGTCGGGTATTCTCGCCGCCGAACGCGCCGAGGTCGCGTCGATGTTGGTTGAGCACGGTCTCGATGCCGGCGCCGTGCGCCGTCTCGGTGACTGGATCAGCTTCGCCACCCGGCGGCCGGCGCCGGCGTCATGAAGACGCCGCCGTGGCTGCTCGCCGAACCGGACAGCACCGGCCGGGGACGCCGTGTCGAGCTCGATCCCGTCGAGGCGCGGCACGCCGCCGGGACGCTGCGACTGCGACCGGGAGACCGGGTGGTGCTGACCGACGGCGCCGGCGCCGTGGCGGACGGGCGATTGGTGTCGGTTCGACGCGGTCGGGCTCAGGTCGAGGTCGTCGCCGTTGATCGTGCGACCCGCCCGGCGCCCGCGCTGACGCTGGCGATCGGAGTTCTCGCAGGCGGCGCCATGGACCTGGTGATCCAGAAAGCAGTCGAGCTCGGCGTCGAGCGGGTCGTGCCGGTGTGCTGTGCCCGAAGCCAGCATGGGCTCGACCGGGCTGCAGCTCGGATCGGCCACTGGCGCCGGGTGGCGCTCCAGGCGCTCAAGCAGTGCCGGAGGCCGTGGGCCATGGACGTGGAGCCCGCGGTCACGCTGGCCGATCTCGTGGTCGGCCCGTGGGCCGCAACCGGTGTGGTGGCGGATCCTCACGGGCGGTTGCCGGGTTTGATCGAGCGGGAGGCCCACTGCCTGCTGGTCGGGCCCGAGGGCGGCTTCGACGCCGAGGAGCAGCGGTTGCTCGCCGACGTCGGCTGGCCGGCGGTCCGGTTCGGGCCGTACGTGCTGCGGGCCGAGACCGCCGCCATCGCCGGCGCCGCGGTGCTCGCGTCGCGAGTCGGGGACCAGGTAGACTCGGCCGATGATTGAACCGCCGGTTTGGATCGACTCCCACGCTCACCTGACCATGTTCGACGACACCGAGATCATCGCGGTGCTCGATCGCGCAGCCGCGGTCGGCGTCGTGGGCGTGCTCGTGCCGGCCACCAACGGTGACGATCTCGATACCGCTGTCGGTCTGGCCGCCGACCATGCTGATGCGCTGGTCGCCGCTGCCGGGGTCCACCCACACGACGCCGCGTCGCTCGACGGCGGCCTCAAGCGCAGGATCGAGCGAGCACTGGGCGCTGCCGGAGTCGTTGCAGTGGGTGAGATCGGACTCGATTACCACTACATGAACTCGCCGCGAGAGGACCAGCTCGCCGCCCTCGACTGGCAGCTCGACCTGGCCCTCGAAGCAGAGCTGCCGGTCGTGCTCCACAACCGGGAGTCGTGGGTCGATCTCGAGCGGCGTCTGGCCGCGCGGTCGCCCCGACTGCGCGGCGTCGCGCACTCGTTCACCGAGACCGCGGAGCGGGCGCGGCGGGTGGTCGAGCTCGGTCTGGTGATCGGCCTTTCCGGGATGGTCACCTTCAAGGCCGCCGACGACATCAGAGCCATGGCCGCCACGTTGACGCCGGATCAGGTGATAGTCGAGACCGACAGCCCGTTTCTCGCGCCGGCGCCATATCGGGGCTCCCGCAACGAGCCCGCCCGGGTGGTGGAGGTCGGCCGTCGTCTGGCGGAGCTTTGGGGGATTGGTGAGGTCGGTGTGGCGTCGTCGTCGACGGGTGTGTTTCGAAGGCTGTTTCGGGTTGCGGACAGATGGCCGACCGTCGGCGTCGGGTAACGCCGGGCTACCCCTTTTTCGGCCGTCGGCCGCGCCGCCGCTTGACCTGTTTGACGTTGATCAGGAGCATCTCGTCGTCCGGGTCCTTGGTGACGTCGAATCGCTGGCTCTCGTCGATCGACAGGCCGTACTGATGAAAGAACTGCGGCGACTTGAGGCTCACCGAACGTCGTCGCTTCGACAAGGTGAGCGCGTCCGCTTCCTCCTTCTTTTTGGTGATCTTGACGCCGATGATCTTGCGCGTCTTGTCGAAAAACAAGATGGCGCTTTTTGCTGAATCGAGGCCGAAAGCAGCCACCGAGGCGGCGTCAAAAGAGATCAGACCACTCGGTCGAATCGTCGCCCTGGGGCGGGTTCCTGCAGCTTGGGAGGGCACGAAACGCTCAAAGGGCATGGACCACCTCCGAAGGGATCATTTCGACACTATCCAAAAACCAATCTTGAGTCAAGAATTTTCGCAAGATGGTTTAAAAAATTTCGAGATTTTTCGATATCAGCTCAAGTCTGTTGGGACATGAATTCGACAAAGTTTCGACGCGATCATGTCGACTCAAGCTCGAGAGAGAACGCCATTCTTCTGACAATGAGGCCGATTCCACAGGTCGAGCGTTTTCTTTCAAAAGCTCCAGGATAGGTTTTTTCAATCATTTTTCGGAGCCGTCCGTGGCCATTGTCCGGGGGTAACCCGGCCTCTTTCGCTCGGCTCGTGGCGCTCGAATCAGTGTCACGATACACTGCTCAGAATGGTGGAGATCTGCCCGGCATCGGGTCAGCTGATCGAGCTCGACGGCGACGCCGTCGCGCACAACCTGGCCGTCTTCCGGTCGGCATTGACCCCCACGACCCGCCTGCTGGCGGTGGTCAAGGCGAACGCCTACGGTCATGGTCTCGAACAGATCGCTCCGATCGCCGCACAGCACGCGGACTGGCTCGGCGTTCATTCGGCCTCCGAGGCCCGGTCGGTTCGTCGCTGTGGCCTTCGGGTTCCGGTGCTGGTCATGGGTTTCGTGCCGCCGGCGGAGCTCGGCGATCTCGACGGCGACATCCACCTGTTGGTGTCGACGCCGGAAGCGCTGGAGTGGATCGCCGATTATCGGGATCGCAGCGGCGTGTCGCTGCCGGTTCATCTCAAAGTGGACACCGGAACGAAGCGGCAGGGAGTGCCGGCCGCGTCGGTCGAAAGCGTCCTTCGGACGGCGTCGAAATTCCGCCTCGATGTGGTCGGCGTCGCGACTCATTTCGCCAACATCGAGGACACCTTGGAACATGAATTTGCCCGGCATCAGCTCGGTTGTTTCAATCGCGTTGTCGCGCGATCTACGGCCGCTCTGGGGGGCGCGCCGCCCTTTGTCCACGCCGCGTGTTCGGCCGCGTCGCTGCTCTTCCGCGAGACCGATTTTTCCATGGCACGAGTCGGCATTTCGATGTACGGACACTGGCCGTCGCGAGAGACAAAGCTGGCCTGGATGCTCGAACATGGCCGCGACGGGCTGGACCTTCGGCCGGTGTTGAGCTGGCGCGCCACCACGGGCCAATTGCAGCCGGTTGCAAAGGGCGAGTCCGTTGGTTACGGACGCACCTGGACTGCCCTTCGCGACTCCCAGATCGCAGTCATCCCGATCGGGTATTCGGACGGTTATTCGCGAGAGCTCGGCAACCGTTCGCGGGTCGCAATCCGAGGGCGCGCCGCGCCGGTGGTCGGTCGGGTGTGCATGAACATCCTCATGATCGACGTCACCGATGTTCCGGGCGTCGAGGTCGGCGACCGGGTGACGTTGATCGGCACGGACGGCGAGACCCGAATCCAGGTCGAGGATCTCGCCGAGCTCAGCGGGACCATCAACTACGAGTTTCTCGCGCGGCTGTCGCCGGCGATCCCGCGGGTCGTCCGGTGACCAGCCAGGCGAGCACGCGAGCGAGCATTGTCATTCCGACGTTCAACCGGTTACGCGATCTTCGTGCGGTGTGCGCCGCGCTGCTCGACCAGGTGGCCGCATCGCCCGCGCCGTGCCAGATTGTCGTCGTCGACGACGGATCGAGCGACGGCACCGGCGCATGGCTCGACGAGCACGGCGCCGAGCTCGGGTTGACGACGGTCCGGCAGACAAACTGCGGCCCGGCGCGCGCCAGGAACCGTGGAGTCGAGGTGGCGACAGGCGAGATCATCCTGTTTCTCGGCGATGACACCGTGCCGCAGCGGGGTTGGCTGCTCGAGCACCTGGAGGCCCACCGGCTGCACGGTGGGTCGCGCGACACAGCGGTGCTCGGCTACACCGGCTTCCCCGTCGGGTCCGCCGGGCCGTTCCTGCGCTGGATCAACGAGCATGGCGCCCAGTTCGGCTATGCCCTGATCGACGACCCGACCAACGTGCCCTTCAACTTCTTCTACACCTCCAACGTATCCCTGCCGCGAGAACTTTTCGAGCGGTTCGGCGGCTTCCGAGAGGACTTCCCGGCGGCCGCGTGGGAGGACATCGAGTTTGCCTACCGAGCGACTCGGGCCGGGCTCGGGCTCCGCTATGTGCCGCGAGCAAGGTGCCTCCACTACCACCGGATCCGGGTCGGTTCCTTCTGCAAGCGGCAGGAAACCTCGGGCAGGTCGGCCGCCATTTTCGCCGGCCTTCATCCCGAGCTCGAGGACTTCCTCGCCGTGCCCTGCGTGCGGTCCAACCGGCAAAAACGCCGGCTCGTGCGCATGGCGCTGCAAAGTTGGGCGGTTCTCGGCGAGCTCGTTCCCGGCCTGGCATCGGATCGTGTATTCCGGCGCCTGATCGACGCACATTACCTGCTCGGGCTGGCCGAAGGGCTCGATCGTCGGGCGCAGGCTCCGGATTGACCGCGCTTGACGGAAAACGACTGGACAAAGGCCGCCGCCGGCCGCTATAATTGTCGCCCAACAAGAATATGGGAGGGACCCGGGAAGGCTTTCCACCTTGAGCCTACCAATTTTGAGGCCAACCTCATTCGGCCAACCTTTATCATCCTTTCGTTTTGGTCCTGCCTGCTGAGCTGAACCGGCCCTCCCGCCTCACGCTCACTGCCCGGCTGATGCCGGGCGGTTTTTTTGTCGGGGAGCGGCGACCAGGAACGACAGCGATCAGGTTCAACGACCGCGATCAGCGACAGCTCCGGAGAGCAGGACCGCCTCGATTCCAGACCTCCTGACATCAGGGGAGACATACCAAACTCTCCGGCAAGACTCATGCCCGCGCGGGAACCGCTGGGGGGACACGATGGTCATCCCCGGAGCCCAAAAAATGTCTCATCCAAGCGTAACACCTGCGCGGACCTAAGTGTCGTGGAATTCGTGTTTACGTAAACCATGTCAGGAGATCTGGATTCCCGCAACGGGCGTGCTCCGGGCGGGGTGCCGGGCACGGCACCGCGCTGGTGCCGGCGACGAGCGCCGGGGAAACTCCGCACCGGATGGCGAAGGCGCTGATCATCGAGGCGCCAACCGTTGAGCTCGGGCGCCGGACCGCCTGCAGCCACCCCCGCCCGGAGGAAGAATTCCGCCTGCCAGGCGCGGCGGAGGGGAAGGCCGAGGTCGCGGGTCAGGCGGGCGTGGCGGAGCCGGAGTCGACCAGGGTGCCGGGGTCGACGCCGATGGTGCCCAGCGCTGCGACCCATCGCTGCTCGAATGGGAGGTCGAAGAGGATCGACGAGTCGAGCGGCGCAATGAGCCATGAGTTCTCCTCGATTTCCATTTCCAGCTGACCGGGGAACCAGCCGGAGTAGCCGAGGGCGAGAGCGTACCGCCCGGCTCCTTCGTCCCGGATCAGCGTCTCGAGGGTCTCCGTGCTTCCGGAAATCGTCACCCCGCCCGGCAGCACCATGTCGCCGTCACCGGGGTCGAGCCGGTCGTGCTCGAACACGACGAAGCCTTGGCTCGGCTGTACCGGGCCGCCGGCGAGCACCGTCGGCAGCTGTTCGGCCGCGGCCTCGAGACCGAGCTCGTCGAGGATGTCCGCCAGGGGAACGTCGATTGGGCGATTGACAACAAGGCCGAAGGCGCCGCCGTCGGGAGAGTGGGCGCCGAGAAGGACCACCGACCTCCGGAAGTTCGGATCGCCCAGGGAGGGCATCGCGATCAGCAGCTTGCCGTCGAGGGAGGCGGGGTCATCCATCGGTTCATGCTAACAGAGGCTGAAGGGTCGGTCAGGGGTCCGCCGTTTCGAGCCGCACGACCCGCAGCATCGGGCCGTCGTCGTCGATCCCCGGCGGTGCCGGCGCGCGGGGTCGCCCGAACTCGAGGGTCAGTCGCACCGGTCCGCGGTGCCAGGCCATGACCACAACCTCCCCGTCGCCCCTCGAAGTCGATGCCGGCGCCCCGAGCGCGCGGGTCGCAGCGATCGGAGTTGCCCGCCAGTCGAGATCGTGGTCGAGGTCGAGCCGGAACGGTGTGTAACGCAGCAGGTGCTCGTTGTGGGCCATGATGCGGGTCAGCGTTCCGCTGTCGTCGAAGCCGAAGGCCCAGGTCAGAAAGGGACCGGCGTGTGCCGTGACGACTGATTTCGGGGCCGCCGGACCGGTCTCGAACCCGAGCCCGGCCTCGACGTCGGCCCGCCGCTGACCGAGCGCCACACCGAGCGCCGATCCGCGATCGATGTCGACCTGAACCGGCCGTGCCAGCTCGGTGAGCATCCGCCGCACCTCGCGGTCGGAGAGGAACGCACGTTCGCCCGGCAGGGTCACCGCCAGGTAGAGATCAGTGGCGCCACTCCGGAGAACCTCGCGCAGAATGCGGTACGCCTGCTCGACCTCACCGGTCAGATACGATGTCGCCATGAGATAAAGCCCGGTTTCGATGCGGCGCGGCCGCAGGCGCACTGCTTCTTCGAGCAGAGCGTGGGCCGCATTGTACTCGCCGAGGTGAAAGTGAGCGCGCCCCGCTTCGGCTCTCACCGCGTAGCGCGCTTCCGCGTCCTCGACGGCCGCGAACGGCGCCATGAGCTCGATGACCTGTTCATATCGGTGCTGCTCGACCAGCCCGCGCGCGAGCTCGAGTGCAGGCCCGAGGTCGCGCTCGAGCTCCTCGGCGCCGATCGCCGCCGCTGCCGCCATCGCGAGGACCGATGCTGCCGAGCGTCGCATCATGGCACGACCGTAGCACTGCCGGTCCGTTCCGATCCAGGGTATGATCCGGGGATGAGCCGGTCGCGTGAGCTCGACGAACCCGAGATCGTCATCGAGGCGCCCGAGACCGGCCTCGAGCCCGCGGTCGAGGCGCGGCTCCGTGACGAGCTGCTCGCCTGCCCCGATGTCGCGTTCGGCCACCTGCCGCAGGTCACGGTCCACGGACACGGATCGGGGCCCCGGATGACTCTCTTCGTCTGGCTCGTGCCGGAGGGTATCGGATCGCTGCGCGCGGCCCTCAACCAGGTGTCCGAGGCGGTCGCCCGGGCGCTGCCCAAGGACCAGTACCTCGATGTGCTGATCCTGAACTCGGCGCCGGAGCTGCTCGCTCCGGTCGAGGCTGCAGACGCGTTGCTCGTGGTTCGAGATCCCGAAGAGCGGCAGCGGGCCGTCGAGGCGGCGGCCTGCGGCCCGACGACCGCAAAGCCGTCCGAGGGCGGTCGTTCTCGCTGGTGGTGACCGCGGCGTTCAACGCGGCGTCGGGCCTCGAGGGTGGGAGGTGCGGACGGCGAGCGGTGATACCATGTTGCGGTAGCTCCGGGCCGAGACCAGAACCTGCGCTCCGGCCAGCCGAGGCGCCGGATTCGGGAGTGAAAGATGGAAATTGAGCGTCTGGACGACGGCGACGGCACCATCGTGATCGTTCGCGGCGTCATCAAGCTCGGCGAGTCGGCATCGACGTTCTCGAGCTTTCTCCGGGAGGTTCTCGACCAGGGTCGGTCACCCGTGCTGGTCGATCTCGAGGGGATCGACCATGTCGACTCGACGGGCCTCGGCGAGCTCGTCGGCTACCTTCAACGCTTCGAGGAACAGGGTCGGCGAATGGCCTTCATCAATCCCGCGCGGCGCCTGCGCAAGCTGTTCGAGCTGACTCGGCTCGACGAGGTCGTTCCGATCTACGACGATCGGGACCAGGCCATGGCGAGCCTCAGAGCGAGCTGAGAATCTCGTCGACCCGGATCTCGTGCCGCCAGCCGAAGGGATCGTCTCGACCTCCGGTTTGAATGCCGACCAGCGCATCGTAGAGCTGCTGCCACCGTTCGTCGAACTCGAAGGTCCACTCCCGGTCACCGTCGGCGATCCGTCTGATCCAGGAGATCACCGCGGCGGTGCCGCAGCAGGCCGCGGACTCGAGCTCGCCGAGCTCCTCGAGGGCGATCTTGCGTTCCTCGGTCGGCCAGCTGAAGAGCTCGGACGCGATTTCGAGCAGGCTGATCCGGGTGATCGACGCCAGCACGCTGTGCGAGTCGGGGGTGACGAGGGCCCCGTTCGCGAAACCGAGGAAGTTGGCCGCGCCGATCTCCTCGATGTAGCGGTGCTCGCGGGGATCGAGGTACAGAGCCTCGGCGAAGCCCGCCTCCTTGGCCTCGCGGCCCGGCGTGAACGAGCACGCGTAATTGCCGCCGGCCTTGACGTGACCCGAGCCCTGCGGGGCAGCGCGGTCGAGCCGGCTGACCATGAACTCCTTGCCCTGGTCGGGTCCGAAGCCGCCCTTGAAGTAGGGGCCGACGGGCGTGACGAAGATCCGGAAGACGAAGGTCGACGCCGGTTTGACGCCGACGTTGTCGCCCAAACCGAGGTAGAAGGGTCGGACGTAGAGGGCGGCGCCGCTACCGTGAGGCGGCACGTAGGGATGGTTGGCGGCGGCGACCTCTTCGATGCCCCGGACAAAGAGCTCCTCCGGCAGCTCGGGGCCGCACATGTAGCGCGCGCCTCGGTTCAGCCGGCGGGCGTTGTCGAACGGACGAAAGGCGAAGATTGTGTCGTCGGCGCCGCGGTGGACCTTCATGCCCTCGAACAGCTGCTGGCCGTAGTGGAGGCACTGACTGCCCTCGGGGATCCGCATCTCGGTCTCCTCTACCAGGCCCCGGACCCGCCACACCCCGTGCCGATACACCGCTTCGAAGCGGTACGGACAGGGCGTGTAGTCGAACCCGAGATGGACGAAGTCGAGATCGGCGATGCGGCGGTTTCCCGGGATGTAGTACCTCGGTCGGTTCATTCAGCCCTCCGATTCGGTGTACTGTCCGCAGGCGAGCGGTTCGCGCCGAAGGCGACCGGCGCGGCCCCGTGGCGAGCGGAAACTCCGGCAGTATAGCCGCTCCCCGGACCGCGATGCCAGCCGACGAGGATCGCGGACCCGCGTCGAAGAGTGTCTCCGTCGGTGGTCCTCTGTCGTCTGGAGTGGACGGCACGATCGCCTCGGGGAGAACACCGGCCCGGCGGTTTCGTGGCACGGGGATTGCTTTCTGGATTGTGGTTGTTGGCACGTGAAAAGGAGGCGTCATGAGCTATCTTCACGAAAACAGCGGCACACTCTCCCTGAAACTGAGCGGCGTCGTGCTCATCGCGGCGACGGCACTGGTGGGGTGTTCATCGGCCCAGCCCACCGGCGACCCCGGCGTCGACCGCATGGGTCGGTACATGTTGATGAACGAGGGGCCCGAGGCCGAGGTCGTGATCGGCTACCGGCACGCTCAGAACAACCTCGGGTCCGACTGGTTGCTGCTGGAATTCGCTGCGACCTCGCCGATGGGCCAGACCGCGACCATCGAGCGCAACCGCATCACGGTCCGGACGCCGGCCGGGGCGATCGTCCCGCTCGCGTCGCAGCAGGCGTTCGGTCAGGCATTCTCCGAGTTGCGGCCGTTCCTCAATAGGGCCGACATCGCTCGGGATCCCATGGACTACTGGCCGCCCAGGAAGGAGACGCGGCCGCTCCAGTTCTTTTCCGATCCGGGCACCGGGGTCGTCTTCGACGAGGTCACGGTCAATGACTTCCGAGCGGTCGAAGGACGGCTGATGTTCAACGTGCCGGGCGGTGTTCAACCCGGCCGATACGTCCTCGAGATCAAGCTCGAGGAAAGCGAGGTACGGATCCCGTTCACCCTCGAGGGTTGACCCGAAGACCCGGGCAAACGGAGGTCACGGGAACACCCCGAGCTCTCGGTACGAGACCGCCACCTTGTCGATGGCGACCATCATGGAGGCGGTCCGGAGGTCGGTCTCGGGGCCTTGAGCGTTCTTGACGTTCCGGATCTCGTGGTAGGCCTCGATCATGGTCTCCTCGAGCCCCGAGTTGACCAGGTCGACCTCTCCGGGGCCTCGGGCGATTTCGTCGATCTCGGCGTCCGAGAAGATCCGGTTGGTCGATTTCTCGATCTCGGTCAGCAGCTTGCGGGTCGAGCTCTGGGTGAAGCGCTTCTCCATCCGACCGAAGCGCACATGTTGGAGGTTCTTGAGCCACTCGAAGTAGGAAACGGTGACGCCGCCGGCGTTGATGAATGCGTCGGGGATGACCAGCACGCCCCGTTCGAACAGGCGTCTGGACGCATCGGCGCTGATCGGTCCGTTTGCCGCCTCGGCGATGATCTTGGCCTGGATGCGGGGCTCGTTTTCCGTGGTGATGGCGTTCTCGAGCGCGGCCGGAACCAGGATGTCGCACTCGAGCTCGAGTCCGGCCTCTCGGGACGGCAGGTCGACGGCGCCGGGGAATCCCAGGATCGAACCCGTCGCGGCGCGATGGGCCATGAGCGTCTCGACGTCGATGCCGTCCGGCTTCGAGATCGCGCCCTCGTACTCGACCGCGCCGACGATGATGGCGCCGCCGCCCTCCTGGAGGAACTTGGCGGTGTGGAAGCCGACGTTGCCGAGGCCCTGAACCACGACTCGTTTGCCCTCGAGTCCGGGAGCGAGACCGAGGGCCCGCATGTCCCGTGCGATCCGGCACGCCTCGCGCAGGCCGAAGAAGACGCCGCGGCCGGTCGCCTCGATGCGACCGCGAATACCGCCCTGGCCGACCGGTTTGGCGGTGACACAGCCGAGAGCGTCGATATCGTGCGGGTTGAGCGTCATGTAGGTGTCGGCGATCCAGGCCATCTCGCGACCGCTGGTCGCGAAGTCCGGCGCCGGCACGTCGAGTGCGGGACCGATGAAGTTCTTCTTGTTGAGCTCGAAGGTGAATCGCCGGGTGATGCGCTCGAGCTCGGCCACCGAGTAGGAGTGAGCGGCAATCTTGACGCCGCCCTTGGCGCCGCCGAAGGGGACGTTGACGATCGCGCACTTGTAGGTCATCAACGCCGCCAGGGCCATGACTTCGTCCTCGGTGACGTTGGCGGCGTAGCGGATGCCGCCTTTGGTCGGCAGCTTGTGGTGGCTGTGCTCTGCACGCCAGGCGTGGATCACCTGAAGCGAGCCGTCGTCGCGCTTGAGTGGAAAGGTGAAGTGGATCACGCTGTTGATGCTTTTGATCTGCTCGAGCAGACCCGGAGGGTGGTCGGTGAGTGCAGCAGCCTTGTCGAAGTTGGTGTTGACCTGTCCGAAGAAGCTCAGCTCGCCGCTCATGATGTCTCCCGTCGACGTCCGATTTGAAAGTCCGAACGAGAATACCACCGCCGCACACTGCGGTCGCGCTGTCAGAGCCTGCTGCCGAAACGAAACCGATCGTCGCCGGTCGGACAACGACTGGTTGAAGACGAACCGAGCACATCGTCGGAGGTGACGCGTGAGAAACTTGATCATCTGTGCGGTCGTGCTGGGCGCGGCCTTCGCGCCGAGTCTGGCCGAAGACGGGAGGGACATGATGGCCGAGTCGATCGAAGTATGGTCGGTGGCGGAAGGACGGCTGGTCAGGGCCGAGACCGTCGTCAAGAGCGACGAGGAGTGGCGGCGCGAGCTGACGCCCGAGGCGTACAGGATCACCCGTCGCAAGGGGACCGAGATGGCCTGCTCGGGAGCGTTCTGGAAAAACGACCGCGAGGGACTCTATCGCTGTGTCGCGTGCGGCAACGATCTCTTCGTCTCGTCGACGAAGTTCACCTCGAGCACCGGATGGCCGAGCTTTTTTCAGCCGGTTCACGAGGCCAACATCGGCACCGAGCGGGACACCAGCTTCGGCATGGTTCGCACGGAGGTTCACTGCCGTCGCTGCGGCGCCCACCTCGGGCACGTCTTCGACGACGGGCCTCGCCCCAGCGGTCTGCGCTACTGCATCAACTCCGTCGCGCTCGACTTCGTCGAGATCGAGATCGACGAGAAGCGCACGGCCGCGGCGGGCGGGCAATAGTTCATGCACAGCGTCAAGATGAAGTTCGACAACGGCCGCGGCCAGCGCCTGGCGGCGGTGATGGACATGCCGGTGGACGGTCTGCCCGTCGCCTACGGGGTCTTCGCTCACTGTTTCACATGCTCGAAGAGCTTCAAGGCGGTCCGACACATCTCCCGGGCTCTCGCCGCCGAGGGCATCGGGATTCTCAGCTTCGACTTCACCGGCCTCGGTGACAGCGAGGGCGACTTCGCCGATACCTCGTTCACCTCCAACGTCGATGATGTAGTGGCGGCCGCCGAGGCGATCGCCGCATCCCACGGTTCCCCGTCAATCCTGATCGGTCACTCCCTCGGCGGGGCGGCGGCGATCACCGCCGCCGCCCGGCTGACGTCGGTGAATGCGGTGGTCACCATCGGCGCCCCGGCGGGGCTCGACCACCTCGCCGAGATTCTGGCGCCGGCCCGCGCCGAGGTCGAGCGCCACGGCCGGGCCGAGATCGAGCTTGCCGGCCGGCGGGTTCGGATCGGCCGGTCCCTGATCCGGGATCTCGAGGAGATCAGCATGAGAGAGGCCATCGCGGGCCTCGACCGGGCGCTGCTCGTCATGCACTCGCCGGTTGACGGCGTGGTCGGGATCGACAACGCGTCCGAGATTTTTCAGGCCGCCCGCCAACCCAAGAGCTTCGTCTCTCTCGACGGCGCCGACCACCTCCTGGGAGACCCCGACGACTCACGCTATGCGGCAGGCGTCATCGCCACCTGGGCCCGCAGGTACATCGGAGCAGTTCAGCGTGACGAGAAGGCCGCCCGAACGACCTACAATCGCGTTGTTGCGCGCACCGGCGCCGAGGGCTATCGGACGGAGATCCTGGCCAACGGTCATCCTCTGGTCGCCGACGAGCCCCTGAAGGTCGGCGGTACCAACGCCGGCCCGAGTCCATACGAGCTGCTGAGCTCTGCGCTCGGCGCGTGCACCGGCATGACGCTGAGGATGTACGCCGACCGCAAGGGGTGGCCGCTCGAGGAGGTCGAGGTTCGCCTCGAGCACTCCAAGGTCCACTGCCGGGACTGCGCCGACGCCGCCAGCGGGACACCGAAGATCGACCACCTCCGACGCGAGCTGATCATCGACGGCGACCTTGACGAGGCGCAGCGTGAACGCCTGCTCGAGATCGCGGACCGCTGCCCGGTCCACCGTACGCTCAACTCGGAGATCAGGATCACCACCGAGCTGATCGACGACTGATCGGCACGTGTCGGCTCAGTCGATCCCGTCGGCACGGGTCGAGGACGAGCCGAGCACGTTGACCACGCTGGCCTTCGCGACCAGGGTTTCCAGGAGTTCACCGACCGTGTCGGCGGCCTTCTTCTGGCGGAGCAGCGATTCGATCCGGCCGGAGGCATCTTCGAGGCTGACGGCGCCGGCCGGCTCGCGTTCGGTGATGGTCGCGACGTGGAAACCGAAGCGCGACTGAACCACCGGCGAGATCCCGCCCGGTTCGAGGGCGAAGACGGCGTCGGACAGCGGCTTGACCAGAGCGCCCCGCTCGACCCAGCCGAGGTTTCCGCCTTCCGGCGCCGACGGTCCCTCGCTGAGCTCGCGGGCGATGACGGTGAAGTCCTCGCCGCCGCGCACGGCGCGCTCGCGGGCCGACTCGGCCCGGGCCTTGACCTCAGCGAGGACCTCCGGCTCGGCGTCCTGCTCGACGATGAACACCATGTGGTAGGCGTGAACCCGCTCGCCGGCCTCGAAGGCCTCGGGGTTGGCGCTGTAGAACTCCGCGATCTCCTCCTCGGAGACGGTGACGTTCGGGACGATCTGGCGGCTGACGAAGAGCTGCATCATCTCGAGTTCTCGAACGACGTCGAGAAGCTGCTCGTAGCTCGAGCCTGTGGCCTTGAGCTTGGCCTCGAGGACGGCACGTCCTCCAGCCTGCTGTTCGGTGGCGCGCGCCGCCCGTGCGACCTCGAGCTCGTCGGGCTCGATGCCGAAGCGCTTGGCCTCCTGGACCAGGAGCTTCTGCTCGATGGCCCGCTGGGTGGCCATCTGAGCCAGCTCGCCGGGCTCGATCTGCTCGCCGCGCTGCTCGAGCTGACCCTGGACGGTCTGCATGATCATGCTGATCTCGAAGGCGTGAACAGGCTCGCCGTTGACCATGAGTACGACCGGGTTGAGGCTGCGTTCGGGAGAAGCGGCCCCGCTGTCGTCGGGCGCCTGTCCGAAGCACGGAACGGCGGTCAGGGCGAGGCAGATCAAGATGGACGGGGCTCGACTCACAGACATCGTGTCACTTCCATTCCGTGCCGCACCTGAGGAACAGCCGGCACGAACGAAGCCTACCACTGTCCGGTATGCCGAGGTTCAAGGTCTTGTAAAAAATCGGCTTGTGATCGGGAGAATCAGGGCCTCCGGACCGGCTCACCGACCGGCAGCGGCGGTCCCAATACCCGGTAGACGGGCAGCAGACCGACTCGCTCGTCCCAGTACGGAGACCGTCGGTACCACCACATGAAGCGGGCCTTGGGGTCGGCGGAAAACGCGCCGTCCGTGAGCGCGGCTCGCCACGCGGTGCGGGTCGACTCGTCGCGCAGCATGTCCGCAGCGACCTCGTCCAGACGGCCCGATCCGATGTAGGTTTTGAGCTCGAAGACCGAGCTCAGCTCGCCCCAGCGCAGCAGCGAGTCCGGCGCTTCGGGCTCGAAGAGCTGGACCGCGATTTCGAAATCGGGCTGGTCGGCCGGAATCCACAGGCTGCCGGCGGGGATCGGGCGTCGTTCGACCTGCCTCGTGATCGAGAACGCCTCGACTCTCACGGCGCCCTGATAGGACGACGTGGCGAAGACCGGATCGGCGACGCGAGTCGTCTCGACGTCGAGCTCGACGGGCTCGGCGAGCCGGAAAGCGGTGAGCGAGTGACCGGCTACCGCGGCCTCGACTCGAGGCCAGCCGGCGTGGACCAGGTAGCCGCGAGGGCGCGCCACCTCGAACTCGGGCTCGGCGGTGTGGCGCCAGGCGAGGTTGCGGATCTCGATGTCGCCGGGATGGTACACGGTGCCGAGAGCGCCGGTCACCAACGAGGGTTCCGAAGTGCTCCGATACGCGGGCCAGTGGAGGGCCTCGGCGTCCGGCGCCGATCGCCACCGCAGCGTCACCGTCGACGGATCGGCGTCCGGCGCCCCGAGCTCCACGGTTCGCGACTCGGCTTCACCGACGGCGATGATGAGCTGCTCGCCGCTGCCGCCGACCTCAACGATCAGCGCGTCCATGAAGTCGCGGTTGGCCAGTACCCGATCGCGAAACGGCTTGTGGGCGTGCATCTCGACCAGGATCGACGGCCGGTCGAGAAGCGGGAAGTAGCCGGTCGAGTAGCGGGGCAGCTGAATCGGGCTCCAGTCGATCCCCGAGGTCGGATCGCCCCAGTCGACGAACGCCAGATACGGCCCGTTCGGGTAACCGGCCTCGGCGGTGGCTTCGAGCGCCCTCGGCAGGTGCTCGCTGATCCAGGCGTCGACTCCGGGCTCGAGCCGGGGCGCTTCGGCCACCATCCAGGTCAGAACCCAGGCGTGGTCCGAACCATTGGTGACATGGTTGTCGACGTGCAGGTGAGGCCGCCAATCTGCGACCAGCCGGGCCATGGCGCGGGCTTCGGGGCTGGCCAGCCTGAGCCAGTCGCGGTTGAGGTCGATCCCGGCGGTGGTCGCCCGGAAGCCCATCCCCTCGACGGGTCCGTCCTGATTGGGGCGGTTGAAGGGCGAGATCCGCTCGTGGCCGTCGAGGTTGTAGATCGGCACGAACAGGGTCACCGCGGCGGCGGCCAGATCGGGTCGCCGGCCGAGAGCGATCTCACGGAGCAGCATCAGGGTCGCCTCCTTGCCGGCGATCTCGCCGGCGTGGATACCGCTCTGCACCAGCAGGATCGGTTTGCCGGCAGCACCTGCCGCCTCGGGCGTAAAGGCGCCGTCGGACGACACGATGACCAGCGGCAGCTCGCGCCCCTCGGCCGAGCGGCCGAATGACGTCACCCGAATGATCTCGGGCGCCGCCGCCTCGACCGCGCGCAGGTAGTCCATGGTCTCCGCCCAGGTCGAGGTGGCGCAATAGCCGCTTTTTTCGGCAACGGTCAGCCACTCGTCAGGAATCTCCGAGCTTCCGGCTCCGGCGGCAACGAGCGATGCAACGACGACAACGAGAAGGTGCCTTTTCATGAGCAGGTACTGTACCCCTTTCGGCCCTCGTCGGCGGTCGCACGTGCTCGTGTGCCCGTGGCCTGCGCCGCCGCCCCTGCCGATCCGGACCCGCAGGCATCCGGGCTATCATCAATCGACCGGTTCACCGGGGGGCCCATGCCGCCAGTTTTTGTTGTCGTCGCCTGCTTCGCGCTCTACGTCATCGGCTACGTGTTCTACTCGCGCTTCATCGCGAGCCGGATCTTCGAGCTGCGCGCCGACCATCCGACGCCGGCCCACACCATGGAGGACGGCGTCGACTACGTTCCGACTCACCGGCTGGTGCTGTTCGGCCACCACTACGCCTCGATCACCGGGCTGTCGCCCATGCTCGGGCCGGCCATCGCGGTCATTTGGGGATGGCTGCCGGCGATGCTGTGGGTCGTGTTCGGCGCGATCCTGGTCGGCTGCGTCCACGACTTCGGTGCGCTCGTGGTTTCGGCGCGCGCCCGCGGCATGTCCATCGGCGTCATCGCCGAGAGCCTCATGGGACGCCGCGCCAAATCGCTGATGCACGCCATCATCTTCTTCGCCATCGCCCTCGCGATGGGGGTCTTCGCCTACGTCGTGGCGCTGCTGTTCTCGGCCGGGCCGACCCCCGAGACGACCTACTACCCCGAGTCGGTCGTGCCGTCGGCAACCATCCTGATTCTCGCTCTGGCGATCGGCTGGCTGGTCCGCCGACGCGGCATGAACCTCTGGGTCCTGATTGCCGTCGCCTTCGTCGTCACCCTGGGAGTGGTCGTCGCGTCACCGCTGATGCCGGTCAAGTGGGCTTCGGTGGGGGGGTGGACGTGGATTCTCCTCACCTACGCCTGGCTCGCTTCGGTGCTGCCGGTGTGGTCGCTGCTTCAGCCGAGGGACTTCCTCAACTCGCTGCTGCTCTACCTCGGGCTCGGGCTGACCTACATCGGGTTCTTCATCCTGCGACCGGAGTTCGCGTCGCCGATGGTCGACGCCCACCCCGAGGGCGCGCCGCCGCTGTATCCCTTCGTTTTCATCGTCATCGCCTGCGGCGCGGCGTCCGGCTTCCACTCGCTGGTTTCGTCCGGGACCACCGCGAAGCAGCTCGACCGAGAGACCGACGCCCGCCCGATCGGCTACGGCGCCATGGTCGGTGAGTCTGTGCTCGGGCTCGCCTCGGTGCTCGCCTGCACCGCAGGCTTCGTGTCGGTGGACGCCTGGAAGCACCACTACCACGACTGGAGCTCGATCCAGGGTCTCGGCAGCTCCATGAGTGCCTTCATCGAAGGCTCGACGCGCTTTGTCGCCACCCTCGGCATTCCCGAGACCACTGCACGGACTCTGATCGCGGTGGTCGTGGTGAGCTTCGCCCTGACCACCCTCGATTCGGCGACGCGTTTGCTGCGCTACAACATCGAGGAGATCGGCGTGACGCTCAGGCTGCGCTTCCTCGGCAACCGCTACCTGTCCTCGACCCTCGCGGTGGGCGCGATCTCGTTCTTCGCCTTCTCCAAGATCGAGGGACGGTCGGCGGGGCTCGCCCTGTGGCAGCTTTTCGGCTCGACCAACCAGCTGCTCGCCGGGCTCGCGCTTCTCGTGGTGTCGCTGTATCTGATCGAGCGCCGGCGGTTCGCGCTGCCCTATCTGCTGCCCATGCTGTTCATGATGGTTACCACGTTGATCGCCATGGTCAACAAGCTGCGGGTTTTCGCCGCCGACGGCAACACCACCCTGTTGGTGGTCGGCGGGATCATCACCGGAATCGCGGTGTGGCTGGTGATCGAGGCGATCCTCGCCCTGCGGCGCTACTGGCGGTCGCCGCCGGTTCGGGGGCTCGACATCGAGTTGCCGGACGGCGCGTGAGACCGGGAGGCCTCTGCTTTCTCTACCTTCCCGAGGCCTCCTCGTGCTCGGCGAATCGTGCGTCGTCGATCCGAGCCTCGAACGGCGGCTCGGCCGTCTGCAGCTCGACCGCGACGGCCTCAGCCTCGCGCATGACGCGGAGCACATTGAGCCCGGCGAGCCGGGCGATGTCGTCGCGGCTCCAGCCGCGGCGCATGAGCTCGACCAGCAGCTTCGGGTAACCGGAGACATCCTCCATGCCCGCCGGCAGAGCGCTGATGCCGTCGTAGTCCGATCCGAGCCCGACGTGTTCGACACCGGCGACCGACCGGATGTGGTCGACGTGGTCGGCGAGCTCGGCCAACGGCACCGTCCACAGCGGGTTGCGCTCGAGCCACGCTGTCATGCCGTCCCCGACCGCTTTCGGGTCTCCCGGGTGGAGGGTCTGCAGGCGGAGCTCCTCCGCCTTGAAGGCGGCGTGGCGTTCGGTGATCTTGCGGTCGACGAAGTACGAGCCGAAGTTGACCATAACCAGGCCGCCATTGTCGGTCAGCCGCTCGAGCACGTCGTTCGGAACGTTGCGCGGGTGCGAGTTGAGCGCCGCAGCGCATGAGTGCGAGAAGATGACCGGCGCTCGGGTCACGTCGAGCACGTCGTGCATGGCCGCAGCCGACACGTGGGACAGGTCGACCAGCATTCCCAACCGATTCATCTCGCGGACGACGACCTCGCCGAACGGACTCAGTCCGTCGTGCTCGGGGGAATCTGTCGCGGCATCGACCCAGCCCGTGTTCGACCAGTGGGTCAGAGTCATGTAGCGGGCACCGAGGTCATACAGCTGGCGCAGCACCGCCAGCGAGCTCGCGATGCTGTGGCCGCCCTCGATTCCGATCAGGGACGCGATCCGGCCGTCGCCGTGGATGCGGACGACGTCGTCGGCGGTGAGGGCGAGCTCGAGGTCGTCCGAATAGCGCTCGACGAGCCGGTGAACCAGGTCGATCTGCTCGAGCACGGTGACCACAGCCTCGGCCTCGGGAAGATCGACCGGGACCCAGACGGACCAGAACTGGCCGCCGACACCGCCCGCTCGCAGCCGCACGAGATCGGTCTGCATCGGCCGATCGATCGAGCTCGTGTCGCGAAAGTCGAAATCGGCCAGGTGGTTGGCGACCCGGCTTCGGATCGCCCAGGGTGCGTCGTTGTGGCCGTCGATGAGCGGCACCTGGCGCAACAGCTGATGCACCGCATCCTCGAGCTCGACCGGTGTCGACGGCTTCTCCACCGCCGCTCCGACGGCGGCGCAACCCAACACGATCACGACCACCACACCCTTGATCCACCGATTCATCACCCCTCCTCGGACTCGTCGTCGCCCCACTCCTGCCACCACTTCCGCCGCTCGTCGCCGTCGGCGCCGGGTGGAATGAAGTCGTGGACCTCGTCAAAGCCGCTCGCCCACTTCCCCGGCGGCAGCTCGTCGCCGATCACCATCGCCGTCGCGCGGTTCGGGTTGCCCGGTTCACCGGTGAGCACGACCGGTTCGTCGACCTCGCCCATGGCCGGCTGCCACAGTGCGTGCGGCACGAACGACAGCTTGCTGAAGGTCCAGAGGTAGTTGTCGAGGATCTGTCGCCGACCCTCGTCGGCGACCCAGACCACCACCCGGCGGCCGTCCGAGACCATCGCCTCGACCAGTCGTACCAGCTCGCCCGCCCGCTTGTCGGTGGGCAGATCGTGGAGCACCAGTCGCGCCATGGCAGGCAAGTGTACCGCCTCCGATGATCCCCGTATCCGTATCCGTGTCCGTGTCCGTGTCCGTATCCGTATCCGTATCCGTATCCGTAGCCGTGTCCGTGTCCGTGTCCGTAGCCGTAGCCGTATCCGATCCCGACCCCGGCGTTTCCCGACGCACGACCTCCGCGCCCCCGCCACACTCAGGCCACACGGCGATCGCAGTGTTAGCATCATGGTGGAGCGCATCATGGTACCCATCGAGCTTGATCCCAGCGACGACGAATCTGCTGCGTACGTCATTCGCGGCGGCCGCCCGATCTCGGGCACCGTCAAACCAGGCGGCAACAAGAACGCCGCGCTGCCCATGCTCGCGGCTAGCCTGCTGACCCGGGACGACGTCACCCTGGCCAATGTGCCGCAGATCCGCGATGTCAGAATGATGCTCCAGCTGATCGGCGGGCTCGGCGCCGAGGTCGACCAGGAGGCGCCCGACCGTTGGCGCGTCGCCGCCGGTGAGCTGACGACCCGGGCTCTCGACCCGACGCTCGCGCGCGAGATCCGGGCGTCGTTCCTGCTCGCCGGGCCGTTGGTCGCCCGCGGGGGCCGCGCCGTGCTGCCGCGTCCCGGCGGCGACCGCATCGGCCGGCGACCGCTGGACACCCACGTGCACGCGTTCCGGGCTCTCGGCGCCGAGGTCGAGGTGGAGCCCGATCGCTACGTCATCCGGGCGCCCTCCGGACTGGTCGGGTGCGATCTCTTTCTTCCCGAGATGAGCGTCATGGGGACCGAGAACGCGGTCATGGCGGCGTCGCTCGCTCGCGGCACGACAATCGTGCGCAACGCCGCATCGGAGCCCCACGTCCAGGAGCTGTGCCTGCTGATCAATGCCATGGGTGGCCGGGTTTCGGGCATCGGTACGAACCGGCTGAGCATCGAGGGCCAAGACGAGCTCGGCGGCGCCACGGCAACCATCGGTCCCGATCCGGTGGAGGTCGGGAGCTTCATCGGTCTCGCCGCGGTCACCGGCGGCGAGCTGCGGATCACCAACGCCGAGCCCGCCCGCCACCACCGGATGACCGCTCTCGGATTCGCCCGCCTCGGCATCCGCTGGCGAATCGACGGCGACGACATCGTGGTTCCGGCAGACCAAGAGCTGGTGGTCCACGACGACATGCACGGTGCCATCCCCAAGATCGACGACGGACCATGGCCGGCTTTTCCCCCCGATCTGGTGAGCATCATGGTCGTGCTCGCGACCCAGGCGACCGGGACCATTCTGATCCACGAGAAGATGTTCGAAAGCCGGCTTTTCTGGGTCGACCGGCTGATCGCCATGGGTGCCCGCATCGTACTCTGCGACCCTCACCGGGCAGTCGTCGTCGGCCCGTCCCAGCTCTACGGCCAGCATCTGGCCAGCCCCGACATCCGGGCCGGTATGGCGTTGGTCATTGCCGCTCTGTGCGCAAACGGCGAGAGCGTGATCCGCAATATTCACCAGGTCGAGCGTGGCTACGAGCTGCTTCACAGCCGGCTGTCCGCTCTTGGCGGCGAGGTCGAACGAGTCGAGCGGTGACCCGCTGATCGGGCCTGAGATGGGTGGTTCTCACCGGCGGTCTGCACCCAACCTTCGCGCTCTGGATGGTCGCGAGGAGGGCATGCCTCCGTTTCTCACAACCGCCGGCGCATCGAGATCTCGCCTCATGTCATCCAGCAGAACCGCTCTTCATGGGTCGGTGTAGAAGGGCTGTTGACCACCGGCGTGGTCGGTGACGTCGACGACCTTTTGAATCTCGTCGACCTCGTGGCAGATCGCCTGCTCGATGCCGGCGGACAGCGTGAAACCAGCGCTCGCGCAGCCCTGGCAGCCGCCGCCGAGGCTGACGAACGCGGTGTCGTCCTCGATCCGCTCGAGCTCGACCCAGCCGCCGTGCGCGCCGACCACCGGCAGCACCTTTTCGTCAATCACCTTCTGGACCATCCGGTACAGCGGGTCCTCCCAGCCGGGATCCGCCGCCGGATTGTCGATCTCGAAGCCTTCGCCGCTGTCGAGCACGATGAAGTCGAGGGTCGATCCCTCCATCAACTTCGCCGTTTGCGGGTCGATGATGATCTCGAAACCGTCATGCTGAAACCGAGAGTCGCCGCCCCCGAGGTCCTGTTCCCGGGTCAGCTGGAGCTGGTAGCGGAAGGTGTGACGGCCGACCTTGGCGGCGAGCACCCGGATGCCGATACACTCATCGTCGGCCTGATCGACGAACTCTTTGATCTTGGTCTTGGCGGTGTCGGTGAGGGTGATCATGTCCTTGTGCTCCCTTCCGGGACACTGTACCCCACCCCTCCTCACGCGTCCGAGTCCGTGGTCGCTCACGCTTCCGATCCCGGTGCCGGCGGCAGCGGCAGCGGACAGCACCGCCGTGCGTTTCGCGAGCTCAATCGCCGATGCGGATGTGTCGCCCCAGTCAGAAGGAAGGCCGCCGGGCGACGCTGGGCCGCCGTGCCGTGCGGCAGGTCAGATCAGAAGGCTGCTTTCGGAGGACCCCGACACGTCCCGGTCGCGGAGATCAAATGCCGCCTGTCAACCTCCGGCTCGCCGGCACGTCCCACGATCGATTGAGAGGTCCCATGCTGCGGTGACCCACGGGGATCGGAACCTGTTGCGCGAAAGGAGTTCCCATGAGACGTATCATCCTGTCCCTCGCTCTGCTCGCCCTGGCCGCTCCTGCGGCAGCTCAGCTCGAGGAGCCCGGCGGGCCCGAAGAGCTCAGTCACCCGGTCATGGTCGCCGCCCGGCACGCGGTGATCAGCTTCCTCGACCTCAGCCCAGACCAGGTTGACGCCTGGGACGTGCTCTGGACCGAGCACCGGGATGCCGAAGCGCCGATCGTCCAGGCGATCCGGGACGTCCAGACCGCCATTGACGATCTGTTCGCCGGCGGGGCGCCGGACCCGACCGAGCTCGGGCTGCTGATCATCGACCGCCGCGATCTCGGCGATGCGCTGATCGACGTGCACGTGGTGTACATCGAGGGTTTCGAGGAGCTGCTCGACGACGAGCAGATGAACCGTCTCCAGAAGATCCGGATCGCCGATCGGATTGAGCGGTGGATCCCGTCCTTCAAGACGTTCAACCTGATTCGACGCTGATCGCGCCGAATGCAGGATCTCGGGACCGGGGCGGTCGACCGCCCCGGTTTCGTGTGCCCGCTTCCGCGTTCGTGCCCGATCTCGGCGGCAGCCATCACGGGCAGAGACAGCGATCAGCGACAGCGAAATGGCGACCGAATCCCGGGTTCGCGACGGGTGCGTCCCCGGCGGAGTGTCTCCTTGAGCGCCAAAACGGGCGCGCCCCGGAAGGCCGGTCGTCCGGACCGGGAATCATCAAGGCGCGCAGGATGCTCTGTGCGTCGCCTACTTCAGCGGCCGGCCGTTGTCGGCGGCATCCGAGGCGCCACCGAGCTGCTGGCAGCGGCGGTAGGCCGCCCAGACCGCATCGGACAGGACGGTGCGCAGGCGGCCGCGCTCGAGCTGGTACTGGGCCTCGGCCGAGGTTCCGCCGGGGGAGGTGACCTGGTTGCGCAGCTTGGCCAGATGCTCGGGGGCGCCCTTGGCGAACTCCGCCGAGCCGAGCACGGTCTCGAAGACCAGCCGTTCTGCGACCCGGCGGGAAAAGCCCATGTGGACGCCGGCATCGATCAACGCCTCCATGAACAAAAAGACGTAGGCCGGCCCGGTGCCGCTCAGCGCGGTCGCCATGTCGAGCTCGTTCTCGTGAACGACGTACTCGTCTTCGCCGAGGGCGGACAGGATCGCGCGCACCTTGGCACGGCCGCCGTCACCGACGTCGTCGGTAGCGGTCCACACCGAGATGCCGCGCCCGATCTGAGCCGGCGTGTTGGGCATGGCACGGACCACCCTGGTCACGCCGAGCTGGGCGCTGATGCGCTGCATCCGTACGCCGGCAACGATGCTCAGCAGCGTCGAGGAGAGCGTCACCGCACCGTCGAGATCGATCACCACGTCGCCGAGAAACTGCGGCTTGACGGCGAGGATGATGAACGTGGCGTCGTCGGCGGCATCGCGATTGTCACTGGTGACCCGCACGCCGTAGCGGTTCTCGAGCTCCAGGCAACGTTCGGCACGAGGGTGGCTCGCGATGATCTGGCGCGGATCGACGAGTGCCTCGCGCAGCAACCCCTTGATCATCGCCTCGCCCATCATGCCGCAGCCGATGAAGGCCAGCGTCTCGTCTCGCAGTGCCATGGCGCCTCCGAATTTGCAGGCGCGCAGGGTAGCACGAATGTCCCGCGTCAGTCGTTCGCGAGGACCTCGAGAAAGCGGGTGCCGAGGAGGTCGAGCCGCCAGCCGCTCAGACCGGCCGCCGCCAGCCCGTCCGGCGACGAGGGTGCAGGCTCGCACTCGGCCACCGCCGCGGCGCACGCCCGGGCACAGACGAGACCGGGTTGCAGCTCGAGCTCGCCGGCGATCTGGTCGCGGACCGCGATCAGCCTCTTGAGTCGGCGCACGATCCGGGGCGGGTGGTCCGGCCTGCGCGACGGCCGCTGCAACCCGGGCGCGGCGTCCGGCTGTCCGAGTGCTCCCAGCACCTCATGGCCCCAACGGCGGACGAATTTCGGCCCGAGCTGATCGACCCGGGCGAGCCCGGCAGCGGTGCGCGGCGCAGTGCGGGCAAGCTCCACCAGCGGTGTGTTGCCCAGCACCTTGAAAGGCGGGATGTCGAGCCGGCGGGCCTCGGCGTCACGCCACCGATAAAGGGAAAAGGCCCGGTTCCGCTCGGCCCCGCGCAGAGCCCGGACTCCCTTGACGCGCTCGAAGGCGAGGGGATCGGGCTCCGGTTCGACGTGGCGGACCTGCTCGAGCCGTGCGAACTCCTCGACGGCCCACGACCACCGACCGAGCTGATCGAGCCGGGCGCGCAACCTGACGGCGAGCTCGGCCAGGTGGGCGGTGTCGGCAGCGGCATAGACGATCTGCGATCGGGTCAGCGGTCGGCGCCCCCAGTCGGCCCGCTGGTGTCGCTTGTCCAACCTCACGTCGAGCTCCTTGTCGAGCAGCGCTGCGAGGCCGGTCTTGGGCTCGCCGAGCAGCATCGCCATGGTCTGGGTATCCTTGAGACCGCGGATCCGAACCCCAAAATCGCGATCGAGAACCCTCAGGTCGTAGTCGGCGCCGTGCATCAGCACCGGAATTGAAGGATCCTCGACCAACCGCCAGAGTGGGCGCAGCTCGTCGGCCGCAAGGGCGAGGGGGTCGATGACGAAGTTGCCGCCGTCGGCCGTGGCCTGAATCAAACAGGTCTTGTGATAGTAGGAATGAAGCGAGTCGGCCTCGGTGTCGAGGGCCATTGTCCCCTGGGTCGCGCAGGCGTCCGCCACGGCGGCAATGCCGTCGGTGGTGTCGACCCAGATCGGCTGCAGGCCCTTCGACATGGTTCGGATGGTAGCAAGCTCCCGTCGCACCGCCGCATGCTACACTCCCGTATGTGAGACCGATTCTCGATCATCGTTCCGCAAAGATCGGCGTCGAGCTGACCAGCCGCTGCAATCTGCGCTGCGGGATGTGCCCCATGGGCAACCTCGGTCGGCCCGAGGACGACATGCCCTGGTGGCTGGTCGAGAAGATCGCCGCCGACTTTCGCGACCACGACATGAGGGTCCGGTGGCTGCACGAGATGGGCGAACCGCTGCTGTATCCCCGGCTCGCCGAGGCCATCGACCTGTTCCCCGGCACCGGCGTGTCGACCAACGTGATGATGCTCGACGAGGCCTACGGTCGTGAGCTGCTCGCGACCTCGCTCGAACGAATCCGGCTGTGCGTCGACACCGTCACGCCCGAGATTTATCCCGAGATTCGTCGGGGCGGGAGCTTCGACGAGGTCGTCGCCAACATCAGGACCTTCCTCGAGCTCTCCAAGGGCCACGACATCCGGGTCGAGATCCAGAAGATGGTGTCGCTCAAGACCGCCGACGAGACGGTGCGCGACTTCGAGCGCTTCTTCGATCTCGATCGCTATCCGCAGGCTGCAATCATCGAGAAAACCTGCGAGGGGCTCGACACCACCGACGAGACCGATCTTCACGAGCGCTACTACGGGTGCTTCCAGGGCTATCCGTTTCGCTGGTTCGTGGTGCTCTCGGACGGTCGGGTGACGCACTGCTGCTACGACTATGACGGAGCGCAGGCCATCGGCGACATGAAGATGCAGACGGTCAAGGAGATCCTTGCATCGGATCGCATTCCCGAGCTCATGGCCGCGTTCAAGGCGCGCGACTTCGACACTTTGCCCCGCTGCGGTGAGTGCTACAAGAACAGCACCGGGTCGGCGGTTGTGGTCGACCAGCTGATCCGGATCGGGCACTCCCTCGACCGTGTGCTGCCGGTCAAGCGGGTCGCTCGGAAGATCATCAATCGATAGGTGCCGGCTTCAGCCGGGCATCTTCGGCGCGCGCGGCTGAGAGGGTTGGACCATGGGCAAAGCCGAATGGGGCGCAGATCCCGAGTTCTTCGGGCCGCGTCACGCCCACCGGGAGGGCCGGCTCGAACGAGCCTTGACCCGCCGGGTCGCTTCATCCGGGTTGCACCTGGAGTGCGCCGCAGGAGTCGGCTCGCTGAGCTTGACCCTGGCCCGTCAGGGTTTCACGGTGGCGGCGGCCGATGCCTCGCTTCGCTCCCTCGCAGTCGTCGCCCATCGGGCCGATCTGGCGGGGCTCAGCGCGTCGGTCCTTCCCGTGGTTGCCGACATCGCCCGACTCCCGTTCGCCGACGGGACCTTTCGAGGCGCCACGTCGGCCGAGACCCTCGAGCACATACCGGATGATGCGGCCGCGGCCGCGGATCTCGCCCGGGTGCTCGCGCCCGGCGGCTGGCTGTGCGGCACGGTGCCGGCCGACCCGGGACAGTGGTCGGACTGGGATGACTGGGGCGGACACCTGCGGCGCTACGTCAAGAACCAGATGGAGGCGCTGCTCGCCGACGCCGGGCTCGAGCCCGAGGTCACGGTGTGGGGCTGGCCGGTGCTCAGACTCTACGACGATGTCTTCATGAAGCGCGTCAACCGCCGCCGGCTGCACAACCGGGGGAAGCTCGAGGATGACCCGTCCCTGGCGCGGGTTGCCGGGCTCGGCAGGAGGCGGTGGTTGGTCAACGCGTTTCGCGCGGCATTCAACATCGATCGCCTCTTTGACGGCGTCCCGTGGGGCGTCGGCCTGCTGTTCGCGGCCAGGAAGCCCGAACCTCCCGGTCGCGGAGCATGAATACCCGGCCTGCCGATGAGGGTGTGGGCCGTCATCGTTCCGGCCCACAACAGTCGTGGGCAGGCGAGACCTGCGCTACCGCACTCGAGTGCGGCTGCCCGGCACGACCACGGTGCCGACGAGTGTGCGGCCCAGTCTGTCGGTGAAGACGGTCCGCAGCCTGTAGTCGAGGGTCGGGTCGGCACCGGACCAGCGACCCAGCAGGGCGTTCTCGACGGGATCGACGCCGGCGGCGACCAGCACCGGCGGCCGACCGTCACCGGCCGACACCTCGAACCGCCAGCGATCGGTCCTCCCGGCCGGCGCATTCGTGTCCGTATTCGTATCCGTGTCCGTATCCGTATCCGTGTCCGTATCCGTATCCGTATCCGTATCCGTATCCGTGTCCGTATCCGTGTCCGTGTCCGTGTCCGTGTCCGTATCCGTATCCGTTTCTGTGCCCGTGCCCGTGCCCGTGCTCGCGGGCTCCGCCCGCGGCGACCACGCCCCCGCCGGGCTGCGGTCAGAGCCAACCTCGATGGCGCGACGTTGGCCTGACTCGCTCGCCAGCCGAGCGCGGGTTTCCGATCCCGCGATCAGCGTCCTCGATCACCGACGGCATCGGCAATCAGGACCGGCGACGGCGCGCGACTCAGGTCTCCCGATTCACGACTCTCGACCCAGGATCTTCTCCGCGAACTCCACCACGAACCGCGCGACCTCGTCCGGCTGCTCCATGGGCAGGAAATGCGACGTGCCCTCGAGCTCGACGAGCGTCGCGTCCGGCATGTTTCGAACCAGCCGCCGTGCCGCGCCGCGCAGCAGGGTGTCCGAGGTCTCGCCGCGGACCACCAGCACCGGCACATCGGTGCGGCGCAAATCGCGCCACAGGTCGTGCGGACAGATCTCGAAGATCCGTGCCTCCCAGAGCCGCGGGTAGCGCAGTCGCACTCCGCCGTCCGGCATCTCGGTCAGCCCCGCGTCGAGGTAGTCGTCGAAGGCCCTGGGGTGCCAGCTCGCGAACACCGGCCGCTCCCGCCAGCTCCGTCGGACCGACTCCCGATCAGGCCACCGGTCGCGGCGGCGCGCGGCAATCCGGGCCAGCGGGAACCGGTCGCCGAGTCCGAGCCGTTTCGACCAGCCCCAGACCAACGAGCGGAGGCCCGAGAAGACCACCGGATCGAGCAGTACGAGAGCGGCGAACAGACCCGGCTCCCTGGCAGCCGCCAAGCTGCACAGCACTCCGCCGAGACTGTGGCCGACGCCGACCACGGGTCGCTCGCGGCGCGAGGCGACCGTCGCGCGAAGGTCCTCGGCCATGGGCTCCCAGCTCAGGAGCCCTGACGGATCTTCATCCGACCAGAGGGGCCGATGGGCGAAGCTCGCGACCTCGAAGCTCGGCGTCAGCCTGTCGAGCAGCGCTCGGTAGCTCGCCGGCGGAAAGCCGTTGGCGTGGCTGAAGACCAGCCGGGGCCCGTCGCCTCCCCACTCGGTCCACGCGTCGGCGGGAGGTGGGGCTGCGGTCGGCACAACGGATCGTGATCGGTCAGATCACGCCGAGGCGTCTGCCGACGGCTTCGAAGGCGGCGACCGCCCGGTCGAGGTGCTCGCGCTCGTGGGCGGCTGAGACCTGGGTCCGAATCCGCGCCTGGCCCTCTGGAACGACAGGGTACGAGAAGCCGATGACGTAGATCCCCTCGGACAGCATCTCGTCGGCGAAGGTCGATGCGAGCTTGGCGTCGTAGAGCATCACCGGCACGATCGCGGTCTCACCCTCGAGCAGGTCGAAACCGAGAGTCGACAGACGGCTGCGGAAGTAGCGGACGTTGTCCATCACCCGGTCCCGGAGGGCGGTTGACGCGCCGAGCATCTCGAAGACCCTGATCGACGCGGCGACGAGCGGCGGCGCCAGGGTATTGGAGAACAGATACGGCCGCGACCGCTGGCGGAGCATGTCGACAATCTCCCCGGGGCCCGTCGTGTATCCCCCGGACGCACCGCCGAGCGCCTTGCCCAGGGTCGAGGTGATGATGTCGACCCGCCCCCCGACGCCGTGGTGCTCCGGCGTGCCGCGGCCGGTTGCGCCGATGAACCCGGTGGCATGGCACTCGTCGATCATCACCATGGCGTCGTAGCGCTCGGCGAGATCGCAGATCTCGGGCAGCCTGGCCATGGTTCCGTCCATGGAGAACACGCCGTCGGTGGCGATGAGCCGTCGCCGGCAGCCGGAGGCATCCTTGAGCTTGGCTTCCAGGTCCGCCATGTCGGAGTTGGCATAGCGCAGCCGCTTGGCCTTGCACAGCCGGATGCCGTCGATGATCGACGCGTGGTTGAGCGCGTCCGAGATGATCGCGTCCTGTTCTCCGAGGATGGTCTCGAACAGCCCCGCGTTTGCGTCGAAGCAGGACGGATACAAAATGGTGTCCTCGGAGCCGTGAAAGTCCGAGATCAGCTTCTCGAGCTGCTTGTGCAGGTCGGTCGTGCCGCAGATGAAGCGCACCGACGCCATCCCGAAGCCGCGTTCGTTGAGCGCTTTTCTCGCGGCGTCGATGACCTCACTGTTGTCGGCGAGCCCGAGGTAGTTGTTGGCACAGAAGTTGATCACCCGGTCGCCGCCGACCTCGATGGCCGCGCGCTGGGGCGAGGTGATGACGCGTTCGCGCTTGTAGGTGCCGGCGTCACGAATGGCGTCGAGCTCGTCTTGAAAACTGGCCCGATAACTGGAGAACATCACACCTCCCGTTGGGTCGACACTGCACCCACGCTCCGATGATCAACCGGGGTCGGCGATCAATCGAAGCTCGACACGGCCTCTTTCTCGTCGCTGAAGACCTCGAGCAGAGGCAGCAGCTGGGTCAGCCGGAGCGTGCGCCGGACCTCGGGCGCCGGACGCAGGAGCTTGACCTTGCCGCCGAAGCGCTGCGCCAGCTTCCAGCTCGACACGACCTCGCCGATCCCGGAGCTGTCGATGATCGACACGTCCCGCAGATTCAGCACGATCTTCGTCCAGCCCTCGGCGATGACCTCGTTCATGACGTCACGCAGAAGCTCGTCGCCGACGCCCATGACCAGGCGCCCCTCGAGATCGACAATGATCACATCCTCGACATGGCGGACATCGACCTTCATACCCGGGATTGTATCCGGTCCTGCTCGCCGGTGACCAGCTCGTCCTCGTCCGTCGGGTCCATCTCCGTCGGGCTCGTCCCGTCCGGCCCGTCGGAGGGGGCTCGGTCGTGCTCCGAGCCGGGTCGGCCGATGGCGGGGTTGAGGCCGGTCGGTTCGGCACGAAAAACCCGGTTTCGGCCCGAGTTCTTTGCCTCGTACAGGGCGATGTCGGCGTTGCGCAGCAGCTCGACGCTGTCGTCGGCGTCATCCGGGAAACAGGCGACCCCGCCCGAGATCGTCACTCGACCCTCGGGCTGTTGCGCCTCGCCCTCGAAGGGGTACTCCTCGATACGCTGACGGATCACCTCGGCCGCCGACATCGCCTGGCTCGCCGACCTGCCGGGCATGACGAGCACGAACTCCTCACCCCCGAAGCGCCCGAAGTAGTCATCGGATCGCACGCTGTCCTTGACCAGCTTGGCGAGCAGCCGCAGCAGTCGGTCGCCGACCAGGTGTCCGTTCATGTCGTTGTAGTTCTTGAAAAAATCGATGTCGAACAGGAAGATCGACACCTTCTCGCCGTTGTTCCGGGAGTCGAAGACGGCTTCGCTGAGCTTGACCAGCAATGCGGCCTTGTTGAAGATCCCGGTCAGCCCGTCGACCTCCGCGGCAATCTCGACGTTGCGGAACGCCTCGAGATTGGTCCAGGTCAGCGCGCCGAGGCGGGCGATCATCTCGACCATTTCCTTCTCGCTCGAGTGGTGCCGCTCGGGCCGCGCGATGGCCACGACGCCGATGGTGTCTTCGCCCGCAATCATCGGCGCCACGACGTCGAAGTCCGGTTGACGGGACGACTGGATGACCGGATAGGACAGCGCCCGTTCCTCGTCGAAGTCCTTGCGGACCATGACCCGCTGCCGCGCTGCGGCGATGCCGAGCGGTCCCTCGCCCATCCGAACCTCCATCCCGACCCGCATCTGGCGCTGCGAGGTCGAGATCGCGGCCACGATGAGTCGGTTCTCCCGATCCGGTTCGGTGATGGTGCTGCGGCGCCGGACCAGGACCACCGCCACCTCCGGGCGGAACATCCTGACCATGGCGTTGACCAGAGTCGGCGGAATCTGGCGAATCTGGCGCTGAGCATGGAGCTCGCCGAGAAGGCTCGAGAAAACGTGCAGGAACTCGGCCTGGCCCTCCAGATCGCGTTCGAGCCGCCGGGTCGAGCGGTCGATGGCGCCGTTGCCCGGCTGGATCTGGGGCAGCGGTGGCGGCGTAGCCGATCGAAGCCTGGACGCCAGGGCGATGATGACCAGCACAAGCACCGGCGCCGCTGCCAAGACGATCATGGCGGCCGTCGGCCAGAGCATCAGATCCTCGAGACTCACAGGCAACCAGTCTTCATTCGAAGCCCGCCCCGTGCCGCTGCCGAGCGTTTCTTGAGTTGCATACGTCGAACCGAGTGTAACGCTCTTGAACCGTTTGCGCCAGAACCAGCCCCGGCTGTCGGTCGCCCTCAGCTCAGATCGGTCGCGGGCCTCGCATCGTACCCTCGGGCGAAGCTCTCGAGGAAGAGCAGCAGCGCACCGGCGGCAGCCAACCCGAGCACCTTGACCGCGATGCTCTGGCTCAGCGCGGGGAACCAGGGCAGCGCGCCGTCGACGTTGGCGTGGATCAGCCAACCGGTCATCAGCAGGATCGGCACCAGCGACCCGACCGCGGCGATCACCGCGGTACGCCTGAGACTCTGCTCGCTCGGGCACTGCACAGCGAACGCAACCAGGAACAGGAAAACCGACAGGATGAAACCGGCCGGCACCGCCTGCATCAACCACGGCGCCGTGGTTGCAATGATCCCGTCGGCGGGGCCGACCCCGCGCACTGCCTCGGTCAGCGAGTGGACCATCACGACCGATGACAGCAGCGACATCGCCAACGCGACCATGGTCGCCGCCCGAAGCCCGAGCTGGCGGTCAAACCGATGGTGGCGGAGAAAGGCGAAGAAAAACAGCGGCACCGCGAGACCGGCCGCCACCGAGATCAGGGGCATGATGAGAAACATCCCGCCCTCGCGGGTCGCGTGCTCGGTGCCGAGCGCCGGGAACGCCTGAACCAGCACGCCGCGAAGCACCAGCCACGCCAGCCCGGCGGCGAACAACCACGCGGCACGGTTCGGTTTCATCTGCCCTCCTCACCGACACGCTCGATCAGCCGGCTGAAGCTGTCGCGAGGATACACCAGGCAGCGCGACCGCGGGACCCGGACCTTTGGTCTCTGCGACTGCCCCGGGGACGATGCTTCCACTCCCGGACGAGGCGACCGGCGGGGCGTGCCCGACAGCGCAGCGAGCCGGCGCGCGGGATCCGAGAACATCGCGGCCGCGGGATGAACCGGTCGTCGGGTGAACGACTCACACCGAGCCCGCCCGCGGTCGATCGCGTCGCACGAGATGGGCGACCACGTTGCCGACGAAGCGTGGCCACTGGCGCCAGATTCTGATGTGGCTGTCGCCGAAACGTCGCGGATACTCGTGTGTCGGAACGTTGACCACCCGAAAGCCCCCGAGCAGCATCTTCATCACCATCTCCTGCTCGATGGTGTGAATGTCGGCCCGCAGCCCGACCGCCAGCAGCGCATCGCGCCGTCCAGCCCGAAACCCGTTCAGCGTGTCGGTGAGCTCGACCTTCCAGCGCGTGTTGATGGCGACGTTCATGGAGATGTTGCCGATGGTCCGAATCAGCTGACCGAAGGTCATCGACAGCTCCTCCGAACCGCCGGTGAAACGACTCCCGACACACAGATCAGCTGTGCCGTCGAGCACCGGAGCCGCCAGGCGCGGGATGTCCTCCGGGTCGTGGGAACCATCGGCGTCCATGAAGACCACGGCCGGTTCCCTCACCAGCTCGAGGCTGGCGCGAATCGCGCCGCCCTTGCCGGTGCCGGGGTCGGCGAAGACTTCAGCTCCCGCGTCCCGCGCGATCTCCGCCGTCCGGTCGGTGGAGTGCCCGTCCATGACCACGACCCGCGCCGCGTGGGCACGCGCGCCGGTCACGGCCTCGGCCACGGTCGGCGCCTCGTTCCGAGCCAGGATGACGGCCGCGGTGCGCGCGATCGTGCTGTCGGCCAAAATCGATCTCCTTCGCGCGAAGTCCGAGCCGATCCATCCTACATCTTCGGTGGATCGTGGCCTCGCCGATCGTTTCGGTGATGCCCGCGGCGGCGCACCGCCGAGACGCAGATCGGGCACACGGTCGGCGGCTTGGTAGAATTTCGAGCAATCGTGGATGATTTCCGATCGACCTCACGCCGCCGTCCCTCGGCCCGCTCGGAGAGCCTCGCGGATCTTGTCCGCTCGGTTTTCGGACACGACGGCTTCCGGCCGCTCCAGGAGGAGGTCTGCCGGACCGTGACCGAAGGTGGCGATGCCCTGCTGGTCATGCCCACCGGCGCCGGCAAGTCCCTTTGCTACCAGCTTCCCGGGATTGCGCGCGGGGGGACGACCCTCGTGCTCTCGCCCTTGATCGCGCTCATGGAAGACCAGGCCGAGGCCCTCAAGCAGCTCGGCCTCGCGGCCGATCGGATCCACTCGGGACGCGCCCGGGCGGACAGCCGAGCGGTATGCCACGACTATCTCCGCGGCGACCTGGACTTCCTGTTCGTGGCTCCGGAGCGGCTCGCAGTGCCCGGCTTCCCCGAGATGCTCGCCAAGCGCAAGCCGGTCCTGGTGGCGGTCGACGAGGCCCACTGCATCTCTCATTGGGGGCACGACTTCCGACCCGAGTACCGGATGATCGGCGAGCGCTTGCCCATGCTGCGTCCGACGCCCGTCATCGCGCTCACCGCAACCGCGACGCCGACCGTCCAAAAGGACATTGTGGATCAGCTCGGCGTGCCCGACGCGACGAGATACATCCATGGCTTCCGCCGTGACAACATCGCGGTCGAGGCGGTGGAGACTCCGCCGTCGGCGCGTGCCGAGGTCGTCCGCGCGGTCCTGTCGGTGGCCGAACGGCGGCCGGCCATCGTCTACTCGCCGAGCCGCAGGGAGACCGAGGCGCTGGCCGCAGAGCTCGACAGCGGCTTCCCGTCGGCGGCCTATCACGCGGGCATGACCGCGACCGTTCGTGACCGCGCCCAGCGCGCCTTTCGTGACGGCGAGCTCCAGGTCGTCGTGGCGACCATCGCCTTCGGAATGGGTATCGACAAGGCCGACGTCCGGACCGTCATCCACACCGGGCTGCCGGGCAGCCTCGAGAGCTACTATCAGGAAATCGGCCGCTCCGGGCGTGATGGCCGACTCGCGCGCGCCGTCCTGCTCTACTCGTGGGCCGACCGGCGCACCCACCAGTTCTTCCTCGACCGCGATTACCCCGACCCCCGGATCCTGGCCAGGATCCACTCCCTCCTCGGCAGCCGGCCGCGGCCCGCCGCCGAGCTCCGGGACGAGCTCGGGCTGGATGCCCCGGTTTTCTCCAACGCCCTCGAAAAGCTGTGGATCCATCGTGGCGCCGTGGTCGATCCGGATGAGACGGCGGTTCGGGGGCGGGACGACTGGGCCCCCGACTACAGGGCGCAACGAGCGCACCGCCACGAGCAGATCGAGTCCATGATCCGCTTCGCGTCGGGGCACGGCTGCCGGATGATCCGGCTCATCGAGCACTTCGGCGACCGGAACGATCCCGGCACGCCCTGCGGGATCTGCGACCGATGCGCTCCCGACGGCTGCCTGGTGACCCGATTTCGGCCGCCGACCCGGCGTGAACGCGAGCAGCTGTCGGCGATCCTGAGCGCCCTGGGCCGACGCGACGGTGCGACTGCCGGGCAGCTCCACCGCGAGCTCGGCGCCCCGGGTTCCGAGGGGAGACGGCGCTTCGAGGCCCTGCTCGACGGTCTCGCACAGCACGGCCTCGTCGAGCTCCGGTCCGATTCCTTCGTCAAGGACGGCGTCACCGTGCGTTTTCGGCGGGCGCACCTCACCCGATTCGGCCGCCTCGCCCGCCCCGGGGTCGAGGACCAGGTGACGCTCGTCGAAACGCCGCAGGCGTTGGACGGGCGAAGGTCGAGTCGCAGCCGCACCGGGTCGCCGGCTTCAGGTGCGTCGTCGCCGCCTCGCGATGTCGCTCTCGACATCGCCGACGTCCGCCTCTTCGACGCACTCCGCGAATGGCGACTCGGAGAGGCTCGGAGGCGCCGTGTCCCCGCCTTCCGGATCCTCGCCGACCGGGTGCTCGAGGCTCTCTGCCGGGCTCGTCCGAGCGACGAGGCCGAGCTGCTCGAGACCTCCGGCATCGGTCCCACAGTCGCGCGCAAGTACGGCCGTGCAATCCTCGGGATCATCTCCGGCGCGAAATGACCGGTCGGCTTTGTGCCGGCCCTCCGGTTGCCGGCCGCGGGGCTTCGTGCTTGAATGGCGTTGATGAGCGGCGCCATCGACAAGATCTTCGTGCTCGGCCGGGAGTTCACCATTCAGACCGAGTACATTCCGCGCCCGGTGCGCAAGATCCGGACCCTGGTCTACGACCGGGGCCGGCTCGTGACGAGCCGCGAGATCGCGGTCGGTCCCACGGTGGTGACCGACGCGGGCGTCGACGCCAGGGTCAACGAGCAGCACAAAAGGATCATCGACACTCTGATCCGGCGAGCGGCGGAGCTGAAGGAGGCCAAGAAGGGCGGCACGCCGCGTCCCGAGCCGGCCTCCCGCGCTGCCGGAGCGCCGACGCCCGCTGCCTCGGCGCCACAGCGACCGGTGGTCGAGAAGGGCTCGCCTCTCGCCACCGCGATCGCGGTCCGTCAGACCATCGGGCCGTTCGGGGTCGCTTTCGCGCGACCGGCGCCACGCACGGCCGAGGGTTATGAACGGTCCCTCGAGACCGTCGATGCCGCGATCGATGCAATCCGAGACGCTCCGACCTACGACACGATCCGGCTCGATGAGCAGCTGACCTTGATCGCGTTGAAGAGCGAGCTCGAGACCTGGCGCCTGGCCGACCGCGATCTCGCCTTGGCGACCGAGATCTGGCCGACCGTCGAGGCTTTCGCGTACCATCTGCAGAAGATCAACCATCGCCGCGATCTGGTGACCTTCGACCATCAGATGCTGACCTGGGCCATCGCCGAGCTCGGCCGAGGCCGGGTCACTGACGACATGATCGACGCTCTGCGTGATCTCGGCGGTCGCGATGCTGAGCTCGACGAACTCCTGCGGCAAGCGCCCGGAACCGAGCCGATGCGGCTGCTCGAAGTTCTGCTCCGACTGATGGACCAGACCCTGGCCTGAGAGGTCGATGCGTTCCTGTTCGGCGCAATCTCCTACCGGGATTCGCTGGACGAGTCCTTGAGGCCTTTGAGCCGGCGCGCCGCCCCTCGGCGGCTGCGAATTTCACCACGGACTCGAGCGCGGAGCAGGGCCTCGACGAGCCGGCCGAGCTCTGGACCGGGCTCGACGCCGGCCAACTCGGCGATCTCGGACCCGGAGAGCGGCGGTTCGGGGTCGGTGAAGTCCGACGGGGCACGCCGCCACTGCCGCAGCCAGCGTCCCCAGCCGGCACGGTCCGGTTGGACGGCGCGGCCGAGCGCGACCAGCGCCGGAAAGGCTTCGCCCGCTTGCCACGCCAGCTCGCGGCGGTCGGCCGGCCCGGCGTCGACCGACGCGACAGCCCGGTCGAGCATTCGCGCGGCCCGCACCGCACGGTCGCGTCCGGCCTTCGGCCACGAGTACGGCGCGAGCAGCAACGCCGGCGGGCAGCCCCAGGCGCGAATCAGCAGCCCGAGCCGAGCCGCGTCGCTCGAGAGTGAACCGAGCGTCCGGGTCGTCCGCGACACCGCGTTGACGACGTCGATGGCACCGGCATTCTGCTCGAGCCATCTTCGGTCCACCGCGGCCTCGACCGGAGCGGACGGGCGCACCAGGCCGAGGTCGAGACAGCCGCCAAGACCGCGCGACGCGGCCGGTCCCCTGAGCAGTGTCAGGAGCTCCTGACCGATCCGCTCGCGGGGCGCGTCGGCGAGTCGAGGCGCGAGCTCGGCAATCCAGCCGCGGCTGTCGCCGTCAAGCTCGAAGGCGGGGAGCTGTGCCAGGAAGCGCGGCCCCCGAAGCAGCCGGACGGGGTCGTCCTGGAGATTGACCCGCGCGACGACGCGAAGCCGTCCGGCCGCCAGATCGTCGAGCCCGCCCACGAGGTCGACCAGCGGCCCGTCGGGCAGCTTCCAGGCGAGCGCATTGACCGTGAAGTCCCGGCGCCGAATGTCATCTTCGAGACCGAGGCGGCCGGTCGGCCAGAGCTCGATCTTGAGCGCCGTGGTGTCGATCCGCCACACCCTGTGCGGCGGGTTCCCGAGCAGGTGGGGGCGAGCACCGAATCGCTCGGCGAGCCGTCGCGCGTTTGGTTCGGCATCGTCAACAGACCCGCGCACAGCGAGGTCGAGGTCGACAGTGGCGCGACCGAGAAGCCGGTCGCGCACGTAACCGCCGACCGCGCGGCAGTCCGGGGGACGTCCCATGGCATTCCACACTTGATGGAGCACGATGTCGTCACGGAGAGTTCGTTTGAGCCGGGAGTTCATCTGCTGGCAGAATAGCCGAGCGCCCGCCACGGCGGGTCTGTCGCTGTGCGCTGCTGCCGGCAGTTGTTGGAGAGTTGGATCCGCTGTGATAGCCTGCGCGATCCCGCCGCGAGGCGGAAGGTCCCGGAGGAGGGAATGATGCCTGAGGAACGACTGCAGAAGCTCATCGCGCGCTCGGGGTTGTGCTCGCGCCGCGACGCCGACACGATGGTGGCTGAGGGACGGGTGACGGTCAACGGCCGCACTGCGGCGCCCGGTGACAAGGCCGATCCCGCCACCGACCACATCAAGATCGACGGCAAACGCCTCAAACCCGAGGAACCCCTGGTCCATGTGCTGTTGTACAAGCCGCGTGCGGTGATGACGACCTGCGACGACCCCGAGGAGCGGACCACGGTGATCGACCTGGTTCGTCCGGTGGTCAAGGAGCGGGTGTTTCCGGTCGGGCGACTCGACTACCAGTCCGAAGGCCTGCTGCTGCTGACCAACGACGGTGACCTGGCGGCCCGTGTGACACACCCGAGGCACGGCGTGGTTCGTGAGTACATGGTCAAGATCCGGGGTGACCTCGACGACAGCCAGCGCGAACGTCTCGAGGCCGGAACCGTGATCGAGGGTCGCCGGATCGCGCCGCTGGCCGTCGAGCGGCTGCGGACGACGCCGGGCGGCGCCTCGACCTGGTGGCGGGTCGAGGTTGCCGAGGGCCGGACCCACGAGGTTCGGCAGCTGTTCTTCCGTGCCGGACGACTGGTCCAGAGGCTGCGCCGCACCGCAATCGGTTCGCTGAAGGACCCGGCCCTGCGAGCCGGCGATTTTCGGTTTCTGACCAAGTCCGAACTCGTCGCGCTTTGCCGTGAGATCGGGGAGAAACCCGCGCCGACGAAGGCGAAACCTCGCCGAGCTGCGAAAGCAGCGCGGGGGAGGCGGTCGAAAAATCCGGCGTCCGCATCGCGGAAACGTCGGTAAATTATTGGAAAATATAATTTTAGCAATTCTTCGAAGACAGATCGCCGTGGTACAATCACGCGCCTGCAGGAGGTCGTGTGACAGAGACCAGGACGCAACAGCAGCCCGTCGAGCAGCTCATCGCCAACCGGCTGGCCAAGCTCGAGCAACTCCGGGAGCTCGGGGTCGAGCCGTTCCCCGGGCGCTACCGGGTCGAGCAGTCGATTTCTGAGGTGACTGCACGCTACCGGGAGATTGCCGGTGACGAGCTCACCCGGGCCGCGCCGGCGGTTCGTCTGGCCGGTCGTCTGGTTGCCGTCCGCGGCCACGGCAAGGCGTCGTTCGCGGACCTGTCGGACGGAGCCGATCAGATTCAGATCTACGTCCGGAAGAACGATCTCGACGAAGCATCCTGGCGGGTCTTCAAGCTGCTCGACCTCGGCGACTTCCTGGGTGTCGAGGGAACGCTGTTCCGGACCCGGACCGGCGAACTCAGCGTCGCGGTGTCTCGCCTCGATGTGCTGGCCAAAACCGCCCGGCCGCTCCCCGAGAAGTACCACGGGCTCGCAGATCGCGAGGCTCGGGCGCGCCGACGTTATCTGGATCTGCTGTCCAACCCGGACTCGCGTCGGGTGTTCGAGGTCCGCAGTCGTGTCATCTCGTGGCTCCGGCGGTTTCTCGATGATGCCGGCTTCCTCGAGGTCGAGACGCCGATGATGCAACCGATTCCCGGTGGTGCAACGGCGCGTCCGTTCGTCACCCACCACAACACCCTGGACCTCGACCTCTACCTTCGGATCGCGCCCGAGCTCTACCTGAAACGGCTCATCATCGGCGGCATCGAACGAGTCTACGAGATCAACAGGAACTTCCGCAACGAAGGGATCTCGACGCGCCACAACCCAGAGTTCACGATGCTCGAGTTCTACTGGGCCTACGCCGACTACGAGATGCTCATGGACTTCACCGAGGCCATGATCACGACCATCGCGCGCGAGGTGCTCGGGACACTGCAGCTGCCGTGGGGCGACCAAACCATCAATCTGACGCCGCCGTGGAAACGAATCACTCTGCGCGACGCGATTCTCGAGTACTCCGACCTGACCGACGACGACCTGGACGGCCGGGACAAGATGGAGGCCGCGGCTCGACGGGTCGGCGTTCAACGGATCGAGGAGCGCTCGGACGGCAAGCTTCTCGAGGAGCTGTACGAGATGACCGCCGAGCCGCAGATGATCGACCCGGCATTCATCATGGACTACCCGAGGGACATCTCGCCGCTGACCAAGTCGAAACCGGGAGAGCCCGATGTGGTTGAGCGTTTCGAGCTCTTCATCGGCGGCATCGAGGTCGCCAACGCCTACACCGAGCTCAACGACCCCGCCGAACAGCGCCGCCGGCTCGAGGAGCAGGCGGCGGTGGTCGGCGGGACCGTCGACGACGACTTCGTGCTCGCCATGGAGCACGGGATGCCGCCGACCGGCGGCGAGGGAATCGGCATCGATCGGCTGGTCATGCTGCTCGCCGATCGCCAGTCGATCCGCGACGTGATCCTGTTCCCGCAGCTCAGGCTGCGTGAACCCTGATTCATGGGTCTCGACGCCGAACTCCACGTCGCGCGACGCTACCTTGTCGGGCTGCGGCGCCGCACCCACGTTGCCACGGTGACCCTGATCTCGTTCGTCGGCCTGGGCTTCGGTGTCTTCGCCCTGGTCGTCACGTTGGCGCTGCTCGACGGCTTCCAAACCGCGATCCGATCGCAGATTGCCGAGCATGGGGTCCACGCCGAGGTCCGACCGGCGTCCGGCCGACGGCTGCCCGATCCGGCCGGGATGGCGTTGCTCTTGCATGACGCACTGCCCGAGGTGGAGATCATCGAGGTCGTGAGGGGTACCTGCCTGGTCAGCTCGGCCACCGATGCCGTTCCGGCATCGGTGATCGGCCGCTCTGACACCGACCGGATCGTCGTCGACCGGGTGCTCGCCCGCCGCGTCGGGGTCGGCGCCGGTGACAGCGTCGACGTGATCTCCGCGCGCCAGAGGCTGACCCCGATGGGGCCCCTCCCGGTCCGGATCCGGGCCGCGATCGCCCGTGTCGAGCTCCCCGAACCGGGGTCCGAGGGGGGCGCCGTCGAGCTGCCCCTCGACCGGGCGCAGCAGCTGTTGTGGGGCGAGCCGGTGGTCGAAGTCATCGAGCTTCGAGACCTCGCCGATCCCTGGTCGCTCGGGGTACGCGCACGGGCCGCCGTCGAAGCTGCCGCGGCGCCGGTGACCGTGGCCGGTCTCGGCGAGCTCCATCGGCCGCTGCTCACCGCGCTCGCTTTGGAGAAGGTGATGATCTTTCTGGCGGTCGGATTGATGCTGGTGGTGGCGGCCCTCAACCTGCTGTGCAACGTCGCCATGATCGCCGCCGAGAAGCGTAGGGACCTGGCGGTGATGGCCGGGCTCGGCTTCGAGCCGCGCTCCCTCCGGCGGCTGTTTCTCGTGCTCGGCGTCGCCATCGGAGTCGCCGGTTCGGTGCTCGGCGCGGCGCTCGGGGTCGGCGTCGCCGTCGTCCTCGACCGGACCGGGGCCCTGGAGCTGCCCCGGGGCGTGTTCATGGTCTCGGCGGTGCCGTTTCGAGTCGATCCGGTGTCGCTGGCATCGGTTCTCGGGGTGTCGCTCGGCCTGGCCCTGCTGGCGTCGTGGTTGCCGGCGCGCACCATCGCCCGGCGCGAGCCCGCCGAGGGGCTGCGCTATGAGTGACCCGCAAGTCGTGGTCCGCGCCCGCGGCGTGGCCAAGAGCTACGGCTCGGGCGCGACCCGGCTCGTCGTGCTCGATGGGCTCGACCTCGAGGTGTCGACCGGCGAGATGGTCGCAGTGGTCGGTCCGTCCGGGGTCGGCAAGAGCACGCTGCTCCACCTCGTCGGCCTTCTCGACCGGCCCGATCAAGGGTCCATCGAAATCGACGGCGCGGCCACCTGCGGTCTTGACGGGGCGGCCCGCGCCAAGCTGAGAAACCGGACCATCGGTTTCGTCTTTCAGCACCACCATCTGCTCGACGAGCTCGACGCCCTCGACAATGTCGGTCTGCCCCTGAGGATTGCCGGGTCCGGTCGTCGCGACGCGCGGCTGAGAGCGGCGGAGCTGCTCGACGCGGTGAGTCTCACCGACCGCCGCCACCATTATCCGGACCAGCTGTCGGGCGGTGAGCAGCAGCGAGTGTCGGTCGCGCGTGCTCTGGCCATGGGCCCCGGGCTCCTGCTCGCGGACGAGCCCACCGGCAATCTCGATCGTGGCAACTCCGAACGGCTCTTCGACCTGCTGTCCGAGCTGCATTTGAAGGCCGGATTGACATCAATTATAGTGACCCACAACGAGGAGATGGCCCGCAGGTGCGATCGGATCTTCCGCCTCGCGCCGCGGGCCGTGTAATTCACAAGATGTTCGAACGATTCAACGACAACGTCCGACGCGCGCTTTTTTTCGCTCGCTACGAAGCGTCTCGATCGGCGAGTCACCACATCGCGACCGAGCACGTCCTGCTCGGGATGCTGCGCGAGGCTGACGAGGTTCTCATCGATCTCTGTCAGTCTCTCGGCGTCGACGTTCGTCAGCTTCGGGATGAGCTGCTCGGGGACGCGATCGTGCTCGAGCCGGTGAGCAGGTCGCCCGACCTGCCCCTGGCCGAGGACACCAAGCGGGTGCTCGCATACGCCGTGAACGAGGCCGAGGGCATGGGTCACGGTCATGTCGGCACCGAGCACCTCGTGCTCGGTCTGTTGCGCATCGAGGACGGCGGTACCGCCCAGTATCTGAGCTCCCGCGGGCTCGATCTGTTCCAGCTGCGCGACCAGGTAATCCGGCGCGGTCACGAGCTCGAGGCAGAGGCGTCGGCGAGCGCGACGCCGCACATCGCAGAATACTCGCGTGACCTCAACCGGATCGCTGCCGACGGCGGCTTCGACCCGCTCATCGGACGTGACGTCGAGGTCGAAAGGGTGGTCCAGATCCTGAGCCGCCGGACCAAGAACAACCCGCTGCTGCTCGGCGACTCGGGGGTCGGCAAGACCGCCATCGTCGAAGGACTCGCAACCCGGATCGTCGAGGGCGCGGTGCCCCTGTCTCTGGCCAACCGACGCATCCTCGCCCTGGATCTGTCGCTGCTGGTGGCGGGCACCAAGTATCGCGGGCAGTTCGAGGAGCGCCTCAAGGGCCTGCTCTCCGAGCTCCTCGACCATCCCGAGGTCATCATTTTTATCGACGAGATTCACTCGCTGATCGGGACCGGGTCGGCCGAGGGCTCGCTCGACGCCGCCAACATCATCAAGCCCGCCCTGTCCCGCGGCGAGATCACGTGCATCGGGGCGACCACGGTGCGCGAGTACCGCACCTACGTCGAGAAGGACCGCGCGTTGTCGCGTCGTTTCCAGGGCGTCACCATCCGCCAGCCCTCCGAGGACGAGACGATCGAGATTCTCCGCGGCGTTCAGACCCGTTATGAAGACTTCCACGGCGTTCGTTACGCCGACGACGCTGTGCACGCCGCGGTCGCGCACTCGGCGCGGTACATCCCCGACCGTGCCTTCCCCGACAAGGCGATCGACGTGCTCGACGAGGCGGGCGCGCGGGTCAAGCTGCGGGTCGTGTCGTCGTCGTCGTCGCTGCGCCGGGTCCAACGGGAGATCCAGAGCGCGGTGCGCGGCATGAAGGACGCGATCTCCAAGAAGGACTTCGAGGCCGCCGTCGAGCTCCGCGAGGAGGAGCTTCGGTTGCGCGAGGAGCTCGAGATGCTCGAGGCCCACGCCGCCGACTCGTCGGAGGAGATCACGGTTCAGGCGTCGGACATCGAGGAGGTCGTGGCGTCGTGGACCGGAATCCCGGTGACCTCCATCGAGGGGGACGAGGCCGACCGGTTGCGCCGGATGGAGGAGCTGTTGCACCAGCGCGTCGTCGGCCAGGACAACGCCATTCGAGCGGTCTCGCGGGCAATCCGCCGCAGTCGCCTCGGCGTCACCAGCCCGAACCGCCCTGTCGGCTCGTTCATCTTTCTCGGTCCGTCGGGCGTCGGCAAGACCGAGCTTGCGCGGCAGCTCGCCGGCTTTCTGTTCCAAGATGTCCACCAGCTCGTGCGCTTCGACATGTCGGAGTACATGGAGAAGCACACCGTGTCGCGGCTCATCGGCTCGCCCCCGGGTTACGTCGGTTTCGAAGAGGGTGGTCAGCTGTCCGAGCGGGTCCGTCGCAACCCATACTCGGTGATTCTCCTCGACGAGATCGAAAAGGCTCACCAGGATATCTACAACCTGCTTCTCCAGGTCCTCGAGGATGGTCGCTTGACCGACAACTACGGCAATGTGGTCGATTTCACCAACACGTTGATCATCATGACCTCCAACCTCGGCAGCCGAGACCTGGCCGCCGAGGACGGTGTCGGTTTCGGCGACGCACGGCAGGAGCTCGGAGCGGCGCGGGTCCGCGAGATCGTCGATCGTCAGCTCCGGCGCCACTTTCCTCCGGAGTTCGTCAACCGGCTCGACGACGTCATCGTCTTCGACTCGCTCGGCGAGGCGAGCATGCTGAAGGTCGCCCGGCTGCTGCTCGACGAGGTCGTGGCGTACCTCGGTCGGCGGGATGTCGAGCTCGAGTACACCGACGAGGTGCCGCAGTGGTTGCTCGACCAGTGTGGTCTCGATCCGCAGGCGGGCGCCCGCCCGCTGCGCCGGCTGATCAAGCTCTCGGTCGAGGACGCGGTGGCGGACGTGCTGATCGACGCCCGGGCCGGGTCGGAGGTGCGACTCCGGGTCCGGATGGTCGACGGCCGGCCGGCGGCCGAGCAGGCGGCCGACGTCCGGCCGCACCACCAGGAGGTGTCGTGAGCCGGGCAGCGGGGTGGCTCGCCGCCCTGCTGTCTCTGCTCATTCCGTCCGCCGTCTCCGGCCAGAGCGACCGGCCCATCGTCCAGGACGTCGTCGTCGAGGGTGGGGTGACGGTCACTCTCGACACCATCACCTACTACCTCGGGCTCGAGGCCGGCGATCCGCTCGACCCGGGCATGATCACCGAGGGTTTCAACCGGCTGTGGGACTCGGGCCTGTTCGAGGATCTCAGCATCGAGAGCGAGACCACCGAGACGGGCGAAGTGATTCTCTACGTGGTGGTCAGCGAGCGCCCGTTTCTCGACTCGGTGATCTTCGAGGGCAACAAGAAGGTCAGCACCTCGAGCATGAAGGACAGCCTCGACGAGAAAGGCGTCGAGATCCCGCGCAATGTCCCGCTCAAGATGTCGCAGCTGTCGCGGATCCGCAATGCCGTCAAGGATGTCTACGACGAGGAGGGATTCCGGTCGGCGAAGGTCGAGTTCGTTGTCGAGGACGTCGGTCGCAACCGGCGGAAGGTCACCTACATGATCGAGGAAGGGGCCAAGGTCAAGATCGAGGACATCGAGTTCGCGGGCAACGAGGTGTTCTCGGACGGCAAGCTCCGCGGTGCGCTGAAGAAGGTGAAAGAGATCAGCCTGTTCCGCAAGTGGGGAAAGAAGATCATCTACTCCCGTGAGGACTGGGAGGAGGACCGCGACAATCTGCGCGACTTCTACATGAACCACGGCTACCTCGACGTCAAGATCGGCGAGCCGATTCTCGATCTGACCGCCAAGAAACCGGAGGCTGAAACCCTCAAGGGCAAGAAATTCCGAATGCAGGTCACGATTCCGGTTGAAGAGGGCGAATCGTACACCGTCGACTCGGTCGCCATCGAAGGCGTCGAGATCTTCAATCCGGAGGGTTTGCAGAGCCTGTTCGAGGTCAAAACCGGCCGAACCTACTCGAAGAAAGAGTTCGACGCCGGCAAGGAGAAGGTCCAGGAGCTGTACCACAACTCGGGCTACGTCTACGCCTATGCCAATGAACGTTGGGAGAAGGTCGAGGACAAGGACAACGCTGTCGATGTCGTGGTCGATGTCTTCGAGGGGGATCGTTACCATCTCGGGCGACTCGAGTTCGTCGGCAACACGACGACCCGGGACAAGGTGTTGCGACGCGAGTTCCGGCTGGTCGAGGGAAACTGGATGAACATGGGCCTGCTGCGCAGCTCGGTGTTCAAGGTCAACGCCCTCGGGTACTGGAAGCTGGAAGAGGAGCCGCTGGAGTTCGATTTCGACGAGGAGAACAAACGGGTCAACGTCCAGGTCAAGGGCAACGAGGTCGGCCGCAACGACATCCAGTTCGGCGCCGGCTACTCGGAGCTCGACGGGTTCTTCGGCCAGGCCCAGTTCAACACCCGGAACTTCCTCGGCCGCGGCAATACTCTCGGCGTCTCGTTGCAGATCGGCCGTCGCGCCGACTTCTACACCCTCAGCTACACCGAACCCTACTTCCTCGACCGGCGGATCCTGCTCGGCGGGTCGCTGTTCAAGACCAACCAGGAGGTTGCCGACTACTTCCGAGAGACCACCGGGTTCTCGGTGTCGGTGGGGATGGGCGTCAGAGCGTTTTCCTCGGTCACCGGTATCTTCTCGTGGGAGGATGTCAGCTCCAGGTACGCCATCTCGCGCTTCGGCACGCCGGGCGATCCGACCGCCGGACACGGACGGCCGGTGGGGGTTCCTCCCGTCGAACCCGTCCAGTTCGAGCGTTTCTACGAGGAGTTCGAGGGCCGAACTGCGTCGTTTACCCCGTCATTCACCATCGACAACCGCAACGACCCCTTCGACACGAGTCGAGGCAAACGGTTCAACGTCCGCCTGCGGATGGCCGGCGGGCCGCTCGGCGGGGACTTCGACTACATCAGGCCCGAGGTTTCTTTCACCCAGTGGTTCCCGTATGACCGCAAGCAGATCTTCGTCTTCGCGTTCAACGTCGAGGCCGGGCAGTTTTACACCTACAACGACTCCGAGATTCCGATCTACGAGCGCTTTCGGCTCGGCGGCGACCGGAGCCTGCGCGGCATTCCCTACTACACGGTGCTGCCGCGGACCGAGGATCTTCGCTTCTTCGTCAACGAAACCGGAGTCCGCCTCGGCGGCGACCGGTACTGGCTGCTCAACCTCGAGCAGCAGTTCGCCGTCGGCGGCCCGGCCAAACTGGTGTTCTTCTTCGACGTGGGCAACACCTACCACGAGGAGCAGGGCTGGGACATGAGTCTGTGGCGGCGTACCACGGGCGTCGAGCTCCGGGTCCTGCTGCCGATCTTCCAGGCGCCGTTGCGTTTCATTTACGGGTATAATCTCGACCCGTGGCCGGAGGAGGACTCGAGCGATTTCCAGTTCTCCATCGGCACGACATTCTGACCGAGATCGAACTGGCCGCAGCGCGGCCGACCGGGGAGGTTCTCAACATGCATCGTTCAACGTGGCTCGTCTGTCTCGGAGCGCTCGTCCTTGCGTCCGCGCTGCCGGCAGCGGCGCAGATCAATGTCGCGGTCATCGACGTCCAGCGCGTGGTGACCGAGTCAGATCCCGGCAAGGAAGCGCTGCAGAAGCTCAAGCAGCTCCAGGACGCGAAGATCGACCAGGGCCGAGCGCTGCAGCAGGAGCTCAACACCCTGCAGGAGCAGATGTCCAAACAGCGGTTCACGCTTTCCGAGGTCCGGTTGGCCGAGCTCGGCAAGGAGATGGAGGACAAGCAGATCGCATTGCAGCGTTTCCAGGATGATGCCGAACGCGAGCTCGATGAGGCTCGTCGCCGCGAGCTGGGCGGGCTGGAGCAGCGGATCATCCCGGTCATCGACCAGATCGGTCAGGAGCGCGGCTTCACGCTCATTTTCAACAAGTTCCAGTCCGGCCTGGTTTATGCTGACGACGCCGTGGACATCACCGACGACGTGATCCGGCGGTTCAACACCACCCAGTGACTCCGGGCGAGTCTCTCTCTCTCGCCGACCTCGCGGACCGCATCGGTGCGCGGGTGGTGGGGGACGGCGGCCGTCGGATCGTCGGGATCCGTCCTCTCGACCAGGCAGGTCCCGAGCACCTCTCATTCCTGCACAATCCCAGGTACGTCGGGGCGGCGGCGTCGTCCGGGGCCGGGGCGATCATCGTCTCCGACGCCGACCAGCTGCCGGACCGGAACCTGCTGGTGTGTGAGCAGCCTTATCTCGCCGTTGCGCGCGCCCTCGAGCTCCTTCACCCCCAACCGAGGCCCGAGCCGGGCGTCCATCCGGCTGCCGTCGTCGCCGACGATCTCGAGCTCGGTGACGGCGCCTGCGTCGGCGCATTGACGGTCATCGGCCGCGGCGTCCGGATCGGCGCACGCGCGGTGATCGACCCCGGTTGCGTCATCGGCGACGGCGTTCGGATCGGCGACGATGCGCGGCTCCATCCCCGGGTCGTGGTCGAGTGGGGCTGTCGGGTCGGCAACCGGTGCGTGCTCCAGGCAGGGGTCGTCATCGGCTCTGACGGCTATGGTTTCGCCACCGTTGACGGCATCCACCACAAGGTACCTCAGGTCGGCGTCGTGGTGCTGGAGGACGATGTCGAGATTCAGGCCAACACCACCGTCGACCGGGCGACCATGGGCGCAACCCGGATCGGCCGCGGGTCCAAGATCGACAACCTGGTCCAGATCGCCCACAACGTGGAGGTCGGCCAGCACTGCCTGCTGGTGTCGCAGGTCGGCATCTCCGGCTCCACCAGGATCGGCGATTTCTGCGTCTTCGCCGGCAAGGCAGGCGCGGCCGGTCACCTGGATATCGGCGAACGCACCATGGTCGGCGCCACCGCCGGAGTGATGAAATCGGTTCCCGCGGGCAGCGTTCTGGCCGGCTTTCCGGCGCGACCTCAGCGGGAGTGGATGCGGGCCCAGGCCGCCGTCGGTCGGATCGACGCACTGCGCAGGCGGTTGGCCGAGCTCGAGCGACGGATTGCCGCCGTCGCCGACGAAAAGGAGCCGGGGCCGTGAAGGACATCCAGGACATCCTCGACGTGATGCCGCACCGCTACCCGTTGCTGCTCATCGACCGGGTTCTCGAGATGGGCGACGACTGGGTTCGGGCGATCAAGAACGTGACCTTCAACGAACCGCAGTTTCTCGGCCACTTCCCCGGTCACCCGGTGATGCCCGGCGTGCTGCTGGTCGAGGCCATGGCCCAGGCCGGTGGCTTCCTCCTGTTCAGCCGGATCGAGGATCGGGACGGCAAGCTGATCTACTTCACGGGGATCGACAACTGTCGATTCCGGCGGCCCGTGGTGCCCGGCGACCAGGTCGTGTTCGAGCTCGAGGTGGTCAGCGTCAAGCGGACGTTCGCCAAGCTCCGCGGTCGAGCCACGGTCGACGGCGAGCTGGCGTGCGAGGCGGACCTTCTGTCCGCCATGACGGAGCGATCATGAGCACGAACATCCACCCGACCGCCATCGTCGACCCGGCCGCCGAGCTCGCCGACGGCGTCGTGGTCGGCGCCTACGCGATCATCGACGGCCAGGTCGAGATCGGTCGCGACTGCCATGTCGGGCCGCACTGTCGGATCACCGGTTGGACGACCGTCGGCGCCCGAAACCACTTCGAGAGTCACTGCTCGATCGGCGCACCTCCTCAGGACCTCAAGTATGCGGGCGAGAAGACGCGCCTCGAGATCGGCGACGGCAACACTTTCCGTGAGTTCGTCACCATCCACCGCGGGACCCCCGGGGGCGGCGGGATCACCCGAATCGGGCGCTCCAGCCTGTTCATGGCCTACGTCCACGTCGCCCACGACTGCCAGGTCGGTTCGCAGACGATTTTCGCCAACGCCGCGACTCTGGCCGGTCACGTCGAGGTCGAGGACCACGCCACGGTCGGCGCCCTGAGCGCCGTGCACCAGTTCTGCCGGGTCGGCCGGCACGCGTTTCTTGGCGGCTTCACCGGCGCCAACAAGGACTGTCTGCCGTACATGAACACCACCGGCAACCGGCCGGTGCGGTGCTACGGACCCAACACCATCGGTCTCGAGCGCAAGGGTTTCTCCGAGGACAGCCGGCGTTCGCTGCGGAAGCTGTGGCGGCTCGTCGGCAGCAAGAAGATCCCCGCTGCCGAGGCTCTGGTCCGCGCCCGAGACGAGCTCGCCGGTCAGCCCGAGGTCGACGTCGTGCTCGAGTTCATGGAGACCTCGAAGCGAGGCGTCGTTCTGGCCTGATCTTCGATCGCTCCGATCGAGTCTGGAGTTGAAGTACTCCGCGCGACGGAGCGACGACGGCGGCGGGTCGGACGCGAGAGCGGACCCCGTCGGCCCCGGCCCCGATCTGAGCGGCCGGCGACGAGCGCCGGGTTCGACGGTGTCGAGACCGCCGGCACGCGAGCTGCGGTCAGAACGCCCGGCCGATCCGCTGCAGCACGATGGCCGCGTCGCCGATCTCGGCGAGCATGGCTTCGGCGTCGCCGCCGGCCGCCGACACCACTTCCTCGGCGGTCTCGACCACTGCGCCGTCGACCAGGTAGAGAGGGCTCCCGTTGGGGTCGATGTACATACCGTCGGGCGGCTTCACCGCGACCAGACCACGGTAGCCGTCGGGCGCGTCGTCGGCATCGACCACGGCCCAGACCTTGGGGTCGAGATGGATGATGTCGGTCTTGTCATCCTCATAGTCTTTGCGCAGCGTGTTCCAGCCATCGGCGTCGAGATCGCCCTTGAGCAGCCAAAGCGCCATGAATCCACCTCCGAACGAGAATCATAACCCGGCTCGCCTCGTCGGTCCGATGTCGGTCGGGAGATCTTCACCGGAACCGAGGACCGGTTCTTCGACATCCTCAAACGCCGTGCCCGGCCCAGGCGTCACGCCAACCCTTTGCAACCCACCGTGGGCTCTCTGAAGAGAGTGGTCGATCTTCTCGAAGACGATGTCGCTTTCGCCGAATCGAGCTCTACATTTGCTCGAAGATGCGACCGAGAGCTTCCAGCCCGCCGAGCGCGATGCCGACGTGATCGTCCGGAACCAGGGGTTCTCGCAGGTTGATGCGGACCAGGGTCGCGCCCGGGCGGCGAGCGAGCTGCTCGGAGGTCATCCGCACCGTCGGCACCGCGGTGCCGGCGCCGATCTCCACGATCACGAGCCGGGCATCGCCGAGGGATCTGATCCAGTCGGAGAATCGGTGCTCCTGCTCCGCGCTGCGCTCGGGCAGCCATCCCCAGTCGTTGAACATGAGGACGTTGGGCCGGGCGAGCGCGCTGCAGCGCGGGCACGAGGGCAGGGGAGGGGCGGCGCGGAAGGTCGCCTCGTCGACCACGACCTCGACCCCGTCTGCGTGGACGATGTCGCCGCAGTGCTCGAGACACTGGAGGTGGTGGATCGAGCCGTGGCACTCGAGGATCCGGTCGCGGTCGAAGCCGGCCTTCTGAAACTGGCCGTCGACGTTCGAGGTGAAGACGAAATCGCCGTGCGGCTTCGCTTGACCCCACTCGCGCAGAAGCCGGAAGCCGTCGTGCGGCTCGGTGCCTCGGTAGAGCCCCAACCGGTGGCCGTAGAAGCCCCACGCCAGCTCGGGGTCGCGCCGGAACCACATTGGGTTGGCCATGTCCATGAACCCGATGCCGAGCCCCTGTAGCGGGGGGTAGGCACGCCAGAACCCCTCGTTGCCGCGAAAATCCGGCAACCCCGAGTCAACGCCGATCCCGGCGCCGGCGGTGACGAGGAGGGCGCCCGCGGTGGCGATGGCCTCGGCGGCGCGGTCGACCCCGTGCTCGATGTTCTCGCTCATGCTGCGATGATACCCGCATCCGGTTTTGAACCCGGGCGGTGCTTGAAACCGCCAGCGCGCCTGACTTGACACTCGCGGCCCAGGGGACGATTGTTCGTTGCCGTTGCCGTTGCCGTTGCCGTTGCCGTTGCCGTTGCCGTTGCCGTTGCC